>JAGWMO010000020.1:0-60489 GCA_028871675.1 Betaproteobacteria bacterium
GATTTGACGGCGCGCATGAACATGACGACTTCCACCGCCTTGATGTCGGTGCCGGTGGCGATCATGTCCACGGTGACGGCGACGCGCGGCATGGGGCTGGTGCGGAATGCGTTGATGAGGTCCTTGGGTTTGGCGCCTCCTGCCCCGTAGCTGCGGTAGGTGATCTTCTGGGCGAAGTCGTTGCCCTTGCCGAATTCCTCGCGCACGATTTCGACGATGTTCTCGGCGTGGGCGTCGTCCTTGGCGAAAATGAGGGTCTTGGGTACCCACTCGCGGCCGGGGAAGATTTCGGTGAACAGCTTGTCGCGGTAGGTCTGGATGATCTTGCGGATCTGGTCCGGGGCGACCACGGTGCGGTCGAGCTGGTTGGGGTCGTAGGCGAAGTCGTCGTCGAGCTGTTCCCAGCGCTTCTTGCGCGTTTCACGCTCCATGACCTGCACGGCGTAGCCGGACTCGACCTTGGAGCCTTGTTCGGTGATGGCGGTACGGATGCGGTAGACGTCGTAGTTGACGTTGACGCCGTCGGCCACGGCCATTTCGTGGTTGTATTCCATCACCAGGTTCTGGTGGAAGAAGCCGAAGGTCTGCTTGCTGGGCGTAGCGGTGAGGCCGATGAGGGTGGCGTCGAAGTACTCCAGCACCTGCGCCCAGAGGTTGTAGATGGAGCGATGGGCCTCGTCGGTGACGATGATGTCGAAGGTCTCGATGGGAATGGCCGGGTTGTATTCGATGGGCTCGGGCTGTTTGAACAGGCCGCCGAGCTGGTCCACCGATTCCTCATCCAGCTCTTCCGGCATGTCCTTGCCCTTGAGCATGGCGTACATGCGCTGGATGGTGCAGATGCAGACCCGCGCGGTGGTGTCGAGCGTGTTGCCCTGCAAACGCTGGACGATGTATTCCTCGGTGAACTTGAAGTTGTTGTAGGGCGAGGCGTATTGCTGGAATTCCTTGAGCGTCTGGTCGGCCAGGTTGCCGCGATCGACCAGGAACAGCACGCGCCGGGCGCCTGCGAACTTGATGAGCCGGTAGATGAAGGAAATGGCGGTGAAGGTCTTGCCCGAGCCGGTGGCCATCTGGATGAGGGCGCGGGGGCGGTTTTCCTTCAGCGATTGTTCGAGGTTGTGAATGGCCTGGACCTGGGCGGGCCACAGGCCGTGGGTTTCCAGCGCGGGCATGTGCCGCAGGTTGGCGAGCAAGGTGGCGGCGGGTTCAGCGGCGGCCAGGGCGGCGGCGCTGCCGGTATGCAGCACACTGGTGGCGGGAAGCAGGGCGAGCCAGGCGGCAAGCTGCTCGGGCCGATGAAAGGCGAACACCGGGCGGGAGCGGGGCGCGGGGTCGAGCCCGTTGGTGAAGCGGGTTTCCACGCCGGTGGACTGGTAGGAAAACGCCAGCGGGTCGTGCCAGCGCGGCAAGCCCGCAGGCAGGCCCTGGGTGTATTTGGCGGCCTGGGTTTCCACGCCGGTGAGCGTGACGCCTTCCTTCTTGGCCTCGATGACGCCGGCGGCCCGGCCATCCACATACAGCAGATAGTCGGCGAAGCCGTGGCCGGACTTCAGCGGAAACTCGCGAATCGCCACGCCCTGCGCGGCGTGGATGTGGGCGGCGGCTGCGTCCTGCACGGCCCAGCCGGCGGCGACGAGCAAAGCGTCAATGGTGCTGCGGGCGCTTTGCTCGGGGGTGGTCATGGCGCGGGCGGTGTGCGGCGGCAGGATGGGCAGGGGAAGATGCAAAAATCCTACGCTACCGCCTCGGCTTTGGGTTCGAATTCTGATTCAAAACGTAAAGGCCGCGCTGCATCCAGGCGCCGCGCCAGTGCGAAAGCGTTCTCCGCGCCGACCGCCGCGTGGCAACGCAAAAGCGGCTTGGCGACTCCATGCATGACACCGTTGCGCATGCGATTCGTGACGCTTTGCCGCCCTTCTTGCCGCTCCCGTGGCGCCCCACCTCCAGCGTCGCGCACAGGGCGCTCACCGATTGCGTCAGCACTCTTGCGCCAGACTCTTCTGGACTGTGGGTGTTGTGGGGCGGGCTTCGGCGGCCTTGCCCGCGCCGATCACCACGGTACGCCGCAGCGGGGGTGGGGGCGGGGATGAATGGGCGGCCAGTCAGCGGGCAGGCTGCACGGCCGAGGCGACCGCATCGAACATGGCGCGCAAGTCGGTGCGAGGATCGACGTCGAGGCGCACGGCAGACACCGCGGCACCGCTCACGCCGTGGCCTCGATCAGGTTGCTCGGACGCCCGGCCACAAAATTCTCCAGATGGCCGATCAACTGGTCGGCCAGGGCCTGCTGGGCTTGATCCGATGCCCATGCCACGTGGGGCGTGAGGATCACGTTGTCGCGCGCGGCGATGCGCAGCAGCGCACTGTCCGCCGCCGGCGGTTCGGCCACGCTGACATCGAAGCCGGCGCCGGCGATCAGTCCCTGGTCGAGCGCGGCGGCAAGGTCGGCCTCGTCGACCAGGCCGCCGCGCGCGGTGTTGATCAGCAGCGGACGCCGCCGCATCGCCCGGAATTCCGCCAGGGAGATCAATCCGCGGGTCTGCGGCGTCAACGGCGCATGCAGGGTGATGACGTCGCTCGTGGCGAGAAACCTGTCCCAGGCCACGCAGCCGGGAACGTCCGCCGTGGCCTCCTTGCGCGCGGCGAACACGACGTCCATGCCGAACGCGCGCCCCAGTGCCGCGACCTGCTGGCCCAACACACCGCGACCGACGATGCCCAGCCGCGCCCCGGCGAGGTCGGCAATGGGATGGTCGAAGAAGCAGAATTGCCCCGCCTGCTGCCAGCGCCCGGCGAGCACGTCGCGGCGATAGGGCACCAGGCTGCGACGCAGGGCCAGGATCAGCGCAAACGTGTGTTCCGGGACGGTGCTGACGGCGTAGCCGCGGATATTGCACACGGCGATGCCCTGGGCGGAACACCAGGCCTTGTCGATGCAATCGGTGCCGGTCGCGGCCACCGCGATCAAGCGCAGATCGGGCAGTTCACGCAACTGCGCTTCGCGCAGCGCCACCTTGTTGGTGATCGCGATCGTCGCCCCCTGCAGGCGCTCCACCACCTGCTCCGGCGCGGTGCGGGAATACTCGCGCAGTTGATGGGCGAAACCCGGACGACGCAGGGCGATCTGCGGCGCCAGGGTCTCGCGGTCGAGAAAGACGATGCGTTCCATCGCGGCCTTTCAGTCGGCGCCGGGCCGCCCGGAGCCGGCCGAGCCCCCTCCGGAGGCGGCGAGCGCTGGGGGCGACGAGCACCCGCCCTGCGCGGCCAGCAGGCGCCGGGCCTCGTCGGCCACCGCCTGCGGCGTGATGCCGAAATGCGCGTACAGCGCGTCCGCCGACCCCGAGGCGCCGAAGCCTGGCATGCCGACGAAACCTCCACGGGGTCCGAGGTAGCGCTCCCAGCCGAAGCGAACGGCCGCCTCCACGCCCACGCGCACCCCGTCCGGTGAGCCGAGCACGGCGGCGCGGTACTGCGGATCCTGGACCTCGAAGCGCTCCCAGCACGGCATCGAGACCACGGCCGTGGGCACGCCGGCGGCTTGCAGCAGCTCTTGCGCCCGCAGCGCCACCACCACTTCCGACCCGGTCGCCAGCAAGGTGACCTCCCGGCGTGCGCCCTGCGCCTCGGCCAGCACGTAGGCGCCGCGGCTCGACCGGTTCTCTGCGCCCGCATCGTCACGCACGCGCGGCAGCCCCTGGCGCGCGAACACCAGCGAAACCGGCCCGTCGCGATGCGCGAGCGCGATCTCCCAGCATTCGGCCGCCTCCACCGCATCGGCCGGGCGCATCACCAGCATGTCGGGCATCGCCCGCAGGGACGCGAGGATCTCTACCGGCTGGTGGGTCGGCCCGTTCTTGCCGACGCCGATCGAATCGTGGCTGAACACGAACTTCACCGGCAGGCGCATCAGCGCGGCCATGCGCATGGCCGGGCGCTCATAGTCGGCAAAGGCGAGGTAGGTCACCGCAAGAGGCATCACTCCGCCATGTGCGGCCATGCCGTTGGCCATCGCGCCCATCAGATGCTCGCGCACGCCGCAGTGCACATAGGCGCCGCTGCGGTCGCGGGCGTCGAAGGCGCGCAGGCCGCGCTTGTGGCCGGTGGGCGCCTCCAGGTCGGCGCAGCCCACCATGCGCTGGGGCAGCGCGGCGGCAAGCGCCTCGTTGATCTCGGCCGAGATCATGATGCCCGCCGGAACGTCACTGCGCGCGAGCGCGGCGCGCTTGTAGGCGAGCAGGGTCTCGCGCCATCCGGGCGCGGGCTCGCCGGCGAGCTCACGCTCGAAGTCCGCGCGCACGTCCGGCGCCAGCGCATCGCGCCGCGCCTGCCAGGCGGCGCGCTCGGGCGCGCCACGGCGCCCCGCGGCACGCCAGGCCTCCAACACCGCGTCGGGCGTCTCGAACGGCGCATGGGGCCATCCGAGCAGTTCCCGCGCGGCCGCGGCATCCTCCGGATACAGGCGCGCGCTGTGGCCGCCGCGCTGGCCCTGCAGGCGCGCGATGCCCTTGGCGATGACCGTGCGGCAGGCAAGCAACGATGGTCTCGGATCCAGGCGCGCCTCGTGCAAGGCCGCGTCGACCGCGTCGATATCGTGTCCGTCCACCTCGATCACATGCCAGCCGGCGACACGGAATCGCTCGGCGACATCCTCGCTGATCGACAGCTCGGTACTGCCATCGTCGGTGATGCGGTTGTCGTCCCACAGCAGGATCAGCCGGGACAGGCGCAGGTGCCCGGCCAGGGAGATCATCTCCTGCCCGACGCCCTCCTGCAGGCACCCGTCGCCCACGAAGGCATAGGTCGTGTGCCGCACCAGGCCCTCGCCGAAGCGCGCGTTCAGGAACGCCTCGGCCACCGCCATGCCCAGGGCGTTGGCAATGCCCTGGCCGAGCGGTCCGGTGGTCACCTCGATGCCGTGCTCCGGCGCGATCTCGGGGTGCCCCTCGCAACGCGAGCCGAGTTCGCGAAAGCTGCGGATCTGCGCCAGGTCGATCGCCGCGTAGCCGGTCAGGTAGAGCAGCGCGTACAGCAGCATCGAGCCGTGCCCGTTGGACAGCACGACGCGGTCGCGATCGGGCCAGGTCGGGTCGGCGGGATCGAAGCGCAGGTGCCGTGTGTACAGCGCGGTGGCGATTTCCGCCATGCCCAGGGGAACACCCTGATGGCCTTCGGTGGCGCGCACGATGGCATCGATCGCAAGCATGCGGATCGCGTTGGCGAGGGTCGACGGAGCGGGCATGGACATGGCAGTACAGGGCCTGCGGGCCGCCGGACCGGGCGGCACGCTGCGGCCAGCAAGGAGATGGAGGAAACGGCGAGCGCGGGGGCCTGCGGGCCGGCTCAATCGAGCCAGCGCTTGATGCTCGCGCGCATCGCCGCCACGGAAATGCCGTAACGATCGTGCAGGGTGGGCAGGGCTCCGGCGTCGAGGAAGGCATCGGGCAGCGCGATGCGTCGAAACCGCGGGGCGATCCCCTGCTCCAGCAGGGCCGAGGCCACGGCCTCGCCCAAGCCGCCGATCACGCTGTGGTTCTCGGCGACGACGAGCAGCCGGCCTTCGCGCCGAGCCTCGCGCGCGATGGTCTCGACGTCCAGGGGCTTGATGGTCGGCACATGCAGCACGCCCACGTCCACGCGGTCCGCGCGCAGCGCATCCGCCACTTCCAGCGCGCGCATGGTGAGAATGCCCGAGGAGACGATCAGCACATCGCGGCCGTCGCGCAGCAGCGCGGCCTTGCCGAGCCGGAATTGGTAGCCGTACTCGTCGAGCACCAGCGGCACCTGCCCGCGCAGCAGGCGCATGTAGACCGGGCCCTTGTGGGCGGCGATGGCGGGGACGGCCTGCTCGATCTCCAGCGCGTCGCAGGGATCGATCACGGTCATGCCGGGCATGGCGCGCATCAGCGCCAGATCCTCCGCCGCCTGGTGGCTGGGGCCGTAGCCGGTGGTCAGCCCGGGCAGCGCGCAGGCGATCTTCACGTCCAGGCCGTCCTCGGCAATGGCCTGGTGCATGAAGTCGTAGGCGCGCCGCGTGGCGAACACGGCGTAGGTGGTGACGAAGGGCAGCGCGCCTTCCTTGGCCATGCCGGCCGCGGCTCCCATCAGCAGCTGCTCGGCCATGCCCATCTGGTAGAAGCGCTCGGGGAAGGCCTGCGCGAACACGTGCAGGTCGGTGTACTTGGCCAGGTCGGCGGTGAGCCCGACGAGTTCCGGGCGCTGCTCGGCCAGACTCACCAGCGCGTGGCCGAACGGCGCGGCGCGCGTGCGCTGGCCCTCGCCGGCAATGGAGGCGATCATCGCCGAGGTCTTCAGGCGCTGCGGCGCCTCCTTCGTGGTGGTGTTCATTCCTGGCTCCTGGCGTAGCCGGCGTCGAGGGCCTCGAGCGCGAGCGTCCATTCATGCGGATCGACGCGGATGAAGTGGTTCTTGTCACGCTGCTCGAGGAAGGGCACGCCGTGGCCCATGTGTGTGTCGCAGATGATCATGCGCGGCCTCGCCCGGGCATGCCGGCGCGCCTCGTCGAAGGCCTCGATCACGGCGTCGAGGTCGTTGCCGTCGATGCGCTGGGTGAACCAGCCGAAAGCCTGCATCTTGTCGACCAGCGGCTCGAAGGCCATGACCTTGCTCGACGGGCCGTCGGCCTGCTGGTTGTTCACGTCGACGATGGCGATCATGTTGTCCAGCTTCCAGTGGGCGGCCGACATCAGCGCCTCCCACGTCGAACCCTCGTCGAGCTCGCCGTCGGAGAACAGCGTGTAGACGAAGGACGGCGAACCCTTGCGCTTGAGGCCCAGCGCATGGCCCACGGCAATCGCCAGCCCCTGCCCGAGCGAGCCGCCGGACATCTCCATGCCCGGGGTGTAGCTGGCCATGCCCGACATCGGCAGGCGGCTGTCGTCGCTGCCGTAGGTCTCGAGTTCCTCGGCGGGCACGATGCCGGCCTCGATCAGCGCCGCGTACAGCGCGATGGCGTAGTGGCCGTTGGACAGCAGGAAGCGGTCGCGCTCCTCCCACTTCGGGTCGTCGGCGCGGAATCGCATCGCGCCGAAGTAGGCCACCGCCAGCACATCGGCGATGTCCAGCGCCTGGCCGATGTAGCCCTGTCCCTGGACCTCGCCCATGCGCAAGGCGAGGCGGCGGATGTGGTAGGCGCGCTCGGCGAGCGCAGCGTGTCGATCGATGGCGGCGAGACTCACGGGTGTACTCCGGTTCAATGCAGGAAGCCGATGGAGATCCAGGGCACCGCCGCGACCACGAGCAGGCCGAGCAGGAGCGCCCCGAGGTAGGGCCAGATGCGGGTCATGGCCACGTCCGGGCTCACACCGCCGATGGTGCAGGCGGCGTAGTAGCCCAGGCCGAAGGGCGGCGCGAACAGCCCGATGCCCATGGACAGGATGACCACCATGGCGTAGTGCACCTCGTGGATGCCGAGCTCGCGCGCAACGGGAAACAGCAGCGGAGCGAACAGCACCATCGCCGGAATGCCCTCGAGCACGCTGCCCAGCACGATGAAGGTGACGATGGAGATGCCCAGGAATCCCCAACGACCGCCGGGCACGCTGGCCATCATCTGCGCCAGGCTGGCGGAGAAGCCCGATTGCGTGAGCGCCCAGGCCATCGCCGTGGCGGTGCCGATGATGAACAGGATGGCCCCCGACAGCGCCGCGGTCGCCACCAGTGCCGGGTACAGCCGGCGCCAGTTCATGCGGCGGTACAGCAGCGAGCCGATGACCAGGGTGTAGGCGATGCCGATGGTCGACACCTCGGTGGCCGTGGCCACGCCGCCGACCACCGCGGCGCGCACCAGCATGGGCAGCAGCAGCGCGGGAAACGCGATGCCGAAGCTGCGCAGGATCTCGCGCCCGGAGGCTCGGCGCATGCCGGCAACGACCTCGCGGCTGCGCTGACGCGCCACGATCGCCAGGGCCAGCGCCAGCACGACGCCTGGCAGGATGCCGGCCGTGAACAGCGCGCTGATGGAGATGCCCGCGACCGAACCGATGGTGATGAGCACGAGCGACGGCGGAATCGTCTCAGACATCGCGCCGGTGGCGGCGAGCAGCGCGATCATCTCGCCCTCGTCGTTGCCGCGTTTTTTCATGCCGGGCAGAAGCACCGGCGCCACGGCCGCCATGTCGGCGGTCTTCGCGCCCGAGATGCCCGACACCAGCAGCATGGCCCCGAGCAGCACGTAGCTCAGCCCGCCCCGCACGTGGCCGAGCAGCGAGGCCAGGAAGTCCACCATGGCCTTGGCCATTCCCGTCATCTCGACCAGATGGCCGAGCAGAATGAACAGCGGCACCGCGAGCAGGATGAGGGAGCTCATGCCCTCGTCCATGCGCCCGCTGATGACCTGCAGCGGGGTGGATCCCGTGCACAGCAGGTAGGCAACGGTGGCCAGCCCGAAGGCGAAGGCGATGGGCGCGCCCAGCAGCACGGCAACCCCGAGCAGGAAGGCGAAGAAGACGAGCAGGTTCCAGTTGCCGATGGCCACGAGTATGGGCACGCCGACCCAGAGCAGGGCCGCGAGCGCGCCCAGCGCGACGACCACGCCCAGCAGGGGGCGCCAACCCAGCTCGCCCAGGCGCAGCAGGCTGACGGCGATCATCAGCGCGGCACCCGCCGGGACCGCGGCCGCGCGCCAGCTGTCATGCCAGCTCAGGGCCGGGGTGAGCACCACCCACTGCTGCTGCGCATACTGCGACATCGGCCACAGCATGATCAGCAGGAACAGGCACGGCACCGCGATCGCCAGGGCGTCGCAGGCCGCGCGTCCTCGCTTGCCGAGGCGGGCGACCAGGGCGGTCATGCGCATGTGGGTGCCGCGGCGCAGCGCGACCGCCGAACCCAGGCTGGCCAGCCAGAGAAAGACGATCGACGCCAGCTCGTCGCTCCAGTCCAGCGGATGGTCGAAAGCGAAGCGCGACGTCACCGAGGTGAGCAGAATGACCACCTCGGCGACCACCGCGATCGCCGCGGGCACCTCGATCAGACGCCCCAGCCAGGCATCGGCCCGGGCCAGCAGGGGCGCGGCGCCCTCCCTCGGCGCTCGGGGCCCGGCGGCGGCGTGCGCGTCCATGGACAGCGCCCCGTTCACGCCAGGGTGCCTACGCTTTGCTGCAACAAACCCCAGGCTTCGTTGCCGAACTTGCCCTTCCAGGTCGTGTAGAAGCTGGTCTTGGCCAGAGCCGCCTTGAAGGCTTGCGTGTCGACGTTGTCGACGAACTGCAGGCCCTTCGACTGCAACTGCGCACGCAGCGACTTGCTCAGCGCCGCGATGTCGGCGCGCTCGTCGAGCGCAGAACGCGCGAATTCGCGGCGCACGATCTCCTGCACGTCCTTCGGCAATCGATTGAACGCCGCCGGGTTGCCCAGGATGTAGTAGGCGTCCCAGACGTGGTTGGTCATGCTGCAATACTTCTGCACTTCGTACAGGCGCGCCGTGGCGATGATCGCCAGCGGATTCTCCTGCCCCTCGACCAGCTTGGTCTGCAGCGCCGAATACAGCTCGTTGAAGGCAATCGGCGTGGCTCCGGCGCCCAGCGCCTGGAACAGCGTGGTGAGCATCGGCGACGGCGGCACGCGCAGCTTCAGGCCGTGCAGATCGGCCGGCGTGTGGATCGGGCGCGTCGACGTGGTGATCTGGCGAAAGCCGTTGTCCCAGGCGTTCGACATGACCAGCAGGCCCGACTTCTCGACCTGGGCGTTGACGTAGGCGCCGAGCTTGCCGTCCATCGCCTTCCACACCTCGTCGTAATTCTTGAAGGCGAAGCCGACGTTGACAATGCCCGCCGCCGGCACCAGGGTGGACAGCACCGAGGCCGCCTCGTTGAAGAACTCCACGCCGCCGTTGCGCACCTGGGCCAGCAGGTCGACGTCGGAGCCGAGCTGGTTGGCCGGGAACAGTCGGATCTCCAGGCGCCCATGGGTCGCCTCGCGGATCCGGTCGATGGCCTGCTGGGCGCGGATGTTGACCGGATGGGTGGGGTCCTGGCCGGTGGCCAGCTTGTAGGTGAACTCGGCGGCGCGCGCACGGCGGGGCAGGATGCCCAGCAGCGGAAGCGCTGCCGCGCCGGTGAGAACGGAACGGCGGCTGATGCCCGTGTGCTTCTTGTCTTGCTGTTGCATGGCTTGTCTCCTGGTTGGGATGGGTGCGACGCGCTCTGCGGCGCGTTCAATCGGCGCGAATGCGCGGTTCAGTGAATCAGCATGCCCCCGTTGACATCCAGGGTCACGCCGGTGCAGTACTTGGCCAGAGGGCTGGCGAGGAACACGATGCAACCTGCGACGTCATCGGGCTCGCCGATGCGGTTCAGCGGAATCTGCTCGAGGATGCCTTGCTTGCGGTCCTCGGGAATGAGGCCCTTGTTGATGTCGGTGGCGATCAGCCCCGGCGTGACGCAGTTCACGCGGATGCCGTCCACGCCGAACTCGCGCGCCATGGCGCGCGCCAGGCCGAGCACGCCGGCCTTGGCGGCGGAGTAATGCGGACCGCCGAGAATGCCCCCGCCGCGCTGCGCGGACACCGAGGAGACGCAGATGATGGCGCCGCGTTTCGCCTTGCGCATCGCCGGCAGCACGGCCTGCGACATATACAGGGTGCCGCGCAGGCTGACGTCGAGCACGGCGTCGTAGTCGGCGCCGCTGATGTCGGCGGTCTTGCGCGGCTGGGTGATGCCCGCGTTGTTGACGAGGATGTCCAGACGTCCGCAGCGCTCCAGCACGTCGCGCACCGCGGCTTCGCAGGAAGCCTTGTCGGTCACATCGGCGACGAGCCCGACATGCTGCGCTCCGAGCCGGGCCGCGGCGGCTGCGGGATCGGAACGCTGCAGGTCCAGAATCACCACACGCGCACCGTGCGCGGCCATCATGCGGGCGGTGGCATAACCCAGCCCATTGATCCCAGCCCCGCCCGTGACCACCGCCACCTGACCTTCGAGAAGCATCGTCCTGTCTCCATTGTGCGTTTGACTCGGTGAGGGATTCTTCGGGGCCTCCAGCATGATGGCAAGCGATATGATTTCAGCGCCTGGTGAAATTTCATCATGCTGCATCGCAATACATCATGGCGAACATTCCGCCGCTGACCACGCTGCTCGCGTTCGAGGCCACCGCCCGGCGCCGCAGCTTTGCGCTCGCGGCCGCAGAACTCAGCCTGACGCCTTCGGCGGTGAGCCACCAGATCGCGCGCCTGGAGTCCTTCCTGGGGGTCAAGCTGTTCGACCGCAGCGGCCAGCAGGTCTCGCTCAGCGATGCCGGAGCGGCGTACTTGCGCCGGGTTGGAGGCGCGCTTGGAGCCCTCTCCGCAGCCACCGACGACGTGCGCCAGGGCGTGCGCAACAGCCTGTACGTGCATGCCAGCCCCAGCTTCGCCAGCCTCTGGCTGATGCCGCGTCTGGCCGCCTTCGCCAGCGCCTACCCGCAGGTCTCGCTGTTCCTGTCGGCGTCGCCGACGCACAGCGATTTCGCGCTCGGCCAGGCCGATCTGGACATCCGCTACGGTGTGCCGAACTGGCCCGATCTCGTGGTGCGGGCGCTGTTCGATGAGCACATCATGCCGTTGGCCAGCCCGGCGCTGCTGCAGCGGCACCCCATCCACGCCCCTGCCGACTTGCTGCGCGTGCCACTGATCCAGAGCACCGTCAGCATCGTGCAGTGGAAACACTGGCTGTCGACCCAGGGCCTGCTCGAGGCGCCGGAGCATTTCCCGCTGCGCTTCGACCGCGCCCAACTCACGCTCGACGCCGCCGTGCAGGGGCTGGGTGTCGCGCTGGAAAGCACGACGATTGCCGGAACGCCGATCGCCGAGGGGCGCCTCGTGCCGCTGTTCGGTCCCGAACGCGCGCTGATCATCCAGGGGCACTACCTCGTCTACCCTGCGCGCCACGCGAAGCGACCCGAGGTCGAGAGTTTCGTGCAGTGGCTCACCGATCACGCACGGTGATCGGCCAGAGCCCGGGGCACCGCTTCGCCGCCATGTCGCAAAGCGGTGCTCGGACGATTGTTGTGGCTGGGAGGAAGGTCAGGCGCAAGCACTATTTTCGTGCGCACCCCCAGGTGGTCAACATTGAATCGGCGCGAACAATCCGATCCGTTGCGTGCAGCAAGGCGCCGGCCAACATGCCTCGCAGCGGCACCCCGGTCTGCTTGATCGAGAACACCAGGCCACGCCAGCGCGCGGGTACACGTGCGCGACGACTGGTCCGTTTGCGGTGCGAGTTGGTCGTCGCCAACGCAGCGGCGGAGCATTGCCGTGGTCCTCCCTCACGATCGCGGCGAGGACGGCCGGCGCCACTTGACTCGATCGGGTAGGAAAGGCTACTGCAGATTGACGAACATGCCTCCGTCAACCAACAGTGCGGCTCCAGTCACGTAGCGTGCGCGGTCCGATGCGAGGAACGCGACGCATTCGGCCACATCCTCGGGCTCGCCGATACGACCGAGCGGTATGCGGCGCTCGAAGTACGCACGCTTGTCCGGGGTGAGGTCGGAGGCGTTCAGGTCAGTCGAGATCGTTCCCGGCATCACCGAATTGCAGCGTATGCCGTGCGGGCCCAGCGCAATGGCGCAGGACTGCATCAGGGAGTGCACCCCGGCCTTGGTCGGGGTGTAGTGCGTCTGCATCGCGCCGCCGACCAGAGCGCTGATCGAACTGGTCGCGATGATCGCCCCGCCTCGTCCCTGGCTCGCCATCGCCCGTGCCGCCGCCTGGGTCACGAGAAAGGCTCCGCTGAGGTTCACGGCGACCGTCTGTTGCCAAAGGTCCAGCGGAAGGTCGAGAAAGGCGTGAAACGGACAGATCCCGGCGTTGCTGACCAGTACGTCGAGTCGGCCAAACTCGGCCTGCGCGGCGTCGACAAGCGCCTGAGCCGTCGAGGCCTGCGCGACATCGCCTTCGATGGCGATCGCCCTGCGCCCGCTCGCCTTGATGCCGGCTACCACGGAGTCGATGGCAGCCTGCTTGCCGTAGCTGCGGTCATTGGCATCGAAATAGTTCAGCACCAGATGAGCGCCTTCGCGTGCGCAGACCTGGGCGATCGCCCGCCCGATACCGCGCGACGCACCGGTGACCATGACGACTTTGTCCTCGAGGAGCATGCATGTTCTCCGGATGATGGGGGCAGGCGGCGGATTCAATGATCGTACGGCCGCACGAGCGCACAGTCCGGATTCAGGCGCACGCCGAATCCGGGCGTCTCCGGCACCTTCATGCGTCCGTTGCGCGGAACCGGCTCATCCAACAGCAAGGGCGTGAACATGGGAATCACCTCGTCCGCCTTGGGCGCCATCATCAGGAACTCCGCAAAGGGCGAGTTGTGCCGGGTGACGACGAAGTGGTAGCTGTAGACCGATGAGCCGTGCGGAACGACCATCACATTGTGGGCATCGGCCAGCGCCGAAATCTTGATCAACTCGGTGATGCCGCCGCACCAGCCCACATCGGGCTGGATCAGGTCGCAGCATCCCATTTCGAGCAGCATGCGAAAACCCCATCGCGTCGCCTCATGTTCGCCGGTGCTGACCAGCATGCCGGCCGGCACCTCGCGCCGCAGTCTTGCGTATCCCCAGTAGTCGTCAGGGGAAAGGCACTCCTCGATCCATTTCAGTCCGTATTCGTGGGCCGCATGGGCGAGTCGCGTCGCGTAGTGGACGTCGAGGCTCATCCAGCAGTCGTACATCAGCCAGAAATCCGGCCCGACCGCCTCGCGCATGCGGGCAAGCTGCGCTAGGTTCGCACGCAGGCCCTCTTCCCCCTCGGCCGGAGCGTGCCGCAGCGGCATCTTGCCGCCGATGAATCCCATCTTCTGCGCCAGATCGGGACGCGTGCCGGTGGCGTAAAACACCAGTTCGTCGCGCACGGCGCCGCCAAGCAGGTGAAACACAGGCTCCTGCCGAACCTTGCCGAGAAGGTCCCAGAGCGCGAGGTCAACGCCGGAGATCGTGTTCAGGACGACTCCCTTGCGCCCGTAGTACAGCGTCGCGTGGTACATCTGGTCCCACATCGTCTCGATGTCGGTGACTTTGCGGCCCTCGAGGAAGCGGGCCAGATGACGCTCAACGATGAAGGCACCGATCTCTCCGGCCGTTGTCACGCCGAAGCCCACGCTGCCGTCACTGGCCTCGATCTCGACGACCAGGGTTCCGAGCACATTGATACCGAAGGCGCGGCGACTGCTGCGGTATTCGGGATAGCGCGCCATGGGGGTTGCGATGTGGTCGTCGATCCAGTGCCCGTCGGCTTGGTCGTGGTAGTCCGCTCCGCCGCCGCGCACCGTATAGGCGCGCACCTGTTTGATCGTGGGGGTCGTCATGGTGGGAACAAGCTTTGCCGTCAGTAGGTGGCGCGCCCGCCGGAGAGATCAAACACCGCGCCGGTGCTGAAGGAACAATCGTCCGTGCACAGCCAGGTGATGAGCGCTGCGGCCTCCTCGGGCATCAGGAAGCGCTTCATGGGAATCTTCGACAGCATGTAATCGATGTGCTGGGGGCTCATCGACGCGAAGATCTCGGTCTTGGCCGCTGCCGGCGTCACCGCGTTGACGCAGATGTTCTTCTCGGCCAGTTCCTTGCCCAAGGACTTGGTCAGCCCGATTAGGCCGGCCTTGGAAGCGCTGTAATGCGAGGCATTCGGATTGCCCTCCTTGCCTGCAACCGAGGCAATGTTGACGATGCGGCCTCGGCCTTGCGCCAGCATGTGGGGAACCACGGCGCGGCATGTCAGGAAGCTTCCCGTCAGATTGATGTCGATGACCCGGCGCCAGGCGTCGACCGTCAATTCCCAGGTGGGTGCGTTGCCGCCTGTGATGCCGGCGCTGTTGACCAGGGCGTCGATGGCTCCGTGCGCCGTCACCGTGGCCGCCGTGGCGTCCTGCACCGAGGCCTCGTCGGTAAGTTCGACGACGACCGAGGAGACCTTGCCGAGCTGGCTCAGGGCTTGCCGGCTGCTGTCCAGGCGCGCGGCGTCGACGTCCCACAGCGACACCGCGGCGCCGGACTCCAGCGCGCGTTGAGCGACCGCATAACCCAGCCCGCGCGCGCCGCCGGTGACCACCACCGTGCGGCTCTTCAGATCGAGCGCGTTCATCGTGTCTGCTCCGAGGCATCGAACGCCAGCACGCGCTGACACTGCACGCCCAGGCCCTGCACGCCCAGGCGCATGGTCTGCCCGGCGCGCAGGTAGACCGGATCGGGGCGCTGCCCCATGCCCACTCCAGGCGGTGTGCCCGTCGAGATAATGTCGCCAGGTTGCAGGCTCATGAACTGGCTCACGTAAGACACGATGGTCGCCACGTCGAAGATCATGGTGATGGTGTTGCCGCTCTGGTAACGCCTGCCGTCGACCTCCAGCCAAAGATCCAGAGCCTGCGGATCGGGGATTTCGTCGGAGGTGACCATCCAGGGACCGATGGGCCCGAAGGTGTCGCAGCCCTTGCCCTTGTCCCATTGCCCGCCGCGCTCCAACTGGAAGGCTCGTTCCGAGACGTCATTGACCACGCAATATCCCGCCACGTGGTCGAGCGCTCGCTCCACGCTCACGTACCGCGCCGGCGCGCCAATAACCACGCCGAGCTCGACTTCCCAGTCGACCTTGCTCGCCCCCCGGGGAATCTCGACGGGGTCATCGGGGCCGACGATGGCGCTGGTGGCCTTGAAGAACACGACCGGTTCGGCCGGAATCGGCATGTTCGACTCCCTGGCGTGATCCGAATAGTTCAGCCCGATGCAAACGAGTTTGCCGACGTGGCCCACGCATGGGCCGATGCGCGTGCCCAGGGGCACCAGCGGCAGGCTGCCCGGGTCGATCGCGCGCAATGCGTCGAGGCCCGCCGGCAACAAGACATCATCGGCAAGGTCGACGACATGAGCCGACAGGTCGCGGATGCGGCCATCGACGTCGAGTAGGCCCGGCTTTTCAGCGCCGGGGGCGCCGTAGCGCAGTAATTTCATCGGACGCACCTCGAAGATTGCAGGAATTTGAGTGCGACTATACGAAGTCAGCGATAGCCAATCAATTCGGCTTCATTATTAAGCGATAGCAGAAAAGAATTGTTCAGCGCGGCCCGCGCCTGGCGGCAGCGAGGCTGCGCAAACGGGTCACGAAAAAGCTGGCCGAATCGTTCAGGGCTTCGTCCTTGCGAAGCAGCAGGCCGAAGTCCTGCAGGCTCTCGCCGACGACCACCGGCAAGGCCTTGAGCAACCCGGTGCGCAGGTGGTCCCGCACCACCGACTCGGGCAACATCGCCACGCAGTCGCTGTGCTGCAGCAGTTGCAGCGTGGCGAAGATCGACGTGCACTCGGTCAGGTTGCGCGGCGTCGACAACTTGCGCCGCGCGAGCTCATCTTCGAAGATTACGCGCGCCGGGCTCGTGATCGGCTGTGCCACCCAAGGGGCGTCGAGCAGGGCGCCGAACGATACCGCAGGGGCGCCAACCAGCGGATGGGAACTGCGCACCACCAGCAAGAGGGTCTCACGGGCGAGAGGCTCGAAATCGAAGACGTTGTGCTGCAGCGGGGACGTCAGGCGCGCCAGGGCGAAGTCGACTTCGCGGCGTTCCAGTAGCCCGAGCACCTGATCGCTGGTTTCTCCGAGTATGCGTATGTTGAGCAGCGGCCGGCTTGCCTTGACTTCGGCGACGGCCATCGCCAGCAGATCGGGTACCGCGCCCATGATGGCCCCGATGGTCAGTTGGCCGTAGCCGCCTTGGCTCGCAGCCTCCAGATCGGCGGCGATGCGCTCGAGATCGGCCAGTGCACGGCGTGCGTATCCCAGCACCACGCCTCCCAGTGAGGTCGGCAGCATGCCGCGCGCCTTGCGCTCGAAGAGTTGAAAGCCGAAGGTGACCTCGATTTCAGCAAGCATGCGACTCGCGCTGGGCT
Source organism: Betaproteobacteria bacterium (assembly GCA_028871675.1). GTDB lineage: Bacteria > Pseudomonadota > Gammaproteobacteria > Burkholderiales > Burkholderiaceae_C > Thiomonas_A. The sequence continues at coordinate 16,882 of JAGWMO010000020.1, forward strand.
GCGCGATGTTCATCTGCTCTGCGGCTTGGTGCAGGTTGCGCATGTCGTCCAGTGCGACCAGCAGCGCCAGTTGCTTGAGGCGCAACCGGTTGACCAGGGTCATCTTGCGTTGCTGAGGTGTCATGTGCTTATCGATAGCAAAAAGGTATTGATCGATCCTATCATCGAATTGATCAGCTATCGATCAGCCTCCTATAGTTCAGCCACATTCCACCTCCGTCAGGACCAGAGTCTGGCGCAAGTGATGGACAAGAGCGGAGACGAGCGATGGAAACGGTGGCTTTCCGGATGGTGCTGCATCCAGGCATGCGCGACGAATACGAGCGACGTCACGCGCGAATCTGGCCTGAACTGGTCGAGTTGCTGCGCGACGCGGGGATTCGCGATTACCGCATCTTTTTCGATCCATCGAGCCACCACCTGTTCGCCGTGCTGCGCCGTCCGCAGCACCACGGCATGGCTGCGCTCGGGGCCCACGCCGTCTTGCGCCGGTGGTGGGAGTCGATGCGTGACATCATGCAGACCGAGGCCAGCGGCGAGCCCTTCCAGGTCGCCTTGGAACAGGTGTTTCACCTCGAATGAATTCGCCGTCGATCATGCGCATCGTCGATCCCCATGTGCACTTCTGGAGTCTGGACAGCGGACGCTACGAGTGGCTGCTCAGCGATGAGCCGTCCTTTCTCGGCGCCGCGGCACGCACGCTGCGGCGCGACGTGCTGCCGACGGATCTGCTGCAGGCGGCCCAGGGCCTCGAGCTGGACAAGGTCGTCCACGTGGAGGCCAAGTACGAGGCCAGCCGCCCGGTCGACGAAACACGCTGGTTGCAGAAACTGGCCGCGGAGCCGGCCCATCGAGGCGTTCCCCAGGCGGTGGTCGCCGCGGTCGACCTAGCTGCGCCGGATGCCCAAGCCGTGCTGCAACAGCATGCGCAATTCGCCGCCGTGCGTGGTATGCGGCAGATCCTGAACGTCCATGCCGACCCCTTGTACGACTACGTGGGCGTGCATTGGATGCGCGACGCCCGCTGGCAGGCGAACTTTGCATTGCTGCGGCGCTTCGACTTTTCCTTCGATCTGCAGATCTATCCGTCCCAGGCCGCCGACGCCGTAGCGCTGGCGCGGCGCCACCCGGATATTCAGTTCGTGCTGAACCATGCCGGCATGTTCGTAGATCGCGACAGCGCGGCCGGTTACCGCGCCTGGCGCGAAGGCCTCGAGGCGCTCGCTCAGTGCCCCAACGTGGCCGTCAAGATCAGCGGCTTCGCCATGTTCTCACACAGCTGCGCGCTCGAAGTGCTGCGACCCTACGTGCTGCAGACCGTGGACGCCTTCGGCGTCGAGCGCGCCATGTTTGCCTCGAACTCCCCCATCGACCCGCTGTTCGGTAGCTACGCCGAACTCTGGAGCGCCTATGCCACGATCGTCTCGGGCGCCAGCCAGAGCGAGCGCAATGCACTGTTCGCGGGCAATGCCGAGCGCATCTACCGAATCTGACGCAGCCATGCATGCGACCCCGGCCCCGACTCGCTGCGATGCCCATCCGGCAGGGGACCCCGCAGCAGCCGCACCGCGCCTGGAGCTGCGCGGCGCACGCAAATCCTTCGGCCGCGTGCTCGCGCTCAAGCGCGGAGAGCTTCGCCTGTGGCCCGGAGAGGTCCACGCGTTACTGGGCGAGAACGGAGCCGGCAAATCGACCCTGGTGCGTATTCTTGCCGGAGTGCACCGCCCGGACACCGGCCAGCTGTTGCTCGATGGACAGCAGTGCGCCTTCGCCACTCCTGCGGACGCCAAGCGCGCGGGAATCGCTGTCATCTACCAGGAGCCCATGCTGTTCCACGATCTCTCGGTCGCCGAAAATGTGTTCATGGGTCGGCAGCCGACCGACCGCTTCGGGCGCATCCGCTTTGCCGAGATGGAGCGCGAGGTCGACGAGTTGCTGGGTTCCCTCGGCGTGGATCTGCGCAGCGCACAGGTGGTCCGCGGCTTGTCGATCGCCGATCAGCAAGTAATCGAGATCGCCAAGGCGCTATCGCTCAACGCCAATGTCCTCGTCATGGACGAACCCACGGCGGCCTTGTCCCTGACCGAAGTGCAGCGCCTGTTTGCTATCGTGCAGCGTCTGCGCGAACGTGGTGCCGCGATCCTGTTCATCACCCACCGGCTTGAAGAGGTGTTCGCGCTGGCGCAGCGCATCACCGTCATGCGGGACGGGGAAACGGTCTTCGAAGCGATGACGCCGGAAGTCGACACCGACACGCTGGTGGCGCGCATGGTCGGTCGTGATCTCGACACCTTCTACCCAAAAGCCCAGGTTTCGCCGGGGGAAGTTCGGCTGCGCGTGCGCGGCCTGACGCGGGGAGGCGTGTTCTCGGACGTGAGTTTCGATGTGTGTGCCGGCGAGATCGTCGCTCTCGCCGGGCTGGTCGGTGCCGGCCGCAGTGAAGTGGCGCGCGCCATTTTCGGCATCGACCGTGCCGATGCCGGAGAGGTGTCCATCGCCGGCCGCGAGCTGCGTCTCGGCGACCCGGCCAGTGCGATGGCGGCCGGGCTGGGCTTCGTGCCGGAGGATCGACGGGAGCAAGGCCTTGCCCTGGAGCTCAGCGTGGCGCACAACACCGCCCTGACCGTGCTGGGCAGGCTGAGTTGGCACGGCTGGATCTCGCGTCGGAGCGAGCGAAGACTGGCGGAGGACTGGGGTCGTCGACTGCGGCTCAAGACGTCTAGCGTCGACCTGCCAGCCGCCTTCCTGTCCGGTGGGAATCAGCAAAAGGTCGTGCTCGCCAAATGGCTGGCGACCGCGCCGAGGGTTCTGATCATCGACGAGCCCACGCGCGGGGTCGACGTAGGCGCCAAGGCCGAGATTTACCGCAGCATCAGCGATCTCGTGGTGGCGGGCATGGCGGTACTCATGATTTCGAGCGAGCTGCCCGAAGTCCTGGGCATGGCCGATCGCATCCTGGTCATGCACGAAGGGCGCCTGAGCGCGGAGTTGCCGCGCGCGCAAGCCGATGAGCAAATCATCATGGCGGCGGCGCTAGGCCGTGTCGCCTCTCGGGAGTCCGCGTGAACCGCCCCCTGGCCTCGGACTTCCCGCCGATGAGGCTGTTCCTGCTCCTCGGGGAAAAGCGCGAAGTGGCGCTGGTCGCCGTGCTGGTCGCGCTGGTGCTGTTCACAGGTAGCGTGCGCCCGGCCTTTCTCAGCACTCAGACGCTCAAGGACGTCCTGCTCAACGTGGCCATCGTCAGCCTGCTCAGCGCGGGAATGACGGGGGTTATGTTGATGCGTCACATCGACCTATCGGTCAGCTCGACCCTGGGCCTGTCCGCCTATGCGGTCGGCGCGCTGTTCGTCGCCCATCCGCACATGCCGATCATGGTGGCGATGGGGGCGGGCATCGCGATCGGGCTGGCTGCCGGCGCGATCAACGCGGCCATGGTCGTATTCGGCAACGTGCCTTCGTTGGTCGCCACGCTGTCGACCTTGTACATCTACCGCGGTGCCGATTACGCCTGGGTTCATGGCGGCCAGGTCAATGCCAGCAATCTGCCGACGAGATTTGCCGGTCTGGGGACTGCCAGCCTGCTCGGCGTGCCGGTGCTGGTGTTGATCGCCGGCGCAGTGTTGGTGGCCTTCTCGATCTATCTAGGGCAGTTCCCGGGTGGCAGGGAGCATTACGCCGTCGGCTCGAATCCCGAGGCAGCCAGACTGGCGGGCCTCCGGGTCGGGCGCCGCGTCGCGATCGGCTTCGTCACATCCGGAGCCATTGCCGGCCTTGCAGGCGTGTTGTGGCTGGCGCGCTTCGGCACCGTCGACGCCAGCACCGGGACGGGCCTCGAACTGCAGGTGGTGGCCGCAGCGGTGGTCGGCAGCGTGGCGATCACCGGCGGAGTGGGAACCATCCTTGGCGCCACGCTCGGCGCACTGATCCTGGGCGTGATCAGCATTTCTCTGGTGGTTCTGCGCGTTTCGCCGTTCTGGGAGCAGGCGATCCAGGGTCTGTTGATCGTGCTCGCCATCTCGAGCGACGCCGCGCTTGCGCGCGCCCTCGCACGGCGCTTGAGGGAGAAGAAGCGACATGGCTGAGCAGATCGGCACGACGCCGCCCGCCGCACGGCGGAGCTTGCATCTGCGCTGGGAGTGGATCCTGGTATGCGCGCTGTTCGGTAGCCTTGTGCTCGGGCGCGTGTTGTCGCCATATTTCCTCACCAGCGACAACATCAGCGATATCCTGGCCGGCATCACCGAACTGGGGCTCATCGCACTCCCGATGACCCTGGTGATCATCGCGGCAGAGATCGACCTGTCGGTGGCCTCGGTGCTGGGCCTGTCGAGCGCACTGCTGGGTGTTCTCTGGCAGGCAGGCCTGCCGATGCCGGTCGCGATCGGCGTGGCCTGTATCGCTGGCGCCTGCGCTGGCTGGATCAACGGCTGGATCGTCGTACGCATGGGGCTTCCTTCACTGGCTGTGACCATTGGCACCATGGCCTTGTACCGCGGTCTGGCCTACGTGCTGCTCGGCAGCCACGCGGTGGCGAACTTTCCCGGCGCCTATACCGACTTCGGCATCAACGATATCGGCGCAAGCTTCCTGCCGCAGCCCTTCGCCGTCCTGTTCGTGGCGGCCGCGGCCTTTGTCCTGTTGCTGCACGCGACCACCTTCGGGCGTGCCGTCTATGCCATCGGCACGAACGCTGTGGCCGCGCGCTTCTCGGGTCTTGACGTCGCGCGCACCAAGCTGCGGCTGTTCGTGCTGTCCGGCCTGCTCAGCGCCGTCGCCGGAGTGATCTACACACTGCGCTTCACCAGCGCGCGCGGAGACAACGGGCAGGGCCTGGAGCTGTCGGTCATTGCCGCGGTGCTGTTCGGTGGCGTGAGCATCTTCGGCGGGCGTGGCTCGCTGGGCGGCGTGCTCCTGTCGGTGCTGCTGGTCGGCGTGCTTCGCAACGCACTGACGCTGTACGACATTTCCAGCGATACCTTGACCATCGTGACCGGGCTTCTATTGCTGAGCTCGGTGCTGGTGCCCAACCTGATCGCGAGGGTGCGCGCGGTGCGCGACCAACGCGCACTGGCCGCCGCTCACTAGGGCGGCGCGTATTCGCTTCCTGCAGCAGGGCCACGCCTGAGCGCACGGGGCGCGGCCTCCCACAACGACGTGCGAGGCAACAATTTCGAGGAGACTGAACATGTGGAGCAAACGGTACCGAGGCGCACTGTTGACGATCTGTGCGGCGATGATGTTGACGGGCACGACGGCGATGGCAGCTCCCCTCAAGAGCGGACTGACCATCGCCTTCGTGCCCAAGCAGGTCAACAACCCCTATGAGGTCACCGCTGACAACGGTGGCATGGCTGCGCTGAAAGAACTCGGCGATCACGGCAAGGTGGTCGGGCCTTCGAACGCCGGCGCGTCGTCGCAGGTGTCGTACATCAACACCCTGATCGCGCAGCATGTCAACGCCATCGTCATCGCGGCCAACGACGCGCACGCCGTGGTTCCTTATCTGAAAAAAGCGATGGCACGCGGCATCAAGGTCGTCACCTTCGACTCCGACACGGCCCCCGACGGGAGGCAGCTGTTCGTCAACCAAGCAACCGCGGAGTCGATCGGGCGCGGGCAGATCCAGCTGGCGGCCAAGCTCATGGGTGGCAGCGGGGAACTCGCGATTCTCTCAGCCACCCCGAACGCGACCAACCAGAATACCTGGATCGGCTGGATGAAAAAGGAACTGGCCAAGCCGGAGTACGCCCACATCAAGCTGGTCAAGATCGCTTATGGAAACGACGATGACCAGCAGTCCTTCGTCGAGACCCAGGGACTTCTGGAGGCCTATCCGCATCTGAAAGCGATCATCGCGCCGACGACGGTGGGCATCGCGGCCGCCGCGCGCTACATCTCGACCTCACCCTACAAAGGCAAGGTGGTCGTGACCGGGCTAGGCACGCCGAATCAGATGCGCGAATTCATCAAGAATGGCACGGTGACGGCCTTTCAGCTCTGGGATCCGGGCCAACTCGGGTACCTGGCCGCTTACGCTGCCGCGAACCTTGCCAGCGGCACGATCAGCGACAAGCCGGGTGAAAGCTTCATGGCCGGAAAACTCGGCAAGCGCACGGTCGGCGCTGACGGCGAGATCATCCTCGGCCCGCTGACGACCTTCGACGCGAGCAACATCGGCAACTTCAACTTCTGACCGACGCGCGGGCGTTGGGCAAGCTCGGGCCCTTGGCGGCCGTGGCGCCGCATGCGCCCCTATACGACCCCGCCAGCAGGGTTCGGCACTTGCGGGGCCCTGGCCGGCCGCACAGGTCTAGGACGCCAAGTCTTGACCCTGTGCGGCCAAGCTCCAATGTGACCGCTTGCGCGGCACCGTATGTGGGCTGATGCCCTCAAGGGACTGACATCGATTTCGTCACGGCACACTAAACGTCAAGATTCGCCGCGCGCAGGGCGTTGGTTTCGATGAAGTCGCGGCGGGGTTCCACCTCGTCGCCCATGAGCATGGTGAAGACGCGGTCGGCCTCGATGGCGTCGTCGATCTGCACACGCAACATGCGCCGCACCGCGGGATCCATCGTGGTTTCCCAGAGTTGGATGGGGTTCATTTCGCCCAGACCCTTGTAACGCTGGCGGCCGACGCTGGCCTCGGCCAGGCGCAGCAGCCAGGTCATGGCTTCGCGGAAGTCGGCCACTGCCGTTTGTTTGGCGTTGTCACCCTGGCCTTTGCTGACCACGGCGCCCTGGGCGAGCAGGCCGGTGAAGGTCTGTGCGGTTTGTGCCAGCACGGCATAGTCGGCGCCGTGTGCGAAGTCGGCGGTGATCACGCTTGCACGCACATTGCCGTGGTGATGCCGGGCGATGCGCAGAAACTGCTTGTCACTGCGCGGATCGGTTTCAGCCCGCACATTGGGCACCACGCCGTTGACGTGGGCCGCCAGCAAGGAGTCCTGCAGTCGGGCAGCAGATTCGGCCGCCTGCTCCGGGGTGTCGAGTGCGATGGCCACGCCGTTGGTGACAGCGCGAAGCGCCTCCTCGTCCATGAAGGCGGACAAGCGGGTGATGACGCCCTCGGCCAGCATGTACTGGCGCGCGAGTTGCTGCAAGGCATCGCCCGTGAGGGTGGTGGCGTCGGGCTGCGCGCTGGTAAGAATGGCGGCATCGCGCAGCGCCACTTGCAGCAGGTAGGCATCGAGCTCGTGCGCGTCCTTGAGGTACTGCTCGTCCTTGCCGTGCTTGACTTTGTAGAGCGGCGGCTGGGCGATGTAGACATGGCCGCGCTCGACCAGTTCAGCCATCTGGCGATACAGGAAAGTCAGCAAGAGGGTGCGGATGTGGGCGCCGTCGACATCGGCGTCGGTCATGATGATGATGCGGTGATAGCGCAACTTGGCGACGTCAAAATCGTCCTTGCCGATGCCGGTTCCCAGGGCGGTGATGAGGGTGAGGATTTCGTTGCTGGTGAGCAGCTTTTCGTAGCGTGCCTTCTCGACGTTGAGAATCTTGCCGCGCAGCGGCAGGATGGCCTGGAATTTGCGGTCGCGTCCCTGCTTGGCCGAGCCGCCGGCGGAGTCGCCCTCGACGATGTAGATCTCGCACAGCGCCGGGTCTTTCTCCTGGCAGTCGGCCAGCTTGCCCGGCAGACCCATGCCGTCGAGCACGCCCTTGCGGCGCGTGAGCTCGCGTGCCTTGCGCGCGGCTTCACGGGCGCGCGCCGAGTCCACGATCTTGCTGCAAATCACCTTGGCGTCGTTCGGATTCTCCTGCAGGTAGTCGGTCAGGGCCTTGGCCACCACCTCTTCCACCGGGGCGCGTACTTCGCTGGATACAAGCTTGTCCTTGGTCTGGCTGGAGAACTTGGGGTCGGGCACTTTCACGGACAGCACGCAGGTCAGGCCCTCCCGCATGTCGTCACCGGTGACCTCGACCTTGGCCTTTTTCGCCAACTCGGTGTCGTCGATGTATTTGTTGATGACGCGGGTCATGGCCGCGCGCATGCCGGTGAGGTGGGTGCCGCCGTCACGCTGCGGAATGTTGTTGGTGTAGCAAAGCATGTTCTCGGCGTAGCCATCGTTCCATTGCATCGCGACTTCGGAAATGATGGGCGATCCCTGCTCGGTCATCTTCTCGCCCATGGCGTAGAAAATGGTCGGGTGCAGCACGCTTTTGCCGCGGTTGATGTACTCGACAAAACCTTTCACCCCACCGGTGTAGGCGAAGTTGTCCTCCTTGCCCTGGCGTTCGTCGACCAGGCGGATCTTGACGCCGTTGTTGAGAAAGGAGAGTTCGCGCAGGCGTTTGGCCAGCACGTCGTAATGAAAATCGACGTTGTCGAAAATCTCGGAATCCGGCAGGAAGTGCACCTCGGTGCCGCGTTTGTCGGTCTTGCCCTGCACGCGCATGGGCGAGAGTTCGATGCCGTCGCGCAATTCAGTGATGCGGCCCTGCACCGCGCCGCGGGCAAACTCCAGCACATGCACCGCGCCATCGCGCCGCACGGTCAGTCGCAGCCACTGCGACAACGCATTGACACAGCTCACACCCACGCCGTGCAGGCCGCCCGAAACCTTGTAGCTGTTCTGGTTGAACTTGCCGCCGGCATGCAATTCGGTGAGCGCGATTTCGGCTGCGCTGCGCTTGGGCTCGTGCTTGTCATCGTGCTTGATGCCGATGGGAATGCCGCGGCCGTTGTCGGTGACGCTGATGGAGTTGTCGGAATGGATGGTGACGACGATGTCGTCGCAGTAGCCGGCCAGTGCTTCGTCGATCGAGTTGTCCACCACCTCGAACACGAGATGGTGCAGGCCGGTGCCATCGGAGGTGTCGCCGATATACATGCCCGGGCGCTTGCGCACGGCCTCCAGCCCCTCGAGGATCTGGATGGACGATTCGCTGTAGCTTTGTCCTGCGTTGGCGGCGTCGTCTGGGGTTGGGCTGGTGCTGGAATTCGGAATATCGCTCATGGGCAAGCTCGGTCAAAACATCGGAAACCGCAGGCTTGGTCGAGGCCTGTACGGTCAAACTATCTGGAGGGTGTTCGGGTGTTGCGGGAGAACGCGGCGGGGTCACTGTCACCGCCCTGCAGCGCCGGTCGGCGCTTGACATCAAATCCGCATGGGCATGACCACGTATTTGAAGGTGGCATCGTCAGGCAAAGTCAGCAGGACACTGCTGTTGCCGTCCAGCAGATCGAGGCGCACGGTTTCGCCGGGAAGATTGGACAGCACGTCGATCAGGTAAGCCACGTTGAAACCAATTTCGATGGCGTCGCCGTTGTATTCCACATCGAGTTCCTCCTGCGCTTCTTCCTGCTCGGCATTGGTGGAGGAAATGCGCAGATTCGCAGGTTCGAGATTGATGCGCACACCCTTGAACTTGTCGCTCGTGACGATGGCCACGCGCTGCAGCGCAGCCAGTAAAGCCTGGCGTGGTAGCGTCAGATGAAATTTGTGGCCCTTGGGCACGACGCGCTGGTAGTCGGGGAATTTGCCTTCAACCAGCTTGCTCACCAGATCCACGCTGCCGAAGGTCAGCCGTGCCTGATTGGAGGCGAAGCGGATCTCGATCGGCTCATCGCCATCGCTGAGCAGGCGCAGCAATTCCATCACGGTCTTGCGCGGAAGGATCACCTCGCGCTTGTCGGCAAGGCCTTCGACCTGTGACATCACCAGCGCCAGGCGGTGACCATCGGTCGAGACGAGCGTGAGTTGATGCCCGTCGGCCACCAGCAACAGGCCGTTGAGGTAGTAACGAATATCGTGCTGCGCCATGGCGAAATGCACCAATCCCAGCATGCGCTTGAGTTGGCCTTGTCCGATCACCAGGGGCTGCTCCGAATAGTCGGCGGCTTCCTTCACCAGTGGGAAGTCGTCGGCTGGTAGGGTCTGCAGGGAAAACCTCGACTTGCCACAACGGACCGTGAACTTGCCATCCATCCATTCCAAGGTGGCATCGGAAGCGGGCGCTGCACGCAAGATGTCGATCAATTTGCGCGCATTCACCGTGGTGGGTTGCAAGTCCGCGCTGGCCGCGTGGCCTTCACCTACAGCGGTGCGCACGCGCATCTGTATTTCCATATCGCTGGTGGTCAAGGCCAGATCACCGCTCTGTGGCTGCATGAGCACATTGGCCAGGACCGGCAAGGTCTGCCGGCGTTCCACGATTCCGGCTACGCCCCCCAACCCCTTGAGCAAGGCCTCGCGCGATACGCTGAGTCTGTTCATTATGAATCTTCCTTTTCAGAATAGGACTAGTAACAGGAGAGATACGATTCTTACGGATAAGTTTTTTTATTCTTTTATATCAACTATTTATAGGAATTTATCGCTGGGGACAACGCGGCAAGTTTAGGCGCGCCAACATGAACAACTCGAGCGGCAGCAGCCCGAGACCCTGCTTGTTCAACCTGGGCCCACAATCCGTCCACAGCCTTGTTCATCCCTTCAAGGTTTGTTCCAGCACATGCAGTTGCTGGTTGAGTTCTTGCACGCGCGTGCGCTCCTGTGTCATCTTGCGCACGGCGTGCAGAACCGTGGTGTGGTCCCTCCCGCCGAAAAGCTCGCCAATCTCGGGCAGACTTTTTTGTGTGAGTTCCTTGGCCAGGTACATGGCAATCTGCCGTGGTCGGGCGATGGAAGCGGGGCGGCGTTTGGAGTACATGTCGGCCACTTTGATCTTGTAGAAGTCCGCCACGGTCTTCTGGATGTTTTCGACCGAGACCTGCCGGTTCTGCAGCGACAGCAGATCCTTCAGCGCCTCGCGTGCCAGGCCGATGGAGATGTCCTCACCCGAAAATCGCGCGTACGCCAGGATCTTGCGCAGCGCGCCTTCGAGCTCGCGCACATTGGAGCGCACATTCTTCGCGACGAAGAAGGCCACATCCTCACCCAGGCTCACCAACTCGACCTCGGCCTTGCGCAGCAGGATGGCCACGCGCATTTCCAGCTCCGGTGGTTCGAGCGCCACCGTCAAGCCCGAGTCGAAGCGCGACGTCAGTCGAGCGTCGATTTCCTGCAATTCCTTGGGGTAGGTGTCACTCGTGAGAATAATTTGCGCCCGTTTTGCCGCCAAGGCTTCAAAGGTGTAGAAAAACTCCTCCTGCGTTTTTTCCTTTCCGGCAAAAAACTGCACGTCATCGATCAGCAGCAAGTCCAGCGAGTGGTAGTAGCGCTTGAACTCGTCGAACGTCTTGCGCTGGTAGGCCTTCACCACCTCGCTCACGAACTGTTCGGCCTGCAGGTAGCGAATGCGCGCTCCGGGCTTGGCCGCCAGCAAGGCGTTGCCCACGGCCTGCACCAGGTGCGTCTTGCCCAGGCCCACACCCCCATACAGAAACAGCGGGTTATAGGACTTGCCGGGATTTTCTGAAACCTGCAGCGCCGCCGCGCGCGCCAACTGGTTGGCCTTGCCCGGAACCAGACTCTCGAAGGTCAGCGCGGGGTTGAGCCGCGAGCGTTCGATGGCCTCGGATTCCTGCAACGCCGCCGCCCCTGCCTCAGCCGTTCGGGTCGTGCTACCGGTGCTTGACGCCACAGGCCCGGCGGCCTCGTCAGCCCTGTTCGCGGTGTTTTGCCGGCCCTCGGCAACATCGATGCGTTGCACCGCCGCAGCGGGTTTGTGCGCGTGCTTTTGGATGGCGAATTCGAGTTGCACGGGCCGACCTGCGGCATTCGCCAGAGCCTGGCTGATGCGTTCGCTGTACTGCGCCCGCAACCAATCCATCTTGAAGCGGTTGGGCACGGCCAATGTGGCCGTGGAGTGATCGTCGCTCCAGCTCGGCGGCGCCAGCGGTTTGATCCAGGCGGAGAATTGCTGGACGGGGATTTCGCCAGCAAGCTGGGTGAAACAGGCTTGCCAGATTTGTTCGAGAGACATGTGGGTCGATGGATGCTGTTGGTTTTCGCCGGCGTCGGGTGTGAGGCACCCGGATCGCCGCGCCCGCGTTGCGATCGCTGAATTCAGCCGGAGCCGGGCGTTTCATGGACGCGGCGGTCATGCTGCTGAGAAGCCACCGACGGTGGGAATTTATGGCGTTCCAGTTTAGTCCAACCGACGGAGTTATCCACAGATCCGGGCGCTCAAATTTTTGGCCCGACGCGTCATCGCCATCGCGTCGGGACGGGCATCAAGTCTCGGTCCTGGTCCATGCCCGTTTGCCGAGTTGATTCACGCGCATTGACATCTGGGGTCTAATTTGTTGAAATTACATGTTTTTTGCAAAATTCAAGGGTTAAATCCCTGCGGTTTTGTTTGAGCTTGCAAGAATTAAGATCGCATGCGTCCAGGCGAAGGAATGCATCCGAACCGAGCCTGCAGGCAGCGCGACCGCATCACCGCATCACCGCATCACCGCACAGTCGCCAGGATCATCCAGGATCAGCCCCACCGAGTCTCATCATGAAACGTACCTATCAGCCTTCCAAGACCCGCCGCAAACGCACCCATGGTTTTCTGGTGCGCATGCGCACCGCAGGCGGCCGCGCCGTGATCAACGCCCGCCGCGCGAAGGGTCGCAAGCGCTTGGCGGTCTGAGTTTCGCAATCCCAGGTCGCACGGCCTGTTTTTGGCGCATCCAGGGCAGCGGCACCATGCCGGCTGCAGCAGCTCCAGCCCACGATGAAGGCTGCCTGAATCCAGGCAAGTGCTCGTGGGCTTTGCTGTTTGCAGCGCGCCAATGGAGATCTCGAGGCGCCGTCTGGATTGCGGTGCGGTCGCCGGGTCGTGACCTGGCGGACAGCAACGACCCGAGCTTGGGGAACGTCGATGCATCATGAATCCATCGCAGATCGCCGTTGAGCAGACGGTGCCGGGTCAAGCCCCGTTTGGGGCGACCTCCGGCAAGGCCGACGTCGAGGTGTTCGATGTGCGGATCGTTGCACTCGACCGGCCCCAATCCTTTCTGGCCAGCCTGCGTGCGCCTGGCCTGCAGGCGCAGGAGTTTCGACTGCACCACCGCAGCCTGCTCGCGCTCGAGGCCGTGCGTCTGGGCCTGACACCGCCCAAGTCCCCTCGGCAGTGCCCGGGCGCGCCCGCGAGCGCGGATGCCGGCCTCAGGGCGTCTCGTTGTTGCGTGTTGGGCTTCGTCCTGCCCAAGCGGGTTTGCAAGTACGCGGTACGCCGCAACCTCATTCGCCGCCACATGCGCGAAGGCCTGCGCGCCCATCTGCTGCAGGCCCCGGACTGGCCACTGGAGCCCCCGGTGCTGGTGCTCAAGCTCACACGCAAACTGCCCGAAACCTTCAGCAGTGCGCGCTCGCCGTTGCTGGGGCGGTATGTGCGACAGCAACTCCAGACCTTGCTGCGTCAATATTCGGTGCGATGGGCACGCCCGCCCGTGGCCGATGCGCAGGGTTCGCCATGAAGCGTTTGCTGATATGGCTGGTGCGCGGCTACCAACTGCTGCTCAGTCCCTGGATCGGGGGCCAATGCCGCTTCACGCCGACTTGCTCGCACTACACGCTCGACGCCTTGCGTCAGCATGGCGCCGCACGGGGCAGCTATCTGGGGGTGATGCGCGTCGTGCGCTGCAACCCCTGGTGCAGCGGCGGCCTCGACCCCGCGCCTCGCGTCTTTCGCTGGGCTGCGTGGCGCCGCGACGAGTCGCCGGACGACCTCCTCGACCCGCCCGCGCAGGAGATTGCCACCGCCGCCGGCAAGCCACTGAAAGATACTGTCACGCCGCCTCAGGTCTAATGCCTGGCTGACCGCAGCATTCCTTCCAGCTTTTCCCCGAATTTCAACCGCATTGCCGCAGGATTTCGCATGGACTTTCGCCGCTCCGTTTTGTGGGTGATCTTCACCATCTCGGTGATCTTTCTGTACAACTCCTGGTTGCGCTACAACGGCCAGAGCGGCCTGTTTGGTGAAGCGCCAGTGGCCACGGCACCGGCATCCGCGGCCATCGGACGCTCGGGCGATGTGCCCACGCCAACCGCCGCCTCGACCGCCGCCGTGCCACCTGGCGGGGCGGGCGCGCCTGCAATCGCAGCGGCCGCAACGTCTCCCGCGGCCCGGCTCACCACCATCCGCACGGACGTGCTGGACATGAAAGTGTCGAGCGAAGGCGGCAATCTGGTGTACGCGCGGCTGCTGGACTACACCAGCCATGCCGACGCCAAGGATGACGTGGTGTTGTTCGACAACAGCGGCAGCAACATCTACATGGCCCAAAGCGGGCTTGTGGGCGGCGATTTCCCCAATCACAAGACGCCGATGACCTTGCTGCCCGGGCCGACCGACATGGGCTCGGCCGACACGCTCACGGTGCGCCTGCAGTCGCCCGTGGTGGGCGGGCTGCAACTCACGCGCAGCTACACCTTCAAGCGCGGCAGCTATGTCATCGCGGTGCACAACACCATCGTCAACAAGGGCGCGACGCCGGTGACGGCACAGCTCTACATGCAGCTCGTGCGTGACGGCAACGACCCGAGCACCGGCACCCACTTCTATCACACCTTCACCGGTCCCACGGTCTACGACAGCAAGGACAAGTTCCAGAAATTCGAATTCAAGGACATCAGCGACCAGGTCAAGACCATCAAGAGCGAAGACGGCTGGCTGGCGATGGTGCAGCATTACTTCGTCACCGCCTGGCTGCCCCAGCCCGACAAGGGCGCACGCGAGTTCTACCTGCGCAAGCTCGACCCCAATCTCTACGCCGTGGGGGTGATGCTGCCGTTGCCCGCCATCGCACCCGGGGCGCAGACGGCGCAGAGCGACACGCTCTACGTTGGCCCCGAGATCGAGAGCCAGCTTGCCGGCCTGGCGCCGGGTTTCGAGCTGGTGAAGGATTACGGCTGGGTAACGATCATCGCCAAGCCGCTGTTCTGGGTGCTGGAGCAGGTTCACAAGGTGTTGGGCAACTGGGGCTGGTCCATCATCGGCCTGACCATCCTGCTCAAGCTGCTGTTCTTCCCGCTCACGGCCGCGAGCTACAAGTCGATGGCGCGGATGAAGGCCGTGGCCCCGCGCCTGACGGCGCTGCGCGAGCGCCACAAGGACGATCCGGCAGCGATGAATGCCGCCATGGTGGAGATGTACCGCAAGGAGAAGATCAACCCCCTGGGCGGCTGCCTGCCCATCGTGATTCAGATCCCGGTGTTCATCGCGCTCTACTGGGTGTTGCTGTCGAGCGTGGAACTGCGCGGCGCGCCGTGGATCTTGTGGATCCACGACCTGTCGGCCAAGGATCCGTTCTACATCCTGCCGGTGATCATGACGGGTACCTCGTTCCTGCAGGTGATGCTCAACCCCAAACCGCCCGATCCGATGCAGGCGCGGCTGATGATGATCATGCCGCTGGCGTTCTCGGTGATGTTCTTCTTCTTCCCGGCCGGCCTGGTGCTGTATTGGCTGACCAACAACATCTTCTCGATTGCCCAGCAGTGGCTCATCAACAAGAAAATGGGCGTGCCGGAATTCACCCAACCCAAGTGAACGGCACGGCGCGCGCTGCACAGGGCGGCATGAGGCCGCCGATTCGGACTGAATCGGCAGCCTTCGATCCGCGATGAACCCGCTGGCGCAGCAGGCGGACCCCATCGCCGCAGTGGCCACCGCGCCGGGTCGTGGCGCGGTCGGTATCGTGCGGGCCACGGGCTGCGACTTGCGTGGCCTGGTGCGCGCGGTGTGCGGGCGCGACCTCGAAGCGCGCCACGCGACGCTGCTGCCCTTTCTCGACGCCGAGGGCGGCGTCATCGACACCGGGTTGGCCTTGCATTTCCCGGCGCCGCATTCCTACACCGGGGAAGACGTGCTGGAGCTGCAGGTGCATGGCGGGCCCGTGGTGCTGCAACTGCTGCTGATGCGCTTGCTGGAGTTGGGCCGCGACAGCGGTCTGCGCCCGGCCGAGCCGGGCGAGTTCACACAGCGCGCGTTTCTCAACGGCAAGCTCGATCTGGCGCAAGCCGAAGCCGTCGCCGATCTGATCGATGCCACCACGGCCACCGCGGCGCGCAGCGCCTCGCGCTCGCTCGCCGGCGAGCTGTCGCAACGGGTGGGCGCACTGGCGGATGGCCTGCGCGAGCTTCGGGCCTTGGTGGAGGCGACTCTGGACTTTCCCGAGGAAGACATCGACTTCATCCGCGCCGCCGGCGTCTCCGGTCGTCTGCAGGCGTTGCAGGAGCAACTGACGGCGATGCTGGCGCGCACCCGTCAGGGAGCGCTGCTGCGCGAGGGCCTGCATGTGGTGCTGGCCGGCCAGCCGAACGTGGGCAAGAGCTCCTTGCTTAACGCCCTCGCGGGAGCGGAGCTGGCCATCGTCACCGAGGTGCCGGGGACCACGCGCGACCGCGTCAGCCAGTCCATCCAGATCGAGGGCGTGCCGTTGCACATCATCGACACCGCCGGATTGCGTGACACGGGTGACGCTGTCGAGCGCATCGGTGTGGCGCGCACCTGGGACGCGATTGCCGACGCCGACGCCGTCGTGTTCCTGCACGACCTCACACGCCTGCACGAACCCGATTACGCGCAGGCCGAGGCGCGCATTGCGGCCAGCCTGGCGCGGCACGGCCCGGCGCCGCTGCACGCCTGGAACAAGGCCGACGCGCTGGACCCGGCCTTGGCCGAAGGCAGGCGCCGGCAATTCTGCCGGGCGATGGGTTGGACGGAGGACGCGGCCGGCGCGCTGCATTTGTCAGCACGCCAGCACACAGGACTGGACGCGTTGCGTCAGGCCCTGCTCGCCGTTTGCGGTTGGCGCACGCTGCCCGAGGGTGTGTTTCTCGCCCGCACCCGCCATGTCCAGGCGCTCGAAGTCTGCGCTGCGCACCTCACGGCGGGACAGGGCTTGCTGGCTGAAGCCTCGCCGGCACTCGACCTGCTGGCCGAGGAACTCCGGCTGGCACACCGGGCGTTGATGGCGATCACGGGGGAAGTGACGGCGGACGATTTGCTGGGCGACATTTTCAGCCGCTTTTGCATCGGCAAGTAAACGGCCGGGAACATTGAGCGCGCGCCAGGCTCCGACCGACATGGGGTATGGCGCGCAGTGTTGGCGTGATGACTTGGGAGACAGACATGGGTGAATTCAGCATCTGGCATTGGCTCATCGTGCTGGTGATCGTGATGATGGTGTTCGGCACCAAGAAGTTGAAGAACATCGGCACCGATCTGGGCCAGGCCGTCAAGGGCTTCAAGGACGGCATTCGCGACGCCGAGTCGACCGAGTCGGCGGCGTCCACCGCGACCACGGCGCCGGCCCCGGTGTCCGGCGCCGGCGCCGCGAGCGAAGTCAGCCGCAAGCTTGCGGCTCACGATGTTGTGGACGTGGCCGAAATCCCCGCCAAGAGCACGACGCAACAGCCGCACTGAGCCGCGCGGGCTTCCTTGCGCGCGCTCCCTCAAGCCCGGCATCGGGATCGGATCCGGCTGAGGGGCCGGCTCAGCGCAGCCGCTCCAGCGCCTTGGGGTTGAGCAGGCCGTCCGTGTGGCCGTTGGCGAAATGCGTGATGGCGGCAAAGGCCTGGCCGAACATGTGCTCGTAGTGCTCCAGCTCCACATAGCCCACATGCGGGGTGCAGATGGCGTTCTCCAGGCGCAGCAGCGGATTGCCCCGCATGATGGGCTCGGACTCGAACACGTCCACCGCAGCCATGCCGGGGCGGCCGCGGTTGAGCGCTGAAACCAGCGCGTCCGGGGCGATGAGTTCGGCTCGCGCGGTGTTCACCAGCACGGCCTGAGGCTTCATGTGCGAGAGGTCGGCCAGGGTGATGAGGCCGCGCGTCTCGTCGTTCAGGCGCAGGTGCAGCGACAGCACGTCGCTTTGCGCGAAGAGGACTTCGCGGCTTTCGGCCACGTCCAGGCCATGCTCTGTCGCCGCCTGGCGCGATGCTTCACGCCCCCACACCAGCACGCGCATACCGAAGGCCTGACCGTAACCGGCCACGATGCGGCCAATGCGGCCATAGCCTCCAATCCCCAGTGTCTTGCTCGCCAAGCGCTGGCCCAGGCCAAAATTCACGGGCATGGATTGCGATTTCAGCCCTGGCTGTTGCCAGGCGCCTTGCTTCAGGCTGGCGACATGCTGTGGCAGGCGCCGCATGGCCGCCATGATGAGGGCCCAGGTGAACTCGGCCGCAGGCGCGGCGTCGACACTGCCCTCGACCACGCCGATACCGAGCTGGGTGCAGGCGTCCACATCCAGATGGGCGCCGGCGCGCCCGGTTTGCACCACCAGCTTGAGCTTCGGGCACTTCTCCAGCACCGCCCGGTTCAGCGTGGTGCGCTCGCGATTGAGTACAACCACCTGGGCATCACGCAGACGCACGGCCAACTGGCCGGAGCCCTTGACGTTGTTGTTGAACACTTTGACGTCATGCCCGCTCAGGCCGGCGAAACAGGCCAACTTGCGCACGGCGTCCTGATAGTCATCCAGGATCACGATATTCATGCCGCAACTGTAGCGCGCCAGGCGCCTGCTCAGGCCCCCGATTTGCGTCCCGATATTGCATCGGACGCGCGTCGAGCGGCACACGGCGACTGGATTTCACAGGGGCGCCCCTGAGGTTTGGCGAAATCCCTAAAGGGGATTTCCCGAATTTTGCTGCACTGCAGCTTGAGTCTGGGGGCGTGGATGGAATATAAGTAAACATCAATATTGCATCGAATGCAGTGCGATCAACCGACGAAATCAACGAGGCCATCATGGACGTCCAAGGCAAACGCAGCATCCCTCTGACCCCGGAGCAAACCTGGGAAGCGCTCAACACCACGGCGATGCTCAAAGCGTGCATACCGGGCTGCGAGTCGGTCACGCAGACCGGTGACGGGCAGTTCGAGGTCGTGCAGGTCTTGAACATCGCGAGCTACAAGACCCGGTTTTCCAGCACTTTGACGCTGGAGGACGTGAATCCGCCCCACAGCTACGTGCTGCGTTTCGAGGGCAATGGCGGCAACGCGGGCTTCGGCCTGGGCCGGGCGCTGATCGCCTTGCAGCCGAGCGACGGGGGCACGCAGATGAACTACCAGGCCAGCGCCGAGGTCGGCGGCGCCATCGCCCAGATGGGCCAGGGTGCGGTGGATCTCGCGGTCAAGGGCTTGATCGAGGATTTTTTCGCCCGCTTCGAGCGCAACGCGCGTGGCGAGGACAGTGCCCTCATGCCCCACGGCATGGTCGAGCGCCTGTGGATCAAGATGCCGCCCTGGGCCTGGGCCCTTTCAACATTGGTGGCCGTGTTCATCATTTACTGGGGTCTGCACGGCACCTGGTGAGGGCAGGCCTGGGCGCGGGGCCCGTGCCGACAGGCCGCATGGCCAGCTGCGAACGTCGCTATCGGCGCGCCGGCCAGTTCAGCCAGCCAGCGTCGTGGGCGCCGGAGCGTCGTCCGCGGCCGGGGTTTGGTGTTCGCGCAACTGCGCGTCGCCTTGCAGGATGTCTTCCAGCTCGGCGCTGGCTGTTTTCGACAAGGCGATGAGCGCCGCCTGGTCGTGATACACCGCTTGCTGGCGCTCCAGCAAGCGGGCGTCGTGCGCGGCGAACAAGGCGGCGAAGCGATCCGCGTCGAGTTCCGGCCGCACGGTTTTCAGCGCCAGCTTGCCCAACTCGACGCTGGACCACCAGGTCTCGCGCATCACCTCGCGCACGCCCATCTCGCGCAGGCGCATGAGGTGGGTGCGGTTGCGCGCTCGCGCCAGCAGCGGCACGTCGGGGAAATGCATGCGCATCAGTTCGGCGATCTTCAGGCTGGTTTCCACGTCGTCCACCGCCAGCACGAACAGCCGCGCCTCGCCCACGTGGGCAGCGTGCAGCAGGGCCAGGCGGCTGGCGTCGCCGTAGTAGATCTTGTTGCCGAACCGGCGCACGAAATCGACTTGTTCGGGGCTGGCGTCGAGTGCCGTGAATTCCACACCCTGGGCGTTGAGCATGCGCCCCACCACCTGACCGAAACGGCCGTATCCGGCGATGACGACGGGCTTGGCGGGCTCGTCGATGACGCTGAACACGGGCTTGGCACGCTCCCGTATCCAGGGGGCCACAAGCCTGTCGTTCAACATCAGCAGGAAGGGTGCGAGCGCCATGGACACGGCCACGGCCACAGTCAGCAGCGCTGCGGTCGACAGCTCGAGCAGGCCGCCGCTCTGGGCGCTGGACAGCAGCACGAACGCGAACTCCCCGCCACAGGCGAGGATGATGGCCAGCGGTCGACTGACTGCATCGTCGCCGCCGATGGCGCGGCGCCCGGCATACAGCACGCAGGCCTTGAACAGCAGGATGCCCGCGCCCAGGCTCAGCACCAGCAGAGGCCGGGCCGCCACCAAGGAGAGCTGAATGCCCATGCCCACGGCGATGAAGAACAGGCCCAGCAAGAGGCTCTCGAAGGGTTCGATCGCAGCCTCCAGTTCGTGGCGGAATTCGGAATCGGCCAGCAAGACTCCGGCGAGAAAGGCCCCGAGGGACGCCGACAGGCCGACACGGCTCAAACCCACCGCGATGCCTACCGCACCGAGCAGCGCGGCCGCGGCGAACAGCTCGCGGTTGCCACCGCCAAAGCGCGCGACATAGCGGAACATGGTCGCCAACAACGGCCGTCCGGCCACGGCCAGCAGCGCGAGCGCGGCCAGCGCCGGCCAGCCTGGCGCCCTGCCGCCGACTCCGGCCAGGGCCAGCAAGGCCAGGATGGGAATGACGCTCACGTCCTGGAACAGCAGGATGGCGAAGGACTCGCGGCCGAAGCGCGTGGTGAGTTCGCGCCGCTCGGCCAGCAGCGGCAGGATGTAGGCGGTGGACGACATCGCCAGCGCCACCCCGACCAGCGCGGCTCCGCTCCAGCCCAGGCCGAACGCGACGCCGAGCGCGGCGAGCGGCACGGCCACGCCGGCCATCTGCAGCGTGCCCAGGCCGAACACCTGGCGGCGCAGCGCCCACAAGCGGCTGGGCTGCAGCTCCAGGCCGATGAGAAACATCAGCAGGGTCACGCCGAGTTCGGCGGTGTGCAGAATGGCCTCGGGCCGGCTGTCCACCCCCAGGCCGTAGGGGCCGACAGCCACACCCGCGACCAGATAGCCCAACACCGAGCCCAGCCCGAGGCGCTTGAACAGTGGCACGAGCAGCACGGCGGCGGCCAGCAGGGTGAGAAAGGCGGTGGCGGACATGACCCGATGGTAGGGTGAGGCGGCGTCCGGTGCAGCCCGTCGCGTTGTGTCGATCGCGCAAGATCGCTGTCGCCGACCCATCAAGTCCATCGTCACCATCCGGACGGCTCACGTCCGGGGTGGTGGCGATGGGTGGAGATCGTCCGGCGGTGGAACGCGCGCTCTGGCCTGCAGGCCGCTGCGGGCGGTCGTCAGTCGGCCAGTTTGCTGCAGAGCGCGCGGACGACGGCCAGGATTTGCGGGCTCTTGATGCGGTAGAGCATGAAGCGTCCCAGACGGTCGGCCTCGACGATGTTTTCAGCGCGAAGGCGGGCGAGTTGCTGTGACAGTGCGGCCTGGCGCATGCCGACGCCGCGTTCGAGGTCGCGCACGCACAGTTCGCCGTCCATCAGCAGGCAGAGAATGACCAGGCGCTCACGATGCGCCATGGCCTTGAGCACGCGCACGGCCACATCGCCGGCCCTGCCTTGCAGGCGCTGGGCGCGCGCGGCGCCGGGGTGTGCCCTTGGCGTAGCGGCCCGGGTCGTGGCATGTTCCATGGGCGCGAGTCTAGGAATTCGCCCATCAACCGGGTTTGATGCATCACAAGCTTTCTGCGCGACGAGCCAACGGCTTCCAATCGCTGCGAGCAGGCCCTGGACGAATGCCGAGCGCACGGATCGGCGCAGGGCCGAGAGCCCTGCGGATGGGCGGCTCTCGTCAAAACCTCGTTGCGTCGAGCCGCACTCCTCGTGCTCCTGCTACGCCGGCGCCTCGTCGATTCCCAACGTGGAGAACAGCCACTGCCGGAACGCGCGGACTTTCTCGATGTGCCGCTCGTTGGAGCGTTGCGAGAAGAAATGGGTTGCACGCGAGATGGCCTTGAATCGGCCGCCGCCGAGCAGCACGAGCTCGCCCCGGGACAATTCCTTTTCCGCAAGGCGTGCGCTTTCGAGCGTGATGCCCATGGCATCGACTGCGGCAGAGATCGCCAGCGCCGCCCGGTCGAATGAAAGGCGGGGCCGCGGTGGCTGGGGCAATTCGTTCAGCAGAAACCAATCACGCCATGTCACCTGGCTGAGCTGCGATTCAATCAGGCAGAGCGACGCGAGGCGCTCTTCGTCGGGCATGTCGTGCTCGAGCAAGCGTGGCGAGCAGAGCGGCACGATGGACTCGGCGCCGAGCGCCCTCACGTCGAGACCCGAACGCTCCTGAGCGAAGCCGTAGGAGATCACCACGTCGACGTCCCTGACCCGTGTCAAATCGATCGGCTCGGCACCCGTCGAGAGGCGCACCGTCACATTGGGATGCGTCCGGAGGAACTCCGGCAGCCGCGGCCCGAGCCATTTCACGGCAAAGCTGGGGGCGCAATGCAGCGCCAGCACCTGTTCATGCGGCGCAAGCGTCACTTCGCCGCAGGCGGCTTCCATCGCGTCCAGGACCCGTGCGAGGCTGTGGAACAGGCGCCGGCCCTCGGGTGTCGGCTCGACGCGCCGGTTTTTCCGCACGAACAGCGGCCGGGCGAAATAGTCTTCGAGTTCCCGAACCTGGTGGCTGATGGCCGATGGCGTCAGGTGGAGTTCGTGCGCGGCCAATGTGAAACTCTCGAGCCGCGCGGCAGCTTCGAACGCCCGAAGCAGTACAAAGTTAGGAATCCGTCGCATCGGTCAGACTCGTTTGTTCGGCGCAAGGCAGGCAATGGATGGCCGATCACCACGGCGGCCGATGCTGCGTCGGCAAAGACAGTCCCTGGAGATCCCTGGCACGGCCGCAACGACGATCACGCCGCCGCGCCGCGCCGCTGGTCGGCGCACACGATGAGCCTACCAGCCGACGCTTCGAGTGGCATAGGCCTTGCCGTGTGCACGTGTTCCAACCGCCGACAGCGAGGGCCTGGTGTGAGCTGCATTCATCGCGGCTTGAACAGTCTTCGTTTGCGATTCGTGGCCGCGCGCGGCAAGATGGCTGGATCGAAACCCATGCAAGGAAATACCCATGTCCGCCGTGATCGAACGCCCCGTGAAGAAACTGGTCGATGGAGATCGCGTCTCCATCTACCAGCCCGAACAGCAGGGTCTGATCTACCCCGAAGTGCCGGTTTTCGATGATGTCAAGGCGCATCGTCAACACCTGAAGGAGCGTCTGGTCGCCGCATGCCGCGCCTTTGCGCAGCAGGGCTTCGACTACGGCTTTGCTGGGCATCTCACGGTGCGCGATCCTGAGAATCCCGGCCTCTACTGGACCAACCCGATGGCCGTCCACTTTGCGCAGGTCAAGGTTTCCAACCTGATCTGCGCGGACCATGAGGGCATCGTCGTGGAGGGCCGCCATGCCATCAACCGTGCGGGGTTCGTGTTGCATGCGGCGGTCCACGAGGCGCACCCCGAGATCGTCGCGATGTGTCACGCCCATACGGTCTACGGGACCGCCTTCGCCGCGCTGGGCAAGAAACTCGATCCGATCACGCAGGACGCCGCGGCATTCTTCGAGGATCACGTGGTCATCGGCGATGAAGCCGGCCAGGTGGCAGTCGAGGTGAAGGCGGGCCACAAGGTTGCCAACGCCTTTGCTGGCGTGAAGGCGGCCATCCACCAGAACCACGGGCTGCTCACGGCCAGCCGCCACAGTATCGACGCTGCGGCCTTCTGGTTCATCGCGCTGGAGCGCTGCTGCCGGCAGCAACTGGCGATCGACGCCACGGGCATTGCGCCTCGCCTGGTGCGTGAAGACCGCGCGCGCTACAGCCGCGAGCATGTCGGCAGCGAGTACATCGGCTGGCTGCATTTCCAGCCGATCTGGGAGCAATTGAAGGCAACGCAGCCCGACATGTTCTGCTGAACCGCGTCCGGCGGTTCGCGAATCGGCAACGGGCGACGCTCAGGCCGCCTTCGCCGGCGCGGCGGCCTGCGCGGCCGCATCGGTGCGAAGCGACTCGCGCAGGCGCGCCGTCAGGTTGGCGCTGGCGCGACGGGTGTGCTCGTCCACCATCAAGGCGGCCTTGTCGGCGTCGCCCGACGCGATGGCTTCGGCGATGGCCTGGTGCTCCTGCCAGACCGTCGAGCGCTGGCTTGAGGTCTGGAGCACGGCGCCCATCACCCGTCGCAGGTGCGCCCAATGCAATTGGGCGCTCTGCGCGATCAAGTCGTTGCCCGCCGCTTGATAGATGGCGCTGTGAAATGCCATGTCGGCATCGATCATCGCGTTCACATCGTCGTCGTGCGCAATGCGTCTGCCATTCTCCAGCAGGGCCGGGTCGATGCGTGCGCGTCGCCTCGCCGCCAATCGTGCCGCCAGCGCATCAAGCGCACCGCGCACCTCGTAGATCTTCGCGATCCATTCGGTGTCGAGCGGCGCCACCTGGACGCCGCGTCCCGGCGCATCCTGGATGAACCCATCCTTCTTGAGCAGGCGCAGCGCCTGCAGCACCGGAGACCGGGACACGTCCAGTTGCTCGGCAATCTCTTCCTGGGTGATGCGCACCCCGGGTGCGAGTGTGCCGTCGCTGATGGCGTTCAGCAGCACCTTGTAGACCTCCTCGACGTAGTCGGTCCGGGTCGGAATCTTGGCGAGCGCGGTTCTCACTTCTGGCCTCTCAAGCTTTGTATTTCGAATACAGAGTACGTGACGATGACGCGATGCGTCAACATCCGAGACCAGGGTTTGACAGGCAGGGTTGCAAGCGGCGCCCGCTGCATCTACACTCTGTATACAGACTTCAGTGTACCAGTGCGAAAGCCGTCACCGTCTGATTTGTGAAACCCTCACCAAGGAATTCGAGACATGTCGATCGTTCAGGACAAAATGGACCGCACAGGCAACACGGGCGGGGGCGGCAACCCAGGGACAAAGAAGTTGACTCCATTCGGCGGCTACTACACCGCCAAGATTCCCGGACACGACCCCGAACTCACCGAGGCGGGGCCCGGCACGCCGATGGGTGAATACATGCGCGGCTTCTGGCACCCCGTGTGCATGGCGATCGAGCTGACCGACACGCCGCGCTTCCTGAAAATCCTGGGCGAAGAGCTGGTCTGTTTCCGTGACGGCAGCGGCGCGATTGGCCTGCTGCATGCCCATTGCGTCCACCGCGGTGCGTCGCTCGAGTACGGCGCCATCCAGGAGCACGGGATCCGCTGCTGTTACCACGGCATGGTGTTCGACGTGGACGGTGCCTGCCTCCATGTGCCTTTCCCCAAGGGCGAGGAAATCGAGGGCGAGAAGTACCGCTGCTCGATCCGCCAGGGCGCTTACAAGGCGATCGAGCGGCACGGCCTGGTGTTCGCGTACATGGGCGCACCCGATCGAGCGCCGCCGTTCCCCGAATGGGAGGGCAACTTCACGGTGGCAGCGGGCGACGAGCTCGTGCCCTTCAGCAACTTCCAGCATTGCAACTGGCTGCAGGTCCAGGACAATGCGGCGGACAACTTTCATCCCACCGCGCTACATGCCGCCAGGAACGTCGTCGGCGGCAATTTCCAGGGCACCACCTTCGACGAGGTCGGTGCCGCCTCGATGGAGGTCGCGCCCGACATGCAGTTCACTCCGGTCCACGGCGGCCGTGGTCTGGCCTGCGCCGGCGCGCGGCGGGTCAACAAGGACCGTCTGTTCGTGCGTGTCCAGCACCAGGTCTTGCCCAACCTGAGCCTGCATGCCTACACCTCGGAGGACGGCGGCGAGCGCAAGCACTTCAGCCGCTTGCACATCATTCGCTGGACCGTGCCGGTCGACGACACCAACAGCAAGATGATCGGATGGCGCGTCATGGGCCCCGGTATCGACACGCGCGGCGTGGGCGACAAGAGCCTGGTCGGCTACGAGTCCATCGACTTTCTCGACGGCCAGGTCGCGCTGCGCCGCAAGGAGCGCTTCGCCGACGGCAGGACGGCCACCGATCTGGTCGAGATTCCCGGCAACCACCGCGACCGGTCCAACTACAAGGACGCCCAGTACGCGCCGGGCGACTACGAGGCCATCATCAGCCAGCGCCCGATCGCTGTGCACGCGCTTGAAAATCCGACCAAGTTCGATGCCGGCCTGTTCATGTTCCGCAAACTGCTGCGCGATGCCGTGCGCGGCAGCAACCCCGCGGCCACCGCGGAAGGCTTCGCACAATGGCTGCGGGACGTCGGTGGCATGCCCAACAGCTACTGCTCAGGCAATGTCTTCGAGGTGGCCGAGGGCGCCACCACCGACGAGGAGGTCGCTCGACGCCGCCTGGTGAGCCGCCAGATCGTCAGCATCATCACCGAGGCGGACCGGTTGAGCGGAGAAGCGCGCGCCAGCTTCGTGCGCGAGCGCATGGACGCGCTCGAGCAATCGCTGCGATCCTGACGAGCCGCGTGATGAAAAACGATGGCCCCATGGCCCTGGCGCATGACGTGGCCGCGGCATCCGAAAACCTGCTGTCGGTGCGGGTGAACCAGGTGCGCTTCGAAGCTCGCGCCATCCAGTCGTACGAGCTCGTCGATCCGGACGGCGGCCAACTGCCGCCGTTCGAGGCCGGCGCGCATATCGACGTGCATCTGCCCAACGGCCTGGTGCGCCAGTACTCGATCTGCTCCGACCCTGCCCACCAGCACCACTACGTCATCGGCGTGCTGCGCGACGAATCGGGGCGGGGCGGCTCGCGGAGCATCCACGAGAGCTTGCATGTGCAGGACATCGTGCGCATCAGCGCGCCGCGCAACAATTTCCGGCTGCGCGGGGGTGCGCGCAAGGTCCTGCTACTGGCCGGCGGCATCGGCGTGACCCCGCTCAAGTCGATGGCGCACGAACTCGAGCGTGCCGGCATCGACTACGAGCTGCACTACTGCGCGAAAGACGCCTCATGCACGGCGTTTCGGGACGAGTTCGCAAGCATGGCGGGCTCCGGCCGTGTGCGCTACCACTTCGACGCCGGAGTGCCCGGCCAGGGCCTCGACATCGGGGCTTTGCTCGGCACACCGCTGCCCGACACCCATGTCTACTACTGCGGGCCGGCCGGCTTCATGAAGGCATGCGCGGCCTCGACGCTTTCCTGGCCCCCAGGCGCCGTGCATTGCGAGCATTTCAAGGCACCGGCCGCGGCGGACCCGAATCGACAAGGCGGGGCGCCGCAGCCCCCGGCCGGCACTTTCGTGATTCGTCTGCGCAGCACCGGCGCTCGGGTCGATGTCGGGCCGGAGCAGTCCATGGTGGATGCGCTGCAATGCGCAGACGTCCATGTCGCGACCTCATGTTCTTCCGGCCTGTGCGGGACTTGCAAGGTTCGCTATCTGTCGGGAACGATCGATCACAGGGACTTCATCCTCGGTCCGCAGGAGCAAGCCGAGTTCCTCACGGCATGCGTCTCGAGGGCGACGAGCGCGGAGGTCGAGCTCGATCTTTGAGCGCGGCGAGTCCGGCCGGGTTCGTCAGTGGGCGTGCAGGTTCAGACGTGACAGCGCCGAGAAGCCGTCGAGGAAATCGTCGATGTCGTCGGTGGTCGGCGAGCCGGCCATCAGGCTCTGGACCCGCAGGCGAAAACCGTCGGCGACCAGGCCTTCGATGAAAATTTCCTTGCGGGCGAATTTGTCGACGATCTCGAAACCGCCATGCTGCATGTCGCCGCGGCTTTCCGCTTTGGGCTCGGCGATGGCGTCAGCCCATTCGAGCTGGAAGACGCTGAAGGCGTCGGAGTCGTAAATCATGGTCTGCATGGCGAGCCTCGTTAATGTTGGTGACAACGTCTGGCGAAGGACAACGTCGAATGGTTCATGCGCGGCAGCGACGTCTGCGCTCTGGCCCGGGGACGTTCGCTTGCGGCTTTAAGCAGCAGATGAGGACGAAGAAGCAAGAATCAAGCCCATCGGGGTCTGCCCGATCGTGCAGGCGATGCGGGACGGAAACTGCCGTTTTTTCCTTCCCGCTGCCGATTCATGTCACGGGCCTGGGAGCGTTTTTCGTCGGTGAGAGGCGGCCAGCGCGCGGACGCGCATCGCCAGGAACGCCACGCTGATGCGCGCGGTGCTCGGGTTCAGTACGCCCCTGGAGGCGCGACATGGCTGCGCCAGCGCACCCGCGACGCCGCGATGGCTCGCCCAATCGGCGCCTTGACGGCGTCCAGCCAGGCGCTGGTCCCGGGGAAGCTGGGTTGCAGCCCAAGCTCGCGCAGCACGCGGTTGCACTGGTGCACCCGCGCCAGGTGGCGGGTGACGGCGGTGTAGAACACGACGCCGATGGAAATGGACACGCCATCGCCCGGGCGTACCCAGTCGGTGGTGGTGCGGGTCATGTGCGGCGAGGTGGCGGGGAAGTAGACGCCGTCACCCGGGCCGACGTCGAACTCGCGGCCGTGATCGTGCAGGGCGGGGTCGAGCCGAACCTTGGCCAGCGAGCCATGCACGATGAACTCTTCCACCTCGGGCGCGCCGACCACGGCGCGGTCGCGGTGGTCGAACACGGTCATGGCCTTTCGGCCGCGAATCTGCAGCCAGAAATTGTTTTCGCGGTCGATGTGAAAGGGCGTGACCGAGGGCGGCGCGGAAATGAAGATGAAACCGGCGACGCGAAACAGCCCGGGTTGCGACGGCTCGATCAAAGGCCGGGCGCTGGCCATGACGCCGTCGAGAAAGGCGGCGTAGTGCGGATCGGTCTGCACGTTGTACAGCGCTACCCACGAGCCGGGTTCCTCGATGCGGGAGAACACGCTGTCGATGTCCTGGCCATCGGGCGTCTTGGGGGTGTGAAAGAACTCCGAGGTCTGCGTGCTGCCAGGGCGAATGAAACGGCACTGTCGGCTGGGCATGAGGTCGTGCGCCAGCTGGGCCAGGCGGGGCAGTTGCATCAGCGGATGGCGGTCGAAATCGTGCCGGATGGGGCTGACGTGGTGCGTGGAAAACCGGGCTGGATCGACCGCGTGGAGCCGACCTCGCGGGTGCACGCTGGCTGCATCGTCGCGGCGGGAGAAGCCAGTGGCCTGGTCATTGCCGGCATTTGAAGTGGACATCCTGGTGCTCCCTCGCGATGCGTCGTGGCGGCAGCCGTTGAACGTTTGTCACGCACGGCGCGTTGTCGTACTGTGGGCAGGTCTTGCTCCCATGGCCGCAGCATAGGCAGAAAATCCTTGCCAGGCAGCCACCGATTTGGTGGGGTAAGGGTGTCTCGAGTGCCGCTTTCACGATGATTCAAACCGTATGGACCCCACCGTCCCACCCTTCGCCTACGCCGCCGTGCTCCTGGGCGCCATGCTGCACGCGGGCTGGAATGTGGCGGTGCGGCGCGGGCGCGACAGGGCCTTCGAAACCGCCCTGGTGGTGGCTGGCGGTGCGGTGCTGGCGCTGCTCATCCTGCCTTTCCTGCGGCAGCCCGCCGCGGCAGCGTGGCCGCATCTGCTGCTGTCTTGCCTGCTGCATGTGGCGTACTTCGGCCTGTTGGCCGCCGCCTATGCGCGCGCGGGCGTGGCCGTGGTCTACCCGCTGATGCGCGGCGTGGCGCCCTTGTTGGTGCTCTTGATGGCCGTCTGGTTGTTCGCTGAGCCCTTGACTCCCATGGTCTGGGTCGGCGTTCTCACGCTTTGCGCCGGCGTGCTGCTCATGCGCGGGCGCACGCGGCCCGACGAGGGCGCCGGACAGATGTATGCCCTGGCGAATGCGGTGGTGATCGCGGCCTACACCTTGAATGACGCCGCCGGCGTTCGTCTTTCCGGGTCGCCGGTGGCGTATGCCTTGTGGATTTTTCCGCTCACCGCGCTCCCGACCCTGGCCTGGTTGCGGCGTGGGACCGGCACCTCCGCAACACCGGCGCTCAGGCTGGAGACGATGGGGTGGAGCAACGTCCTGCGCGCTCTGGGCGGCGGCGCCAGCAGCCTGACGTCCTACGCCCTGGCGCTGTGGGCCATGACCGTCGCGCCGGTGGCGCCGGTGGCGGCGCTGCGCGAAACCGCGATGCTGTTCGGCGTGGTGCTGGCCCGACTGACGTTGCACGAGCGGGCGCCGGCGCGCACCTGGGTCGCGGTGCTGCTCATCGCCTTGGGCGCCGCGGTCCTGCGCCTGGGCTGAACGCTGTTGCGTCCCCCGAGCATGGGGGAAGTCATGGAAGCTGGCGCGGTCTAGCATCGTCAAGGTTCGCTCAAGGAGGTGCCGATATGGTGATTTTGGGACGTGCGCACCAATGTGTGGCCGGGCTGGCATCCGTGCCCGGGCTGCAGCAGATGCTCGCGGCGCTGTACGAACGGCGCTTCGCGCGCAACAAGACCGAGAACCTGTTTCGCGGCGTTTACCCCAGCTTCGAAGCCGCTGCAGCCTCGGCACCGAAATCGCGCCCCATGGGCTACGACAACCCGGACTCGGCGCTGATGTACCGCGACCGCATCCAGAACATCTACCCCGGCGACTGGCCTGTGCTGTTCTGGCTGCAGCACTGCTTTGCCCAGGGCTGTAGCCGTGTGTTCGAGCTGGGCGGTCATATCGGCATCAGCTACTACGCCTACCAGACTGTCATGACCTACCCGCAGGCGTTGCGTTGGGTGGTGTCGGACGTGCCGGCCGTGATGGAGCGCGGCGCGGCATTTGCGCGCCACAAGGACGCCCTGGGCAAGCTGAGTTTCGAGGCCGACTTCGCCCAGGCCGCTCAGGCCGAGGTGTTCATGGCCCTGGGGGTGCTGCAGTACCTGCCCGAGACCCTGGGCCAGCGCCTGCGCGGCTTGCCGCGCCTGCCGCCGCACGTCATCGTCAACCTCACGCCGCTGCACGCCGACGAGGCCTACTTCACGCTGCAAAGCATCGGCACGGCATTCTGCCCTTACCGCGTGGACCCGGTGCAGTGGTTTTTGCGGGAGCTGACCGACCTGGGCTACAGCGTGCGCCAAGCCTGGATCAACCCCGACAAGGCTTGCGAAATTCCCTTCCATCCGCACCACAGTCTGGGCCACTACCACGGCTTTTACCTGCAACGCGCAGACACCTGAAGCCGCGGCGCCGGCGCGCGGCGAGATCCTGCCTCCTACTGCTGCCGCGCCTCGCGCAGGGTGAACAGCAGGTAGTTGTCGGCGGACTGTTGCAGCCGGATTTGCACGGGCAGGTTTTGCAGCGCGGGAGCCAGCCAGACCTCGGCGCCGAGGCCGTTGGAGTCGGCCGGATGCGCGAGGTGCCAGGTCACCAGGGGGCCGACGCCGGTTTGCAGCGTGTCCTGCCCGACGATGCTGAAGTTCCAGGTGGTGGTGCCGCTGGGCCGAGCCACGTCGAAGGCCAGGTGCTGGCCGACACGAAAGTCCTGCGGCTGGGTGCTGAGTTGATGGGCAAGCTGCATGAAGATGCTGGCGCTGTCCTGCAGGTGTTGCGGCAGCGGCATGACGGTGCTGATGGCGGAGAAGCTGAGCGTGCCTTTGTCGCGGTTGAAGTTGACGGCCTTGCGCCGGGTGAACACACGCTCCACATAACGGTCGGGGGCCAGCCAGTTGCCGTCGATGCGCCCGGTGCTGGTGTACGAGAAGCTGATCAGCGCGGCGCCGGAGATTTCAAGCCGGTAGTGATTGCCGTCGCGCACCCACAGCAATGCGCCGTCGCCATGCAGCGGGCCGAGGTAGTTGCCGCTGAGCGCATAGCGCAAGTCGGTCGATGGTGGCCAGTCGAAGGCGTCGGCCGTGGCGGGTGTCGAAGCCGGAGCCGATGCAGTGGCGCTGGGTGGCGCGGCGCGCGGCGCGCTTGCTGCAATGGGAGCGGGCCTCGCTGCCTGGGAGCCGATGTCGGGTGCCGATGCGGGCTGCGCTCCCGGGTTGGCGGGTGGCGGACTCGACGCGACCGGCGGCGGGTTTGGCGCCGCAGCCGAGGCGGGCCGGTGCGGAGCGGATGACGGCGTCGCCGGCGGTCCCGAAACCGCCACCTGCCCGGATACAGCCGTGCCACTCAGGGATCGCGCCACGGACGGCGCCGATTCCAACGGCCGTGGGCCCATCCCGTCCGGGGTTTCCGAGGCCGCGAGCGCGGGCCGTGACGCAGCCGCTCGCGGGCTGGCCGGACTCCATTGCAGGCCACGCGCCGGCGTTGGAGCGTGTGGTGCGGCGGTTTCGGCAGGCCGGGCGGCGGGGGTTGCGGGCTTGGCGCTTGGCGCCGGGCGGGCGCTGGGCACGAGCAGGCGCGCGAAAAGGGGTTTGGGCAGGCGTCCGGGCTCGATCGGCGCGAAGGCATCGCCCAGCGCGTGCAGCGCCAGTACGTGCAGCACGATCACCAGTGCCAACCACACCCCCATCTGACCCCAGCCCGATCGGGCTCCTGGGCTCGGTGGGCGGGCGCGTCTCGGCGGTTGGGTTCGCGGCATGTGCGCATTGTGCCGCGAGGTTTGACGCTAGCCCCCGGGGCGCACCGGGCCGGGGGCGTGACGTCGCCGACGCACAAGCCCACGGCCTTGGCCGGCGCACCCCAAGGACGACGCGCTCCTAGAATCGCGCGGATCCTTCAGCATCGCGGCCAGCAGGCCCCCATTCCATGAAACTCGCAAGCCTCAAGGACGGATCGCGCGACGGCCAGCTCGCCGTGGTGTCGCGCGATCTCCAACATGCCGTGTTCGCCCAGGGCATCACCCGGTTGCAACAGGCGCTGGACGACTGGGATTTCATCGCACCACAACTGCAGGATTTATCGGACGCGCTCAACGCCGGGCGTGAAACGCAAGCGTTCGCCTTGGATGTGACGCAATGCATGGCGCCGCTGCCGCGTGCCTACCAGTGGGCCGACGGCTCGGCCTATCTCAACCATGTGGATCTGGTGCGCAAGGCGCGCGGCGCCGACATGCCGCAGAGCTTTTTCACCGACCCGCTGATGTACCAGGGCGCGAGCGACCGCATGCTGGGTGCGCGCGACCCCATCGAAGCCGCCAGCGAGGACTGGGGCATCGACTTCGAGGCCGAGGTGGCGGTGGTCACCGGTGATGTGCCGCTGGGCATCGCCGCCGATGCGGCGCTGGAGCACATCCGTCTGGTGATGCTGGCCAATGACGTGAGTTTGCGCAATCTCATTGCGCCCGAGCTCGCCAAGGGTTTCGGTTTTTTCCAGAGCAAACCCGCAAGTGGTTTCAGCCCGGTGGCGGTGACGCCCGACGAGCTGGGCGCGGCGTGGAAAGGCGGCCGCCTGCATCTGGACATGCGGGTGCAGTGGAACGGCAACCTGGTGGGCTCGGCCAACGCCGGGCCGGAGATGTGCTTTCACTTCGGCCAGCTCATCGCCCATGCCGCCAAGACGCGGACGCTGGCGGCGGGCAGCATCGTCGGCTCCGGCACGGTGTCGAGCCAGGACCGCGCGCGCGGCTACTCCTGCATCGCCGAGTTGCGGGCGCTGGAGATGATCGAGCATGGCGAGGCGCGCACGCCTTTCCTGCGTTTCGGCGACAGCGTGCGCATCGACATGCTCGACGCGCAGGGCAAGAGCGTGTTCGGCGCCATCGAGCAGAGGGTGGTGCGCACCGGCGCCGCGTGATGCCGCGCCGGCAGCAGGCCGCGATCAGCGCCGCCGGGATCAGGGATGCTGGTTACCGTAGCGGATGCCGGCCTTGACCGAGGCGATGGCCTGATCGATCTGGGCGATGGCATGCAGCCGCCATCCGCCCTTGTTGGGGGTGGCGACTTGCAGCTGCTGGCGCGCGGCCAGCAGCGCACGCAGGGCTTCACGCATATGCGGCTGCGGCGCGGCGCTGGCCAGCGGCATTCCGGCGACGAGCGCGCTGCCCAGAACGAGGGTGGCGATGATTTTGTGCATGCAACGACTCCTTGAGATGGGCTTGCGGGCGACGGGTCATGGGTCGGCGCAGGCCACGGGCGATGGCTGGGGGGGGGGTTGGGCTTCGCCGTTCCCGCTGGCTGGCGGTTCGGGCTTGGCTCTGTAACGCGGCAACGCGCCGCATGGCGACAGACGGCGGCCTGCCGATGTAAGCGCTTGTCACCACGCGCAACCAGGCCAGGTTTCCAAGCCCCGCAGGCGGCGTTATGCTGGCCGCATCGCTTGCGAGGCCCACCATGAATCCCTATACCCAAGGTCAAGCCATGCCTGGCATGGAGTTTTTCCAGTCGCTGCTCAAGGGCTCGGGCATGCCCACTGGTTTTGCCAACTGGATGGCGCCGACCGTGGATCCGAAGGAGCTGGAGCAGAAGATCACCGATTTGAAGGCGGTGCTGCAATGGCTGGAGGCGAATGCGAGGCTGACCCAGGCCACGATTCAAACCCTCGAGGTGCAACGCATGACCTTGTCGGCGCTCAAGACCATGAACGTGGACCTCGGTGATCTGGCCGGTCGCATGACCGAGGCGATGCAGGCCGGCGCTCAGGCCATGGGCGCGGCGGCCTCATCGCCGGCCGGCGGCACGCGCAGCGCAGGCAAGTCACGGCCGGACGATCCGCCCGCGCCTGCAACGGCGGTTGACCAGGGGCCGGAGGCCGAGCCGGAACCGGAGGCGACAGGCGCCGCCTCGGCCTTGCCGGGCGTGATGGACCCGATGCAGTGGTGGAATGCGGTGAGTCAGCAGTTCTCACAGGTGGCGACGCAGGCCTTGCGCGAAAGTCCCTGGCCGATGCCTCCGGGTGGTGCCGCGGCCGGTGTTGCCGGCACTTCCGAGCCTGCGCCCCGGTCGGCCAGCAAGCCCGCGGCGCGCAAGTCCAAAGCTGGCCGGCACGGCTCCGGTGGCCCGGTGACGCCCGGAGCCACGGCCCGATCTCGATCCCCATCGCCGGACGAATCGGCTGCCAACGCCTCGACCCAAGGCCGAACCCAGTCCAGTCCGCGTTCCACGCGCCCGGCAACCAGCAAGACGCGGCGCAAATAAGCACGCGGCGGCTTCTGGCGCAACGCTTGCGCGTGACCCTTGCCGGCATCAGGCTGTTGGCGGTGATCGTCGGCTTGTCGCATCCTTGGCGTGAAAATAGGGCCGACAAGCCCTAGCATCGTGCCGTCGTGCAGCCGGCCCGATCTCGTCCGGCCGATCAATCTCATCCTTGCTGTCGTTCTTCATGCGCTTCATCACCGCCCACTCAAGCCACACCCACTGGACCGCCGCGCTGGAGCAGGCGTTGGCCCAGGTGGCGCGCGCGCGCGCGCAGCCCGACACCATCGCCCGGCCGAACCTGGGCATCGTCTATGTCACCGAGGCTTTTGCCCCGGCAGCCGAGGCCCTGCTGGCGGCTCTGCGCTCGCGCACCGGAGTGGCGCATTGGGTGGGTGGCGTGGGCGTGGGCATCGCGGCCGATGGTCAGGAGTATGTCGACCAGCCGGCGCTGGCTTTGATGCTGCTGCAAATCCCGTTGCGCGATTTCCGCGTGTTCTCCGGGCTCAAGCCGTTGGCACCGGCCTCCACCGGTTGGCGCGGTGCCGAGACCGCGCTGGTGCACGGCGATCCGGCAACGCCCGATATGGATGATCTGGTGCGTGACATGGCCGGGCATACGGCATCGAACCGGATCTGGGGCGGTTTGGTGTCGTCGCGCCAGGCGACGGTACAGATTGCCGACGGCGTGTTCCGAGGTGGTCTTTCCGGTGTGGCGTTTTCCTCGCGTGTGGCTCTGGCCGGCGGCCTGACCCAGGGCTGCGAGCCGGTGGGGCCGGCACGTGCCATCACCCGCTGCACGCAGAACGTGATCTACGCCCTCGACGGCGAACCGGCGCTGGGCTTGCTGTTGCAGGACCTCGGCGAGCAGGCGCTGGAACTCCCTCGCCTGGCGCCGCGGCTGCGCGCCACTCTGGCGGGGCTGTCGCCGGGTGTTGCCGAGGCGAACCTCATGGCGCGCCACATTGGCGCAGAAACGTCCATGCGCCATCTCATCGGCGTGGATCCCTCGGGGCACGGCGTGGCCATTGCCGGCTCTCCCGAGCCGGGCATGCAGTTGCGCTTTTGCCGGCGCGACGTCGATGCAGCGCGGCGCGACCTGGTTCGCCTCTGCGCTGAAGTCCGCGAGGAACTGGAACAGCGTCGCGAGGCGCGCATGGCCAGCATGTTTCCGCATGCAGCCGCCAACGTTGGCGCGCCACAACGGTCGTTGCCGGCGCGTGGGGCCGTCTACATCTCGTGCACCGGGCGCGGCGGGGCCCATTTCGGTGGGCCTTCGGCAGAGCTGGCCTTGGTCCGCCATCATCTGGGCGACTTGCCGTTGATCGGCTTTTTTGCCGCGGGAGAAATTGCCGGCGACCGCCTTTACGGCTACACCGGGGTGTTGACCGTCTTCAGTGAAAATCCTGAAATGTAAGCGCTTGCTTACTCGATAGACCATTTATTTTCGACTTCGAACCCTCGGCAGAGGCGTTCTCAGGGCTCCCCCGCCGCGACCATCTGCCTACAGGGCGGGGCGGGTGAACTGAAACTGGGAAGCCTGCTCCATATCCTCAGCGTCGTCTTGCCACGTCACATGGATGTCGCGGCCGTGCGCCTTGGCGCGGTACATGGCGACGTCGGCGCGCAGCAGCAGAGTTTCCAGGGAATGCGCGATGCCGGGTTCGTCGATGGCGATGCCGATGCTGGCGGTGGCCCGCAGCTCCTGGCCTTGAAGGTTGTAGGGTTGGCGCAGGCACGCCAACAGGTGGCGCGCGCTGTCGCCGGCGAGGTGGCTGGCGGGAAGATTGGGCAGGAGTACGGCAAATTCGTCGCCTCCCAGGCGCGCGCAGACCGCGTCGGGCCCGGCGGCGGTCCGGATGCGGCGTGCGGCCTCCTGGATCAAGGCGTCGCCGGCGGCATGCCCGAACCGGTCGTTGATGCGCTTGAGGCCGTCGAGATCCAGCCACAGCACGGCGAGCAGGGATCGGCTGCGCCGGGAACGCTCCAGCACGCGACCGCCCGCCTCGAACAAGCCACTGCGGTTGCATAGCCCCGTGAGTGGATCAAGCATGGACATGGCTTGCAAACGAAGTGTGCGCTCACGCATTTGACCGACACGAATCGACAGGCCAAAGCTCAAGAGCAGCGCCAGAAGGATCGCGACCCACTCGAAAGCGTCGGTTGTCCAGAAGTTTTCCGCCAGCAGTCCAGCGCTGCGTCCCAGAGAGGCGAAGCCGCTGGCGAGGGTGAGCGTGCAGCTCAGCAGCAGGATGCCGGCTGGCACGAAGTGGTTGCGCGTGCGCATGGCCGCCGCCACGGTGATGCCCACGACACTGACCGCGATGAGGAGCAAAGACGGGAGCAGCAGCGAGGCCGTGCCCGGCAATACGCGGACGGCGGCCAGCGTCAGGCTGAACCATTGCAGCAGCGCCAGCGCAAGATCCATGCGCGGCAGACGCTGCGCCAGCAGCAGATAGACGCGGACAAAGTACAGGGCACCGGCGCTCATCAGCAAGCTGCTGACGAGGGGCAGCACGGCCTGCAGTGCTTGCTGTTCGGGCCAAAGATAGAGCAGGCCGAGGCCGGTGACGCTGAGCAGATACAGCACGGTGGCGGATTGCCACAGCACATAGGCGGCGTAAGCCGGGTCGCGCGAGGTGAGATAGAGCGCGCCATTGTACAGCATGAGGCCAAGCAACAGACCGAGCAGCAGGCCCTGCACCAGGGCGTCGTGATGGGCCTCGGCTTCGTAGGCTTCGGGACTCCAAAACTGCAGGACCGGGGCAATGGCCTCGTCCTGAGCGAGCTTGAGCAACACGGTGGTGGGACTGGTGAGGCGCGGCAGCTCGAAGGCTGTGTGACGGAGATGGCTCAGGCGCTGCAGCGCCATGGGTTCGATCCCTGGGCTCGGACCCCCGTGTTCGGCCTCGATCACCAAATAGGCATGGGCCTCGGACCACACGGGGCGACCCAACTCCAGGATGAAGAGCCCGGGTGCCGATGCCGCAGCTTCCAGCCGCAGCCGCACCCAGACGGGATGCCGGCTGACACCGAGATTGTTGTGCGCTGAACGCCGGAACAGGCGGTCCGGCAACTGGGCGACCTGCGCGGCTTCAAGCTTGGCCCCTGCCTGCTGCCAGGCGCCGAAACGCAGGCCAGCTTCGGTTCGGGCTGCGCGCCGTGGCAGCGGCACACGGGGCAGCAAAACGGCTGGTGTCGTGGCGGTCGCCACGGGCGTGTTGAGCTTGGGCACGACCGCTGTGCCGTTGTGCGGCGTGGCGGACTCGGGATTGACCTGGGGGTTGGGGGCGGTCGGGGCCCGCGGCGCCGAAGGCGCGGACGCAAGAGCTTGCGCGAGCAATGTGGCCGCCAGCCCCAGGCCAAGCCCGGACAGCACAAGCAGCTGCCAGATGCGCGGTCTGCCGTCCTTGCGGCTCGCTGGTGATGACCCAAGCCCCATGATGACGCGCTCCACGGTAAGCCCCAAGGCAAATCAAGCGGGTGGAGTTGCAGTGTAGGGGCGAGCTGCCGGGTCGCCATCGCCCGTTCGGGGGACGCGGCCGCGGCGCTCCCGCGAGCATGCAGACGCGCGCTCGCATTCCCTTCATCAGCATGGGCGCAGGGGGACCGGCGGCTAACGGGTGCGTCTCAGGCGGTGGGGCGCAGCAAGGCGATGAGGCCGTTGAGCTCATCGAGCGAGTGAAAGCCCAGGCTGATGTCGCCGCGCAAGGCGGTGCCGCTGCCCTTGACGCGGATGCGCACCGGCGCGGCCAGATGCTCGGCCAATTCGGTTTCGATGCGTTGCAGTTCGCGAGCATCGCGGTCGGGTGCGGCGGCGGAGCGTGGTTTGGCGACGCTGCCCTGTTGCGTGGCACGGGCGCACAGGCGCTCGGTTTCACGCACCGACAGGCGCTTGGCGTGCACTTGTTGCGCCACCTGTACCTGGGCGGCACCGTCCAACGCCAGCAGGGCGCGGGCGTGGCCCATGTCCAGGTCACCGGCCAGCAGCATGGCCTGCACCGGTTGGGCAAGGTTGATGAGGCGCAGCAGATTGCTCACCGCTGCGCGCGAGCGCCCCACAGCTTGCGCCGCCTGCTCGTGGGTGAAGCGGAACTCGGCGATCAGACGCTGAATGCCCTGGGCCTCTTCTAGCGGGTTCAAGTCTTCACGCTGGATGTTCTCGATCAAGGCCATGGCCAGCGCGGTCTGGTCGGGGACCTCGCGGACCAGAACCGGCACCACGTCCAGTCCGGCCAGACGTGCAGCGCGGGTGCGGCGTTCGCCGGCAATGATCTCGTAGCGTCCTTCGCCCAGCGGACGCACCAGGATGGGCTGCATCACGCCCTGGGCCTTGATGCTCTCGGCCAGTTCGTACAGAGCGCCCTCGTCCATGCGGGTGCGCGGCTGGTATTTGCCGGGCTCCAGAACCTCCAGCGGAAGGCTGGAGGGGCTGCCGGCGGGGGCGATATCGGCCCCTTGCGCACCGAGCAGGGCTTCAAGGCCCAGACCCAGGCCTTTGCGTTTTTTGCCGGAAGCCGGCGGTGGAGTGGAGGGATTCGCGCTCATGGAGGGGTTGGTGCTGGGAAGGGAGATGCAGCTTGTGGTGCCACCGAACGGTCGGCATTCGTCGCCAGGGCCGCAGCGGTCAGTTCCTGCAGCCAGGCACGGCCTTGCGGCCAGTCGCCCAGGCCGCTGGCGCTGTTGATATGCCCGAGTGCGCCGAGATCCGTGTGGCGGGCGCCCCAGGCGGCGGCCATGCGTGCCGCGGCCTGGGCGCTGCAAAACGGGTCGTCGTTGCTGCTCAGCAGATGCGCTGGAAACGGCAAGCGCCGCAGCGGGTGACCAGCCCAGCGATGCAGGGCGGGCGGCAAGTCGGGGCGGGTCAAGTCGGGCGGCGCCACCAGCAAGGCGGCGAGCACCGGCCCTGCGCGTGGATCGCCAGTCGTGCCAAAAAGCGGACTGGCGGCGGCCCAGCCGGCGACGAGATGGCAGCCCAGGCTGTGTGCAACCAGCAGCACGGGCGCCGGGGCTTGATTGACGGCGGCCTCGAGCTGGCAGATCCAGTCGCCGCGCAGTGGGGTGTCCCAATCATGTTGCTGCACGCGCAGATCACCGTGCACGTCTTCCCAGCGGCTTTGCCAATGCTCGGCCTCCGAGCCTTGCCAACCGGGCAGCAGCAAAACCGTCGGTGTGGCCATGATTTCAGGCAACGGCCGCGGTGGCCGGCGTACGCACGCGACGCACCATTTCCTGCGCGAAGTCGAGATAGGCGACCGCGCCCCGGCTGGACTTGTCGAACACCACGCCGGGCTGGCCATAGCTCGGCGCCTCGGCCAGACGTACGTTGCGCGGGATGACACTGTCGAACACCTTGGCACCGAAATGGGTCTTGAGCTGCTCGCTGACCTGCTGCTGCAAGGTGATGCGCGGATCGAACATCACCCGCAGCAGACCGATGAGCACGAGTTCAGGATTGAACTTGGCATGTACCTGTCGCACGGTGTTGACCAGATCCGACAGGCCTTCGAGTGCAAAATACTCGCATTGCATGGGCACGATCACGCCCTGCGCGGCACACAATCCGTTGAGGGTGAGCAGACCGAGCGAAGGCGGTGTGTCGATGAGGATGAAGTCGTAGTCCGGCATGATCGGCCTGAGCAGATCTTTCAGGCGGTGTTCGCGCCGATCCAAGTCCACCAGTTCGACTTCGGCGCCCGCCAATTCGCGGTTGGCTCCGAGCACGTCGTAGCCGGCCTTGTCACTGTGGCGGCGGACTTCGGCCACAGCGGTCATGCCCAGCAGCACCTGGTAGACGCTCGGTGTGAGGCCGCGCTTGTCGATGCCCGAGCCCATGGTGGCGTTGCCCTGCGGATCGAGGTCGACCAGCAGCACCCGCTGGCCGACCTGGGCCAGCCCGGCGGCAAGATTGACACAGGTGGTGGTCTTGCCGACCCCGCCCTTCTGGTTGGCAACGCAAAAGACCGAGGCCATGGGTCGTCCTTACGGTCCTTGCACGGCATCGGAAGTGATGGAATTGCTGCGTCGCAGCATCAACACCACACAGCGTTGTGCGTCCAGATCGGGCACGTTCAGGGTCTCCACATGGGCGTCGATTTCCGTCGGTAGAGCAGTCAATTCGGCTTGCGGCGTGTGACCCTTCATTGCGGCCCAGCAGCCACCCTCGGCCAGCAAGGGCTGGGTGAGCTGGATCAGGGTGCCGAGATCACTGAACGCCCGACTGGTGATGCAGTCGAAAGGGGCTTGTGCCAGGCGCTCCACCCGGCCATGCGCCACATGGGCCCGGGGCAAGCGCAACTCGGCAGCCGCCTGCTGCATGAATGCGCATTTTTTTTGTACGGCGTCGCTCAGCACGACCACCATCTCGGGCCGCATGATGGCCAGCACCAGCCCGGGCAAGCCGCCACCGGAGCCGACATCCAGCAAGCGCTGTGGCGCGCGTGCCGCCAGGATCGGTGCGAGGGCGAGGCAATCCGCCAGGTGCAATGTGAACATCTGCTGCGGTTCGCGCACCGCGGTGAGGTTGTAGACCCGATTCCAGCGTTCGAGCAACTCCAGGTAGGCCAGCAGTTGTGCGCGCTGCGTGGAGGTGGCCGGCAGTTGCAGCTTGAGCAGCAGTTGGTCGAGTCGCTCGGATGCGCTGGCACTCCCACCGGGACGTTGCAGCCCTCGAGCTGCGTTGATGTCCTTAGCCTGGCCGCGGACGGTCAAGGCGTGGTCTTGGGCAGGGCTTGCATGGAGACGTTGCATGGGCAATGGCCGTTCAAGCGGCTTGTGGCGGTGCGGCCGAGGGACGCAACCGGTGTTTGCGCAAGTGCACCAGTAAAAGCGAGACGGCGGCTGGAGTCACGCCCGAAATGCGCGAAGCCTGGCCCAGGGTTTGTGGCCGCGCGCGCCCCAGTTTTTGCCGCACTTCGATGGACAGGCCGGAAACGGCGTCGTAGTCGAGATCGGTCGGCAAGGGTTGATGCTCGTACGCCGCTGCTCGCTGCACATCTTGCTGTTGCCGGTCGATGTAGCCAGCGTATTTCACGGCAATTTGCACCTGTTCGGCCTCTGCGGGCTGCAAGGCTTGCGGCGCGGCGAAACGACCCTCGAGCGCACTGACCAGTCGGGAGTAGTCGACTTCCGGTCGGCGCAGCAAGTCTTCGAGCCGGTATTCGCGCTCGATCGCCTGACCGATGAGTTGCCGCGCTTGTGCGGGGGGTAGGGTTTCGGGCTGCACCCAGGTCGAGCGCAGGCGTTGGCGTTCACGCTCGATGGCGTCGCGTTTGCGGCAGAACGCATCCCAGCGGGCATCGTCCACCAGACCGAGATGACGCCCGACTTCGGTCAGGCGCAGGTCGGCGTTGTCCTCGCGTAGGCTCAAGCGATATTCGGCGCGACTGGTGAACATGCGGTAAGGCTCGCTCACTCCCTTGGTGATGAGGTCGTCGACCAGCACACCGAGATAAGCCTGATCGCGCGCCGGACACCAGGGCTCGCGCCCCTGGACCAACAGCGCGGCGTTGGCCCCGGCCAGCAGGC
Source organism: Betaproteobacteria bacterium (assembly GCA_028871675.1). Classification (GTDB taxonomy): domain Bacteria; phylum Pseudomonadota; class Gammaproteobacteria; order Burkholderiales; family Burkholderiaceae_C; genus Thiomonas_A. Next base: position 59,243 of record JAGWMO010000020.1, read on the forward strand.
CCTGGGCGGCGGCCTCCTCGTAGCCGGTGGTGCCATTGATTTGCCCGGCAAAAAAGAGACCTTCGATGGTTTGCGTCTGCAGGGAGGTTTTCAGCCCGCGGGGATCGAAATAGTCGTACTCGATGGCATATCCCGGACGCAGCAGGTGCGCTTGCTCCAGGCCCGCAATGCTGTGCACCAGGTCGAGTTGCACGTCGAACGGAAGGCTGGTGGAGATGCCGTTCGGGTAGAACTCGTGAGTGCTCAGGCCCTCGGGCTCCAGGAAGATCTGGTGGGCGTCTTTGCTGGCGAAGCGATGAATCTTGTCCTCGATACTGGGGCAATAGCGCGGTCCGATGCCTTCGATCACGCCGGTGTACATCGGACTGCGGTCGAGTCCGCCGCGAATGACGTCGTGGGTGCGCGCATTGGTCTGCGTGATCCAGCAGGAGACTTGTGCGGGATGTTGCTGCGCGCTCCCAAGGAAGCTGAACACTGGAACAGGGTGCCGGTCGCCGGGCTGCTCTTCCATCTTGGAAAAGTCGATGCTTCGACCATCGATGCGCGGCGGCGTCCCGGTTTTGAGGCGCCCTCGGGGTAGGTTCAACTCGCGTAAGCGCTGCGCGAGGGACATGGCGGGCGGTTCGCCTGCCCGACCGGCTGCATAATGCTCCAGGCCAATATGGATTTTGCCGTCGAGGAAGGTGCCGGCTGTAAGCACCACGCTACGCGCACGGAAGCGGATGCCGCTTTGGGTGACGGCTCCAACAACGCGTTCTCCACGCCCTGTCGACTCCATCAACAAATCATCGACGGCTTGTTGGAATAGCCAAAGACGGGCTTGATTTTCGAGTCGATGGCGGATGGCGGCTTTGTACAGCACGCGATCCGCCTGGGCACGCGTAGCTCGAACCGCCGGGCCTTTGCTCTCGTTGAGAATGCGAAACTGGATCCCGGCCACATCGGTTGCAGCCGCCATGGCGCCACCGAGCGCGTCGACTTCCTTCACCAGATGGCCTTTGCCGATGCCACCTATGGACGGATTGCACGACATCTGACCAAGGGTTTCAATGTTGTGTGTCAACAATAAGGTTGCCGCGCCCATGCGCGCAGCGGCCAGCGCCGCTTCAGTGCCGGCATGCCCGCCGCCAACGACGATCACATCGAAAATTTCAGGGAAGTCCATGGGCTCTTGAAAATGAGTGTCCGATTGTAGGTCCCGGATGCCTTGCTCGCGGTGATGTTTCACGTGAAACATCACCGCGAGC
>JAGWMO010000004.1:0-169094 GCA_028871675.1 Betaproteobacteria bacterium
GCATTCTGGGCCTGGCGACTTACTAAATCAAGGGGATTAATTAATGGAAAACCCGGAATTTCTAGCTCGATCGAGCCGAAAAGCTGCGCCGCCCCCTAGCATGGGCGCGCGCGGGCCTGCGGCGATGCCTGCATCGGTCTTGCCCTTGGCCGGTGCGGCAGCGACGTCACGCTGATACAAAATCAGTGTTAACCCTAAAAGCAAAAAAAATATCAGTCACCATCCTCGAATGATGTAGTTCGAGACTCCTGCGGCGACTAATCTTTGCCTGCGATGTGCCCTGGTGTCTCGCTGATTGGAGAACCTGGCCGCCACAGCGCCCACGAAAAACAACGACGGAGACACCCATGGCCCCTTACCTCGAACTCGTTGGCATTCAAGAGCAGGACTCGTTCAAGGTCTGGGCTCACGGCTACCCGTACGAGACCGTGCGCTGGCACTTCCACCCCGAGTACGAGATCAATCTGGTCACCGATACGACAGGTCGCTACTTCGTCGGCGACAACACTGGCATGTTCGAGCCCGGGCAACTCTTCATGGTGGGGCCGAATCTGCCGCACAACTGGGTCAGCGACGTGCCCGACAAGCGCCCGATTGCGCAGCGCTGCATCGTCCTGCAGTTCTCGGGCAAGACGCTCAGCAGGGGCATTGCCGCCTTTCCCGAACTCTCTTACCTCGAGCGCCTGCTGACGCAGGCCCAGCGTGGCATCCTGTTCTCGCCGGCCGTGGCGCGGCGCGCAGCACCGCTGCTGAACGCCTTGCTCACGCTCAGCGGGGTTCAGCGTGTGCATCAGTTCTTGCTCCTGCTCGACATGCTGGCGCATGGGCAAGACAGCACCCTGCTGGCCACGCCGGCGTTTCGCCCCGACCCTGAGGGCTACCAGTCATCGGCCATCAACCAGGTTCTGAAATATCTCGCGGATCACCTGGGCGATCGCTTGCGCGAGATCGATCTCGCGCGCTATGCCAGCATGGAGCCCAGCGCCTTCTCGCGCTTTTTCCACCGCCACACCGGGGTGTCCTTCGTGCAGTACCTCAACCGTCTGCGCGTCGGCCGTGCCTGCGAACTGCTGATCACCACCGACAAACCCGTCACCAGCATCTGCTACGACTGTGGCTTCAACAATGTGTCGAACTTCAACCGCCACTTCCTGGCCTTGAAAGGCATGCCGCCATCGCAGTTCAGGCGCTACCACGAGCTCAACGCCGAGCACGAGGCTTACGGATAAGACGCCGGCGAACCCTTCTTCAGAGCGTGATTCGGACCCCACGGCCACTGTGGGATCGGGCGACGCTTTGCCTCAAAACCGAACCTCAGAACCGAGATGAACGATACCGACAACCTGATGCAAGCCGTGGTCTGCCATGGCCCGAAAGACTATCGCCTCGAACGCGTGGCGCGACCCACGGCTGGTCCCCATGAGCTGGTGATCGAAATCGGCGCGTGCGGCATTTGCGCCAGCGACTGCAAGTGCTACTCGGGCGCCGCCATGTTCTGGGGCGGCGAAGGCAAAGCGGCATGGGTGAAGGCCCCGGTGATTGCAGGCCACGAATTCTTCGGCTATGTCGTCGAGGCAGGGCCGGGAGCAGCGGAGCACTTCGGGGTTGGAATCGGCGAGCGCGTGATCGCCGAGCAGATCGTGCCGTGTGGCAAGTGCCGTTATTGCACGTCCGGCCAGTACCACATGTGCGAGGTCCACAACATTTTCGGATTCCAGCGCGTGGTGGCGGACGGCGGCATGGCAGAGTTCATGCGCATTCCCGCAACGGCCCGGGTCCACAGGATTCCCGATGGCGTCACGCTCGCTGACGCGGCCATGATCGAGCCCATGGCCTGCGCGGTTCACACCGTGAACCGCGCCGACATCCAACTGGACGATGTCGTCGTCATCGCCGGCGCCGGCCCTCTGGGGCTGGGCATGGTTCAGGTGGCCAAGCTGAAGACGCCGAAGAAGCTCGTCGTCATCGACATGGTCCCGCAGCGCCTGGCGCTCGCCGCGGCGTTCGGCGCCGACGTCACCATCAACCCCGCGGTCGACGACGCCAAGGCGATCATCGACAAGCTGACTTCGGGATATGGCTGCGATGTCTACATCGAATCGACCGGCGTGCCGGCCGGCGTCACCCAGGGTCTCGAGCTGATCCGCAAGCTCGGGCGCTTCGTCGAGTTCAGCGTCTTCGGCAAGGACACCAGCGTCGACTGGTCCATCATCGGCGACCGCAAGGAACTCGACGTTCGCGGCGCGCATCTCGGGCCGTACTGCTATCCCGTCGTCATCGATTTGATGGTCAGGGGCCTGCTCACCTCGCGCGGCATCGTCACCCACAACTTCTCGCTGGGCGAATGGGAGCAGGCGTTCGCGCTCGCCAACTCGCTGGACTCGATCAAGGTTCTGCTGAAACCCTGATGCACCCGGCCATGAACGCGACCATCCCCCATGTCATCGGTGTCGACATCGGCACCCAAAGCACCAAGGCCGTGCTGGTGACGGCGGCGGGCACGATCGTGGCGCAGCGTTCGCGGGCCTACCAGGTCGAAACGCCAAGGCCGCTATGGGCGCAACAGTGGCCCGATGTCTGGCTGCAAGCCGTGGTCGAGAGCGTGCGCGAACTGATGGCCAGCGTCGACATTCAACCGGCGTCGGTCCAGGCGATGTGCGTCACCAGCCTGTACGGCGGCAGCGGCATCCCGGTGGACAAGCAGGGCAAACCGCTCTACCCATGCCTGATCTGGATGGATCGCCGCGCGCAGGACGAAGTCGACTGGGTGCGGCGCCACGTCGACGTCCAGCGGCTCTACGACATCACCGGCAACGGCATCGACAGCTACTACGGCTACACGAAAATGCTCTGGCTGCGCGACAAGGAGCCCGAAATCTGGAAGCGCATCGATCGCTTCCTGCCCCCGAACACCTATGTCAACGCCCAGTTCACCGGGCAGGTCGCGGTCGACCACAGCTCGGCCGGCAACATCGGCGGCGTCTACGACGTGACCCGGCGTTGCTGGTCTGACGAAGCGCTGGCCATGCTCGGCATGGCGCGCTCGATGATGCCCGACCGGCTCGTCGAGTCCAGCGCCTGCGTCGGCCCGCTGTTGCCGCCATGGGCGCAGGCGATGGGCTTGCCGGCGGGCCTGCCGCTGATGGCCGGCGGCGTCGACGCTGCCGTGGCCACGCTGGCCGCCGGTGCCGCCCGGCCGGGCAATCACGTGGCCATGATCGGCACCAGCATGTGCTGGGGCACGATCCGGCAAACCGTGGACGCGCGCCACGGACTCATCAGCATGCCGCATGTGTTCAACGGCAGCAAGGACCTGTACGTGTTCGGCGGCGCCATCGCCGCGGGGGCCTCGGTCACCTGGTTTCGCGAGACCTTCTGCCAGGCCGAGATCACGGCCGGCGCCTCACAGGGGGTCGATCCTCACGTCCTGCTCGAGCGCGATGCCGTCAAGTTGCCGCCGGGCAGCGACGGCATCCTGTTCCTGCCCTACCTGATGGGTGAGCGCAGTCCCGTGTGGGACGCCCAGGCCAGCGGCACCTTCGTCGGGCTCAGCCTGCACCACGGCCGCCCTCACCTCTACCGCGCCGTGCTCGAAGGCATCAGCTACGCCCTGCACCACAACATGCAGGCCGGCGTGAAGGGCGTGGGCGCCATCGATCCACGGCTGGTGGTGGTGGGCGGCGCCAGCCACTCGGACCTGTGGATGCAGATCATCGCCGACGTCACCGGGCGCGAAGTGTTCACGATCACCGAAGACGTGGAAGCCTCGCTGGGCGCCGCCATGCTGGCCGCATTCGGCGCCGGCCTGATCGATGCCGACCAGGTCACGCAGGGCTGGGTTCAACCCGGGGCGCGCGCGTCGCCACGCGCCGATGTGCACCGGCATTACGCCGCCCTGTTCGAACAGTACGTCGCGTTGTATCCGGCTGTCCGGCCTGTGATGCATCGCTTGCGCGAGATCGCCAAGGAGGAACACACCGTGGAATGAATCCAGAACCTGTCAGTCATGCATCAGAACCCCCGCGATCGACCGCCGGGGCGAGTCGGAGACAAACCGCGTGTGCTGGCGTCGCTGATGACGTCGCCTCACCCGGATTGGCGTGCAGTTCCATCAAAATCGGAGAAGAGCATGTTGAACACCCTAGCATCGAAACTGACCAGCGCCGCGGCGCTCGTGGCCTTGACTCTGGGCGGGAGCGCCGCATTTGGTGCCGCCGTCACCAACGCCAAGATTGCCTTCCTGATGCCCGATGAGGCATCGACCCGCTACGAGCTGCACGACAAGCCCGGCTTCATCGCCGAAGTGAAGAAGTTGTGCCCGACTTGCCAGGTCCTGTACCAGAACGCCAACGGCAATGCCTCGCGGCAACAGCAGCAGTTTGACTCGGTCATCTCGCAGGGGGCGAAGGCCATCGTCATCGATCCGGTCGATTCGTCGGCGGCGGCCTCGCTGGTCAAGCAGGCGCAGGCCCGTGGCATCAAGGTCATCTCCTACGACCGACCCATCCCGGGCGCCAAGGCCGACTATTACGTCTCCTTCAACAACGAAGGCATCGGCAAGGCCATTGCCGAATCACTCGTGGAGCATCTCAAGGCGATGGGCGTGCCAACGACGGGTGACGGTGGCCTGCTCGTGGTCAACGGCTCGCCGACCGACGCGGCTGCCGGGCTGATCAAAAAAGGCATTCACGAAGGCCTGGCTGGCAGCGGCTACAAGATCCTGGCCGAGTACGGCACTCCGGATTGGGTACCGGCCAAGGCGCAGCAATGGGTCAGCGGGCAGATCTCGCGCTTCGGCAGCAAGATCATTGGCGTCGTCGCCGCGAATGACGGTACCGGCGGGGCCACCATCGCGGCATTCAAGGCCGCCGGCGTCCATCCGATTCCGCCCGTCACCGGGAACGACGCGACCATCGCCGGGCTGCAGTTGATCATCGCCGGCGATCAATACAACACCATTTCCAAGCCGAGCGAGATCGAGGCTGGCGCTGCAGCCAAGGTTGCGGTCGAGCTGCTGTCCGGCCAGACCCCCAAGGCCGACACGATGCTCTACGACACGCCATCCCAGCTGTTCACGCCCGACGTGGTGACCGCCAAGAACCTCAAGGCCGAGATCGTCGACAAGATGATGGGCGGCAAGCCGATCGAATCGGCCTCGGTCCTGTGTGTCGGCAGCTACATCGCCGGCTGCAAGAAGCTCGGCATCACGCCGTAACCGACATGGAACCCGCCCACGCGCAACGGCCGGCACCCACCGGCGAACCCGTCCTCAGCCTTCGCGGAGTCTCCAAGCGCTTCGGCGCGGTGGCGGCGCTGACCGACATCGATCTTGACGTCCATGCGGGCGAGGTCGTTGCGCTGGTCGGCGACAATGGCGCCGGCAAATCGACCTTGGTCAAGGTCCTTGCCGGCGTGCATCAGCCAACCGCCGGGACCATGGCGTTCTGCGGCAAGCCCGTGACCCTCGAGGATCCGAGCGCTTCGCTGGCGCTGGGCATCGCCACCGTCTTCCAGGACCTGGCGCTGTGCGAGAACCTGGATGTCGTCGCCAACATTTTTCTCGGCAGGGAACTGCAGGCGCTGCGCCTGGACGAGGTGGCGATGGAACTCAAGGCGTGGACGCTGCTCAAGGAGCTGTCGGCGCGCATTCCGAGCGTTCGCATCCCGGTTGCGTCACTCTCCGGCGGCCAGCGTCAGACCGTCGCCATCGCCCGCTCGCTGCTGCTCGAGCCAAAGCTGATCTTGCTCGACGAGCCGACCGCGGCGCTCGGCGTTGCGCAGACGGCCGAGGTGCTCGATCTGATCGAGCGTGTCCGCGACCGCGGTCTCGGCGTGCTCATGATCAGCCACAACATGGAGGATGTGCGCGCCGTCGCCGATCGAATCGTCGTGCTTCGGCTCGGCCGCAACAACGGCGTCTTCCATCCCGATGCCTCGAACCAGGAACTGGTGAGCGCCATCACGGGCGCCACGGACAACTCCGTCTCGCGTCGATCCGAGCGGCGTGAGGCCCAACTTCATCAGACTCACGACCGAGAGCAGCCATGACCACCGACACTGGAGAGACCCCGCAAGCCAAGCCGCTGCTCGACCGCAGCGACGAGCGTGTGAAGCATGAGCGCGGCATCGCCGGAGCGATTCGCACCTTCATCGACCGCGTGCGCTCGGGCGACATCGGCTCGCTGCCGGTGGTTGTCGGGCTGGCCATCATCTGGACCATCTTCCAGAGCCTGAACCCCATCTTCCTGTCCAGCAACAACCTCGTGAACATGCTGTTCGACGCCTCCACGGTAGGGGTGATTTCGCTGGGCATCGTCTGCATCCTGATGCTCGGGGAGATCGACCTGTCGGTCGGCTCGGTCAGCGGATTCGCCTCGGCGCTGGTGGGTGTGCTGTGGGTCAACCAAGGCTGGCCCGTCGGGCTTGCGATTGCCGCTGCGGTCCTGAGCGGCGCGCTCATCGGATTCATCTACGCCCAACTGTTCAACCGCTTCGGCATGCCCAGTTTCGTGTCCACCCTCGCAGGCTTGCTCGCGATCCTCGGCCTGCAGCTCTACATTCTCGGGCCCACCGGGTCGATCAACCTGCCGTACGGGTCCGGTCTGGTCAATCTCGGCCAGTCCTTGTTCATGCCGCACAGCGTTGCCTATCTGGTGGTGACTCTGGCGGGCCTCCTGATGTTCGTGACGGGCTTTCGCACAGCCGCCCGGCGCCGGCAGGCCGGCCTGTCCTCGGAGTCGATGAACGCATTGCTGCTGCGCGCCATCGTCATCACGGTCGTGCTGGAATTCCTCGTCTACTACTTCAACCTGGACCGCGGCGTCCCCTGGATGTTCGGCATCTTCGTCGGCCTCGTCATCGTGATGGGCTACGCCCTGACACGCACCCAATGGGGCCGCGCCGTGCATGCGGTGGGCGGCAATCGCGAAGCCGCGCGCCGCGCCGGCATCAACGTTCGGCTGATCTACACCAGCGTCTTCGTCCTGTGCTCGATGCTCGCCGCATTCGGCGGCGTGCTCGCCTCGGCGCGCCTGGCCTCGGCAAGCCAGCAGGCCGGCACGGGCGATGTCAATCTCAATGCCATCGCCGCGGCGGTGATCGGTGGAACCAGCCTCTTCGGTGGCCGCGGCAGCGCCTATTCCGCCCTGCTGGGCATCATCGTCATCCAATCCATCTCCAGCGGACTGACTCTGCTCGACCTGTCGTCGTCGCTGCGCTACATGATCACCGGCGGTGTACTGGCCATCGCCGTGATCGTCGATTCGCTGGCGCGCCAATCGCGCGTGTCACACGGCCGGGCCTGAGTCCCCGGGGCGCGAGCCCTGGCGCCATGCAGTCTGCGCCGCCAAGCCCGCGAGGCTTGGCGGCGCAGCATGGTCAAAACGCCTTGACGAGTTCGGCCCGCTTTTCGTCGTACTCCTGCTTGGTGATCAAGCCGCGCTGGTACGCGTCTTTGAGTACCGCCAGCCGATGCTCGATCCCCTCGGGGCTGTTGCGCGGATAGTTCTCGCTGGGCTGCGGCGCGACCCCAGGGGCTGCAGGGCTCGGCGCGTTCGGTGCCGCGGCAGCATTGGGGGTTGCAAGCGCGTTGGGCGCCTGGATCTGCGCGAGCGCGATCTGCAGCCAGTCAGTCCGCTTGTTGCTCCCCAGGGGACTTGACAACTGCACCTTGCCCGCGTCGCTGCGGCTGCCATAGTGGAAAACCGGCTTTTGCATGGAGCCGCGATATTGGTCGTAGAAGTTGTCGCGCGCGTCATGCACGATGAGATCGAGCTTGCCGTCATGCACGAACATCCGCCCCGTGACCGCCGTGGGCCCGACAAAAAATGCGCCGTTTCGGCGCGATGCGCTCGAAAAGACGATATCTTGCCCCGGCTGCGCGGTCGCCAGCGCGTGCGCCAACGCGGGCACCAGGTCTTCGAGTTCTCCGCTGCTGAACAGCGGTTGTTCACCGTCCTTGGCAGCGAAGTTGACCGAACCCAGCGCGCGGCCCAGACCCTCGATGGGGAGCATGACGGGCTGCTGGTTCGGCGCCGCGCCGCTCTCGGCTGGCACGATGTGAATCAAGGAAAACTCGCCGATCTGCCACTCGGTACGACCCGGCTCGGCCATCGCCAGCCGCGGGGCGCTTTGCCCGAAAGCCGAGCCGAACCACCCGGCCTGCGCCGCTGGGGGGCTGCCGAGAGACAAGGCAAGCGCCAGCCCGATGGGCGCGAGCAACGGGAATTTTGCGTTCATGGTGCGTTCCTGCTTGATGATGAATGGGTGGATAACTCTAGCCTAATCCGCTCGGCCTTCCCGCGCAGGCAAGACCAGGGCTGCGCCCACAGCCTGCCGCGGTCAGCGTGCCCGACTCGGCCATAAAAAAAGCCAGCCCGCTTCCGAAGAAACGGCGCTGGCTCAAGTCCTACTCTGGAGAGACTCGTAATGCAACGGGTTGCGAGACAACCGATCAGAACCAGGTTTCGACCTGGACGCCGACGCTGTTGCCGCTGGTGGAGGCGCCGTTCACTTGATAACCCGGCAGCCCATTGTCACCGTTGTAATTCGCGTTGGCGGGATCGTTTGCTGCGGCCGCATTCCAGGACGCATGGGTGAAGTACAGGCGGATTTCAGGCCGCGAGTAATACACCTTGGCGTCGGGAACGATGCCCAGACCGATGGTGGCGATGGTCAGCTTCTCGGTGGGGTTGCCGTCGGGGGATTTGGTCATGTGACCGAGCTGGCCGATCACCCGCAGGTTGTTGGTCAGGGCATAGGCGAAGCGCGCACCGATCGAGGTGTTTTTGTACGCCACCAGACCATTGGGGTAGGCAAACGTATCGTTCGCCGAACCGGCATCGTGGTGACCGTAGACCAGGTTCGCTTGGCCGCTGAAGTTGCCGACTTGCCAATTCAGCGCATCAGCAAGACGGTAGGCCTTGGCGCTGGTTGGAGAGGTGCCGACACCAAAGTTTTGCGCCAAGGATGCTGAACCGCGCGCCAGTTGCAGCCACAACACGTTGCCGGCGCCGAGCGCAGGGATGTCCTGGTTGTGCTGGAAGCTGATCGCTTCGCCCGTGGTGCCGCCAACGGCGTTGCTCTTGGTCACGGTACCCGTGATGCGCAATGTGCCGCCTGGGTTGACGGGAAGGCCGGTGTAATCAAAGTTAAACCGACGACCAGACGTCGGGGACAAGCTGGTCGCGTTGTCGCCAAACCCGGCATAGGAGTCAGAGCCGAAATACGCCAAGCCGAGTTTTCCGGGGCCAAGGCCGATATTGTCGGCACCGCCGCCCACGCCATCCATGCGCACGAAGAAATGGTCGAGCATGTCGATATTGGCACGGCCGTAGAAACGCTTGCCGGCCCAGAAATGCACATTGGGGGCGAAATCGACCCCGCTGACTTCCGAATACATCTGCTCGAAACTGGCCGATGAGGTTCCAATGTCGGTGCCGGGGCTGTATTCGTTGATCATCACCATATTGTGGTATTTGACCCCGTTTGCCGTGCCGTAATCGTTGAAACCGAATTCGCCGTACAAATTGCACTCATTACCCAACCGGTAATGCCCAGCATCAAGGCCAGGCAGGTTGTAGCACTGGCGCGCCGGACCGCCATTGGAGCTGGCGGACGTCGTGCCGGCGCCGGCACGAAAATAACCGTTGAAGCCGAACGTGTCGGCATGTGCCGGCGCGGCCATCCCGAAAGCCGCCGCCACCGCCAACCCCACGGCGGACAGATTCATCCTTGCAATAAGCTTCATGACCTTATCTCCGTTTATTGAAGTTCCGAGGCTTCATGCTCGGAATTGTTGATGTAACGCGTTGATGAAACGCCCTCTCGCGCCTCAAAAATCATGCTGTATCAAGTCACCACGTCTTGGATGTTGAATCGATTGGCCTCCTCCTCCTGACTCCCATGTCATTGTTGATTCATAATATGAATGCGTCTGACCACTCGCAAGCAAAGAGCAACATATTGCAATGCAGCATGTTGCAATACCCCGACATTCCATTTTCACCAGGTTTCCACGGCGGCGGGCACCAGAATGCGCAGGTCCGTCTGCGGGTCAACCCGGCCAGATTTCCAGACCACTTGCTGGCATTCACTGCGCGGACGTCTCATGTCTGGCCCGCCTGAAAATCGCACACCAGAATGGCTGCCAGATCCGCCCTCAGGCTTTGCGCGAAGGCGCTGTGCGCCGGATGGTGGAGATAGGTGTCGCGGTCCGCGGCGTCGAGAAAACTCAGCATGGCCGCGTGCGTGTAGCCATGATTCAGCCGCTCGGGGCTGATGTTGGGGCCTGCCTCCACCGCTGCGATGCCGCTGATGCGCGTGGCCATTTGGGCGAAACCCTGCAGATGCTGCGCGATGCGCGCCTGCGAAGTGCCAGGCGCGAACGTCATCAGCACCGCATGGCGCAGCCGCGCCTGCGCGGCGCCCAGGGCGCGCAGCACGTCGTGGCAGGCGCCCATGGTGTGATAGTCGGTCTTGCCGGCGGGGCTTTTCTCGTCGGTCAGCTTGGTGTTGTCGGGAGCGAGGATGCGATACCAGGCGCCGTGGACGTGATCGACGAAGTGCGTCCAGGCATACGTCCAGATGCGGTCGTACCAGTCCCAGTAGCGCTGCTCGCCCAAACGCAGCGCGAGGTGTGCGGCAGCGGCCAGACTTTCGGCCTGGACCCAGAAATATTTGTCGCCATCGCAAACCGCGCCATCGGGGTCGAAACCGTAGACCAGGCCGCCATGCGCCTCGTCCCAGCCGCGGCGCATGGCGGTGTCGAAGAAGGTCTGCGCACGCCGCAGCAGCCACTCGGGCCGCGCGTTGGCGGGCAGGCGCTGTTCGAGTTGCAGCAGCAGCTTGGCCCATTCGGTGAGGTGGCCGGTCTGATAGCCCCAGGGACGGAAGATGTTGGTCTTGTCGTGGCGGTTGTAGTCCCAGTCCACGCTCCAGTCGGCGCGGTAGTGCTCCCAGACCAATCCACCAGCCAGGTCGGCCTGCCGCAGGGCGATGGACTCGGCCAGTTGCAGCGCGCGCTGCAGGTCGCGTTGCTCGCCGGTGGCGTCGAAGGCGGCGAGCAGGGCTTCGCAGGCATGCATATTGGCGTTTTGGCCACGGTAGGGGGCCAGGCGCCAGTCGGGCGTGGCTTCGTCGGCGTAGAGGCCGTGCTGCGGTTCCCAGAAGCGCTGCTCCATCAGCGCCCAGGTCTGCTCAAGGCCGGCCCGCGCATCCTCCAGGCCAGCCATCAGCGCATGGGCGTGGGCCAGCAGCACGAAGGCCAGGCCATAGCAATGGTTGGTGCCGTCGCGCACGGTGGCATGGCCGTCGCGCCAGTCGATCTCCCAGGCGTAGCCGCCTTGCGGCTGGGCATGGCCATGCTGCAGAAAGTCGAGCGCATGGCGGGCGCGCTTCAGGTCCTCAGCTTGGCCGAAGCGGCGGTAGGCGGTGGCGTGGTTGAAGACGAAGCGCGCGCTGCTGACGAGGTGACGGGTGTGCGCGTCGTACACCGTGCCGTCGTCCTTGTAGTAGTGATAAAAGCCGCCGCTCGGGTCGACGCTTCGGGGGGCGTAGAAGGCCAGGGTGTGGCGGATATGGTCGCGCAGAAACCCGGGCGCCCGAAAATTCGCCACGGCTGGCACGCCCGGCGAATCTGACATGGAGGCGGGGCCGGCCATGACCCCTCAGACTGGATAGGCGATGGCCTGGCCGCAGCCGCTGGTGGCGGACGCCAAGCCAGCGAGTGCGACCGCCACCGAGCGCAAGCCGTCCACGCCGCTGGCCAGCGGCGCGCCTCGCCCCGCGCAGGCGGAGACGAAGGCACGCACGGATTGGGCATGCAGGTCGGCGTGTTCCACGGGGATGTTGTGTTCGCCGTGGGCATCGCGCAGGGTGATGATGGGCGTACCCGAGACGGTGAGGGATTGCATGCAGCTCAGCGTGCCCTCGGTGCCGAGCAGGTCCAGGCGCGTGAGGGTGTGCGCGGCGACGAAGGATTCGTGCAACTGTGCCAGCACCCCGCCCTCGAACGCCACGATGCTCATGGCGCCGTCCTCCAAGCCGGCCTGGGTCAGGCCGTTGTGCTGCGCCACGGTGTGAATGGTCTGCGGTTCCGTGCCCAGCACGAAGCGCAGCAGATCCACATCGTGCACCAGGATGTCGAGCACCACGCCGCCGCCGGCATCCGGCTGGTTCAGGCGCCAGCCATGCAGTTGGCGCGGCAGGCTCACGGCGTGCGACAACTGCACGCCATGCACACGGCCGATGGCGCCTGTGGCAAGAAGCTCGCGCAGACGCTGGTGCGCGAAGGATCCTCGCAGATGGTGGTTGGTGGCGAGCACCCGCTTGCGCAGTGCGGCGTGCCGGACCATGTGCGCGGCATCGTCGAGATGCATCGCCAGGGGCTTTTCGCACAGCACATGGCAGCCGGCGTCGAGCGCGGCCAGGGTTTGCGGCGCATGCAGCTCGTTGGTCGAGCTGATGTAGACCGCGTCGGGCCGGGCCTGTGCCAGCAGCGCGTTCAGATCGGTGTAGCTCTGGGCGACGCCCTGCGCCGCAGCGAACTCACGGCCACGCTCCGCACTGCGCGAATACACGCCGACCAGCTCCTGGCCCTCGATGCTGCGCATCGAGGCACACACACGCTCTGCAATCCGGCTGGCGCCGATCAATCCCCAACGCATTGCATCGTCCTCGCTGTTGTCCACATCGTGAGTTGCCGAAACGCCGATCGCGGCGGCCCGACTGGGTTCTTACGCCCCAATACGCGCTTCTGTCTTGAGGTCGAAGCAGACCAGTTTGCTCAGATCGAGGAACAGGTCGACGTCCTGTCCAATGCGCAGTTCTGCATCGGGTTCGAGGCGGGCCGTGAACTCGACGCCACCGATCTGCAGCACGACCAGCGTGTCGGAACCTGTCGGCTCGATCACCTCCACACGGGCGCGTGCCGCACACCGCAGCGGGCCGGCCTCGCCGCGGTCGTGCGACAGGCAGATGGCTTCCGCGCGCAGCCCCATGAGCACCTCCTGCCCGACATGGGCCGAGAGATCGACCTGCGCGGCGGGAACCTCGATGATGGCCTTGTTCCCCTGCGCGCCGTCCAGGGTGAGTTGCCAGCCAGCGTCACCGCCGGCGACCTGAACCTTGGCCAGATTCATCCGCGGCGAGCCCATGAAACTGGCGACAAAGGTGTTGGCCGGGCGGTTGTAGATCTCGTAGGGGGTGCCAAGCTGCTGGATGATGCCGCCCTTCATCACCGCAATGCGGGTGGCCAGGGTCATGGCCTCGATCTGGTCGTGGGTGACGTAGACGATGGTGGCGCGCAGGCGCTGGTGCAGTTTCTTGAGCTCGGTGCGCATGTCCAGACGCAGTTGCGCGTCGAGGTTGGACAGAGGTTCGTCGAACAGATAGAGCTTGGGTTCGCGCGCCAGTGCGCGACCAATGGCGACACGCTGGCGCTGGCCGCCGGAGAGCTGGCGCGGCTTGCGGTCGAGCAGGTGCTCGATGTGCAGCAGCGCGGCGACGCTGCGCACGCGCTCGGCACGCTGCTCCTTGGGCACCTTGCGCATGGCCAACGGGAACTCGATGTTCTTTTCCACCGTCATGTTCGGGTACAGCGCGTAGGACTGGAACACCATGGAGATGTTGCGGTCCGCCGGCCCCAGCGCGGTGATGTCCTGATCGTCCAGCCGCAGGGAGCCGCCCGTGGGCTCTTCCAGCCCGGCGATGATGTTCATCAGCGTGCTCTTGCCGCAACCCGAAGGACCGACGAGGACGAGGAACTCGCCATCGGCCATCTGGATGGTGACGTCGTGCAGCACCTTGACGGCGCCGAAGCTCTTGTTGACATCGAGAAGGTCGAGGGTTGCCATGTGTTTCAGCCCTTGACGGAACCTGCCATGAGGCCCCGCACGAAATACTTGCCGGAGAGGATGTAGACAACTAGCGTGGGGACCGCGGCGATGATGGCCGCAGCGAAATACACGTTGTATTCCTTGACGCCCATGGAGCTGTTGACCAGATTGTTCAGCGCCACCGTCAGGGGCGACGAGGAGTAGCTGCTGAAGGTGGAACCGAAGAGGAATTCATTCCAGATGTTGGTGAATTGCCAGATGACGGTGACCACGATGATGGGTGCGCTGTTGGGCAGGAGGATGCGCCAGAGCACACCGAAGAAGCCGGCCCCGTCCATGCGCGCCGAACGCACCAGTTCATGCGGAAACGCGGAGTAGTAATTGCGGAAAAACAGGGTGACGAAACCGATGCCGTACACCACGTTGACGAAGATCAGACCCTTGATGGTGCCCGACATGCCTATCGCGCCCAGCAGACGCGCCATGGGAATGAGCACGATCTGAAACGGAATGAACACCGCAAACAGCAAGCCGGCGTAGAGCCACTGAGAACCCCGGAACTGGTACTGGGTGAGGATGTAGCCGTTGAGCGCACCGATCATCGTGGAGATGACCACAGCCGGAATGGCGATGAGGAAGGAGTTGAGGAAATAGGGCTTGAGGCCATGCGCCGAGACACCGATTTGCGCCGTGCCCCAGGCCGTGAGCCAGGGCTGCAGCGTCCAGCGTCCGGGCAAGGCGATGAGGTTGCCGGTTTCGATTTCGCTCAGCGGCTTGAACGCGTTGACCAGCATCACGTAGAGCGGGATCAGGAAGACCAGCGCCATGACAATGAGCACGGCGTAAAGCGCGACGCGCGAGGCGCGCAAGCCTGGCGCAGCGCGGGCGCCCGGGGCTGCGAGGACATGCTCAGCCATGTTGGATTCTCCGCACTTCACTCACCAGATAGGGCAGCACGAACAGGCCCACGGCTAGCAGCATGAGCACCGAACTGGCCGAGCCCACGCCCATTTCGCTGCGCGTGAAGGTGTACTGGTACATGAACACCGAAGGCAGCCAGCTGCCGTTGGCCGGGCCGCCGCTGGTCAATGCCACCACCAGGTCGTACGACTTGATCGCCATGGTCACCAGCACCACGAAAGCCGAGGCGAAAACGGGCGCGAGCTGCGGAATGATGACGTGCACATAGATTTGCCAGGTGCGCGCGCCGTCGATGCGCGCGGCGTTCACCGGCTCGGTGTCGATGCCGCGCAACCCGGCGATGAACATGGCCATGATGAATCCGGTGGCCTGCCAGATGGCGGCCACCACGATGCAATAAATCGCCATGTGACTTTCGGTGACCCAGCGCAGGGTGAAGTCGCTCCAGCCGAGCATACGCACCACATGCTGGAAACCCACGCCCGGGTCGAACAGCCATTTCCAGGCGGTGCCCACGACGATGAACGACAGCGCCATGGGGTAGAGGAAGATGGATCGGAACATGGACTCGGCGCGGATCTTCTGGTCGATCAGGATGGCCAGGAACAGGCCGAGGGCCATGCACACCACGATGTAGAGGAGGGCGAAAATCCAGAGGTTGTTGACCGAGATCCACCAGTTTTGCAGACCCAGCAGGATGGTGTAATTGGTCATGCCCACCCACTCGTAGTTGGGCAGCATTTGCGATGCGGTGAACGACAGATACACCGTGTAGGCGATGAAGCCATACACGCAGGCCAGCACGAGCAGGACGCTCGGGCTGAGCATGAGCTTGGGCAGGATTCCAGCTTTCATGGGACGAAGCTCCCGGAGTGCAGGCGCCCAGGGGCGCCTGCACTCCGCAGGGATCACGAATCAACCGGTAGGTTGGTCTGTCCGCCGGGGATCAGTACTGCGCCTTGGCGGCCGCTGCCAGTTGCTTGACGGCTTCCTGCGGCGTGATCTGGCCGTTGAACTCGCGCGAGATCACGTCATAGAAGGCGTTCTGGATGGCCGGGGGCACCGCGTAGCCTTGGGACATCGAACCCAGCAGGGTGTTGTGCTTGTCGGCATAGGCCAGGTCGGCGATGGCCTTCTTGCCGCAGGCGTTGAAGTCCGCATCGGATGTGCCCAGCACGGCAGGCGCTGCGCCCTTCAGGACATTGAAGCCCGATTGCACCTTGGGCGACATGATGTCCTCGGCCATCAGGTCTTGTGCCGCCTTCTCGCTCGCGCCCACCTTGAAGAAGACGAACACGTCGGAGTTGTAGGTCACGGAGCCCTGCGTGCCCGGCACGTTGAAGCAGAGGAAGTCCTTGCCCGGCACCTTGTCGGCGTGGTTGAATTCGCCCAGCGCCCAGTTACCCATGATCTGGAAGCCCGCCTTGCCGTTGATCACCATCCCGGTGGCCACGTTCCAATCGCGATTGGCGAAGTTCGGGTCGACATATTTGCGCAGCGTGCTCATGCGCTCGAAGGCCTTGAGCATGAGCGGTGAAGTCAGCGCTTTCTGGTCGAGCTTGATGAAGGCGTTGCGATAAAAGTCCGGCCCGCCGGTGGAGAGCACGACACCGTCGAACATCGTGGCTTCCTGCCACGACTGACCGCCGACGGCCAAACCGATGAAGCCGGCCTTCTTCACCTTCTCCAGATCGGTCACGAACTGGTCCCAGGTCTTGGGCTCGGTGGTCACGCCTGCCTTCTCCAGCACAGCCTTGTTGGCCCACACCCAGTTGGTGGAGTGCACGTCGATGGGGGCGGCAATCCATTTGCCCTTGTAGACGTCGAACGCTTGCAGTGCCTTGGGCACTTTCTCCGCCCAGTTGCCCTTCTCCGCGAGCGGCGTCAGGTCTTGCAGCACGCCCTGCTTGGCCCAGTCGGTGATATTGAAGCCCAGCATCTGCGAAGCGGTGGGCGGATCATTCGCGAGCAAACGCGCGCGCAGCGTGGTCATGGCCTGCGAGCCGCCACCGCCGGCGATGGGCACGTCTTTCCAGGTCACGCCCTGCGACTGCAGGTCATTCTTCAGCACGCCGAGCGCGGCGGCCTCGCCGCCGGATGTCCACCAGTGGATCACTTGCACGCTTTTATCGGCGGCATGAGCTGGCGCGGACAACACCGCGGCTGCGGTCATGGCAAGGCATAACAGGGTCTTTTTCATACTCGTCTCCTAGTCGATTGGATATTTCTCGGGCCATGACTCGAGCGCATGGTCCCGGCCTACAAACAAGCCGCCGAACGCAAGGTTGGCGGGTGCCGCATCGTGTTGAGGTTTGTTGGTGCTGGATGCGTTGTTGCAATGTAGCAATACTACGTTTTTTAGCTCCCTAGGATTTACCCTAGATCCACCGCATCGAGGGGGGATTCCGGCCGCTGAATAGGCGTCGGTTGGATGCGCAGATTCCGCAGAGCGGCTGTCGTAAAAATACATTGGACGATATTCAAAACGCAAATTTCGGGGCTGTTGCCCTCGGTGTCTTGTTCAGACTTGTGCGCGCTTGACTTCGACTGGAAACGTTTCCATAATGGCCGTCAGAGATCAAAAGCAGACCTCCCATGTCGGATCAACCCACCCTTCATACCCTGGTCCAAGCCACTGGCCTGTCACTGGCCACGGTGTCGCGCGCCTTGGGCCCGTCGACGCAGGTCTCGCCCGAAGCCCGGGCGCGCGTGCTGGCCGCGGCAAAGAAACTGGGTTACACCCGCGATCCGACCGCGGTGCGCCTCAAGACCGGGCGCTCGAAAACGCTGGCCTACCTGATGGATCCGCGTGCAGCCTTGCAGCCCGGGTTCATGCCGTTGCTGGGAGGGCTGAGCGCGGCCGTCTGGGACAGCGACTACCACTTGCTGGTCCTCCCCGAGCCGACGCAGACCGACCCGCTGGACACCACGCGCTACCTGCTGCAGCGCCGCCTGGCCGACGGCGCCGTGCTCACGCACACGGCGCCGCAGGATGCGCGCATACGCCTGCTGCAGGAACGCGGCTATCCCTGCATCTCGCATGGACGCACGCGCCTGCCCACGCCCCATGCCACGGTGGATTTCGACAATGCCGCGTTCGCGGCCGATGCCGTCGCCAATCTGGTGGCGCGGGGGCGAAGCCGCCTGGCCATCGTCCTGCCGCGCCCGGATGCCAGCTACCGGGAACATCTCGTGGAGGGCTTCGACACCGCTTGCCAGCGCGCCGGCTTGAGTGGCCGACGCGTCGCTGCCATCGATCTGGACTCGCCACCGGCCGCCGTGGACGCCTGGGCGCGCCAGGCGATGACGCACATCGACGGCCTTGTGCTGTCTGGCGAGGCACCGTTGCTGCCGGTGCTGGGCGCGCTGTCCGACATCGGACTGCGCCCCGGAACCGACCTGGACGTGGCGCTGAAATACAGCAGCACGCTGCCGCAATCCCTGCGCACGCCGTTGTTGACGTGCCATGAAAACCTGCACCTCGCGGGGCTCAGCCTGGGCCGTGCCTTGATGCAGATGTTGGCCGAGCCTGAGGCAGCTCCGCTCCAGGTCCTTTTCCCACCACCTCCGATTGAGGCCCTTCACCATGCAAACCCCTGAACCCAACGCCCCCTACCTCGCGCAGATTCGCGAAGCCAAGGCCTCGCTGCGCGACCAGATGCCTGACCGGGCCGAGCGCTTCGCCTGGATGACCGCCCGCATCGAATGCCAGGTGGCGGCCATCGCCGCCGAGCGCGCGCGTGGCGACAGCCCCATCCCCAGCGTGAACTTTGCCGAACTCGATGCGGTGGATGAGGCGCAGCGTGAACGCATCCGCGAGCGCGGCTGCGTGATCGTGCGCGGCGTCTTCGATCCCGCTCGCGTCGCCGGCTGGAATACCGCGATCACCACCTACCTGAGCGACAACCACTACGACGAGAAAGCCATCAGCAAACGCGGCCTGGACCAGTATTTCAGCGCCTTGTCCAGCGCGCGCCCGCAGATCTTCGCCAGCTACTGGTCACAGCCGCAGATGCTGGCGCGGCAGTCGGACGAACTGGCGGGCACACGCCGCTGGCTGAACCGGCTGTGGAACTATCGGCACGAGGGCGCGGATGTGTTCAACCCCGACCTGGAGCGCACCTACGCCGACCGCGTGCGCATGCGCGAGCCGGGCGACGCCACGCTGGGGCTGTCGCCCCATGTGGACGGCGGCTCCATCGAGCGCTGGATCGACCCCGGCTACCGCCGCGTCTACGACGCGGTCTATCACGGCGACATCAGCCGCTACCGCGCCTTCGACGCGGGCAACCGCACCGAAGCGCGCGAGATTCCTTCGCCGGCCGTGTGCCGCATGTTCAGGACGTTCCAGGGCTGGACCGCGCTCACGGCGCAAGGCCCGGGCGACGGCACGCTCAACCTCGTGCCCATTGCCGACGCCATGGCGTGGATGCTGCTGCGCGCGCTGCAGGACGACGTCGCCGACGACGACCTCTGCGGCGCGCGCGCCGGCCGCGCCATGGTGGTTTCTGCCGAGCGCCATGCCCTGCTGCTGCGCGCTTACGGCCCCATCCCCCAGGTTCAGCCGGGCGACACCGTGTGGTGGCACCCGGACGTGATCCACGGCGTGGAAGACCGCCATGCCGGCAAGGGATACAGCAACGTCATGTACATCGGCGCGGCGCCCGACTGCGCCAAGAACCGTGTCTTCTCCATCCTGCAGCGCCCGGCGTTCGAGAGCGGCATGTCGTCACCGGACTTCGCCGCCGAGCATTACGAAGTGGACTTCGCCGGCCGCTTCCTGCCGGAGCAACTCACCCCGCTGGGGCGGCTGCAAATGGGCTACGACCTGGCCTGAAACCGCAGCCGCAGGCCGTGCCGATAGGCACGTCCTGGGCCGTACCACACGTCCTTGCCCAGAGCAGGACCGTTGGGCCAGTCCTCCGTCTCCAGGCACAGCCCGGCTCCCGGCCCATGGGCAACGCCCGACGCCGCGGCCGCGGGGCGCAGGTTGGCCGCGGCGTACACATGCAACAGCGGGCGGTCGGTGGACAGGGTCAGCGCCAGATCGTCCACCGCCAGCGTGGCCACTGGAGCCGCCCATGTCGAGGCGTCGGCGCTCGCGCGGCGGTCGAGCAGCAGCGCGCCATCGAGCGACGGCACGCAGAACGGGGCGATGGCGCGGGGCTGGCGGAAGTCGAAGCAGCCGCCATCGACCGCGCGCGGCGGCAGCGGCAACTCGCGCGCATCGGTGGGGAGGTAATGGCTGGCATTCACTTGCAGGCGATGGCCACGCACGTCACGCCGGCCGTCGAGGTTCCAGTAGCTGTGCTGCAGCAGATTGAGCGGGCACGGCGCGTCGACCTCGGCCTGCGCGTCCCACCACAGGGCGTCGCCATCCAGGCGGTACTGCACACGCGCCCGGCAGTTGCCGGGAAAGCCCTGGTCGCCATCGGGCGAATACAGCGCCAGCGTGATCGAGGTGGCGTCGTGCGCCTCGACCGTCCAGCGCCGCGCGCCGAATCCGCCGGCGCCGCCATGGATGCAGTGCCCCAGCGGATGGTTCGCATCCAAACGCCAGCGCTGCTCGCCGTAGCGCAGCTCGGCATCCGCAATGCGGTTGGCGTAGCGGCCGCAGACGGCACCCAGGGACATGCGGTCTTCCCCGTAGGCCGCGGGATCGAGAAACCCCAGCGTCAGCGGACGCTGCCCCTCGGGCGCGCGCCGCCACCACAGTTGCATCAGCCGTGCTCCGTACGGCAGGATCCAGGCCAGCAAGGTGTCGTTGGCGATGATGCGAATCGCGGGGTCGGCCGCCGTCATGCCGCCGCTCGCGGGCCCAATTCCGAGCGTCGCGGCAGATCGGCGCCGCGACGGCTGCAAGTCAGTGCGGCGGCGCGGTTGGCGAAGTCCAGCAGTGCGTGCAGCGCGGCGGCATCCAGGCTCGGCAGCGCGGCGGCCGACAGCCGGCCCTGCTCGGCAAGGCTGGCCAGCAGTGCCGCCTGGAAAGTGTCGCCAGCACCGACGGTGTCCACCAGCGTCACCGGCTCCGCGTCCACCCTGGCCTGCGCCCGAGCGGTCCAGGCGCTTGCGCCCGCGCCTCCGTCGGTCACCACGACCAGCCGCACGCCGCGCGAAAGGCTGCGGGCGGCGAAGTCCGCGGCACTCAGGCCAGGGTGAAGCAGAGCCAGATCTTCGGCGCTGATTTTCACCAGATGGGCGCGCGCCAGCATCCAGTCCACACTGTCACGCCAGACATCCAGCCGCGGCTCGACGTTGAGCCGCAGGTTGGGGTCGTAGGCCACGAGGGCGCTGCCGTGCAGGCGTTGCACCAGGGCGCGCAAGGTTGCGCCCGCCGGCTGCACCACCAGCGCGAAGGAGCCGACATGCAGCGCGGTGACCGGCGACGGCAGGGCCGCCACGGCATCGAGCGCGGCAGTCGGCAACAGCCGGTCGGCGCAGCCTTCGCCATAGAAGGCGTAACTGGGCACGCCCTTCGCATCCAGGCCGACCAGACTGAGCGTGGTGGGCGCGGCGCTGCGATGCGCGGCGCCCAGCTCCACGCCTTCAGCCGCGAGGGCGCTGTGCAGACGCTCGCCGAGAAAGTCGGTGGAGAGTCCGCCAAAATAGGCCACGGGCTGGTCGAGCCGTGCCAGCCCGATGGCCACATTGAACGGCGAACCGCCCACGCGCGCGTCCAGCGCCATGCCGGTGGGCATGGTGCCGGCACCGAACACATCCATCAGGGCTTCGCCACAAACGAGGTGCATCGCAATCTTTCGCAAGTTGGTTGAGAAACGGCGCGCGGCGGCTCAAGGCGCATCGCGCCAGGTTCGCAGGGCCGGGTAGAGCCGGCGGAAACGGTCGTAGCGTGCGGCCAGGCCCAACGCCAGGGCGGGGTCGGGTTCGACCAAGCGCGCCTGCCGTGCGTCGCGTGCGAACACGACCGCCGGGTCGCCCTGCGCCGCCAGCCAGCCCAGCCTCGCGGCGCCACGCGCGGCCGCCACGTCGCCGCCTTCGCGCAGAGCCAGGGGCTCTCCCAGCAGCGTGGCCAGTAGCGTAGCCCACAACCTGCTGCGCCCGCCCCCGCCCACCAGGCCTAGTGGGGTGGAACCCGGGACGCGCTGGGCTTGCAGGCTTTGCCAGCCGTCGAGCAGGCCGAAACTCACGCCTTCGATCACGGCCCAGCCGATGTCGGCAGGGCCGTGATCATGGGTGAGCCCGACGAGGGCGCCCGTGGCATGGGGATCGTTGTGCGGGGTGCGTTCGCCCGACAGATAGGGCATGAAGAACGGCGCGGCCTGGCGCTGGCGCGGACTCAAGTCGGCCGCCAGCGCCAGCAGCGTGGCCTCGTCACGCTGGCCGGTGAGGTGCACGGCCCAGCGCAGCGCACTGGCGGCGCTGAGCATGACCGCCATCTGGTGCCAGCGCTGTGGCAAGGCATGGCAGAAGGCATGCACGGCGCGGCTGGTATCGGGCTGGAACTGCGCCGTGGCCAGAAAAATGACCCCGGAGGTGCCGAGGGATACGAATCCTTCGCCCGGATGGATGGCGCCCATGCCAATGGCGCTGGCCGCGTTGTCGCCCGCGCCAGCGGCCACCACGGCATCGGGGCGCAGCCCCCAGCGGCGGCACCAGGCCGCGCGCACGGTGCCGGTGGGTGCGCTGCCTTCGAACAACTCGGGCATGTGACCCAGCCCCAGCGAGCACAAGGCCAGCGCCCGCACAGACCAGCGCCTTGCGGCCACGTCGAGCCACAGGGTGCCCGAGGCGTCGGAACAATCGGTAGCGTGGAGGCCTGTGAGTTGCAGTCGCAAATAGTCTTTCGGCAGCAGCACCTTGGCCACGCGGGCGAACACGGCGGGCTCGTGCTCGCGCACCCACAGCAGCTTGGGCGCGGTGAAACCCGGCATGACGAGGTTTCCGGCGAGGGTCTCGAGCTCGGGGTCGGCTGCGCGCAGCGCCTCGCATTGCACGGCGCTGCGGTTGTCATTCCAGAGGATGGCCGGACGCAGCACGGCGTCGTGTTCGTCCAGCAGCACGGCGCCGTGCATCTGCCCCGATAAGCCGATGCCGCGCACGGCGCGCAGCGCGGCGGCGTGGCTCGCGGCGAGAGCGTCGAGCGCCCGCTGCAGCGCGTCCCACCAGTCCTGCGGCGACTGCTCGGACCATCCGGGCTGGGGACGCGACACCGCCAGCGGGACATGCTCGCTGGCGTGCAGCGCGCCTTCGGCATCGAGCAGGATGACTTTCAACTCGGACGTGCCGAGGTCGATGCCGAGATACACGGGAGCAACCTTCCAGGTGAGTTGTCCGGCGCGTCAACGGGCGGCGGCCAGACCGAATCGCGCCTCGGCCTGGCGGCGAAAGACGCTGGGCGTCACGCCCTTGAGTTGCAGGAAGTGGCGGTTGAAATTGGCCACGTTGTTGAAGCCGACGTCGTAGCAGATGTTGGTGACATAGGCGTCGGTGTCCATGAGCAGCTGGCAGGCCTTGTTGATGCGCAGGCGGTTGACGAAATCCGTGAAGGTGTTGCCGGTGGCCTTGCGGAAGTAGCGCGAGAACTTGTGCTCCGACTGCCCCACGCGCGCAGCGATGTCGGCCAGGGAGAACTGCGTGCTCATGTTGTCGGTGATGAAGTTGATGATGGTGTTGATCTGCGCCATGGCGTCGGCATCATCGAAACTCTGCAACTGCACCGTCGACAGCAGGCGGTAGTCGGTGCAGCGTGTCAGATCGCACAGCAGATCGGCGAACTCCGCGAAGCGGCGCAAGCCGCGCGCGTTGCGGATGCATTCGATGCGCGCGCGCACGCTCTCGCTCAAGCCGAAAAACTCGATGCCGTGTCGCGCGCGCTCCAGCAAAGGGGTCAGTTCGTCCAGTTCGGGCAGCAGCGCTGCCGCGTGGCGCAAAGGCTCGTCGGCGAACTGGATGACCATGTCGCGCTGGGCCACACCCCCTTCGGGCACGTTGGTGGAGATCCAGTTGTGCGGCAACCGGGGGCCCGTGAGGACCAGATGGCCGGGCTCGAAATGGCCGATGTAGTCCCCCACGAACACCTTGCCGCTGGTCTGCACGATGAGGTGCAGTTCGTACTCCTCGTGGTAGTGCCAGCGCACCAGCGGATTGGGGAAGCCGTGGGACAGGCAGCGCAGGCTGCCGAAGCTGCCCTCGGGCTCGTAGCCGAGTTGCGGGTCGCGCACGAAATCGTGTTCGAGCTCGGGGCTGCGGACGGTTTTGGTGCTCATGCGGTATCGAACGAGAGCCGACGGGGTTCAGGGCAGGACATGGCCGCCATCGTCGTTCCATGTCGGCCTGTCACTGTACCCAGCTTCGACGCCGCAGAGAAGGACTGCGACGCTGCACGGGTCGCCGGGGCGGGCTCATCGGCCATGCTCCGCCACGAAGCGCTCGACCCGCTGCACGGCTTCGCCCAGCGCCTGCGTCAAGCGCTGGTCGCCGGCCAGTTCGCCCCACAGCGTGCCATCCCCAGAAAATGCCGCCACCGGATCGGCGGCGGCGCAGATGGCATGGGCCATGCCCGGATCCATCGCCTGGTCCTGGTAGTCATAGGGCAGCTTGCCGCGATGCCAGCGCTGCAGGAAAGTGAGGAACAGGGCGGGAAGCATGGCCACGCTGCCGATGCTCTGCCCGCGCGCCAGGCGCTCGCGCACCGTGGGCGCGATGAAGCCGGGAATCTTGGCGAAGCCATCCATGGCGACACGCTGGTTGGTGTCGCGCAACGCGGGGTTGCCGAAACGGTCGAGCACCACGTCGCGGTAGGCGCCGAGGTCGATGGGACTGGGCTGCAGGACGGGGATGGCGTCGTCGGTGGCATAGTCGAACGCCAGGCGGCGGATGGCCGGGTCGAGCGTGCCTTCGTGGATGTAGCTGTACCCCACCAGGGTCCCCGCCCAGGCGATGCAGCTGTGCGTGGCGTTGAGCAGGCGGATCTTGGCCTCTTCGTAGGGTTGCACCGAGGCCACCATCTCCACGCCCACGGTCTCGAATGCGGGTCGGCCATTGCAGAAATCGTCCTCGATGACCCACTGGATGAAACGCTCGCCCATCACCGCGGCTGGGTCGTCGACGCCGGTGGCCTCCTTCACCCGTGCGCGAACCTCGGGCGCCGGACGCGGCGTGATGCGGTCGACCATGGCATTCGGGCTGGTGGTGTGCGCCCGCACCCAGTCGGCCAGCGCGGCGTCACCGACGCGCTCGATGAACTGCAGCAATCCGGCGCGCGAGCGCTCGCCGTTGTGGCGCAGGTTGTCGCAATTGAGCAAGGTGAGCGGGCCCGCATGCGCCGCATGGCGCGCCCGCAGCAGCGCGGTGAGCGCGCCATAGAGGGTGTTGCCCGGCTGTCCCGACTTGGCGCGCTGCAGATCGGCCGCCAGATCGGGGAAAGCGCCGAAGTCCAAGCGGTTGTCGGCATCGAGGTAGTAGCCGGCCTCCGTGACGGTGAAGGAGATGATGCGCGTGCCGGGATCGGCCGCAAGCTCGATGAGCCGCCGCAGCGAGGGCTCGTAAGGCACCACCTCGCGAATGGCCGTGATGCGCTGGTAATGGTGCTCGCCCGAGGGTGAGATGGTTTCCAGGGTGTAGGCGCCATGCTGGCGGTGCAGGGCCTCGATGGTCTCGGCCATGTCCGCACGCAGGTTGCCGCCGGCGAGGGTCCAGCGGTGGTCTCCCGCGTCATGCAATGCCTGCATGTAGACCGCCTGGTGCGCGCGATGGAACGACCCCAACCCCAGATGCAGCATGCGCAGCGACGATTCAGTGGGCATGTTGCACCACCTGGCCTTGTGCGTCGAAGAAGTGCAGAGCGGCGACATTGGGCGCCAGGCCGACCTGGGTGCCAGCTTGCACGGGGCTGCGTCCACCCTGGTGGCGCAGCACCAGTTTGTCACCACGACAGTCGAGATAGATCAAGGTATCGGCTCCGAGAGATTCCACGAGCTCCACGTCGGCGCGTATCGGCCCGCTCTCCTGCAGCATGATGCCCTCGGGGCGGATGCCCACGCTGCGCGCCTCCGCGGGAATGCGCAAACCCAGCTCGGACAGGTGTTCCAAGGGCAGGAAGTTCATCGGCGGGGTGCCGATGAACTGGCCGACGAAACGGTTGGCCGGGTGGTCGTAGAGCTGCAGCGGTGAACCCACCTGCTCGATCGCTCCGTCGCGCAGCACCACGACGCGGTCGGCCAGGGTCATGGCCTCGACCTGGTCGTGGGTCACATAGATGGTGGTGGCGCCGAGTTCGCGGTGCAAGCGGGCGATCTCCACCCGCATCTGTCCGCGCAGCGCAGCGTCCAGATTGGATAGGGGTTCGTCGAACAGAAACACCTTGGGTGCCCGTACGATGGCGCGCCCAATGGCCACGCGCTGGCGCTGGCCGCCGGAGAGCTGGCGCGGCGTGCGCTGCAGGTAGTTGGTGAGGCTGAGGATGGCGGCGGCACGCTCGACCTTCTCGCGGATCTGTTCGCGCGGCACCTTGGCCAGCCGCAGCGCGAACGACATGTTGTCGAACACGGTCATGTGCGGATAGAGCGCGTAGGTCTGGAACACCATGGCGAGGTCGCGCTTGGCCGAGGGCACGTGGGTGATGTCGCGCCCCTCGAGCTCGATGCGCCCGTGGCTGACGTCTTCGAGCCCGGCGATCAACCGCAGCAGCGTGGTTTTGCCGCAGCCCGAGGGGCCCACGAAGACGACGAACTCCCCGCGTTCGATCTCCAGGTCCACGCTCTTGATGGTGCGCAGGCTGGCGAAGGATTTGTCGATGCCCTGCAACGTGAGAAAGGCCATGGCTGTTCCTTGGTTTACTTGACCG
Source organism: Betaproteobacteria bacterium (assembly GCA_028871675.1). Classification (GTDB taxonomy): domain Bacteria; phylum Pseudomonadota; class Gammaproteobacteria; order Burkholderiales; family Burkholderiaceae_C; genus Thiomonas_A. The sequence goes on from JAGWMO010000004.1 coordinate 26,563, forward strand.
CGCCGAAGGTCAGCCCGGCGACGAGTTGCTTCTGGCTGAACCACCCCAGCACGATGATGGGGGCGATCGCCAGGACCGAAGCCGCCGACAGCTTGGCCCAGAACAGCCCTTCGGGGCTGGAGTAGCTGGCGATGAGGGTGGACAAGGTGCCCGCCTTGAACGACGCCAGGTTGAGCGACCAGAACGACTCGTTCCAGCTCAGCACGATCGCCAGCAGCGCCGTGGAGGTGATGCCGCCCACGCCCAGGGGCAGGATGACGTGGCGAAACTCCTTCCACACCGATGCGCCGTCCATGCGCGCGGCTTCGAGGATCTCGTTCGGGATGTCCTTGAAGTAGGTGTAGAGCAGCCACACCATGATGGGCAGGTTGGTCATGGTGAACACCGTCGTCAGCCCGATCAGGCTGTCGAGCAGGCCGGTGAACTTGGCGACCAGGTAGATGGGCACCAGCGCTCCCACGGCGGGCATCATCTTGGTCGAGAGCATCCACATCAGCATGTCGCGGGTGCGCCGGGTGCGGAAAAAGACCATGGAATACGCCGCAGGAACCGCGATGAGCAAGCCCAGCAAGGTCGAACCCAGGCTGGTGACGAGCGAGTTGCGCGCGTAGCGCAGATAGTCGCTCTGCGCGTTGACCGTGGCGAAGTTTTGCAACGTGGGCTTGAACAGCAGCAGCGGAGGCGTGGCGATGGCCTGCACCTCGGTCTTGAATGCCGTCATCACCAGCCACAGCAAGGGAAACACGAGCACCAGCGTGGCCAGCCAGGCCACCACCGTGCGCAAGGCGAGCCAGTGCAGGGGCGTTTTCATGGGCGTGCTCCTTCAGTCCAGGTTGCGGCCAACCACGCGCAACAAGAAGATGGCTGCAATATTGGCCAGCACCACCGCGAACAAGGCGCCAGCCGAGGCCACTCCGATATCGAAATTCATCAGCGCATCCTTGAAGATGAGAAAGGCCACGTTGGTGCTGGCATTGCCCGGCCCGCCGCTGGTGGTGGTGAAGATCTCCGCGAACACGCCGATAAGGTAGATCATCTCGATCATCGTGACGACCGCCATCGAACGCGCCATGTGCGGCAGGGTGAGGAACCAGAAGCGCTGCGGCGCGGTGGCCCCATCCATGCGCGCCGCCTCCATCTGCTCCTGATCGAGCGACTGCAGCGCGGTGATGAAAATGAGGCAGGCGAACGGCAGCCACTCCCAGGCCACGATCACGATCACCGACAACAACGGATACGTGGTGAGCCAGTCCACCGGCTGCGCGCCGAAAGCCTGGCTGATCTGCGCCAGCACGCCGTAGATGGGGTTCATCATCATGAACTTCCACATCAGCGCCGCTGCCGTGGGCATGACGAAAAACGGTGCGATCAGCAGCAGCCGCACCGCGCCGCGCCCCGGAAAGGGCTCGTGGATCAGCAGCGCCAGCGCCACGCCCAGCACCACCGTGATGCCGATGACCGATCCGAGCAGGATCAGGGTGTTGAGCACCGCGGTGAGGAAAGCCGGGTCGGTGAAGAAGTAGCGGTAGTTCTCCAGCCCCACGAACACGCGTGGGCCGGGGATGGTGAGGTTGTAGCGAACGACGGAGAAGTACACCGTCATCACCAACGGCACCACCATCCAGGCGAACAGCGACAGCACCGCTGGTGCCAGCAGCAGACGTGGCAGGAGACGCTTCATGGTCGTGGGTACGGGTCGGGAAACGGGCGATGCGCAAAGCATCGCGGGGCGACACCAGGCCTGGAGGGCAGCAGCGGCCTGCTGGCCGCGCTGCCCTCTGGGCCGACTACTTGAGGTAGCCCGCCATCTTCATCTGCCGCGTGGCGGCGGCTTGCGACTCGGCCAGCGCCTTGGGCACGGTGGTGCTTCCGCTCAGGGCGGCGCTGATGTACTGCCCCACCTGGGTGCCGATCCCCTGGAACTCCGGAATGGCGGCGTACTGCACGCCCACATACGGGCTCTTCGGCAGGGTGGCGTCATTCGGGTTGGCCGTATCGATCGCGTGGAGTTCAGCCTGCCCCCAGGGTGCGGCTTTCTGGTAGTTGGGGTTGGCGTAAGTCGAGGCTCGCGTGCCCGACGGCACCAGCCCCCAGCCCTCGCTCGCCGCCACCAGCTCGATGTACTGCTTGGAGGTAGCCCAGTTGACGAATTTCTGGGCTGCAGCCTCTTGCGCCGGGCTGACATCGGACGGAATGCCCAGAGCCCACGACCACAGCCAATGCGCGCCCTTGGGCGTGACGGCGACGGGCGCCTGCGCAAAGCCGACCTCATGGGCCACCTTGCTCTGCTTCGGGTCGGAGATGAAGCCTGCGGCCACGGAGGCATCCACCCACATGGCGCACTTGCCCTGGTCGAACAGTGCGAGGTTTTCGTTGAAGCCGTAGTTGGAGGCGCCAGGCGGACCGTATTTCTTCAGCAGGTCGACATAGAAGCTCACGGCGTTTTCCCAGGGCTTGGTCTGCAACTGGGGTTCCCACTTCATGTTGAACCACTGCCCGCCCCAGGTGTTGACCATGGTGGAGAGCAGCGCCATGTTCTCGCCCCAGCCGGCCTTGCCGCGCAGGCAGATGCCGTAGACGCCGGCTTTGGGATCATTGAGCTTGGCGGCCATGTCGCGCACCTGGTCCCAGGTGGGTTTGTCCGGCATGGTCAGGCCCGCCTTTTTCATCAGGTCGGTGCGGTACATGAGCATGGAGCTCTCGCCATAGAACGGCGCGGCGTAGAGCTTGCCCTTGTACGACAGCCCCTCCCGGATGGGCGCCAGAAGGTCGTTCTCGTCATAGCTTGCGTCGGGCACGATCGGCTTGAGCCAGCCGAGCTTGGACCAGATGGGAACCTCGTACATGCCGATGGTCATCAGATCGAACTGCCGCCCCTTGGTGGCGATGTCCGTGGTCACGCGCTGGCGCAACACGTTTTCTTCCAGCGTCACCCATTTCACATGGATGTCGGGATTCTGCTTCTCGAACACGCTGGTCAGGCGCTCCATCTGAATCATTTGGCCGTTGTTCACCGTGGCGATCACCAGATCGGTCGCCGAGGCGGACAGCGCCACCCCGAACAATGACGCGAACACGAGGGTCGAGCGGAACTTCATAGCATCTGTCTCCTGTGGATTTTTTGATGGTGTCGGCGCGTCCGCTGGACGATGGTCCGACGCCTTCAATCCTAGTCAGCCGTGGTGCTGGTGCCGATAGCGCAGAGTCGACTTTCGATACTTTCTCGCAGAACTTGACGAGTATTTTCCCTGATTTTCGGCGGAAAAATACCAAAAGCCGCCCTCAGGAGGGCGCCGACGGGCCGATCGCATCGGCGCGCGCGCGGCCCGCGGCACGGACGGCGCGCGCATCGAGCTGATCCAGATGATCGAGGCGCACCGCCGCCAGGGCGAGCGCACCGGGGTCGGGTGGGAAGGCCGGATCCAGGACCGCGATCCGACCCATACCGGCGGCGTGCAGGGCGCGCAGGCCATTCGCCGAGTCTTCCACGCCCACGGCCTGGGCCGCCTTCACGCCGAGCATGTCCAGGGCCTTCAGATAAATGTCGGGTGCCGGCTTGCCGCGCACCACCATGTCGCCGTACACCCGGACCGAAAAGCTGTCGTGCAGACCGAGCCGGCGCAGCGCGGGCTCAGCGAGGGCACGCGGCGAGCCGGTTGCCAGTCCGAGACGGTACTCGGTGGCCATGCGACGCACCGCCTCGACCGCGCCAGGGCAAGCCGGGAGCTGCTGGGCATAGAGCGCCTGCATCCGGGCGAGCATGTCCTGGGCCACTTGATCGGGCGTGCGGTCCAGCCCCAGCCGCTCAACCATGAGGCGCGAGCCGCCGGCGAGATTGCCACCCATGCTCGCGGCGTGGTCGGCATCGGTCCAGACCCGGCCCAGGCTGCGGGCATAGTCGCGCCGGGTCTGCAGCCACGCGCCTTCAGAATTGAGCAGCACGCCATCCATGTCGAAAACGACGGCGCGGATGGCCATGTCGCGCTCGGCACCCGTCTGCACCGATCCGGGCAGCTCTTGCGCGCCGTCCGAGAGAAAAGTGCCGCGGCCGTCGCCGGGCTGCTGGCTCATGCCGCGGCGGGCTTGCCACCCAGCGCCGCGGCGGCGCGGGCCATCGCGGTGATGCGGACCCAGTCGCGCGCCGCCAGCGCGTCTTCGGGCACCAGCCAGGAACCCCCGACGCAGACCACATTGGGCAGCGCGAGATAGTCGGGCGCGTTGCCCGGGTGGATGCCGCCTGTGGGGCAAAAACGCAGTTCGGGCAGCGGGCCGTGGAGCGATTTGAGCAGCGCCCGGCCACCGGCCGCCTCGGCAGGGAAGAACTTGAGCGTGGAGAAGCCCTGCTCGCGGGCGCACATGGCTTCGCTGACCGTTGCCACGCCGGGCAGGAAGGGCGCGGGCGCGGCCCGCACCGCGCCGGCAAGCTCTCGGGTCAGCCCGGGGCTGACGCCGAATTGCGCGCCGGCGTCGCGCGCTTGCTGCCACTGCGTGCCGTCGAGCACCGTGCCCGCGCCCACCCAGGCGTCGGGAACAGCGTCGCGCATGCGGCGAATGACGGCCAGCGCCGCCGGTGTGCGCAACGTGACTTCGAGGGAGCGGATGCCGCCCGCCACGAGTGCCGCGGCCAGATCGGCAGCAAGGCCGGCGTCGTGGACCACGATCACCGGCATCACAGGGCTGAGGTGCAGAATTCCGAGCGCGTCCATCACAGTTCTCCCGGGCTCAGGCCGCATGCCAGTCGGGGTGGCGAAAACTTGCCGCGCCCTGCTCGGCGCCGTCCACCGCCTCGCGGAAGACGCGGAACAATTCGCGGCCCACGCCGAACTGGTTGCCCCGCAGACTCGCCTCGGCGAACGGTCGCGCCGCCCACTCGGCCTCGGGCACCTCGGCACGCAAGATGCCGTGCACGGCGTCCACGGTCATCATGTCGCCGTCGCGCACCTTCGCCAGCGGGCCGCCATGGGCGGCCTCAGGGGTGATGTGGATGGCTGCGGGCACCTTGCCCGAGGCACCGGACATGCGGCCGTCGGTCACCAGCGCGACCTGGAAACCGCGATCCTGCAGCACCGCCAGCGTGGGCGTGAGCTTGTGCAGTTCGGGCATGCCATTGGCGTGCGGCCCCTGGAAGCGGATGACGGCGACCAGATCGCCCGTCAGCTCACCGCGCTTGAAGGCGTCGAGCAGCGCGTCCTGACTGTCGAACACGCGCGCCGGCGCCGTGACCACGCGGTGTTCCGGCTTGACGGCCGACACCTTGATCACCGCCCGACCGAGATTGCCCTGCAGCAGCTTGAGGCCGCCGTCGGCGCTGAACGGATCGGACGCCGGGCGCACCACGCCGAGATCGCGCGACGCGGTCTCGGCCGCGCGCCATTGCAACCGGCCGTCGATGAGGAAAGGCTCTTCGGTGTAGCGCCGCAGTCCAGGGCCGACCACGGTGCGCACGTCGTCGTGCAGCAGGCCGGCGTCGAGCAATTCGCGGATGATGAACGCCACGCCGCCTGCGGCCTGGAAGTGGTTTACATCGGCCTTGCCATTGGGGTAGACATGCGCCAGCAACGGCACCACGGCAGACAGGTCGTCGAAGTCGGTCCAGTCGATGGCAATGCCCGCCGCGCGGGCAATGGCCACCAGATGAATGGTGTGGTTGGTGGAGCCGCCCGTGGCGAGCAGCCCGACGATGGCGTTGACCACGGCGCGCTCGTCCACCAGTTCGCCAATGGGCGTGGGCTCGGCGCCCACGGCCGAGATGCGCACCGCGCGTTGCGCCGCCGCGCGCGTGAGCGCCTCGCGCAGGGGTGTGCCCGGGTGGACAAACGCCGCACCCGGCAGATGCAACCCCATGATCTCCATGAGCATCTGGTTGGAATTGGCCGTGCCGTAGAACGTGCAGGTGCCGGGCCCGTGGTACGACTGCATCTCGGCTTTCAGCAGCTCGTCGCGGCCGATCTTGCCCTCGGCGTAAAGCTCGCGCACATGCGCCTTTTCGCTGTTGGACATGCCCGTGGTCATGGGTCCGCCCGGCACGAAAATGCCCGGCAGATGGCCGAAGGTCAGGGCGCCGATCAGCAGCCCCGGGACGATTTTGTCGCACACGCCCAGATACAGCCCCGCGTCGAACATTTGGTGGCTCAAGGCGACTGCGGTGGCCATGGCGATGACGTCGCGCGAAAACAGCGACAGTTCCATGCCGGTCTGTCCCTGGGTCACGCCGTCGCACATCGCCGGCACACCGCCGGCGAACTGGGCGCTGGCGCCCACCTCGCCCGCCGCCTGCTTGATCCAGGCCGGAAACTGCGCCAACGGCTGGTGCGCCGACAACATATCGTTGTAGGCAGAGACGATGGCCAGATTGGGTGGCGACTCGGGCTTGAGTTCGCGCAGCACGATCTTCTCGCGCCCCGGCATCGCGGCCATGGCGTGAGCCAGGTTGGTGCAGGACAGCTGGCTGCGCTCCACCCTGTGCTGGCCGGCTGCGCGCAGCCGCTGGAGATAGGCAGCGCGAGGCCCGGCGCTGCGGGAGATGATGCGGTCGGTGACGCGCGTGAGAACAGGATTCAAGGGCGACATGGGCATTCCGAATGAACAATCTCAAATGTAATATTGTTACGTTCGAGCGATACTATCCCGCACTTGACCCCAGCGCAAGCGGAGGATCACTCGCCCCGCTCCCCAGCCCGGTCGGGATGGGCATCCGGGGGGCGATTCGACACGTCTGGTCTTCGACATACCCATCCCATGGGCGCGGGCTTGCCGCTCCGCGGTCAGGCTGCCGTGCGGAGGCGGAGACATTGACCGAAGGTAATTTAGCTACATACCATATGCATTCGACAAGCGCGAACGCCAACCTGGAGGTTCCATCATGACCACGTCCCCCCCTTTCGACATCGTGCTGTTCGGCGGCACCGGGGATCTGGTCATGCGCAAGCTGCTGCCGGCGCTGTATCAGGCCCACAAAGCGGGCCTGCTGCATCCGCAGGGGCGCATCCTGGCGCTGGGCCGCAAGGATGCCGATCGCAGCGCCTACCTGCTGCAGATGGAGGCGCAGTCACGGCCGCATGTGCAGGCCGACTTCGATGCCACCGCCTGGGCGACCTTCGCCGAGCGCATTCTCTACTGCAAACTCGACGCCGAGCAGCCGGCCGATTTCGACGCCCTGGCGCAGACCCTTGCCGGCAACGGGGACCGCGTCACCGTGTGCTACCTCGCCACGGCGCCGGCCCTGTTCACCGGCATTTGCGGCCAGCTTGCGCGCGTCGGGCTCAACCACCCCGGCGTGCGCGTCGTGCTGGAAAAGCCGCTGGGCCGCGACCTGGCCTCGTCCAACGCCATCAACGCCGAGGTGGGGCGGCACTTCGCCGAGGACCAGCTCTACCGCATCGACCATTACCTGGGCAAGGAGTCGGTGCAGAACCTCATGGCGATCCGCTTCGGCAACACCTTGTTCGAGCCCCTGTGGCGCCGCGAATGGGTGGACAACGTGCAGATCACCATCGCCGAAGACCTCGGCGTGGAGGGCCGCGGCGAGTTCTACGACAAGACCGGCGCGCTGCGCGACATGGTGCAAAGCCACCTGCTGCAACTGCTGTGCATGGTGGCCATGGAGCCACCGGCAACGCTGGAGGCCAATGCCATCCGCGACGAGAAGCTCAAGGTGCTCAACGCGCTCAAGCCCTTCAACGAATCCGATGTCGCGGCCAACTCCGTGCGCGGGCAGTACCGTGCTGGCGCCATCGGAGGCCAGCCCGTCGCCGGGTATCTGGACGAGGCCCGCATCGCTGCAGGCAGCCACACCGAGACCTTCACGGCCATCAAGGCCGAGATCGCCAACTGGCGCTGGGCCGGGGTGCCCTTCTTTTTGCGCACCGGCAAGCGCATGCCCGAGCGCCTCGCCGAAGTGGTCATCAGCTTTCGCAAGGTGCCGTTGGCGCTGTTTCCCGGGCCGAGCATGGAGCGCGCGTCGAACCGCCTGGTCATCCAGCTCCAGCCCGACGAAAGCATCCAGTTGTATTTCCTCGCCAAGGAGGCGGGTGACGGCATGCGACTGCAGCCCACCTATCTGAATCTGGACTTCGACGCCACCTCGCAGCACCGCCGCGCCGACGCCTACGAACGGCTGCTGCTCGATGTCATCCGCGGCAATCTCGGCCTGTTCATGCGGCGCGACGAACTCGAGGCCGCCTGGCACTGGGTGGAGCCCATCCTGGCCGGCTGGAGCAACAGCACCCTGCCGCCCAAGCCCTACACCGCGGGAACCTGGGGCCCGGCAGCGTCCAGCGCCCTGCTCTCGCGTGACGGCGTGGCCTGGCATGAAGAACTCTGACACGCTCCTGGAGGTCTGCGCCGACGCTGCGGACCTCGCCGCGCGGCTGGCCCGAGACCTGGCCGGCGTGCTGGGCGACGCGCTCGCAGCCCGCGGCAGCGCGGTGCTGGCGGTATCGGGCGGGCGTTCGCCGGTGCCCTTGTTCCATGCCCTGGCGGCGCTGCCACTGGACTGGGCGCGCATCACCGTGACCCTGGTGGACGAGCGCTTCGTGCCGCCGGACCACGCCGACAGCAATGCCGCGCTGGTCCGCGCGCACCTGCTGCAAGGCCACGCCGCGGCGGCGCGCTTCGTGCCGCTGGTCGAGGCCGACGACTTCGCCGCTGCCCCGGCCGACACCGAACGGTCGCTCGCAGCCGTCGTGGCCCGCGCCAACCGCGATGCGCGGTCCATCGACGTTGCCGTGCTCGGCATGGGCGACGACGGCCACACCGCGTCGCTGTTTCCCGGAGCGCCGGAGATCGCGGCGGGGCTGAACCCGCACAACCCCCTGGATTGGCTCGCCATCCATCCCCCGGCAGCGCCCCATCGGCGCATCAGCCTCACCCTCGCCGCGCTGCTGCGCGCCGGCCATCTGCGCCTGGCCATCTCCGGCGCAGCCAAACGCGCGGTCTACGACGCGGCCCTGCAGGCGCGGCGCGACGACCTGCCTTTGAGCGCACTGCTCCATCCACCACACCCCCATGTCCATGTCTACTGGAGCCCTTGACCCCGCGCCCCGGCTGATCGCCGACATCGGCGGCACCAATGCCCGGTTCGCCCTGCAGACCCCGCAGGGGCTGGAGGACATCCGCGTGTTGGCCTGCGCCGATTACCCCGAACTGGTGGACGCGCTGCGCAGCTACCTGGCCGCTGTCGGCAGCCCGGCGGTGCGCCACGTCGCCATCGGCATCGCCAACCCGGTCTACGGCGACCGGATCCGCATGACCAACCACCACTGGGCGTTCTCGACCGAGCAGACGCGGCGCGACCTCGGGCTGGACACCTTCCTGGTTCTCAACGACTTTGCGGTGCTGGCGCGCGCGCTGCCGGTGCTGCCGGCCCACGAATTGACGCAGGTCGGCGGCACCACCGCCGTGCCCGGTGCGCCGCTGGGGCTGCTGGGCGCGGGCACCGGGCTGGGCGTGTCGGGCCTGGTTCCCACTGGCGCCGGCCGCTGGGTGCCACTGGCTGGCGAGGGCGGGCATGTGAGCCTCGCACCGTTCGACGAGCGCGAGGTGGAGGTATGGCGCTTGGCGCGGGCGCGCTATGGCGGGCATGTCTCGGCCGAGCGCGTGCTCTCGGGGCCGGGGCTGGAATTCCTGCACCAGGCGTTGTGCACCCTGGCGGGCGAAACGCCCACAGCGCGCAGCGCCGCCGACATCAGCCGCCTCGGCCTGGACGGCAGCGACCGGCGCTGCCGCGAGACCCTGGAGCTGTTCTGCGCCCTGCTGGGAACCGTGGCCTCCGATCTGGCCGTGACCCTGGGCGCACGCGGCGGCATCTACATCGGCGGCGGCATCGTGCCACGGCTGGGCGACTATTTCGCCCGCTCACCGTTTCGCGCCCGCTTCGAGAGCAAGGGCCGCACCTCGGCGTATCTGGCGGACATCCCGGTGTGGGTCATCCACAGTCCGTGGCCCGCGCTGCTGGGCGCGGCAGCGGCGCTCGATCAGCATGTCGAACCGCTGGCCCGGTCAAGCCATGCTTGAGCGCATTCGCAACCAGATGCCGCAACTCTCCGCCGCCGAGCGTCGGGTGGCGCAGTTGCTGCTGGACCGGCCCAACGACTTCATTCAGGCCGCCGTGGCCGACATTGCCCGCGATGTGGGCGTGAGCCAGCCCACAGTCATTCGCTTCGCCCGCTCGGTCGGGTGCACCGGGCTGCAGGACCTCAAACTCAAGCTCGCCGGCAGCCTGGTTGGCGGCGTACCCTATGTGCATGCCAGCGTCGGCCCCAGAGACTCCACGGCCGTCCTCGCCGCCAAGGTGTTCGACAACGCCATTTCCGCCCTGCTCAACTGCCGCAACGCGGTCAGCCCGGCGTCGCTGGACCAGGCCATCCGGCTGCTGGCCGGGGCGCGTCGGCTGGAGTTCTACGGCCTGGGCAACTCCGGCATCATCGCTGCCGACGCGCAGCACAAATTCTTCCGCTACGGCATCCCTGCCGTGGCCTATGCCGACCCGCATATCCAGGCCATGGCCGCCACACTGTTGGGGCCGCAGGACGTGCTGGTGGCCATTTCCAATTCGGGACGTACCAACGAATTGCTCGACGCCGTGGACATCGCCCTGCGAGGTGGCTGCAAGGTCGTGGCCATCACCTCCACCGGCTCGCCGCTGGCGCGCCTGGCCAGCGTGGCCCTGCTTGCCGACGCGCAGGAAGACGCCGAGTTCTTCAGCCCCATGCTGACACGGCTGTTGCACCTCACCCTCATCGACGTGCTCGCCGTGGGGGTGGCGCTGCGCCGCGGGCCGGAACTGGTCGCACTGCTGGAGAAAACCAAACGCAGCCTCAAGAGCCATCGCCGGCGCAGCGAGATGTGACCCTCCTGTGCCCTCGCGCCGATGGGCGCACACCACACACGTTCTTCACGTCATCCCATGCCGACACTGACTCAACTCCCCGCCTGGCGCGCTCTCTGGAAACATTTCACCCGCGCGCGCGACTGGTCGATGCGCGAACTGTTCGACACCGATCCTGAGCGTGCGCAACGCTACTGGCTGGAACACGACGGCCTGATCCTCGACTATTCCAAGAACCGCCTCACCGACCAGACGCTGACGCTGCTGCTGGAACTCGCCCGCGAAGCCGGCGTTCCCGAACTCATCGAGGCGATGTTCCGCGGCGACAAGATCAACGTCACCGAAGACCGCGCCGTGCTGCATGTCGCGCTGCGCAACCACGCGGGCACGCCCATTCTGGTCGATGGCGAGGATGTGATGCCCAAGGTGAACGCGGTACTCGAGCGCATGGCGCGCTTCTCGCGCGCGGTGCGCTCGGGCGACTGGGTGGGCTACACCAACCAGCCCATCACCGACATCGTCAGCATCGGCATTGGCGGCTCCGACCTCGGGCCGCTGATGGTGTGCGAGGCGCTCAAGCCCTATGCCCATCCGCGCCTGGCCATGCACTTCGTCTCCAACGTCGACAGCTCGCTGCTCAAGGAAACGCTCAAGCGCGTGCATCCCGAAACCACACTGTTCATCATCGAGTCCAAGACCTTCACCACCAGCGAAACCCTCACCAACGCCCACACCGCTCGCGACTGGTTCATGAGCAGCACCGGCGGCGCCGGCAACGTGGCGCGCCACTTCGTCGCCGTGTCCACCAACCGCAAGGCCGTGTCTGACTTTGGCATCGACCCCGCGCACATGTTCGAGTTCTGGGACTGGGTGGGCGGTCGCTACAGTCTGTGGTCGGCCATCGGCCTGCCCATCATGCTGTGCCTGGGCGAGGAGAACTTCCACGCCCTGCTCGACGGCGCGCACGGCATGGACACGCACTTCCGCACGGCGCCGCTGGAAACCAATATGCCGGTGCTGCTCGGTCTGGTGGGCATCTGGTACATCAACTTCTTCGGCGGCGGCAGCCACGTCATCGCGCCCTACGACCAGTACCTGCACCGTTTCCCGTCCTTCATTCAGCAGCTCGACATGGAGTCCAACGGCAAGCAAAGCACGCGCGACGGCAGGCCGGTGGACTACGAGACCGCGCCCATCATCTGGGGCGGTACCGGCATCAACGGCCAGCACGCCTTCTTCCAGCTGCTGCACCAGGGCACGCACATTGCCCCCATCGACCTCATCGCCTCGCTCGACGGCCGCGGCTCGCTGCCCGGCCACCACGAAATCCTGCTCGGCAATATGTTCGCGCAGGCCGAAGCCTTCCTGCGCGGCAAGACGCTCGACGAAGCCCGCGCCGAACTGCGTGCAGCGGGGCTGGACGACGACGCCGTGAGGACGCTCGCGCCGTTCAAGGTGTTTGGCGGCAACCGACCGACGAACACGCTGCTGCTGCAGCGCCTCGACCCGCGCTGCCTGGGCGCGCTGATCGCGCTGTACGAACACAAAGTCTTCGTCCAGGGGGCGATCTGGGGCCTGAATTCCTTCGACCAGTGGGGCGTGGAGTTGGGTAAGCAACTCGCCCAGACCATCGTTGGCGAGCTCAGCGGCGAAGCCGGCCCCGTGTCGCACGACAGCTCCACCGCCCGGCTCATCGCCCTCTACCGGCAAAAAAACCTCCACGGCAAGCCCGCTGCGGACTGACCCACCCGGACCGACACCATCCGTATTCTGCCGGCGCCCGGCCGCAGGACGCGGCCACGGCGCCAGCCGCTCAGGGTCGCGTTGGCGCGACCGTGTCGAAGAGTTCGAACAATTGCTGCGCGCTGGGCGAAAGCCGGCGGCCGCGGCGGCTGATCAGTCCCATCTTGCGCGTCACGCTGGGCTCAACCAGGGCGATGGCGGCGAGCAGGGGATGGTCGGGCCCGGGCATGGCCATCGCCGGGACGGCGGCAATGCCGAGACCCGCCTCGACGAGGCCGAGCAGCGTGGTGCCGCTCTGGGTCTCGTAGGTGATCTCCGGCCGCACCCGGACACCGGCGAGCGCCTGGTCGAGCAGCAGCCTGTTGCCCGAGGTGCGGGCGACGGCGATGAAGTCATACGGCGCCAGTTGCGCCCAGCTGACCTGGGGCAAGGTCGCGATCGGATGATCGCGCCTGCATGCCGCGACGAAGCGCTCCTCCACGAGCGGCTTGAAGTCGATGCCGCTTTCGTGCGCCCCCAGGAAGCTCAGGCCGAAATCCGCTTCGCCCTGCGCGACCGCAGCGAGCACCTCGTTGGCCTTCGCATCGAACACGGTCACGCGGACCCGCGGATACATCGCATGGTGCAGGCGCAGTACCTGGGACACGTAGTAACACACGGACGACGGGACGCAGGCGACGCTGATGCGCTCCCGGCGCACGCCCGCGTGGCCGCGAATGCCGAGCAGGGCACTATCGAGGTCGTCGAGGATGGCACGCGCCTTGCGCTCGAACTCGCGCCCGACCGCGGTGAGCGTCACCCGACGCGTGGTGCGCTCCAGCAGCTTCACGCCGAGCGCCTGCTCCAGCTTGTCGATACGCCGGCTGTACGCCGGCTGCGAGAGATGCACCGACGCGGCGGCCTTGCTGAAGCTGCCGAGGTCGGCCACGGCACAGAAGGCGACGAGATCATTCAGATCGAAATGGATGCTCACCACAGGGCTTTCGGTTGACTCATGCATATTTTCGATCAATCGATCACGCAATCGCAATTGACGAACAAATCGGCCTGATCGAGACTGCCCACTCGACACATTCGCATCCGCCGCATCGAACCGGATCGGGCCAGGTCCTTCCCGCAGGAAGGCTTGCAGCGCCATCCAGGCTTCGGTTGCATCCTCAACGTTCCTGAGCCCATTCCTTGGTCGATGTCCTGGTCATCGGTGGCGGCAACGCCGCGCTGTGCGCCGCGTTGATGGCACGCGAGGCCGGCGCTTCGGTCCTGATGCTCGAAGCCTCGCCGCGCGCCTGGCGTGGCGGCAATTCGCAGCACACCCGCAACCTGCGCTGCATGCACGAGGCGCCGCAGGATGTGCTTGCCGACGCCTACACGGAAGACGAGTTCTGGCAGGACCTGCTGAAGGTGACGGGCGGCCAGACGGACGAAAAACTGGCGCGCCTGGTGATTCGCGCCTCCGCCACCTGCCGCGACTGGATGCGTCGCCACGGCGTTCACTTTCAGCCGTCCCTGTCGGGTGCGCTGCACACCGCGCGCACCAACGCCTTCTTCATGGGCGGGGGCAAGGCCCTGATCAATGCCTACTACCGCAGCGCCATGCAGCTCGGCGTGCAGGTGCGATACGACGCTCCGGTCGACCGCCTCGAACTCGAGGGCCCGCGGTTCGCCGCCGCGTATGTCCAGGGTGAGCGCATCGAGGCCCGGAGTTGCGTCCTCGCCGCCGGCGGCTTCGAGTCCGACCGCGCCTGGCTGCGCGAGGCCTGGGGACGCAATGAACGCGGTGAGTACCCGGCCGACAACTTCCTGATCCGCGGCACACGCTTCAACACTGGCGTGGTGTTGCGCTGCATGATGGACGCCGGCGCCGACACCATCGGCGATCCGACGCAGGCCCACATGGTCGCGATCGACGCGCGCGCCCCCTTGTATGACGGCGGCATCTGCACGCGCATCGACTGCGTCTCGCTCGGCATCGCCGTGAACCGCGACGCCGAGCGGTTCTACGACGAGGGCGAGGACTTCTGGCCCAAGCGGTATGCCATCTGGGGCCGGCTCGTCGCCCAGCAGCCCGGGCAACTGGCTTACTCGATCATCGATGCCAAGGCTGTGGGGCGTTTCATGCCGCCGGTGTTCCCCGGCGCGAAGGCCGCGAGCCTGCCCGAGCTGGCACGCCAGCTCGATCTGGACGAAACTCGCTTCGCGCAAACCCTCCTTGCCTACAACGCCGCGTGCCGGCCCGGTCATTTCGACCACACGCGGCTCGACGACTGCCGCACCGAAGGGTTGACGCCGGCGAAGACGCATTGGGCGCGGCCCATCGACACGCCCCCCTTTTTCGGTTACGCGCTTCGGCCCGGTGTCACCTTCACCTACCTGGGCCTGAAAACCGATGCAACCGCGGCGGTGCGCTTCGGCGGCCAGCGCAGCCCCAATCTCTTCGTCGCCGGCGAGATGATGGCCGGCAACGTTCTGGGCAAGGGCTACACGGCCGGAGTCGGCATGAGCATCGGCACCGCCTTTGGTCGCATCGCCGGGACGCAGGCCGCCCACGCCGCACGCCAGGGAGCCACGCTTGCAGCCGCTTGACGCCCTGATCCGCGAGGCTGGGGCATGGGCCGACAAGCCCACGCCCCGACCTCCTGCAACCCCGTCCGAGGACGAAGCCGAGGTCGCACGCCTGCTGCAGATCTGCAATGCATGCCGCTATTGCGAGGGCTTCTGCGCGGTCTTCCCGGCGATGACGCGGCGCCTCGAATTCGGCAAGGCCGACGTGCATTACCTGGCCAACCTGTGCCACAACTGCGGCGCCTGTCTGCACGCCTGCCAATACGCCCCGCCGCACGAATTCGCCGTCAACATGCCCCGGGCGATGGCCAGGGTGCGTGTGCGCACCTACCAGGACTACGCCTGGCCGCGTGCGTTCGGCGCACTGTATGCGCGCAACGGGCTCACGCTCGCGGTGGCGCTGGCTTTCGGTCTGGCGCTCTTCCTCGTCCTGGCGCTGGCGCTGCGTGGAACGCTGTGGCAGACATCGCCGGGCGGTGATTTCTATGCGATCTTTCCGCACACGCTGATGGTGGACATCTTCGCCCCGGCCTTCCTGCTCGCGCTGTTCGCGCTGGGCCTGGGCATCCGTAGGTTCTGGCGTGACCAGGCGGCCGGACCGGCGGCAGCCCCGGCGGTCGCCGAGGCAGCGCGCGCGGTGGCGACGCTGAAATATCTCGACGGCGGCCACGGCGAGGGCTGCAACAACGCCAACGACGCCTACACGCTGTGGCGGCGACGCTTTCACCAGTCGACGTTCTACGGTTTTCTGCTGTGCTTCCTGTCGACCAGCGTGGCCACGATCGAAGCCGACCTGATGGGCTGGAAAGCGCCCTATGCCTACACCAGCCTGGTGCCGCTCCTGGGCATTGCCGGCGGCATCGCCCTGGTCGTCGGAACCGTCGGGCTGTGGCGCTTGAATCTGCAGCGCGACCCGATGCAGGGCGAGGTGACGCAGCAAGCCATGGACCGGGGTTTCATCGCGCTGTTGTTCCTCGTCGCGACGAGCGGGCTCCTCCTCGCCGCGCTGCGTACGGCCGTGTTCATGCCGCTGCTGCTGGCCGTTCACCTCGGTGCGGTGATCGCCTTCTTCTTCACGCTGCCCTACGGCAAGTTTGCGCATGGCCCGTTTCGTGCCGCTGCCTTGCTCAAGTGGGCGGTCGAGCGCCGCCAGCCCAGCAAGCTCCTGATCGACGACGAGTCGACCGCGTGAGGCATCCCGCCCAATCCAGCCATGGCAACGCATCCGATCTGGAGCCGAAGCGTTCCGGCACGATTTTTACAGGAGCTTACTGATCCGGCGATCAACGAGGAACACGATCGCTAGTCAGGCCCGATGCCGCTGTGACATCGGGTCTTTCCCCCGCGTTTCAAAGCAACCAACACGACAACCAGGAGACAGGCATGACGGCATCGGTCGACAGTCCATCGCAAAATCAGATCTACAAGGTGGCACTCGCCAGCATCATCGGCTCAGTGATCGAGCAGTACGACTTTCTCGTCACCGGCATCATCGCGGCCACGGTCTGGGGTGGCGTCTTTTTCAAACTGCCCGCGCTCGCCGCGATCTCGGCCGCGATCGCGGTGTATGGCATTGGCATCGTCATCCGCCCGGTCGGCGCCTACATCTTCGGCGGCATCGCCGACCGTGTGGGGCGCAAAGACGCGATGGTCTATGCCCTGGTCCTGATGGGCTCGAGCACGCTGCTGATCGGGCTGACGCCGTCCTACGACAGCATCGGCGTGCTCGCCCCGGTGCTGCTCATCGTGTTCCGCCTGATGCAGGGCATCAGCTTCGGTGCGGAGTTCGGCACGGCGTCGACCTGGGTGGTCGAACAGGCGGCGCATTCGAAGCGGCGCGCCTTCTGGGGCGCATGGGTCGGCTTCGCCATCCCGATCGGTCTGCTGCTGGGCTTCGGCTCGGTGCTTCTCGTCAAGTCCCTGATGACTCCGCAGGACTTCGTCGCCTGGGGCTGGCGCATCTTCTTCTTCGCCGGCTTCCTTGTGGCCATCGTCGGCATCGTCATCCGCTCGCGCACGATGGACAGTTTCGTCTTCGAACGCCTCAAGGCCGACTCGGCCACCCTCAAGAGTCCCGCGTACCAGGTCTGGCGCGAAATGCCCCTGCGCATCCTTCGGACCTCGCTGGTGAACGCGATGTTCGGTGGCGCCTTCTTCCTCAGCTTCGTCTTTGGCACGGGCTACATGAAGGCGGTCGGCTTCACCGGAACCCAGGCCGAGAGCATCGGCCTGATCGCCGCGGCATCGATGCTGGTGTTCATGATCATCGGTTCGCTGCTGGCGGACACGATCAACCGCCGCACCGTTCTGCTGACCTCGGCCATCGTCTTCCTGGTGTTCGCGATTCCCTACTTCTACCTCATCAACACCGGCAGCTTCCTGCTGGCCACGCTCGCGGAAGTCATCGGCTTCGGCTTTGTCTTCGGTTTCGGCTACGGCGCGATCCCGACGTTCTACACGGAGAACTTTCCGACGCGCTACCGGGCTTCCGGCGCGAGCGCCGCCTACCAGATCTCACAGGTCTACGGTGGGGGGCTGATCCCCATCGTCGCCGGGGTCCTGCTGCACGCCTACGGCATCCACCAGGCCTACATCTACATCGGCCTGTTCGTGATGGTCTACGCGGCGCTGGCGATCGCCGCCATCCTCGCCACGCCTGAGACCAAAGGCATCGATCTCGAGGGCTGAACATGCCTCGGCGCCGCGCCGCTTGCGAGGCCGCACGGTCCGGGGTGGCGCATGCGCTGACGCGAACGCTGTGGAGCGCCCTCGGCGCTGCGCCTGAGCTTGCCGAGCAGGTTCGCTTCAGCGCCGAGGGCAGTTTGCCATCGGCCTTCGCGGTGACGGACTTCGCCGCCGCGGCCGTGGCGACCGCAGGCCTGGCCGTCGCCGAACATCTCGCCCTGGCACACCGCCAGGTCGCCACCGTCGAGGTCGATCGGCGGCTGGCGTCGATCTGGTTCGCCACGACGCTGCGCCCGATCGGCTGGAGCGCGCCGCCGCTGCGCGATCCGATCACGCGCGACTATGCGACGCGCGACGGCTGGATTCGGCTGCACGTCAACGTGCCGCGCCATCGCGCCGCCGCGGAGCGCGTTCTCGGGCCGCTGGCGCACCGCGAGGCTGCCGCCCGTGCCGTGGCGCCGTGGTGCGGATGCGAGCTTGAAACCGCGATCGTCGATGCCGGGGGATGCGCAGCGCAAATGCGCTCGGCCGCTGCCTGGACTGCCCATGCGCAAGGCGCAGCGGTCGCCGCCGAGCCGTGCGTCCACATCGCCACCAGCCCCGGCGGCGCGGCGCCCGACTGGCCCCTGGCGGCGAAGCGGCCGTTGCAAGGCATTCGCGTGCTCGATCTCACCCGTGTCCTGGCCGGCCCCGTGGCCAGCCGCTTCCTCGCCGGCCTGGGCGCCACAGTGCTGCGCATCGACGCTCCCGATTGGGATGAGCCCGGAGCCATTCCCGAAACCACGCTGGGCAAGCATTGCGCCCGTCTCGACCTGACGAGCCCCGCCGGGCGCGCCATCATGCTCGACCTGCTGGGCCGGGCGGATGTTTGCATGCATGGCCTGCGCCCGGGCGCGCTGGATGCCCTCGGCCTTGGCGCCGCGACGCGCAGCGCGGTGGCTCCGGGCCTGGTCGACGTCAGCCTCGACGCCTACGGCTGGAGTGGACCGTGGGCCGCGAGGCGCGGCTTCGACAGCCTGGTGCAGATGAGTTGCGGAATTGCCGAAGCGGGCATGCGCCGGCAAAACGCCACCACCCCGCTGCCCCTTCCGGTGCAGGCGCTCGACCACGCCACCGGGTATTGGATGGCGGCTGTGGCGATTCGCGGCCTGACGCGCCGGCTCGCGCACGGCGAGGCGACCAGAGGACTCCTGTCCCTGGCGCAAAGCGCCCGGGTGCTGATGGCGTGCGATGCCCAGCCGGACGAGGCGCGACTTGCCGCCGAAACCCAAGCCGACCACATGCCGCAGCGGGAACACACGGCCTGGGGCCCTGCGCACCGCGTGGTGGCGCCCTTGCGCATCGCCGGGGTCGATCTGCGCTGGGATGTTCCTGCCGGCCGGCTCGGCGCCACGGCACCGCGCTGGCCTTGACGGGTTCGCCCTGCCGGACGCGGCAAGTCCTCCGGGGGGATGGGTGCGGCCGGAGACGAGTCAAGGGTAAATCTGTTTGGTCACACGTCCAGTTCCTGCGTAGAGTCTGAACTTCACGCGTGAAGCGAGGCCGTGCAACACCATGACATTCGACATTGTGATCGTGGGCGGCGGGTCCGCCGGAGCGACCCTCGCGGCGCGGCTCAGCGAGGACGCTGCCGTCCAGGTCTGTCTGATCGAGGCCGGCGGTGACGGTCGCGGCCTGCTCGTTCGCGTGCCTGCCGGCCTCGTGGCCATGCTGCCCGGGCGGCCGAGGATCAACAACTACGCTTACACGACCGTACCCCAGCCGCACCTCGACGGGCGGTGCGGCTACCAACCCCGCGGCAAGGCCCTGGGCGGCTCCAGCGCCATCAATGCGATGCTGTATGTGCGCGGGCATCGCACCGACTACGACGACTGGGCGCGCCAGGGTTGCGCGGGCTGGACGTTCGAGGACGTGTTGCCCTACTTCAAGCGCTCCGAAGGCAACCAGCGCGGCGACAGCGCGTTTCACGGTGGCCAGGGTCCGCTGCAGGTGGGCGAACAACAAAGCCCCCGTCCGGTCACCAGGGCGTTCGTGCAGGCCGCCGTGGAATGCGGGATTGCGCCCAATGACGACTTCAATGGTGCCGACCAGGAAGGGGTCGGGCTGTACCAGGTGACCCAGTTCCACCACGGTCCGCGAAACGGCGAGCGGTGCTCGGCGGCCGCCGCCTACCTGCATCCGGTGATGCACCGGCCCAACCTGACGGTGATGACGCACACCCGGGCCCTGCGCATCGTGATGGACGGCACGCGCGCCGTCGGCGTCGAGGTGCTGCGCCAGGGGCGGCGCGACATCCTGCACGCACGGCGTGAAGTCGTGTTGTCGGGCGGGACCTTCAACTCGCCTCAACTGCTCATGCTTTCGGGCATTGGCGACCCCGCCGAGCTGGCTCGCCACGGCATCGCCGTGCGCCACGACCTGCCCGGAGTGGGCAAAAACCTGCAAGATCATCTCGACTTCATTCTGTCCTACCGATCGAGGGAAACGGACCTCTTCGGCATCGGCGCGATCGGCGCGCTGAACCTGCTCAAGGCCGGCTTCGAATGGCGCAAGTCCGGCAAGGGCATGCTCGCGTCGCCGCTGGCCGAAGGCGCGGCCTTCATCAAGTCGAGTCCGCATGTCGAGCGGCCCGACCTGCAACTGCATTTCGTCATCGCCATCGTCGACGACCACGCGCGCAAGCTGCGCCTGGGCTACGGGTTTTCCGGCCATGTGTGCGTGCTGCGCCCGAAGAGCCGCGGCGAGGTGGGCTTGAACGACGCCAACCCGCTGTCGGCACCGCGCATCGATCCGAACTACCTCTCGCATCCCGAGGACGCGGCGCTGCTTCTGACGGGCGCGAAACATCTGCGCAGGATCCTGTGCGCACCGGCGCTGGCGACGTACCGCCATCGGGAGATCGGCGCCGACCATGCCGAAACCGACGACGCGCTGCTGCAGCGGATTCGCGCGCGGGCCGACACCATCTACCACCCTGTGGGCACCTGCCGCATGGGCACCGATTCGAGGGCGGTGGTCGACACGCAGTTGCGCGTGCACGGCCTCGCCGGTCTGCGCGTGGTGGATGCCTCGGTGATGCCCACGCTCATCGGCGGCAACACCAATGCGCCGACCATCATGATCGCCGAGCGCGCTGCCGACTGGATGCGTGCCGGCGCTCGCGATGCCGCCACCGCGGGGTCGGCATGAAGCCCGAGGCGACGGCCCACAGCCCAGCGCCGCCAGCCATCCCGTCGCGCGGCGCCGATCGCCGTCGCCGTACCTTGCCGCCTTGATGCACGGAGCCCACGCCATGCCGATCCAGAACTTCGACGCCATCGTCATCGGTGCGGGCCAGGCCGGGCCGGCGCTTGCTGCGCGCTGCAGCAAGGAGCGGCTGAAAACCGCGGTCATCGAACGGCACCACTTCGGCGGCACCTGCGTGAACGTGGGCTGCACGCCCACCAAGACCCTGGTCGCCAGCGCACGCGCCATCCACCTCGCGCAGCGCGGGGCGCAGTTCGGCTTCGACGTCGGCGACCTGCGTGTCGACATGGCGCGGGTCAAAGCCCGCAAGGACGCCATCGTCAACCAATCGCGCGAGGGCGTCGAGGCGTGGATGCGCGGACTGAAGAATGCCGAGGTGATCGTTGGCGAGGCTCGCTTCGTCGCCCCGGCGACTGTCGAGGTCAATGGCCGGCGACTCACCGCGCCGCGCATTGTCCTCAACGTCGGCGGGCGTTCGCTGCGCCCGGCGCTGGCCGGCATCGATCGCGTGACGACACTCGACAACGTCTCGATCCTGGAACTGGACCGGGTGCCCGAGCACCTGGTCATCGTCGGCGGCAGCTACATCGGCCTGGAGTTTGCCCAGATGATGCGGCGCTTCGGCGCCGCGGTGACGGTGGTGGAAAAGTCGGCGCGGCTGCTGGCGCGCGAAGACGCCGACGTCTCGGACGCGATCCGCGGCATTCTCGAAGCCGAAGGCGTGCGCTTCGAGCTGGGGGCCGAGTGCCTGTCGCTGGACCAGGACGGCGCGCAGATCGTGGTCGGCGCCGCATGCGGCGCCGACCGGCCCGCCATCCGGGGCAGCCATGTCCTCCTGGCCGTCGGGCGCCGCCCGAATACCGACGACCTGGGGCTGGATCGGGCCGGAATCCGCACCGACGAGCGCGGCTACATCGTCGTCGACGATCAATGCCGCACGAGCGCCGACGGGGTGTGGGCGGTGGGCGACTGCAACGGCCGCGGCGCCTTCACCCACACGGCGTGGAACGATCATGAGATCGTCGTGGCCAACCTCTTCGACCACGACCCGCGACGCCTGTCGGACCGCATCCCCTGCTACGCGCTCTTCATCGACCCGCCGCTCGGCCGCATCGGCCTCAACGAAGCCGATGCGCGCGCCGGCGGTCGCGCGCTGCTGCAGGCGAAGCTGCCGATGCAGCGCGTCGGTCGTGCGCGCGAGGCCGGCGAGACACAAGGCTTCATGAAGGTGCTGGTGGATGCCCAGACCGGACAACTGCTGGGTGCGGCCATCCTCGGGCTGAACGGCGATGAAGTCGTGCACGGCATGCTGAACGTGATGGCCGCCAGGCAGCCCTTCACCGTCATGGCGCGAACCATGCCCATCCATCCAACCGTGAGCGAACTCGTGCCGACCTTGATGCAGCAGCTCAAGCCGCTGGCTTGAGAGCGCCCCCACACCTGCTGCTTTGCGTCAGCACCCCCAGGAGGTCCAGGAAACTGGGGGCGGCCGGCGTTTGCTTGATCTGCTGCCTGGCTCAGCTCACCACCAAACGCGGTGCAGCCTGGCTTGCGGCCACGCTGCCGATGACCGCGGCCTGGGCGAAGCCATGGCGCCGGAAAACGGCCAGCACCTCGTCCACCGCATCGGGCGCACAGGACACCAGCAATCCGCCACTGGTCTGCGGGTCGGTGAGCAGGGCCTTGTCCTCGGCTGCGAACGCGGCAGGCAGGACCACGTCGCTGGCATAGCTGGACCAGTTGCGGCCTGAGGCGCCGGTGACGAAGCCGCGGCCCACGAGCTCGCGCACACCGGCCATCAGCGGCACGGCCGCCCAGTCCAGCCGCACCTCGCAACGCGCGCCGCGCGCCATCTCCAGGGCATGGCCGGCCAGGCCGAAGCCGGTGACGTCGGTCAGCCCATGCACGCCGGGCAGCGCCGCGAGGTCCGGACCCGGGGTGTTGAGTTGCGTGGTGGTGGCCACCATCAGGGCGTAGCCGGCATCGCCGAGCTCGCCTTTTTTCAGCGCCGCCGACATCACGCCGACCCCGACGGGTTTGCCCAGAACGAGCAGGTCGCCGGGTTGGGCGCTCGCATTGCGCTTCACATGCTTGGGGTGCACCAGACCAAGCGCGACAAGGCCGTAGATGGCCTCCACGGAGTCGATGGTGTGGCCCCCGGCGATCGGAATGCCGGCAGTGCGGCACACCGACGCACCGCCTTCGAGGATGCGGCCGATGGTTTGCGTGGACAAGACGTTGATCGGCATGCCCACCAGGGCCAGCGCCAGGATCGGGCGGCCACCCATCGCATAGACATCGCTGATCGCGTTCGCCGCGGCGATGCGGCCGAAGTCGAACGGGTCGTCGACGATGGGCATGAAGAAGTCGGTGGTGGCAATCAGTGCCTGCTCCGCGTTGAGCTGGTAGACCGCCGCATCATCGGAGGTCTCGATGCCAACGAGCAGGGACGCCGGGATCGGCATGGCCGTCGTGCCCTTGAGGATGTCGGACAGGACGCCGGGGGCGATCTTGCAGCCGCAGCCGCCGCCGTGCGAAAGTGAGGTCAGCCGGGGTTCGGTGGGTGTCGCGGGTGCGTTCATGGTGGAAGTCCAGGTGATTGTCGGGCCAGCAGCGCAGCCACCAGCCCGTGCAGGTCGCGGCGCTCGGCCTCGGGCGCGAACAGCGGCGCCCGCATCGCGATGTGGCGCCGCAGGTCATCGAGCATATCGGGATCGTCCCGGGTGCGCTGCAACAACATCGCCAGAGCCGCATCGTCGCCGACGTCGAAGACCCCCGGATAGTCCTCACCCAGCAGCCCGACATTGCCGTCGATGCGCGAAGCCAGCACCGGCGTGCCGCTACGCATGGCTTCGATGACGACATGGGCACCCCCTTCCATGCGGCTGGGGTGCACCAGGACATGCGCGTTCTGGATGCGGCGTCGCGTCGCCGCATGGGGCAGAGCCCCATGCCAGCGGTAGTTGGGCTGCATAGCGGCCAGGGAGGCGGCCTCGGCGCCCAGCACCGGATCGAGGGCTGCGCCGATGTGGTCGAACCGGATGTCGGCGCGGCTGGCCAGCCGCTGCGCCGCACGCCAGTAAGTGCGCGGATCTTTCTCGTCGCGCAGATGCCCCACGCTCAGCGCGCGCAGATGCCGGCGCGTTTTCGGCGGCGTACGCCGAGAGGCGCACGACTGCAACAACACGCGGCACTTGGCGCGCAGCTCCAGGGGCAGCCGCTCGGAGCCCAAGGCATTGAGCACCACCAGGGTATCGGCGAGCTGCAGCGCAAGTTGGGCACCGGCGTCGGTGTCGATGTCACGGTACAGATCGGTGCCGGTGAGCGTCAGCAGCAGCGGGTGTTGCGGATGGGCCTCGCGCCAGGACGCCACCGATGCCGCCGAGCGACGGGCGTGCAGCGCGATCATCAGCGCCTCATCCCCGTGCGTCCATTGCGAGGCCAAGCGGATGCGATATGCTGGTCGCAGCATGGCCGCCCAGCGGCGCGCCGTCTGCCAGTTGCCATTGTTGGCCTGCTGCAGCGCCGGTGTCACGATCACGATGGATTCACGATGCATGATGCAAGCCTAATGCCTCCGGCCTTCGCGGCGCGTCAGGGCAGCATCGACGCTCTGGTCGCCGCGTTGCAGGCCAGTCGTCACGACACCTTGACGACATTCGCTGCCTACGAGCAGGCCTTGCCCGGCCTCCGGGTGCCGCTGCATGCCGAACGCAACCCGCCGCTGTGGGAGCTCGGGCATATCGGCTGGTTCCAGGAATACTGGCTGGCGCGCAATCCCGAGCACCACCGTGGCGTGGCGGCCGACCCCGAGTGCGGGCGCAGCCAGGCCTTGCAGGCCAACGCCGACGCGCTCTACCACTCCAGCAAGGTGCCGCACGACGCGCGCTGGGACTTGCCGCTGCCCGATGCCGAGGCGACGCGCGACGCACTGGCTCGGCAACTCGCCGGCACCCTGGCGCTGCTGCGCGAAACCCGTGACGGCAGCGACGACGCGCTGTACTTCTTTCGCCTGGCCCTGCTGCACGAGGACATGCATCACGAGGCCGCGCTGTACACCGCCCAGGCCCTGGGCATTGCCGTGGAGGACGCGCGCTGGCAGGCCGCCACATTGCCCAAGCCCTCGCCGCCCATCGATTTCCCGGCGGGGCCATGGCGCCTGGGGAGCGACCCGGACGCCGGCTTCGCGTTCGACAACGAACTGCCGGCGCACGACGTCGCGCTCGGAGCCACGACGATCGACGCCCAGGTGGTCCGCTGGATCGAGTTCCTGCCCTTCCTGGAGAGCGGCGGCTATGCCGACGATTCATGGTGGAGTGCCACCGGCCGGCCCTGGCGCGCGCAGTTGCAGCCCGCCGTCCCGCGCTATCTGCGGCGCGCCGGCAGCCACTGGCAACAGTGGCGCCACGGCCAATGGCAAGCGCTGAACCTGGCCGAAGCCGCGTGCCACCTGACCTTCTACGAAGCCGAGGCCTGGTGCCACTGGGCGGGCCGGCGCCTGCCGAGCGAGGCCGAATGGGAACGTGCCGCGATGGCCCGGCCCGAGGACTTCCGCTGGGGCCATGTCTGGGAGTGGACGGCCAGCCCCTTCCAGCCGTATCCGGGCTTCGCGCCTCACCCCTATCGGGACTACTCGGCGCCGTGGTTCGACGACCGCCCGGTGTTGCGCGGCGCCTCCCACATGACGCAGCCGCGCCTGCGCCATGCGCGCTATCGCAATTTCTTTCCGCCCCACCGCAACGACATCGCGGCGGGCTTTCGCAGTTGCGCCGCATGAATGCGCCGACGCCCTGGCCGAAAAACTCGGCCGGGGCTGGAAGCCCGTCCACCCTCAAGGGGTGACTGGGGTGTGTTCACCCTGTTTCGGCCGGCGCACGGCGCGGACTGTCGCGCTGTCGGCGCCACCGCAGAAGAAGCGATCGCCGCCGTCGGATTCGAGCCCGGAAACGAAGACCCCGGGCGGCATCTCGAGCACTTCCAGCACCTCGCCGGTGGAAGCGTCGACATGCCGCAGATCGCTGCGTTCACCTTCCCAGCTGCCATGCCAGAGCTCGCCGTCCACCCAGGTGACCCCGGTGACGTGACGCTTGGATTCGATGGTGCGCAGCACCGCCCCGGTCTCGGGGTCGATCTGATGGATTTTCCTCGCCAGGTACTGCCCCACCCACAGCGTGCCCTCGGACCACGCCAGCCCGGAGTCGGCACCGCCGCCGGGCGCGGGAATCGAGCCGAGCACGGCGCCGGTCTGCGGATCGAGCTTGTCGATGCGGTCTCCGGCAATCTGGTAGAAGTGCCGGCCATCGAAGGCCGTGCCGGCCCGGGCTGCGACTTCCAGCGTGCGCCGCGTCTCGCCGCTCGCCGGATCGAAGGCGATCAACCGGTCGCCGGCGGCGAACCAGACCTGCTCCCCGTCGAAGGTGACGCCATGCACCCGCGCGGCGTCGGCAAACGGCCCGTATTCGCGCAGAATCTCGGCGGCTGAGGTGTTCATGGCCGCATCCTAGGCCTGCGGCAGCGGCGCGGGGAGTAACAAAACGGTCGCGAATCCCGGCGTCGGCGGGGTCATCCAGCGCCGCGCGCGGCCGCTGCCGACGGCCTGCACCTTGTCGCCGCCAGCCAGGGCGTCGAGGGCGCGCTGCACGCTGCGCTGGCTTGTGCCCAGGGCCAGCGCCAGCGCCGAGCTGGCCCACGACTCGCCGTCGCCCAGCAGGGCGAGCACCGCGGCGTGCCGCTCCTCGACGGGAGGCGCCAGCACCACCAGCGAGCGCTGCGGCTCACGCGGCGCGAAGGCGAAGCCGCGCCGTGTGGCGTTGACGTCGAGCAGGGTGCGCAAGGCCTGGCGCATCCGGCCGATTTCGACCCGCAGCCGCGCGCGGTGCGTGGCATCGGCATACCTGGTGCGGAAGGCCTGGGCGATGAGCTGGTCGCGCGGCACGTCATCGGGCCAGGCTTCGGCCAGCGCCCGCGCCAGCGCGAACAGCACCGGCCGCGTCGCCAGCGTCACCACGCTATCTGCGCTGCGCACGGCATGGCGGCAGGCATCGACCACGACGGCGCGCGACTCCAGCAGGGCTTCCACTTCACCCAGTCGCAGCGGGCGCTGCGCGCCCTGCACGATCAGCCGCGCCGCGGGCGCGGTGAGCGCCAGGGCCGCGGTGTCGACCTCCGCCCGCAGCGCCGGGATGCCGGATTCCCGCGCGGCGCGCGCGGCACGCTCCAGCGCGGCATGCGCCGCCTGCGCCCGCACCTGCCGCAGGGCGATCTCCGCGAGCGCCAGTTCGTGCACGGCGCGCAAGGCGGGCGGCAGGGCCGCCGGGTCGAACGCGGCGGAGCGGCGCTCAGCCTCGGCCAGACGGCCGATGAGGATCAGGCGCCGGATGTCGAGATGCCGCGCATACGCGGCGTTGGCGCGGTCGCCGTGCGCGACCAGCGTCGCTTGCACGGCGGCCAGCGCCTTCGCCGGCCCGTGCAGATCGCGCGAGGCGAGGGCGATCTCGGCCTCGGCGAGCACACAGCGGGCGCGGGCCAGTGACTGCTTCGCACCGAAAGCGCTCGCTGCGCGCCGCAGCAGCGCCTTGGCGTGGCCGAGGTCGCCGAGCTGCGCCAGCGCCGTGCCGCGCAACGCCAGCGCCGCGGCATCGTCGCGCAGCGCCACGCATTGCAGCGCGCCGAGCGCGTCGCCCCTTGCCAGCGCATGCGCTGCGGCTTCGATCAGCCCGTCCATCCGATTCCCGCCTCATTTGTTACTCACACCATGCCCATACCCAGCACTAGATTGGGTCTCGTCATCAACCTCAACTCTCAAGGAAACGCAGGGCCGTCCCAGGTTTCCTTGTCCCCCACGAGGGGCGGGTCGGGCGCAGCCCGGCCCTAGGGGCCAACTCAGGAGAATCGTATGGACACGCGAACCCAGGACACCGGCGCCATGATGGCACGGAACGTCGCAACACGTGAGCAATGGCTGGCCGCGCGGCTGGAGCTGCTCGAGGCCGAAAAGGAGCACACCCGGCGCGGCGACGTACTGGCGCGGCAGCGGCAGGCGCTGCC
This sequence comes from Betaproteobacteria bacterium, assembly GCA_028871675.1. Lineage (GTDB taxonomy): Bacteria > Pseudomonadota > Gammaproteobacteria > Burkholderiales > Burkholderiaceae_C > Thiomonas_A. Next base: position 54,674 of record JAGWMO010000004.1, read on the forward strand.
GTGGGTGCGCATCGACAAGGACTACCGCTTCGACACGGACGCCGGACGCGCCTCGCTGGCCGACCTCTTCCAGGGGCGCTCGCAACTCCTCGTCTACCACTTCATGTTCGGCCCCGACTACACCGCGGGCTGCCCGACCTGCTCGACGATCGCCGACGGCTTCGATGGCTTCGCCGTCCACCTGGCCCATCACGACGTCACGCTCTGCGCGGTGTCGCGCGCACCGCTGACCAAGCTGCAGGCCTACAAAAAACGCATGGGGTGGAGCTTCCCCTGGGCGTCGTCGTCCGGCAGCGAGTTCAACGCCGACTACAGCGCCTCGTTCACCGAGCGGCAGCAGCGCGACGAGGGCGTCGACTACAACTATCGCTCCGAGCCGCCGATGTCAGCCATCCCGCACACCATGGGCAGGAACGCGGGTGACGAATCGCCACCGGAACGCAACGCCGCGATGACCGGAACCGACATCGCCACCTACCTGCGCGAGCGACCCGGGATGAGCGCCTTCGTCCTCGAGGACGGCGTCGCCTACCACACCTACTCCACTTATGCCCGCGGGCTGGACGGTCTCTGGGGCATGTACCAGTGGCTCGACCGCGCGCCCAGGGGGCGCAACGAAGCAGGCATGTGGTGGCGCCGTCACGACGAGTACGGCGCGCGCTGAGGCCGGTCATGGACGCCGCGACCGCAAGTGCGGGGCAGGATATGCCGCAACCCAGGGCTGCCGGAAGCGCACCGGAGGGCGCCTTGCTCGGCGCCGCCGCTGCTCTGTTCGCCGCCAGCGCGGCAGCGACCATCGCCTGGTCCATGTCCATGGCGACGATGGGCGCCATGCCGATGCCCGGCGGCTGGACATTGTCGATGGCATGGATGCCGATGGATGGACAGAGCTGGCCCGGAGTCGCCGCCGCCTTTCTCGGCATGTGGGCGGTGATGATGCCGGCGATGATGACCCCCACCCTGACGCCCATGCTGCAGCGCTATCGCCGTGCCGCCGCTGCCACCGCGGCCCTGCGCCTCGGGTGGCTGAGTGCGGGCGTCGCGGCCGCCTACTTCCTCGTCTGGACCGCGTTCGGGCTGCCGGTTTTTGCGCTGGGCGCCGCGCTGGCGGCAGCCGCAATGCAGTGGCCGGCGCTGGCGCGCGCCGCGCCGTTCGCGGCAGGCTTGCTCGTGCTGGGCGCGGGCGTGCTCCAGTTCACCGCCTGGAAGGCCCGTCAACTGGCGTGCTGCCGCGAGACGCCTCTACCTGGCCGCATCATGCCCCCCACGACGGCCACGGCCTGGCGGCACGGACTAAGGCTCGGGATGCACTGCGTCCGTTGCTGCCTCGGCCCGACGGCCGTCCTGCTCGCGCTCGGGTTCATGGACCTGCGGGTCATGGCGGTCGTGACGGCAGCCATCACCACGGAGCGACTCGCTCCGGCAGGCTTGCCTGTCGCCCGGGCCGTCGGCGCCCTGGCCATCGCCGCGGGCCTGTTTCTGGCCGTGCGGGCCGTCGGGCTCTGATGATGCCTGCCTCCTGCGCACCGGTCGATTCGCAACCTTGGAGACTCGCATGAAGCTTGACGACAGCCCCGACGCCTGTTCGCTGTCGCCCCACATCGTGCTGCGCGAGCTCGGCCTGCCGCTCGATGCTGTCCTGGTCGACCTTGTGCGCAAGTCCAGCACCGACGGCCGCGACTTCCGCGCCATCCACCCCAAGGGCCGCAAGCCCGCAGCGGGCGGCGCCCGGCTGGAAGCGAAGCCGCGCGCGGCGTAGCATGGACCGTCGACGCACTGACCGGAGCCTCCGCCATGACAGACGCCGCGCTGACCTTCTACACCCACCCGCAGTCGCGCGGGCGCATCGTGCGCTGGATGCTCGAAGAAGTGGGAACCCCATACGACACCGTGCTGCTCGACTACGGCACGACGATGAAGGCACCCGAGTATCTGGCCATCAACCCCATGGGCAAGGTGCCCGCCATCCGCCATGGCGATGCCGTGGTCACGGAGGTGGCGGCGATTTGCGCCTACCTCGCGGACGCCTTTCCCCAGGCGGGTCTGGCGCCGGCGCCGGGCAGCCGCCAGCGCGGCCCATACTACCGCTGGCTGTTCTTCGCCGCGGGGCCGGTGGAAGCCGCGGTGAGCAACCAGGCGCTGGGCTTCGCCGTGCCGCCAGGGCGCGAGCGCATGATGGGTTACGGCAGCCTGGCCGAGGTGATGCATGTGCTGGAGGGCGCGGTGTCGCGGGGCGAGTATCTGCTGGGCAGCCAGTTCTCGGCGGCGGACGTCTACCTCGGCTCGCATCTGGGCTTCGGCATGCAGTTCGGCGGCATCGAGAAGCGTCCGGCGTTCGAGGCGTATTGGGCCAGGATCAGCGCGCGCCCGGCCGCGGTGCGAGCCAGGGCGATGGACGATGCGCCCACGCCCAAACCGCCCGCCGTCATGTGAAGTCCTGGGGCACTGCGGCTGCGGCCTGTTCCGCACCGTCCAGCCGCGCGATCCCCGCAGCATTTGCAGCCCGCAACACCTCAGGGAGACATCATGACGAACCCACTCCTGACGCCGCGCCGCCTTGCCACCACGGGCATGCCTGCTGCGCACCGCAAACCGCGGCGGCTGGCGCTCGCGACCGCCAGCCTGCTCGCAGGCCTGTGGGCGAGCACCGCGGCGGCGGCGCCCGCCCTGCTCGTCAACCCGTTTCACGACCCGTTCGAGCCGGCCACGCAGGGGCTGGCGGGCTGCCCGGTGCCCAGCCCGCCGACCTATACGCAAGCGGAGATGCAGGAGGTGGAGCATCACCGCGTCGAGCAGGGCAATAGCTGCTACCTCGCCGGCAAATGCCGCCTGTCCAACAGCTTTTTCTACGACCGCGGCATCGCCCACGCGCTGCTGCCGCGGCTGCGCGCCGACCCGCAACTGCGCGACACCAGCGTGTGGCTGCTGGTGCAGGGGCGCTTCGTGCAGTTCTTCGGGTGCGTGGCGCGACGCGAGCAGATCGCGCGCCTCGAGGCGGTGGCCCATGCCACGCCCGACGTCGAGGCCATCCTCAGCAATGTGCTGGTGGGCACCCATGGCAAACCGCCCTACCCCCTGGCGGCGGCCGTGGCGGCACGGCCCTGACGCTTTGCATTCCGATACGCCATCGGCAAGCGACCGACGCGTCACGCCAGTATTCAAGTCAGGTTAACCTTGTGAGGATGCACACGATTCTCAAGGTTTCCAACCTCTGCAAGACGTACGCCTCCGGCTTCGAGGCGCTCAAAAACGTTCATCTCGACATCCGCCGCGGCGAAGTTTTCGCCCTGCTGGGCGCCAACGGCGCCGGCAAGACGACGCTGATCAGCATCGTCTGCGGCATCGTCAAGGCCAGCGCCGGCAATGTGCTGGTGGACGGGCACGACATTGCGCGCGACTACCGGGCGGCGCGCTCCCTCATCGGCCTTGTGCCGCAGGAACTGACCACCGACGCCTTCGAGTCGGTCTGGGCGACGGTGTCGTTCAGCCGCGGCCTGTTCGGCAAGCCCGCCCACCCGGCCCACATCGAGAAGGTGCTGAAAGACCTCTCGCTCTTGGACAAGCGCAACAACAAGATCATGACCCTGTCGGGCGGCATGAAGCGGCGCGTGCTCATTGCCAAGGCGCTCGCCCATGAGCCGCAGATCCTGTTCCTCGACGAGCCGACCGCCGGTGTCGACGTCGAGCTGCGGCGCGATATGTGGCAGCTCGTGCGCGAGCTGCGCGCCTCCGGCGTCACGGTCATCCTCACCACGCACTACATCGACGAGGCCGAAGAGATGGCCGATCGCATCGGCGTCATGCGCAAGGGCGAACTCATCCTGGTGAAAGACAAGGCCGAGCTGATGCACGAGCTGGGCACGAAGCAGCTCTGGCTGCAACTGCAGCAGCCGCTGCGGCAACTGCCCGCCGAGCTGGCGGGCTATGCGCTGGAGCTGTCGAGCGACGGCAGCGAGCTGACCTACACCTACGACGCGCAGGACGCGCGCGTCAGCATCGTCGACGTGCTCAAGCATCTGGGCGATGCCGGCATCCGTTTCAAGGACCTGCGCACCACGCAGAGTTCGCTGGAAGACATCTTCGTCAACCTGGTCAGGGAGCAGGCATGAATCTCCACGCCGTCCGCTCGATCTACGCGTTCGAAATGGCCCGCACCCGGCGGACCCTGATGCAAAGCGTCATTTCCCCGGTGATCTCGACCTCGCTGTACTTCGTCGTGTTCGGTGCCGCCATCGGCTCGCGCATGCCCACCGTCGGCGGCATCAGCTACGGCGCCTTCATCGTCCCCGGTCTGGTGATGTTGTCGCTGCTGACGCAAAGCATCTCGAATGCGTCCTTCGGCATCTATTTCCCCAAGTTCACGGGCACGATCTACGAGCTGCTGTCGGCGCCGATCTCCACGGTCGAGATCGTGTTGAGCTATGTCGGCGCGGCCGCGACCAAGTCCATCGTCCTGGGGCTCATCATCCTCGCCACCGCGGCGCTGTTCGTGCCGCTGCATGTCGAGCATCCCCTCTGGATGCTGGCGTTTCTCGTGCTCACGGCCGTCACCTTCAGCCTGGTGGGCTTCATCATCGGCATCTGGGCCGATGGCTTCGAGAAGCTGCAAGTCGTGCCGCTGCTCATCATCACGCCGCTCACGTTCCTCGGCGGCAGCTTCTACTCCATCGACATGCTGCCTGCGTTCTGGCGCACAGTGGCCTTGTTCAATCCGGTGGTCTATCTGATCAGCGGCTTTCGCTGGAGCTTCTATGGCCACGCCGACGTCAGCGTCGGCATCAGCCTGGGCATGACGCTGGCCTTCCTGCTCATGTCCATGGCCATCGTGGGCTGGATCTTCAAGACCGGGTACCGGCTCAAGTCCTGACGTTGCCGGCGCGGGGCGCGGTGGCCGCTGGACAGCATGGCCAAGATCAGTGCACGCCACCGCCCAGGTAGGCGGCCTGCACGGCGGGATCGTCGCGCAACTGGTGTGCCGGGCCGTGCACGGAAATGCGGCCGTTCTCCAGCACATAGCCGTAGTCGGCCACGGCCAGCGCGGCGGCGGCGAACTGCTCCACCAGCAGCATCGTCACGCCCTGCGCCTTCAAGCGGCCGATGATCTTGAACACTTCGTCGACGAGGATGGGCGCCAGCCCCATCGACGGTTCGTCCAGCAGCACGACGTCCGGGTTCAGCATCACGGCGCGCGCCATCGCCAGCATTTGCTGCTCGCCGCCGGACAGGGTGCCGGCGAGCTGCGTGCGGCGCTCCATCAGTCGCGGAAACAGCTCCAGCGCGCGCTCCAGGTCGTGCCGAACGTCGCCGCGCGTCCTCGATCCGGTCAGGCGCGGGAAGGCGCCGAGTAGCAGGTTGTCGGCCACGGTCATGGTGGCGAAGACGCGCCGGCCCTCGGGCGAATGGGCCAGCCCCAGACGGGCGATGTGGAAGGACTCGAGCCCGGCGATGGCCTTGCCGTTGAGCATGATGTCGCCTTCCCGAGGCGCGATCATGCCAGAGACGGCGCGCATGGTCGTCGTTTTGCCGGCGCCGTTGGAGCCGATCAGCGTCACGACCTGGCCTTTCGGCACTTCGATGGTGACGCCGTGCAGGACTTCGACTTTGCCGTAGCCGGCGTGCAGGTTGCGGATGGTCAGCATATTGGGTTCTCGGTCGGATGCCGCGCCGCTGCAGGCCCGACCGGAGCCCGGCAGGGGGCGGCGCCGGAGCGAAGCGACAAGCGTGGGGGGTTCAGGTTCATGCGGTTTCGCCGCCCAGGTAGGCCTCGATGACCTTGGGGTCGCTGCGCACGGCAGCCGGTGGGCCATCGGCGATCTTCTGGCCGAAGTCGAGCACGCTCACGGTGTCGCAGATGGCCATCACCACGTCCATGTGGTGTTCGATCAGGATCAAGGTGATGCCATGCGCCCTGATTTTGGCGATGATGGCCACCAGCTCCTTGATGTCGGGCGCGGTCAGGCCGGCGGCCGGCTCGTCGAGCAGAAGCAGTTGCGGGTCCAGCGCCAGCGCACGCGCAATCTCCAGCAGCCGCTGCTTGCCGTAAGGCAGGTTGCGCGCCTCCTCGTAAGCCAGATCGGCCAGGCCGACGAAACGCAGCAGCGCCAGTGCGCGCGCCGTGGCCTGCGCATGCTCGCGCCGGTAGCGCGGCAAGTGCAGCGCGACGTCGAGCATGTGGCTGGCGAAGGTGTGATGCAGGCCGACCATGACGTTATTCAGGGCGCTCATCTCGCCGAACAACTGCACGTTCTGGAAGGTGCGCGCGATGCCCGAGAGGGCGATGTCGGACGGCGTGCGGCCGCTCACCGGCGTGCCGGCGAAGGTGATGTCGCCGGCGGTGGGCTGGTAGATGCCGGTGAGCACGTTCATCATCGTGCTCTTGCCCGAGCCGTTGGGGCCGATCAGCCCGTGCACGGTGCCGCGCATCACCCGCAGGTCGACCTGGTTCAGCGCCTTCAGACCGCCGAACTGCATCAGCACCTGCCGTGCCGACAGCAGCTCGGCCGGGGCATCGGCGCGGGCGCGCACCAGCGCGTCCTCGGGCTGCGATGGGGATGCGGCTGCGTTGTTGGCCGCCGCCAGCATCGGCTTGCCAAGCGCCTTGCGGATGAAGCCGACGATGCCGTCTTGCAGGTAGTAGACGACAAACAGCGTGATGACGCCGAACACCGACAGCCGCCAGTCGGTCATCGACTGCAGTGCGAACGACACGGCCGCCAGCGCGATGCTGCCGGCCACCGGAATCGCCACCCGCTGCACGGTGGTGCGGCGGCGAGCCAGCAGCACCGCGGCGCCAAGCGCCATCAGCGCCGCCAGCGTCACGGCACCGATGCGGAACCACTCCAGATCGTCGAGCAGCTTGGGCAGCAGCACGATGATCGCTGCGCCGAGCAACGCGCCGGTGCGGCTCTTGCGCCCGCCCATGATGACGGCCAGCAGGAACAGCACCGTGAGCTCGAAGTTGTAGGTGTTGGGGCTGATGTACTGCTCGGAATAGGCGTACAGCGCACCGGCGAGCCCGGCCAGGCCGGCGCTGATGACGAAGGCGTAGACCTTGTAGCGGTAGACCGAGACGCCCATGCAGTCCGAGGCGACCGGGCTGCCGCGCAGGGCTTCGAAGGCGCGGCCGAGGTGGGAGCGCAGCACCCGGTGCACGAACAGCAGCGCCAGCAGCAGCATCACCGAAACGAGCCAGAAGAACTCGGTCTCGCCAAGACGGTGGCCGAACACCTGGGGCTTGGCGAGCTTGATGCCCAGCGGCCCTTCAGTGAGGAAGCTCATCTCGTTGATGAGAATCTGGACGATGGTGCCGAAGGCCAAGGTCACCATGGCGAGATACGGCCCGCTGACGCGCAGCGCCGGCAACGCCAGCAGCGCGCCGAAGCCGGCCGTGACGGCGATCGCCGCCGGCAGCGTCAACCACAGCGGCGCCCCGAGCTTGAACACCAGCACTCCCGCGGTGTAGGCGCCGATCCCGAACAGGCCGGCATGGCCCAGGGATACCTGCCCGGTGTAGCCGACCACGATGTCCAGGCCAAACAGCACGATGGCGTAGATCAGGATCGTCTCGACCAGGTGCACGTAGTAGGGGTTGTGCACCGCCAGCGGAAAGACCGCGAGCGCGGCGATGGCCAGCACGCCGAGCAGCAGCGGGCCGCGGCCTGCGCTGGCCAGCAGGCCGGGTGTGGGCACGGACGCGGCGGAGGGGTTGGTGACGGTGTTCATGGCTTCAAACTTTCTTGATGGCGGTCTTGCCGAACAGGCCGGCGGGCTTGATGGCGAGAACAGCCAGCAGCAGCACCAGGCCGGGCACGTCCTTGTAGCCGGTGGAGATGTAGAAGCCGGTCGTGGTCTCGGCGATGCCCAGGATCAGACCGCCGATGACGATGCCCAGGCCGCTGGTGAGGCCGCCGATGATGGCCACGGCGAAGGCCTTCAACCCCAGCACCGCGCCCATGGTGGCGCCAGTGAGCGTCAGCGGCGCGATCAGCATGCCGGCGAAGGCCGCGGTCAGCGAGGACAGCGCGTAGGAGAAGGTGATGACGCGGCCGGTGTCGATGCCCATCAGCTTGGCAGCGTCGCGGTCATTGAAGGTGGCGACCACCGCCTTGCCGTAAATCGAGCGGCGGTTGAAGATCTCCACCGCGAGCATCATGGCCAGCGCGCCGACGACCACCAGGATTTCCATCGGCATCACGTTGGCCCCCAAAACGTGCAGGGGCGACTCGGGCAGCGGCGAGGGGAATTTCAAGTCGTCACGGCCCCAGAGGTTCTCGGCCACGTTCTTGAAGATGATGCCCAGGGCGATGGTCGACATGATCCAGCCGAACTCGCTTTTGATCTTGATCGCCGGGCGCACGCCGATGCGTTCGACGAAGGCCCCCTGCACGGCACCGAACGCCAGAACCAGCGGGATCGCGAGCCAGTAGTTCAGGCCCATGCGATCGACCAGGGTCAGTCCCACCAGAGCGCCGAGCATGAGCGCGTCACCCTGGCCGAAGTTCAGCGTGTCCGAGGTGGCGAAGGTGAGTTGGTAGCCGAAAGCGATGACGGCGTAGATCATGCCCAGCGCAATGCCGCTGAACACGAGTTGGGTCAGGATCTGCATGGCGCGGAGTTTCCTGGCGCCGGCACGGGGCCGGCCCTGATGTGGCGAACGACCGCCGGCGCTTGGCGCGCCAGCGGTCGGGCGGGACTGTCTGCCTTAGCGCTTGACCGGGGCCACCAGCGCGCCCTTGGCGTTGGCGTCCTTGACGCGCACCTCGGACGCCGTCTTGGCGTCGGCCTCGTAGGCGTAGACCACGCGCTGACCCTTGACCTCGCCGAACACCGGGATGTTGACGGTGATCGCTTCGTGATCCTTGGCGCTGAAGGGTTTGTTGTAGCTGGTGACGACACCCTCGACCGGCGTCTTCAGGTTCTCCAGCGCGGCCTTGATCTTCGGACCGTCCGTGCTGCCGGCCTGCTTGATGGCCGCTGTCAGCAGGTAGATCGAGTCGTACCCCTGCGCCGCCGACACCGGTGAGTCGATGCGGCCGTTCTTCGGGTTGAAGGTTCTCAGGTAGGTCACGATGAAGGACTGGCGCTTGGGCGTCGTGGGCTGCTGGATGAAGGTCTGCGGCATGCGCGCGCCCTCGCCGCCGGGGCCCGCGTTGTCGATGAAGTTGGCCATCGACAGCGTCCAGCTACCGATCATCGGGACCTTCCAGCCGAGCTTGGTCATGCCGTTGGCGATCTGCGCCAGCTCGGGGCCGATGCCATAGGTCAGGACCGCCTCGGCGCCGGCCTCCTTGGCCTTCAGCAGCTGCGGCGTCATGTCGACGTCCTTGATGTTGAACTTTTCCACCGCCACCGCCTTGATGCCCTTTTGCGCCAGCGCGGCCTCGAGGTCGGCGCGGCCGAGCTGGCCGTAGTTGGTGGAGTCCGACAGGATCGCCACGCGCTTGTAGCCTCTGCGCGTGACGGCCTCCTCGACGATCATCGGGGCCTGGATGCTGTCGTGCGCGGCGTTGCGGAAGACGTAGTTCTCGGGTTGGTCATCGAACTGGTGCGTCACCAGCGTGCCGGTGGCGACGTTGTTCATGACCGGGATCTTGGCCTCCTGGAAGAAGCGCTGCGAGGCCAGCGCCACACCGGTGTTGATGTAGCCGACGACGGCGACGACCTTCTCCTTGTTGATCAGCTCCTGGGCGATCTGCACGCCGCGTTCGTTCTTCGCCTCGTCGTCGCGCTCGACCAGGGCGATCGGGCGCCCGAGCACGCCGCCGGACTTGTTGATCTCGTCGACGGCCATGCGCACGCCGTCGCGCATCGACACGCCCATGGACGACGAGCCGCCAGTGAAGGGCCCGTCAACACCGATCTTGATCGGCTCCGCGGCCTGCGCGGCAACGGCTGAAAGGGCAAGCGCCAACGAGGCGACGATCGTGCGAATGGGGTAGTCCATGGTTTGTCTCCACTGTAGGGAAAGGTCAGCGCGCGACAGGCCCGCTGCGTGACAAACATGGTCGTCCTTTGCGCCGGTGGCGACTTCCGTCGCATTACGCAGTGCGACTGCGCAGCAACACGTACTGGAAAACCCGGCAGCGCGGCTACGGCTGCGGCAGGCCGCCGCGCGCATGCTCCACGGCGTAGCGGATGAGTTCGGCCTGGCCAGCCAGGTCGAGCTTGCGCCGGATCGCCTGGCGGTGCGTCTCGACCGTGCGCACACCGATGTCGAGCGTGCGGGCGATCTGCTTGCTGGAGCGGCCCTGAGCCAGCAGCGCCAGGATCTGCTGCTCACGCTCGGACAGCTGGTTGCGCGCAGGCGCCGGGCGGAAGAGTCGCTGCGCCAGCGCCGGGCTGAGGAAGGTGCCGCCGGCGGCCACGCTGCGCAGCGCCGCCACGATCTCGGCCGAAGGCGAATCCTTCAGCACGTAGCCGCGTGCGCCGGCGGCCAAGGCCTGCTGGGCGTAGTCGGCGCTGTCGTACATGCTCAGCACCAGCACCCGCAACGAAGGGTCCAGCACCAGCAGCCGCCGCGTCAGCTCGATGCCGCTGACACCCTTCATGCCGATGTCGGTGAGCACGATGGCCGGGCGCAGCGTGGGCACGCACGCGAGCGCGCTGACGGCGTCGCCAGCCTCGCCGACGACCTCGATGCCGGGTTCGGAGCCCAGGCGCGCGGCGATGCCCTCGCGCACGAGGGGGTGGTCGTCGACCAGCAGCACGCGGATCGACGTGACGGCTTGCGTCGCGCTCACGGCACCACCCGGCGCGGGCTCGTCACGCGCGGCACCTCGGCGACGATGCGCGTGCCCTCGGCGCCCGACATCACCTCCAGGCGTCCGCCGACATCGCTCAGCCGCTCGCGCATGTTGCGCAGGCCGATGCCGCGCCGCGGGTGCTGCGCCACGGCGTTCAGGTCGAAGCCGCGGCCGTCGTCCTGCAGCGTCAGTCGCAGGCCGGCGTTACCGCTCGTCAGCACCAGGCGCACATGCCGGGCCTGGGCATGTTTGAGCACATTGGCGAGCGCTTCCTGGATGACGCGGAACAGCGTGGTGCGCACCTCGTCGGACAGGCCCTGCGGCTCCTCATCGCTGCCTTCGAAGCTGAAGTTCACGCCCGCGGCGGTGCAGCTCTCCTCGCCCAGTTGCCGCAGCGCTGCGGCCAGGCCCAGCATGTCCAACTCGGTCGGACGCACGCGGTGCGAGATGTCGCGCACGCCATCCAGCGCCTGGCTCAGCCGCGCCAGCGATCGCTGCAGCAGCGGGCGCACGGCGTCATCGTCATCGGGAAGGCGCTGGATCGCGCTCTCGGTCAGCAGCTTGGCCGACACCAGGGTCTGGCTGGTGCCGTCGTGCAGCTCGCGCGACAGCCAGGCGCGTTCGTGCTCCTGCGAGCGCACCAGGCGCCGCGCCAGCAGCATCAGCTTGGCGTCGGCAGCGCGCAGTTCCGTGATCGACAGCCCCAGCACGCTGGCCAGGATGACGACGATCGACAGGGCCGTGGCCGCCGCGACCCAGCGCTGCGTCGTGCGCAGGCTGGTCGCGAGTTGCTTGTCGAGTTCCTGCGTCAGGCGGTCGATGTCGTCGGTGTAGGTGCCGGTGCCGATCATCCACTGCCAGCGGTCCAGCCCGGTGACGTAGCCGAGCTTGGGCGAGTCGCGGTGCAACGACGGGCGGTTCCACACATAGTCGACAAAACCGCCGCCGGCCCGCGCCTTGTCGATCATTTGCCGGATCACCGGCTGACCCCGACCATCGCGCAGCTCCATCAGGTTGCGGCCGACGAGCTCGGGCTGCCGCGGATGCATCAGGTTGCGGCCGCTGTAGTCGTAGAGAAAAAAGTAGCCGTCCGGGCCGTAGTCGAGATTGACCAGTTGCTGCATCGCCAGCCGCTTCACGTCGTCGTCGTCGCGGCCGGTGTTGTAGAGCGGGCTGATCGTGCTCAGCGCCAGCGCCACGTAATGCCGCAGCTCGGCGCGCGTGGCATCGGAATAGGCGGCGCGCAGCAATTCTTGCTGGTGCCGCGAAAGGTCTGCCTCTTGCGCGTGCAGCACCCAGGTCGTCAGCGCAAAGACCAAGGCCAGGGGCAAGGTGGCAACGAGCAGGAGTTTGAGGCGCAGATTCATGAGGCGTCGGACCGCGAACGGAGGCTTCGCGCGGCGAAAGATAGTAGCTTGGTGTGCTCCGGCAAGCCAACCCGGCACGCGCCCGATGCCGTTCTTGGCCGCCCCGCTGCGCGACACTTTGACCGTCGTCCGTGGCGCTACGCGCCATCGGCGTGTGACGCGGCTTCGCTGTGTGACGCGAGAAACTCCAATAGCCGCGCAGCCGAGGGTTGCAGATCCTCGAACCGTCGAAAGCAAATCGCGAAGTGCCGTTGCGCCCAGGGATCGGATAGCGGAATGAGCACAACCTGGTCCCGATGGCCACGGACAACTTCGCGTGGAATGACGCTCACGCCCAGGCCGGCAGCGACGACGCGCAAGGCCGCATCGAACGTCGTGACGATCACGCGGTAGTTGATCCGTTGCCCCGCGCGACCGGCCGCCCGTTGCAGCATGCTGTGAACCGCTGTAGCGGGCGGCAACCCGACATGCTCGAAGGCCAGTGACTCCTCGAAGCGCATACGTCGGCGTCGACATAGCGCGTGTGCTGGGTGCACGGCGAGCATCAGCTGATCACGGCGGTAGGCGCGATGCTCCAAGCCTTGGAAGTCCACCGTATCCCAGCACACGCCGAGACCAGCGCCACCATCGCGAACAACCCGGATGATGTCCCGTGAGACCCGTTCCTCGATATCCACGTTGATCTCGCGATGGTCAGGGTCGCGCATGAAAGCCGCAACATCATCGAGAAGTGCCTCGGCGATGGCTGAAGCGCTGGCCACCAGCCGCACATGGCCCTTGAGGCCTCCGGCAAACGCGCAGACATCAGCCTCCATGCGGTCGAGGCTGAACAGAATGGTTCGGGCATGTTCCAGCAAGGCGACACCCGCAGGCGTGGGGTGCACCCCGCGCCGGCCGCGCACGAGCAGCCTCGCGCCCAAGCGCTCCTCCAGTTGGGTGATGCGTTTGCTGATGGCCGAGGGCTCGATGTGCTCCTGCGTCGCCGCCAGTTTCATGTTCCGGGCGTCGCACACGGCCACGAGCAGCCGCAGAGTCTTGAGATCGATATCCATGGTTCTCGCGCAGTTTGACGGTTCCCGTTGGGAATTCACAGACTTCCAAAGTACCACTTGTTGGAGATCGAGGAAATCCTCAATCGCAGCCATGCGCATGGCGCGGCCCGACCGGCCGCGGCGGCGTCTGCCTCGGGCCTTGGATGCGCGCAGGAGTACATCGCAACAGAGTTTCCAATATGGCATGTATAAGGTTCTTAATTACCACTTGTGAACTGAATAGGAAACTCTAAAGTATGGCTCTGCACACGGCTTGGCGTTGTGCTTCACAACGGGCAGAGGAGCACGTGATGGGGGTATGGCCCGCGAGGGTGTCGATCCGGGAAGTCGGTTTACGCGATGGGTTGCAGAGCATCGCCACCATCGTGCCCACGACTCAGAAGTGCGAATGGATTGCCGGTGCGCATCGCGCGGGGATGCGGGAGATCGAGGTCGGCTCCTTCGTCCCGCCGCGGCTGCTGCCGCAGCTTGCCGACACGGCCGCCGTGCTGACATTTGCAAAGACGCTGCCAGGACTGTTCGCCTCGGTGCTGATTCCCAACCTGAAGGGGGCGGAGCGCGCGCTCGAAGGAAAGGCCGATCTGATGATCCTGCCTCTGTCGGCGAGCCAAGCGCACAGCCTCGTGAACTTGCGCAAAGCGCCCGACGACGTGGTGGCCGAGATGGCGCGGATCCGTGCAGCCCGCGATGCGTCGGGAAGCCGGACCTTGATCGAGGGCGGGGTCGGCACCGCCTTCGGATGCACGATTCAGGGCGCGGTTGACGAGGCCGAAGTGCTGCGCTTGATGCAGGCCTTGCTCGACGCCGGGGCCGACCGTGTCAGCTTGGCCGACACCGTCGGCTACGCCGATCCGGCCTCGGTGCGTCGTCTTTTCGGGAAGGCGCTGCGCATCGCCGGCGATCGATTCTCCGGTGGGCATTTCCACGACACCCGAGGTTTGGCGTTGGCCAATACGGTTGCTGCGCTGGGATTGGGCGTTACGCGCTTTGATGCCTCTCTGGCAGGAATCGGCGGTTGCCCTCACGCGCCGGGGGCGAGCGGCAACACCACGACCGAGGATCTGGCCTTCATGCTCGAAGCCATGGGGTGCCGCACGGGCATCGATCTTCGCGCCCTGCTCACCCTCCGCCAACATGTCGTTGGATGGATTCCCGCAGAGCCAACGCACGGCGCGCTCTGGCGCGCCGGACTTCCCAAGACTTTTACGGGGATCCAATGACGATGCCTGATGAGACGCTTCCGCTCGATGGCATTCGTGTCGTCGAGTTCACCCACATGGTGATGGGCCCGACCTGTGGAATGATCCTGGCCGACCTGGGTGCGGAGGTGATCAAGGTCGAGCCCCCGGGCGGCGACAAGACGCGTCACCTACCCGGGTTGGGCATCGGCTTTTTCCGCGCTTTCAACCGCAACAAGAAAAGCGTGGTGCTCGACATCAAATCCGAGCAGGGACTTCGCGCTGCTCGCGAACTGATCGCCACGAGCGATGTCATGCTGGAGAACTTTCGCCCGGGATTGATGGGCGAGCTGGGCCTGGGCTACGCGAGTCTTGTCGAGGACAACCCGCGTCTGATCTACGCCTCCCACAAGGGATTCCTGCCCGGTCCGTATGAACATCGCACGGCCCTGGACGAAGTGGTCCAGATGATGGGCGGCCTGTCCTACATGACAGGTCCCGAAGGGCGCCCGCTGCGTGCCGGAACCTCGGTGAACGACATCATGGGCGGGATGTTCGGGGCGATCGGCGTGCTCGCGGCATTGCGTGAGCGTGACCGCACCGGCCGCGGTCAGGAGATTCAGAGCGCGTTGTTCGAGAACTGCGTGTTCCTGGCCGCGCAGCACATACAACAGTTCCTCATGACGGGCGAGGCGCCTCCGCCCATGCCATCGCGTGTCTCGGCCTGGAGCGTGTATGACGTGTTCACACTGGCGCAAGGCGAGCAGCTGTTCATCGCAGCGACGAGCGATCGTCAGTTCCGGATCCTCTGCCAGGTGATCGGGCGCGAGGATCTTGCCAAGGACCCCCAACTCGCGACCAATGCCCAGCGTGTGGAGCGGCGCCCGGATTTGCTGCGGCGCCTGGGAGAGACTCTCGCCACGTTGCGCAAGGACGAACTGGCCTCTCGTCTCGAGGCGGCTGGTTTGCCCTATGCGCCGATCACGCGCCCTGACGAACTGGTGCGGGATCCGCATCTGCTCCAGAGCGGTGGGCTGGTGCCGATGCGTACGGAAAACGGGGACACCACGCAGGTCGTCCTGCTCCCCCTCACCTTGGGTGGACGTCGCCCTGGAGTGCGCCTTCCGTTGGCTGGTCCGGGAGAACACAACGCCCAGTTCCTGGGCAGCTGGTCGAGCCGGGATTCGCACGAAAGCCCGGGCGTGATGGGACGGTCGGATCTCAATCGCATCGATTGATGCCTCATGGAAAACACGCGGGAGTTGTCTCATGAACGATTGGTTTGAAAACCCGATGGGTCTGATGGGCTTCGAATTCGTCGAATTCGCGTCGCCCACGAGCGCAGTGCTCGAATCGCTCTTCGAACAGTTGGGTTTCACCCTCGTGGCGCGCCATCGATCGAAGGATGTGGTGCTGTACCGCCAGGGCGAGATCAACTTCGTTGTGAACCGCGAGCCGCGCTCCCAGGCTGCCTATTTCGCCAGTGAGCATGGCCCCAGTGCCTGCGGCTTGGCGTTTCGCGTGCGCGATGCGCATGCCGCCTATGCGCTGGCCTTGCAGCGCGGCGCACAACCCATCGACATTCCGACCGGGCCGATGGAGCTACGCCTTCCGGCGATCCGCGGGATTGGTGGGGCGCCGCTGTACTTGATCGATCGCTATCGAGACGGCGAGTCCATCTACGACATCGACTTCGCGTTCCTTCCGAACGTCGATCGACGGCCCCTCGGCCATGGCTTCCGCGTGATCGATCACTTGACGCACAACGTCTACCGCGGGCGAATGGCGTATTGGGCGGAGTTCTACGAGCGCCTGTTCAATTTCCGGGAGATCCGTTACTTCGACATCAAGGGCGAGTACACGGGATTGACGTCACGGGCCATGAGCGCCCCTGACGGCTTGATCCGTATTCCGCTCAACGAGGAAGGCGCCCAGGGCAAGGGGCAGATCGAAGAGTTCCTCATGCAGTTCAACGGCGAGGGCATCCAGCACATTGCGCTGCACTGCGATGACCTGCCGCGCGCGGTTGACGCGCTGCGTGCGTCCGGCGTTCCCCTGATGAGCGCGCCCAATGACGTCTATTACGCCATGCTCGAAGAGCGCCTTCCAGGCCACGGTGAACCGGTCGGCGCATTGCAGGCGCGCGGCATCCTGCTCGATGGAAGCACGGCCGATGGCGACAGCAGGCTCTTGCTGCAGATCTTCTCGCAACCGATTCTCGGGCCGGTGTTCTTCGAGTTCATTCAACGCAAGAACGACCAAGGTTTCGGTGAAGGCAACTTCAAGGCATTGTTCGAGTCTCTCGAGCGCGACCAGATTCGCCGCGGAGCCTTGAAGAGCCCATAGCCGATGGACACGAACCATCGAACGGTTCGATTGAAAACAAAGGAGACTCCATGAATACGACTGACCGGCCGACGATCGCGGCCAAGCCGAACACGACGTCAGCACAAGTGGATGCGACGGCTCTGATCACGGCACGCGTCGACCGCCTGCCGCCAGCGCGCCACTTGTGGTGGCTGGTGATACTCATCTCGCTGGGGGGGTACTTCGAGATCTACGACCTGATCTTCATGGGGTACGTCGCCCCCGCGATGGCCCACAGCGGAATTCTGGCCACAACCACCGCAAGTTTCTTCGCCTTCAAGGGCTTCGGCGCCTTCGTGGCGGCCACCTTCGCGGGCTTGTTCGTCGGCACTTTGGGATTGAGCTTTCTCGCCGATCGCTATGGCCGCCGAGCCGTCTTCACCTATTCGCTGCTGTGGTACTCGGTGTGCTCGGCGATCCTGGCTTTCCAGCAGGACGCCGCCGGCCTCCTGCTTTGGCGCTTCGCGGCCGGCATCGGCATCGGGGTCGAAATCATCACGATCGACACCTACATCTCGGAATTGGTCCCGCAGACGATGCGCGGGCGGGCCATCGCGGTGAACCAGGCCGTCATGTTCCTGGCCGCTCCTGCCGCGGCGCTCATCTCCTACCTTCTGGTGCCGACCACGTTGCTGGGCCTCGCCGGGTGGCGTTGGGTGATCCTTCTCGGCGCCGGTGGCGCGGTGGTGGTGTGGTTCATCCGGCGCCCGGTCCCCGAGTCCCCTCGGTGGCTGATTCGCCAGGGCCGCACGGCCCAGGCGGAGCAAATCGTCACCGACATCGAGCAGCGCATCCAACGCACGCTGGGGCATCCTCTGGCTGCTCCGCAGCCCGCCCCACGGCCTGCCACGCCGCCGACCACGTCGTTTGCGCGACTGTGGCATGCGCCGTATCGAGCACGCTTGATCATGTTGATCGTCTTCAACCTTTTTCAGGCCATCGGCTATTACGGTTTCGCCAATTGGGTGCCCACCCTGCTGGTGCAGCAAGGCATTGGCGTGACCAAGAGCCTTCTCTACTCCTCGCTGATCGCACTGGCTCTTCCGCTGGGTCCGCTCCTCGCGACGACTTTCGCCGATCGAATCGAGCGCAAATGGACCATCGTGGGCTCGGCTGTCGGCGTGATCGTATTCGGCCTGGGTTTTGCGCTGTTGCGCAATCCAGCACTGCTGGTGGTCTGCGGACTGCTGGTCAGCTTGTTCGGGCAGTTCATCTCCGTGGGTTATCACGCCTACCAGGCCGAGTTGTTCCCCACGCCTGTGCGGAGCCGAGCCGGCGGCCTGGTCTATTCGGCCAGTCGCATCGGCGCGATGTTCTCGGGATTTCTCATCGCTTTCCTCCTGCGCAACTTCGGGGTGACGGGAGTTTTCGTGGGGATCGTGGTCTGCATGTTGATGATCGTGGTCCCGATTGGCCTGTTTGGTCCTCGCACGACAGGCCTTTCCCTCGATCGCATTGCTCACTGAGGCGTCGCTGATGAACGTCGAGCGTCGTCACTGCGTCGCGCACCGTTGTCCGGACGTCCAGCAGACCGTCGTGTGCAGCGGCGGGATGCTCGACCTGGGAGGCACGGCGCGATCCCGACACGCCAATACGCATCGCGTGCACCCATGGGCATTCGGGCGATGACCGCGGGCATGCCGCGGCTTGACCACACGCACGACCCGGCCACCCAGAGCTGGGTCGAATCGGCCAATCTCGAGGCTTGCGAGTTCCCCATCCAGAACCTACCCTTCGGGCGATTTCGAGCATCCGGCACCCAGGAGTGGCGCGTCGGCGTCGCGATCGGTGACGCGGTGCTCGATCTCCGGCAGGCTGGCGTCATCGACCATGCCGATATGCGACGCCTGTTGGGCCTGACCCCCAACGAGCGGCGCGCATTGCGCCTGACGCTGCACGCAGGGTTGATGCGTGGCAGCGAACAGGAGCGTCTGTGGCGCGTGGCGCTGTCACCGATGTCGCAGGTGCAACTTGGCTTGCCCTGCGACATCCGCGATTACACGGACTTCTATGTGGGCATGCATCACGCCACTGCCGTGGGCAAGTTGTTCCGTCCCGAGAACCCTCTGTTGCCGAACTACAAATGGGTGCCGATTGGTTACCACGGTCGTGCATCCACCATCTTCCCCAGTGGACAAAGCTTCCGCCGTCCCCATGGACAGGTCAGAGGCGCGCCGGGCGAAACACCGCAGTTCGGACCGAGCCGTCGTCTCGACTATGAACTGGAACTCGGCATCATCGTCGGGCGCCCCAACGCGCCCGGTGAGCCAGTGGTTATCGCGGATGCGGAAGACCATGTCTTCGGCCTCGCACTCTTCAACGACTGGAGCGCACGAGACATCCAGGCATGGGAGTACCAGCCCTTGGGTCCGTTCCTATCGAAAAGCTTCGCCAGCACGATCTCGCCCTGGATCGTGACGCTGGAGGCGCTGGCGCCATTCCGCCGTCCGTTCGTGCGACCGGATGGCGATCCTGCGCCGCTGCCCTATCTTGACTGCGAGGCGAACCGCGCGGCTGGTGCCCTCGACATCGAGCTCGAGGTGCGTTTGCAAACCCAAGCCATGCGCGCGGCCGGAAGCCAGCCGGAGATCTTGAGTCGGTCGAACTTTGCCGAGGCTGCGTACTGGACCGTGGCCCAACTGGTGACCCATCACACGTCGAACGGCTGTGCCTTGTCCACTGGCGATTTGCTGGGCACCGGCACCCTGTCCGGGCCCGAACCGCAGCAGGCAGGATCGCTGCTGGAGTTGGCTCAGGCGGGCCAGACGCCTGTTGCGTTGACGAACGGCGAGACGCGCAGCGTTCTGCACGATGGGGATGCCGTGGTTTTGCGAGGCTCTTGTCGCCGCGCCGGATTCCGGTCCATAGGGCTTGGGTCGTGCGAGGCGACCGTGTCATCCGCGCGCGAGGGTTGGGCATGAACGATGCGGCCAAGCCGAGCTACGACAGGTGGGCATGCCGCATCGCTCGAATCTCCTCATCGCCAAACCCCAACTTGCGAAGAATGCCGCCCGTGTGTTGACCCAGGGCGGGAATGGCGTCCATCCAGACTTCGAAGGCGTCGCACTGCGCAGCCGGCTTCAGCGCCGACAGGGGCCAGGCCGGTGAGTCCACCTCGACCCATCGCCCGCGAGCCTGCAGTTGCGAGTGGTTCCAGAGGTCCGATACTGGATACTGCATTCACCCGCGAGTTGCCGATGCGCGCCGCGTCGAGGCGCTCGACCACCTGGTCCAGCGTCAACGCTCGAAAGCTCGCTTCGATCAGCTCACGCAGTGCTTGCTGCCGCTCACTGCGCCTGACATTGGTGCCGAAGCGAGGATCCCGCGCAAGCGCCGCATCACCAAGCACTTGCGCGCAGAACACCTCCCACTCGCGTTCATTCTGGGCGCAGCGTACGACTTCTGCCTCGGGCGCGGGGCCAAGTACCCGATGGCCTTCCTGCACGGCTGGTCGGGCACGCTGGTGCGCGACGAGTTCAAGGGCTACGAGAGTGTGCTCAAGCTCGAAGGGCGAACCGCTGCAGGATGCCTGGCCCACGCCAGGCGCAAGTTCGACGAACTGGTCAAGGTCAACCAGAGCCCGGTGGCTACGCAGGTGTTGCAGCGCATCGCCTGGCTCTACCGCATCGAGCGCGAGGCGCGGGACTTGACCGAAGACGAACGGCTTGCCATGCGGCAAGCCCGCTCGAAACCACTGTGGGAGGAATTGCACATCTGGCTGCGGCTGCAGCGAACGCATGTGCCCGAGGACAGCGCGATCGCCGGCGCCATCGACTACAGCCTCAACGCCTGGACAGCGTTGACGGCCAACCTGAACGACGGCATGGTGCAGGTCGACAACAACCACATCGAGAACTTGATGCGGCCCTGGGCGATGGGACGCAAGGCGTGGCTGTTCGCCGGCAGTGAACTGGCAGGCCAGCGCGCCGCAGTCGTGATGAGTCTGGTGCAATCGGCCAAGCTCAATGGGCATGATCCGTGGGCCTACCTGAAGGACGTGCTCACCCGGCTGCCAACTCACATGAACAGCCGCATCGAGGAGCTGCTGCCGCATCGCTGGCAGCCGATGGGCTGAGGTCGCCGCCGACCTGCGCGCACCCTGCGGTCAACTCAACTCGTCAAGGTGGGGTGGCTAGCCGCTTACGACTGTCCTACCGAGCCGCCAGCCAACTACTCCGAGCAGGAAGCCGCAGCGTGGCGGGAGATTCAGGCAGCTATGGGGACGTATTAGCAGCGCACGCTATCTGCGTACCTGATTTGTCGTAACAGACTATTCACCATGCCCCGCTGGACTGAAGCAAGCCGAAGTAGACAGCCCGAAGCCTTGCCATCATGCGGGAGGTGCGCCAGCTACTGTGGGCGCAGCGACAGTGCGTTTGAATCGCCCGGCCATTCCCGTGCAGACATTACGCAGCCATTACATGAACGCCGGGCAACAAAAATCCCGAAGGATGAGTCCGGGCCAAGTGCCTGATTCTATTGGTGGCCAGGGACGGAATCGAACCGCCGACACGCGGATTTTCAATCCGTCTAATCCGGCATTTCCTGGTTTTTCTTGAGATGCCTAAAGATTCTTAAGATATTGATTCGTATGCTATTGATAAAAGATCCGTATGTCTCACAATTTCTCGAAATTCCGCTAGATCGCTAGAATCTGCCTACATAGTGCCTACACGGAATCGCCCTGTAGGCAAAGCGATAGGGCGGTCATGAGTCGAGAGAAATTCACCACCGAACGGGTCAGCCGGTATAGCTGCCCATCAGACACGCACCAAGCCTTTTTCTGGGACACCGAAGCTCCAGGACTCGGTTTGCGCGTCATGCCCTCCGGGGTGAAGGCCTACATCTTTGAAGGCCGATTGCATGGAAAGACCCTGCGCGTCAAGATTGGTGAGCCTGGGACCTGGTCTGTGCACTCAGCACGCGACAAAGCCCGCGAGATTCGGCTCCAAGTTGACCAGGGCATTGATCCCCGCGAAGTCAAGGCACAGCTGCAACAAGACCATGAGCAACGGCAAACCGAAGCCCGCCGAACCGCTGTAACCGTTGGAGATGCCTGGACGGCCTACATGGCCGCCCCACACCCAAACTGGGGTGAGCGCAGCCGCTTTGACCATGTCAAGATCGCCCAGCGAGGCGGTGAGCGGAGAAAACGCGCCCCCGGATTGACTGAACCAGGGCCCCTGGCTTCGCTGTTGGACTTGCGATTGGCAGACCTCGATGCGGAATGCCTTCAGGCTTGGTTGCAGGCAGAGGCTGCGGTTCGCCCAACACGGACCGCATTGGCATTCCGATTGCTGCGTGCGTTCTTACGCTGGTGTGCTGAATCACCCGAGTTTGCTGGCGCTTTGCCTGAGCGCGGATACCAGACCCGAATCGTTCGAGACGCCGTTCCCAGAACCCAAGCCAAGGAGGGGGACGTCTTGCAACGCGAGCAACTACCAATCTGGTTTGAAGCCGTCGGCAGGCTCAGCAATCCCATCACTTCAGCCTACCTGCAGACCCTGCTTTTGTCCGGTGCCCGCCGTGAAGAATGGGCCAACTTGCAATGGGATGACGTCGATTTTCAATGGAAGCAGATCAGGATTCGCGACAAGGTCGAGGGTGAACGCCAGATTCCCTTGACCCCTTATGTGGCGCAACTCCTGCTTGCCCTGCCACGTCGCAATGCATGGGTTTTTTCCAGCGAGCAGTCCGCCAGTGGCCGCTTGGCTGAGCCCAGAATTGCGCATGTGCGCGCTCTCGCAGCAGCCGGTCTACCCCACTTGACGCTTCACGGACTGCGGCGAAGTTTCGGTACGTTGTCGGAATGGGTCGAAGTCCCTGTGGGCGTGGTCGCCCAAATCATGGGGCACAAACCCAGCGCCATTGCCGAGAAACACTACCGGCGCCGGTCGATTGACCTGCTTCGTGGCTGGCATGAGAAGCTGGAGACCTGGATTCTGGAGCAGGCCGGTATCTCTCGGCCACAGCGAGTGCGTCGCTCCAGGCGGGTCTAAATTGCACCCCATTCTTGGTACAAGACCTTCGAGGAATCCCCCTCATTCTTGACCAGGAGACATTCATGTTCGACACCCTCGTCGAAGCCCTGGGCCATGTCCTCGCAGCCGCTGCCCGCGCTGCCCTGGAAGCACTCGCCGAGTTCTTCCGCTAGGCCCCAACCCTCCCACCTTTCGCGTGTTCCCACCAGCTTTGTCGCGCTGGGGCTTGGCCCTGCCCGACGCACACGCACACCCAACCCTTTTGGAGATTCGCATGTCCCACGCCATTCACACCATGGCCTTTGTCGGTGCCGAACCCTGGCACGGCTTAGGCCAACAGCTCACACCCCACCAACCGCTCGAAGTCTGGCAACAGTCTGCCGGTATGGCTTGGCAAATCGAAGCGTCACCTGTCCGCTTCTTCAATGGCTCCGAGACCCTGCACAGCTTCCCGGAGCAGCAGGTTCTGCATCGCTCCGACACCCATGCACCCTTGGCCGTGGTCAGCAACCGCTTCCAGGTGGTGCAGCCACGAGACATTCTTGAGTTCTACCGTGACCTCACCGCAGTCTCCGGCTTTCAGTTGGAAACCGCAGGCGTGCTCAAAGGCGGCAAGAAATTCTGGGCCTTGGCCAAGACCGGGCAGTCCACCGTGCTCAAGGGTAACGACCGGGTCAATGGTTATCTGCTGCTGGCCACGGCTTGCGACGGTACCTTGGCGACCACCGCCCAGTTCACCAGTGTCCGTGTCGTGTGCAACAACACCTTGCACATTGCCCTGGGCGACAACACGGGAGCCGTGAAAGTCAGTCACCGTTCCAGCTTCGATGCCGACGCCGTGAAGCGGCAACTCGGCATTGCCGTCAGCAGTTGGGACGGCTTCATGTTGCGCATGAAAGCCCTTGCCGATCGCCGCGTCAACGAGACGCAAGCCCAAGCCTTCTTGCACAAGGTTCTGGGCACCCAGCCCCAGAGCCCAGAAAAGGCCTTCCGTGCCGTCTACGACCTCTACCAAGGGGGTGGCAAAGGCGCGGACCTGGCGTCGGCCCAGGGCACCGCCTGGGGCCTCGTGAACGCAGTCACGGAATACGCCGACCACAGCAAACGAGCCCGCAGCGTGGACCACCGCTTGGACTCAGCCTGGTTTGGTCCCGGTGCGCAACTCAAGCAGTCGGCTTGGAATGAAGCCGTCAAACTCGTCGCGTAACGCTGAAACGGCAGCACACCGAAACAGCCCGGTCGGGGGAGACCTCGCCGGGCTTTGTCATGCCTGGAAAGGACACCATCATGCAAGCTTTGAACGAACACAAGTCGCGGCCTGCTTTGCGCCTGGTCGCGACCAAAACCCTCAGCCGGGAGGATTGGCTGGATGTGCGCAAGACCGGCATTGGCAGCAGTGACGCCGCAGCCGCCGTAGGACTGAACCCCTACCAGTCCCAGCTCGAACTTTGGTTGGTGAAGACCGGCCGGGACAGCAAGCTTCCCAAGGTGGACCCCAATGATGAAACCTCGCCCATGTATTGGGGCACGCTGCTCGAGCCCATCGTCGCTGCACACTATGTCAAACGCACCGGCAACAAGGTCAGACGGATCAACGCTGTGCTGCAGCACCCGAGCATTCCCTGGATGCTGGCCAACATCGATCGGGAAGTGCTGGGAAGCACGGAAGTCTCGATTCTGGAGTGCAAGACCGCTGGGATCCACGGTGCAAGGCTGTGGAAAGACGGTGTGCCGGAATACGTGCAGCTTCAGGTGCAGCACCAACTTGCCGCCACAGGCAAAGCTGCTGCCGATGTGGCTGTGCTGCTGGGTGGGCAGGACTTGCAGGTGCACAGGGTCACCCGTGACGAAGGGCTCATTGCACACCTCCTGCAACTCGAAGCCCAGTTCTGGGCCTATGTCGAATCCGACACGCCACCACCGGCCGATGGCTCGGACTCAGCGGGTCAGGCGCTGCAGGCCTTGTTCCCTGAAGACAGGGGAATCACGCTCGACTGCAAAGGGGACGCTCAGCTCAACAGCGTGTTCGAGGACTGGCTGGCGGTGCGCGCCAAGCTGGAACAACTGGAAGCGCAAGAAAGCCGCTTGAAACAAACCTTGCAGCAAGCCATGGGTGAGGCGACCCAGGCGGAGTTCGAAGCTGGAGCCGTGACCTGGAAGAAAGCCAAGGACAGCTTGAGCCTGGACACGGCGGCCTTGCTCAAGGCTCACCCGGAGTTGTTGGCGCAGTACCCCAAACCCCGCCAAGGAAGTCGGCGGTTCGTTCTACTTTGAAGGAGAAGGTCATGATTGAAGGACTGGCTTTGACTCCGCCTGTGCTGGGGCGGATTTCGATTGGCAAGGTGGTCGAGAAAAACGGCAAACGGCTGCCGGAAAAGGATGACGAGTTCACCGTGACGAGTCTGGTGCAGAACAAGGACGGCTGGGTGAACCATCCCCTCGATGAAGCCCTGCGCAAAGCGGCCCCTGACAAGAAGCTGCGGGTCATTCCCGTGACGGTGCTGTTTGCCGATCCCAACCTGAGCTTTCGGGCGGAGTACACGGCGTTCAACCGCACCAATGGCCGGCCAGTGTGTTCGGGCAATGGGCAGACCTGTCGCAGGCGCACAGCAGAAGGTTTGGTGAGTCTGCCTTGTCCGACACCGGAGAGCTGCAGCTATGGCGAGGCGTTGGGCTGCAAGCCCTATGGACGCCTGAATGTGCGCATCGACGGGCAGGATGACGACCTGGGCAGCTTCATCTTCCGCACCACGGGGTACAACTCGATTCGCACCTTGGCAGCGAGGCTCACGTATTACCAGGCGCTGGTGGGGGAAGCGTTGCCGTGTTTGCCGCTGAGCTTGAAACTCAGGGCGAAAAGCACGACACAGAGCCACAGGTCGGCGGTGTACTTTGTCGATCTCGTGGTGCGCGAAGGGCTGACGCTGGAAGCTGCGTTGCAAACGGCGCGGCAGGAGGCGGAGCAACGCAAAGCCGCTGGCTGGGATCAGGCTGCGCTGGACAAGGCTGCGGCTGATGGGCTGGCCCTGGGTGCGTTTGAAGACTCGGAAGAAGAAGGCGAGGCTGTGGTCGAGGAGTTTTTCAACGCCACGACGGGGTCAGATAAATGCACAGCCGCACAGGATGGCGTCACACCTAACGCACCGCACTTGCCCGTTACACCCTTTACAACGGAAAACATTAAGGGGCCAAGCTTGACTGATAAGTTGAAAGTTAGGCTCGATAGGGTCGGGACATCATGACGAACCTCAAGTACGTGAACGTGACTTTGCTGCTGGCTGTGGTTGGGGATGTGCATTTGCTCATCATGCTTCACTGCTTTGCTACAGGGTGGGAGTGAGCATTAGATTTGATCTAGCCCTGTGGGGGCTGGGTTTTTTTAGGTGATGGACTTTTGAAATACTGTTTCATTGGCCTAGCTCATTGACAAATCTAATCAATTGTGTTTTGCACAGCCCGAAATCTGCCAAAGCTTTAGAATATTTCCGCGCCTCATAGGTTGCATGTGTTGATAGCTTTCAGTCCACTTGAATTTCAACAGCTTACTAATAAGATGCCAATCAGTAATAACGACTATTTTAAAACCTTAGCGGCACTAGACATAACCGCGCAAGCTGTGAAATATATCGAAATAAGGTGAAGCGATAATGAATAATAACAAATTTCAAATTTTCTTTAGCAAAGTTAGCCCCCCAGTGCAAATAGCATTCCTGATCACAGCAGCTATCGCCGCTGTTTTGATTTATACGCAGATCAACCTTCGGAATCAAAAGATTAAATATGAACAACAAATTTCGAAACTTCGCGAAGGCGTAAATACGTATTTATCCAACAATAATTTGTTAGCAGCAATAAATGTTATTGCTTCAAATTGCAGCACCTTAAAAAGCTATTCACCGCCGCAAAAATTCTTATTGCAATCAATAAGCAAAACGACCGACTCGAATTTGCTTACGTCCGCTCAAATGGTTGCAGGAAAATGTTCGAGTTCACCAACTTTTGAAGTATTACTTAATTCATTCGTGAAGCGAGCCGATGAAAAGCAAAATGCATATTATAACAACACCGATGCAACTCTTAAAAATGTTGAAGACTACCCTGAGGCTACCGTACCCAAGAATATTACAGGTATTGATTACACCGCTTTCGATTTGCGAGGGTTTAAAATAGCCAACGATATTATCGGTATAATTAGCTATACGCCGAGTACAAATACAAATATATTCCAAAAACTTCAATTTTACAATACATCCACAAAATCGCTAATTAATATAGCGGGATACAAGTTTCCATGGAATTACCTTTATATGGATCTGCCTCATAATTTCCCTAACTATTTTTTTATATGTCAAGCTGACGCTGGCGTGGGCTGCTCGAATTGGTCAACAAAGATAATTAATAATACAGGGCAATTGCAACTCTTAGCGGCCTCAATATATCAGGATAATGATAATTCGGGGTCCTGTTCAGCTTATTCTGCGATATTCGAATACCAAAATAACAGCATTAAATTAACGAAAGCAACGTCATTTAAGTCCTCATGCCCAAAGGGCTTTTCTGTATTTGGTTCAGAAGAACGAAATTTTGACCCAGCAGCCCAGCCATCTGTTTTACTAAAAATGAGTCCTACACACCAAGTGATGTTGTTGAAAGATTTGGTGTCGATGATAGAAAAACAGAACAATTCTTCGGTAAAAATGAAAATTCGAGATGCCGCGATTAAGTCTCCTAACTGGATACCCACGCTTCTCGCGTCGCTAACTGCCCCAAGTTTTACAGCAAAGCAGAATTTATCTTTTAAGATGAATTTTAGTGAAATTAAATCATTTGCTAAGCTGGAACACACTTATCTGAACCGCTTGACTTGGCTTTCAAATGGGCAATTAACTTATAAACCAGAAAATCTTGTTACCAATAATCTCAGAAAACAAATAAATAAAATTGTTTCTCAGCTCTCAGAAAGCATATTAATGGCAAACCCTGCCACACCCCCCTTTCATTCTATTACCCTTTCTGTCGCCTCTTCGAAACCATATATAGACTCCGGGGACGGTGGGGACGTTAAATACCAAACACTTGGATTTCAGGGTGCTACAGAAATGATATCCGTAATTTCAAATAATCCGCTAATAACCTCTACTTTTGAGCCATATATCAATGTCACTGTTAGGAATGGCACCGATAATATCCCCGTGATATTACTAAATGGCACTGCCATTAAAGTTAAAAATTACCATAAGGTCGATAAAATCACTTTTCAGAATTTTAATAGCGCAGTCAAACTAGATGGCGCTGTTATTCGCCAGGCAATACAACTATCGAGATTTAATGATTGCTTACAGGGTAGTTCACCTCATACGTGCCTGCTATCATAATTCAAAATACCATGAAACCATTATATATGTCAGGATCTATTTTTGTTGCATTGTTATTTTTTTTGACTCCGACAATATCTGTCGCCGCGACTGGATACACTTATGGACAGTTGCCTGATTGCAATTCGAGCAATCTTAGTCAATCCGACATAGCAAATCTTAAATCTTATCATTACTATGTATCAAAGCATGCTGTAAAATCATTTATCAGCACTAACTCATACTGTAAAATCCTCAAAACATCCTCTGGCCAACTTCTTGCGATCCCAGCGACATTGGGCAGCGGGACAGAGGGTGGAGGGACAACCATCAGCGACTATATTTATAATTTAACTCAAAGTGAGCGAGTTCAACCCCAAGACCTAGATCAGCTTACGAGTTATTCGAATCATGTATATGAAACTCATACCTACTTTATATTTAATGATCTAAGTGAATCAATCGGCGCAATTCGCACAGCGATTGCCCCAGAATACTTTCGTGGAAGCAGGAATTTGATAGTAAAAATTCGTAAAATTACATACAAACCAGATGGGACTCCTGCCGGCGCAGGATATAAATCTCTTAATTCTATGCCCATGCCGTCGGTATTCTACGTTAAGTATAATGGACCTATCCTTCCGCTTGACCAACAATACGATTACATATTCGGCGCGAAGCAGCAAATAAAGTACAGCTGCACAATTTTAAAGGCCGCGACTAAAATATTTTTTTCTACTGATCTTCATTCGTGCAATTCCGATATTGTTAATGAAGCTGGAATTCATTAACACAAAGCCCACAAGCCCCTTCCCAGCCCCATAGCGCCCTTGCTGCGCCTCGCCCATGACGTTGTAGTGTTAGGCTTTCCGAAGCCCACCAAGGGCCTCTAAACCCGCCATGGACTACGACAACTTGCAACGTGCTTTGAGCCTTGCCGAGCTCGTCGAATTGGACCTTCAGCTGCGAGCTCTGGACGCCATGACGCTCAGCACGGTCGAGGGGTTTGTCACGGCGGTGGTAATCAATCCCCAGCCGGTTCCGCCTGAGCAATTCTTCCCATGGATTTGGGACCCTGACCTGGGGGAAGTCGAGCCTGCAGACAGCGAGGAAACCGAAGCCACGTTAGGGCTGCTCAGCCGCTTCATGGCCAACCCAGCGCTGGACATTGCCAACAACCTGCATGGCTTTGAGCCGCTGTTCTTGAAGTCCCCCAAACTGGCGAACTCGGCTGACTGGTGCAACGGGTTCCTGGCAGGAACACGCTTTCACCCCAAGCTGTGGGAACACGTGGTCCAGCAAACGCCCAATGTGTTCGAAGCCATTGCCCGACTGAGCGACCCCGAAGAACAAGTCGAGCGGTCCGAACTCGAGAGGCTGGTGGCTTGCAATGTGTTGGGGCTCACGGTGGCCCTGAGAAGTCAGCAGACAGCGGGCTGAAGAAAACTAGTGCTGTCCCCTTATTTATATATAGGAAAGTGCAACACCACCAGGACCCGCATAAACATTGGCTCTACGAGAAATCGGAACCCACCAGATTTTACTTTTTGGTGGGTTCGGCCTAGTCTGGCAGAGCTCCTGCGATGCTTTTTGAGAGAACGATGCAAGCAACCAAGCTCATGGCTTTTGTTCTGGCGGCCTGCCTTCCTGTCGCTGCTTGGGCAGCCTCCGTGCAGGTCACGATCCAGGGCATGGATTTTCACCCCTCCACACTCACCGTGGCACCGGGTACGACCGTGACCTGGACGAATGAGGACAGTTTTTCGCACGCTACCACCAGTGACACCAAGGTTTGGGACTCAGGCTTGCTTGCTCCACACCAGAGCTTCAGCACCACCTTGGAGAAGCCGGGTACCTATCCATACCACTGCGCGATTCACAGCTTCATGACAGGAGCTGTGGTCGTCAAATAGTCATGTCGCGCGCTCAGATCAAGCAACTTCACAATGCCCTGTGCAATCTGCTGGGTTGCGAGGCCAGCGCGTTGCTGTTGACAAAGTCCCCTGAAGGTCTGGTGGCGCTGCATTTGCATGCTCACAGCGCGAAAGGCTTGACCCGTGTGGGCTCCGCCCAGGACTTGCTGCATTGGGCCCAGGAATATCGATCCGCCAGGCAGCATCCCAGGTCGATCGTCAAGGACAAGTCACGTCGTTTGGTGGGGTAAACGCCAAGCCAAAGATTGCTACCTGCCGTCCAGTCCTCAGAAACAATCGAACTCTATACTTCAAGCGCCACGTTCCCCTGCGTGGCATCTCATACTCTTCGCGAGTATTCTGCCCAGCGTTGAGTTGGGCTTTTT
Organism: Betaproteobacteria bacterium; assembly: GCA_028871675.1. Classification (GTDB taxonomy): domain Bacteria; phylum Pseudomonadota; class Gammaproteobacteria; order Burkholderiales; family Burkholderiaceae_C; genus Thiomonas_A. The sequence continues at coordinate 85,014 of JAGWMO010000004.1, forward strand.
TTTGCCTTGCTGTCCATGGATGGGCTCAGGCAGTCTTAACGCCCCGGACCTGAAAAAGGCTCCAGATGACCCTGCCCCAAACGGGCGATTGAGCAGGACGAAACCAGTGGCTGGGAGCCCTACCGCAACCTTTGCAGCGCACGGTTGGCCGCGTTCATGTCGAAGCCATAGGGATCAAACGGCCCACCGTGCCAGCGCCACATAGCGCGATGCTCGTCATGCTCCGGGTCTTGCATCGCCTCCAGGAAATCGATGTAGCCGCCAATGCCGCCCACATCTTCAGGCGGACAAGCATGCTGGCCACCGAGGCAGATGGGCCAGGTGTTGAACTCTGGGTCAGGCTTGAGCAACTCCTCGACCGTGACGACGTGCTGCCAGTTGTCGCCAAAGTCGTAGGTGTAGCTGAAGCTTTGCACGGTCGTTCCAAGAATTTCCGCCAATCGGAAGCCCCTGTCGAGCTTGGCGGGGTTGTCAACCGGAAACTCGTCGGGAACCATGCCATAGCGTTGGCCATCGATCTCGAACTCATGCAGGTGGCTGTTCGTCCAGCCCATGACGGTCTGAATGACACGGTCCAGCTTGGCTAGGGTCAAGTTGTCAGCAACCCAAATGCGTCGCCAGATCAGCGGCTCCAATTCCTGCAAGGCGATGTGCAACTGATAGATGCATTGCGGGGTCTCGGAGCGAGCGGGTGCTTTCATGGCTTTGGCAGTGGGACTTGTCGGAAAAGCGAGCATACTGAACGAGGTGACGGGGACAACAAGCCCCAAGGTTTGTGCTTCGCTGGCACAATTTCCCCTGCACACAACCACAAGACCCAGGTCATGAGCACTGCGTCGTTCACGGGGGGCGTTTCAACTCACACCCGGAGATGTTCCATGAAACCCAACTACGTTTTTGCAACGGCCTTGCTCTTTGCGCTGGGCACGTCAGCTCACGCTGAGACGGTCTGAAATCGTCCACGGCTTCAACGGCATTTGAACACTTTAGAAGTCACCGACAACTGGAGACAACCCGTGTCATCAGGGCAATCAACTTGGAAAGCAGCGCTTGGATCTCGGGACGACCTAGCACAGTACGGAGACAACGCCATTGGTCTTTTCGCACTCGCACTCAGGTTCGCGTTGGACGACATCCATAGCGTCGCTGCGGAGTCCGTAACGGACGGGAGCGATGACAAGAAGTGCGACCTCATTTTCATTGACCGCGAAGAAGGTGTCGCGGTCATCGCGCAGTGCTACAACTCGTCAAAGGAAAAACGAAGTGCGCCGGCAAACAAGGCTTCAGATCTCAATACCGCTGTTGCTTGGCTCCTGCAGCGCGAAGTAGCGGAATTGCCGGAACGGCTCCGCTCAGCAGCCACAGAACTTCGTTCGGCAATTGCCGAAGGTGGCATTCAGCGCTTCGAGGCCTGGTACGTGCACAACCTGCCCGAGTCACCCAACGTGGAAGACGAACTTTCCACAGTTGCCGCGACTACCAAGACAGTAATCGATGCTCTGCATCCTGCATCTCGGGTCTCAATCTCAACAGCTGAGATTGGAAGCAAGACGCTTGAGACGTGGTATCTGGAGACACTCTCGCCCATTCTTGTCAATGATGAAGTCAAGATTGACATTGAATCCGGCTTCGCTCTAAAGAATGGGGCATGGCAGGCGTACGTAACGGCCGTCCCTGCACGCATACTCCATCGCCTGTACAACAAACACAAGACGCGGCTGTTTTCAGCCAATGTCCGAGACTATTTGGGCTCACGCAGAAGCGATGCAAATATCAACAACGGGATCAAGCAAACTGCCCAGTCATCACCCGAGGACTTTTGGGTCTTCAACAACGGCATTACGGTCCTGACACATCACTTCGAGGAAACAATTGTCAAGGGACAGAAGCAGCTTCTCGTGCGCGGCGTTTCCATCGTCAATGGTGCCCAGACCACTGGCGCGATTGGCTCTCTACCAAAGGTGCCAGATCCGAAGGCCCTTGTCCCGGCCCGCTTTGTTCAAACTTCGAAGCCTGATCTGATCTACGACATCATTCAATACAACAACAGTCAGAACAAAGTAACCGCATCAGACTTCCGAAGCACCGATCGAATCCAGAAGCGCCTTCGCGAAGAAGTGGCTGCGATTCCGAATGCGAAGTATGAAGGCGGTCGGCGAGGCGGTCACAAGGATTTCATAGAACGCAACAAAAATCTTCTGCCTTCCTACACCGTCGGTCAGGCCCTTGCCGCGTTCCATCAGGATCCACTTACCGCGTACAACTTCAAGAGTGAAATTTGGGTGTCCGACAAAACGTACGCGCGCTTCTTCAACGACGACACTACTGGCGCCCATTTGGTGCTCTGCTACGCCTTATTGCGAGCTGTCGAAGAGGCTAAGCGAAGTCTCGTTGGAAAGTCAAAGTCGGGGACTGGCCTTACGACGCAAGAGACACAGCTTCTCTCCTACTTTCGGCATCGGGGTTCCACCTATCTGTTCGCTTCCGCAATCGCGTCGTGCATGGAGACGTTTGTGGGTAGGCGAATCTCCGTCCCCTCACGAATTTCCTTCGGACCAAAGACACCACCCAAGCAGGCAACGCAACATTGGGCCGAAATCGTGAGACTTGTCTCCCCGTTTTGCCAGCAACTTGTCGAGGCGCTCAGCGATGGACTGAAGAGTAACGATCGTGCGCAAAAGGCAATTGCGACGTTCCGAAGCCTTGTTCAGGCCACTTCAGGCGCGAACGCCGACGCCTATAAGAGGTTCGCCAAATCTGTGGCTCCGAGCAAGTGACTTTTAACCCTTTTCCGCCCAAGCGAACCAGGGCTGAAAAGTCAGAGTTGTTGGCCTTATATCTATATAAGAAAGTGCAACACCCCTGGGACCCGCATAAAGAAAGGCTTTGCAAGAAATCCGAACCCACCGATTTTTCATTTTCCGTGGGTTCTCTCCCCAGCCGACAACAACAAGACTGCCCCGCATGTTCGAACAGACCTTCAAAAACATCGACGACATCCTGCACAAAGATGCGGGCTGCACCAGCGAGCTGGACTACACCGAGCAGTCGTCATGGCTGCTGTTTCTGAAGTACCTCGACGCCCTCGAACACGACAAGGCGGCAGAAGCTGAACTCGAAGGCAAGGCTTACAAGTACATCCTCGACCCCGCCTTTCGTTGGGAGCGCTGGGCGGCCCCGAAGACCGAGGACGGCAAACTCGACCACAACAAGGCCATGACTGGGGACGACCTCAGAGACTTCGTCAACGGCCACCTCTTTCCCTACCTGGCGGGGTTCAAGCAACGCGCCAGCAGTCCGGGCACCATCGAGTACAAGATCGGTGAGGTCTTCAGCGAAATCAAGAACAAGGTCCAAAGTGGCTACAACCTGCGCGACGTGATTGACCTCATCGATGAGCTGCGCTTTGGCTCCCAGACCGAGAAGCATGAGCTCTCGCACCTGTACGAAGCCAAGATCAAGAACATGGGCAACGCTGGGCGCAACGGTGGCGAGTACTACACGCCCCGGCCGTTGATTCGCGCCATGATTGCCGTCACCCGTCCCACCATTGGTGAGCGCATCTACGACCCAGCTTGTGGCTCTGCCGGGTTTCTGTGTGAGTCTTTTGATTACTTGAGCGCAAAGGCCAAGACCACGGCCGACCTGGAAGCACTGCAAAAGCGCACCTTCTACGCCAAGGAGAAGAAGAGCCTGGCCTATGTCATCGGCATCATGAACATGATCCTGCATGGCATCGAAGCCCCCAACATCATCCACACCAATTCCCTGGCCGAAAACCTGGCCGATGTGCAGGACAAGGATCGCTACGACATCATCCTGGCCAATCCACCGTTTGGGGGTAAGGAACGCAAGGAAGTGCAGCAGAACTTTCCCATCAAAACGGGCGAGACCGCCTTCTTGTTTTTGCAGCACTTCATCAAGATGCTCAAGGCCGGTGGCCGTGCTGCGGTCGTCATCAAAAACACCTTCCTCTCCAACACCGACAACGCCAGTGTGAGCCTGCGCAAGCTATTGCTGGAGAGTTGCAATCTGCACACCGTGCTGGACTGCCCCAGTGGCACCTTCCTTGGTGCTGGTGTGAAAACCGTGGTGCTGTTTTTTGAGAAGGGCGAGCCAACCAGCAAGGTCTGGTACTACAAGCTCGACCCAGGCCGCAACTTGGGGAAGACCAGCCCGCTCAACGACGACGACCTGGCTGAGTTCGTCAAGCTGCAAGCGACGCTTGCTGACAGCCCGCAAAGCTGGACTGTGGACGTTGGCAAGGTCAACACGGAAACCTACGACTTGTCGGTGAAGAACCCGAACGGGGGTGACGAGGTCCCGCTACGCACACCCCTGGAAATCTTGGACGAGATTGGAGCCCTGGACGCTGAAAGTGCTGAGGTACTGGCGACGATTCGGGGGTTGCTGTGACGTTGCCGGAGGGGTGGCGCACTGAAGAACTTGGCACGCTTTGCCAGTTCATTAATGGTCTCTGGAAAGGCGACGACCCTCCATTCGTCCATGTTGGCGTCATCCGCAACACCAACTTCACCAAGGACGGAGCTCTTGATGATTCAGACATTGCCTACCTTGACGTCGAGCTCAAAAAATTCCAGAAGCGACGCCTGCAGTTTGGCGATTTGATCCTGGAAAAATCAGGCGGGGGACCGAAGCAACCTGTAGGTCGTGTGATTTTTTTCGGCAAGGAGACCGGTGAGTTTTCATTCAGCAACTTCACGGCAGCAATTCGGGTCATTAATCCATCTGAGCTCGATGGTCGGTATCTACATAAGTTCCTGCACTGGGTCTACCTGTCTGGCCGAACAGAGACGATGCAAAGTCACTCGATCGGCATCCGAAATCTAAATGGTGACGCCTACAAAGCTATACCCGTCCCCCTCCCCCCGCTGCCCGAACAACGCCGTATCGTTGCCATCCTCGACGAAGCCTTCGAGGCGATTGCCACGGCTAAGGCGAACACGGAAAAGAATTTGCAGAACGCGAGGGAGGTGTTTGAGAGCGAACTGCGCACTCTGTTTGCACAAAAAGGGGCTGACTGGTCGAAGAAGACGCTCCGAGAGGTTGCCGTTGATTTCGGCCGTGGCAAGTCTAAACATCGCCCTCGTAACGATCCACGGCTCTACGGTGGTCCATACCCATTCATTCAAACCGGGGATGTTAGGAACGCAGGACATCACATCACTGAATACACGCAGACCTACAGCGATGTAGGGCTGGCACAAAGCAAATTATGGCCCAGGGGTACGCTATGCATCACCATTGCCGCCAACATCGCTGAAACCGGCGTACTTGACTTTGATGCCTGCTTTCCTGATAGCGTCATCGGCGTTGTCGTGGACGAGCGTCAGACAACAAGCAAGTACCTGGAATATATGCTGCAAACGGTCAAGGCCGATCTCAAGGCGAAGGGCAAGGGGAGTGCCCAAGACAACATCAACATGGCCACCTTTGAGAATGAGCGTTTTCCATTTCCTGATCTGAATGAACAAATCAAAATCGTCCGTCGGCTTGATAGCTTGATTGAGGACGTAGATCGCCTCGTCTTGACCTACACCGCCAAGCTCACCGCCCTGACCGAACTCAAGCAATCCCTGCTGCACCAAGCCTTCACCGGTGCCCTGACCGCCAAGTCCGCAGACCGACAACTGGAGGCCGTGGCGTGAACGAAGCCGAAACCCGCGCCGAACACATCGACCCCGCCTTGCTCGCCGCAGGCTGGGGTGTGACAGAAGGCAGTCGGGTTTTGCGCGAGTACGGCATTACACAGGGCAGACTTCAAGGGGCTGGCAAGAGGGCCAGGGCTGAGATTGCCGACTACGTCCTGGTCTACCGCAACACAAAGCTTGGGGTCATCGAAGCCAAGGCTTGGGACAAGGAGGTTGGCGAAGGGGTGGCCCAGGCCAAGACCTATGCCACCAAGCTGGCCGTGCGCTTCACCTACGCCACCAACGGGCGTGGCATCTACGCCATGGACCTGCAGACGGGCCACGAGGAGGACGTTGTTGCCTTCCCCGGTCCCGAGCAACTCTGGCAGCAGACCTTTGCCGAAGCCAATGTGTGGCGTGACCGTTTTGCCGCCATTCCGTTTGAAGACAAGAGCGGAACCTGGCAAGCCCGCTACTACCAGGACATTGCCACCAGCCGTGTGCTCGACGCCTTGGTGCAAGGCAGGGACCGCATCCTGCTCACCCTAGCCACCGGCACCGGCAAAACCTTCATTGCATTCCAGTTAGCGTGGAAGCTGTTTCAAAGCCGCTGGAATCTCACCGACTGGAAGGCCCCAGGCGAGCCCACAAGGCGTCCCCGCATCCTGTTCCTGGCCGACCGCAACATCCTCGCCGATCAGGCCTACAACGCCTTCTCGGCCTTCCCGGAAGATGCCCTGGTTCGCATCGAGCCCGATGAGATTCGTAAAAAGGGCAGGGTCCCGAAGAACGGCAACATCTTTTTCACCATCTTCCAGACCTTCATAAGCGGGCCGGGAGACACACCCTATTTCGGTGACTACCCACCCGACTTCTTTGACTTCATCGTCATCGACGAATGCCACCGTGGCGGGGCCAACGACGAGGGATCGTGGCGCGGCATCCTCGACTACTTTGCGCCTGCCGTGCAACTGGGACTGACCGCCACCCCAAAGCGCACGATCAATGCTGACACCTACGCCTACTTTGGCGAGCCGGTGTACACCTACTCGCTCAAAGACGGCATCAACGACGGCTTTCTCACCCCCTTCAAGGTCAAACAGATTGCCACGACCCTGGACGACTATGTCTACACGACTGACGATGACATCCTCGAAGGCGACGTGGAGCTGGGCCGACGCTATGGCGAAGCCGAGTTCAACAAGATCATTGAAATCAAGGAACGTGAGGCCTACCGCGTCAAGCTGTTCATGGGGAAAATTGACCAGCGCGAGAAGACCCTTGTGTTCTGTGCCAACCAGGCCCACGCATTAGCCGTGCGCGACCTCATCAACCAAGCCAAAACCAACCCCAATCCCTTGTATTGCGTGCGCGTCACAGCCAACGATGGGGCCTTGGGGGAGCAATACCTGCGCGACTTCCAGGACAACGAGAAGACGATCCCGACCATCCTGACCACCTCGCAAAAGCTCTCCACCGGAGTCGATGCCAGAAACGTGCGCAACATTGTGCTCATGCGCCCGATCAAGTCCATGATCGAGTTCAAGCAGATCATCGGCCGGGGCACTCGGCTGTATGAAGGCAAGGACTACTTCACGATCTATGACTTTGTGAAGGCCTACCTGCACTTCAATGACCCCGAGTGGGATGGGGAGCCACTGGAGCCAGAAACACCCAACACGAGCAAGAGCGGCGACACCACCTTACCAAGCCAACCCACCCCACGCCCTCCGGTCGAACCCCGCCCGGCCAAGATCAAGGTCAAGCTGGCCGATGGCAAGGTGCGCTCCATTCAGAGCATGAGCGCCACGAGTTTCTGGGGTGTGGATGGCAAGCCTGTGTCGGCGACCCAATTTCTGGAATCCCTGTTTGGCCAGTTGCCCGCATTCTTCCGCGACGAAGAGGAATTGCGGCGGCTTTGGAGTGATCCGGAGACCCGCAAGAAGCTGCTGACAGGGCTGGCCGATAAGGGGTTTGGTCGAGAACAGTTGGCCGACATGCAAACCATCCTCGACGCCCAGAACAGCGACCTCTTCGACGTGCTGGCCTATGTCGCGTTCACCACCGAACCCGTCAGCCGTGCCGAGCGCGCCACCCGAGCCAAGATCGCCTCTGCCAGCGAACTCAACGACAAGCAACGTGCCTTCATCGACTTCGTGCTGGGCCAGTACGTCGAACAAGGCGTGGATGAGCTCGACCAAGAAAAGCTCTCGCCCTTACTGCGGCTTCGTTACAAAGCCATCAGCGACGCCTTTGCCGAACTCGGGCGGCCAGAACATGTCCGAGCCTTGTTCGTGGGGTTTCAGCGGCACTTGTACGAGCGCCGGGCTTAAACGCTGGTCGAGGCACAGCCGACGGGAATCACGCGCCGAGACAGCCCGGTCGCAGAAGCCAAGAGCCGACCCTCACAGGGCATATTCACGTACCCCTGCGTGATCCACGCCACAATGTCCTCAGCCACGCAGTCGGTGGCCCGCTCGGTGGCTTGGACTCCGCCGATGATTTGCACCGCGACCAGAACCCAGTTGATTCTTGGCGCGTGAACTTCGACTCCGCTGGTGGGGTCGATGTAGCAACGCTTCGATTCGTTCCAATGCAGCATGGTGGGCAGTTTCATGGCTGCCCCCTGAGTAAGGATTTGTAGTCAATGCCGGTGAGCTTGGCCAGTCGCAGAGCCGTGGCTTTTTTGGCCACACCGCCGAGTTTGATCCAGACACTCACGGTCGAGGTGCAGACTTCGAGTTTGTTGGCCGCCTTGGTGGGCCCGCCGAGCAGATCAACTGCCAGTTTTGTGTATGATTTAATTTTCATAACTCTATTTTAACTTGCGAAAACGATGTTTTTCGCAGAATTAAAGCTAATTTTTAGATAAAGAATTCATTATGGGATTACCGAAAAATCTTCCCAGCACTCTGTCATGGCGGCGCTGGGAAGGACAGCCAACAAGGTATATTTAATATAGGCTTTTGAAAGTTCTGTAACTTATTGATTAAATTTAATTATTTAGGAATGCGAACCCACCGAATTTGCGTTTTCCGTGGGTTCGGGCGGGCGCGGTAGCAGTTTGTACTCCGCATCAGAAAGTGCCCAGCGTGTTCCTTCCCACATCAAGCGGTGAGCCAGCTCGAACGGCACGGGTCGATTCATACGGATGACAGACACCTCACCCCGAATGGTCTGCAAGTTCATCGCCTCCACGGCCTCAGCCAGGGATTTGTTCATCCGAGCATGGTCAGGGCAACTGTCAGAGACCCCTGCCAAGGGATCCAGATGATGCTCGGTGGGACGCCCCATACGACACTCCCCATCAGGGGCTTGGTGAGCGCAGGCGTTGCAAAGTTTGTGCGTCACGGCATGATTGCCTTCGTAGCGCTGGCTGGTGAGATCAACCTGGCCCGTCCGGTGTTTCAGGCTCTGGCTCAGCCGCTGCAGGTTGATCACCATGGCTTCGAAATCCCAGTCAGGGACGATAGGTAACGCAGGGATCCGGGGGGAGTTCCGTTTCCATGGATCTTCGCGCTCGAAGTCGGTCCCCAGTGTTTGCAGGTAGGCCCGGGCGGCAGTGAATAGGTCGGCGTCGATTGCTTGACGCTGCTGTTTACTCGCGTTGGTGCGTTTTCTCCGCGTCGCGGCCCGAAGATCGTCAAGCATCGCAGACAGGGCGAGAAAGTCAGCTTCATTGTCAGCCAGAGCCAATACGGCTTGCCGTCCAGCTGTGCTGCTCATCCATATACCCCACTGGACTCCGTCAAGCTCACGCCTGCGCAAGCGTGCAAGTTTTTGGACCAGGGGAATCATGGCCTGGACTTTTTCGATGGCCGCACCTTGCCATTCCTTGAACCTGCCTTCAGCGCTGTATTGGCTGGACAAGAAGGGCGGCAGGAACGTCATGAGCCGCAGAATCCGAACACAGTGCACCTTGGCTGCTTCGGTACGCTCGAACAAGCCACACAGCTCACATATCCCCGCCTGCGTTTTCTGCTCAAGATCGAGTAGCGTTGTTTCGGTCCCCCCGAAGCGCAGCTCTTGGCGCTTTTGATAAATCTGGTCGAGGTAGGTCAAGCTAAGAAGCCAAGGCTGCATTCGAAATGCGTCAAGATGGTTCTGGACGCCCTGGTCATAGCCGATGCGCGCCGTTTTGCGCAAAGCCCAGACCTCATTTTTGCGGGCTTTCTGTGCAGCCTCATCATCAGGCTGCGGCGGGGGTTCATCGATTGCCTGGAAATTCTGAAAGTCATCGGTATCCAACAAATGCCGCATAGCCCGCGTCGTACGGCGCTCCACGTTGCGCAGTTGGTTGTAGGTTGCGCGGTCCAGCAGAAAGTGTTCGTCCATCACGCCATCGATGGACGTTTCTTCCCCAAAGTGCTGGGCAATTTGGCCACGCAGACGAACACGCGGCGGCAGAGGAATATCGTCCTCGCTGGGGCCGTGGGTGTACAAGCGAACGTCGGCGGGAGGTTGTCCCGGAACCCGGTTGGCACGATTCAAGGTCTGCACGATATGGTTCTGATCAACTTGAAGGTGCTGATAGACCACCCAATACACCTGCGGTGGATTGATGAAATTCAAGCCCACACTGAAGATGGGCGAGCAGACGAGAATCGGGCGCGCGGTATCCGCACTGGCCGCCGTGATCTGTTCCGGTGTCGATTCCTGGCGGGAGATGACATTTGCATGGGCTTCCAGCCCCTCTTTGCGCAGCGCCAGACGGTAGAAATCCAGCTTGCTGCGGTCCGCTGCGATCACGATGCGCGGGATTGGCTCACCTGCTTGATGCTTGCGTGAACATTCGCCCAGCAATTGCAGAACATCGGTCTCAAAACGATTGGTTTGAAGCAGGATGAGTGGGTTGCGTTTGACCGGCGCGAAGCGGAAAACCTTGAGCGGGTCGTCGTGACCAGCACCACGCTTCGCCGATGCCACGACCTGACCCAGCATCGAAAACTGGACTGGGGTCAGCGTGCCGGTAAACATGAGGGTTCTTGAGCTTGCCATGATGGCGTCCTCAAAATGCCGGGCACTGTTCTGGTTGCGCTGGAATTCATCGAGACCGCTGTGAATCTCATCGAGCAGCAGAACGAATCGCGCACCCTGGCGCCGTGCCATCCCGACAAATTTCGGCAGGGACTTGTTCGTGGTCACAATCACGCCGGGGAGCAAGGAATCCCGCCCCGACACGTCCTGGTAGAACCGCACGGGCACACCGGCAGCCTGGAGATCCGTGACCATTTGCTCGCACAGCGGAATCGTCGGTGCGGCATAGAAAAAAATGACGGAGGGGTTGTGTTGTACGAACTCGATGATGCGACGGGTCTTGCCCGAGCCGGTTGGGGCGAGTGTCAGTTCGACGCCTCCGGAGGGGCTAACAAAATCTGCCAGGGGTGGGAGGAACCCGTCCGTCCCCAATGCCAGGTCGGACACAGGAATGTCTGCAAACCAACGCAATTGCGTGCGCACGTACTCGTAGGCGCCAACGGACAGTTCGCGCAGAGGCACCGTGGCGCCGTCTCCAAAGCGTCGACCTACGGTCGGTGCGTTCTTGTTGACGTACCAACTACCGGGGGAGTTTTCATCTTCGAAGCCCAGAATGATGGCGTCCTGGCGATCCCTAGGGTAGAAGCGCGCTTCCGTGAACACACGCCCCGTGTGAACCCCCTTCGATGCCTCCAGATGGGTCTGCTGGCGGTAGCTGCCGTCCATCGCTTTGGTGTATGACGTCTGAGGCACCCAGCCACATTCGCGCTTCCAGGTCTGCTCGGCCTCGCGCCGTAACGCGACCGCCTTGGCCATCAAGTCAGGCTCGGGTTTGGGCAGGATCACCGTGTTGCGTTCCTTGCGCACAAGGCCCTGTCGCTGCTCAGGCCGTAACAAGCATTGCACGCCCTTACCGATGACAGGGTGCGCGACATAATGAGGCTGCACTGGGTTACGAACCACCGCCAGGTCGATGCCGTACCGAATGGCCGGCACGCCACCACGATTGACGTAGCGCTCATAAAAGCCGGTGCGCAAACAGTGCAGCTCCAAATCCGCAGCCAACTCAGCATCCGGTCGAAGATGACCGCCGAGCCAAAAGAAAAGGTGCACACTGATCCCCTGCTTCAGCGCTGTGCCGTCAGGTTTGAGAATGCCGGCGCTGGCGCTGCATTGGAAAAAATAGCTGGCGTGTCGAAACGGCTCAGGCAGCTTGGAAATGACAAATTCATGGGCCGCTGAGCTCAGAGGATCCAGCCCCTGAGGCAGAGGCACGTCGTCGATGTCCAACATGACCCAGGGGCAGCCACGGGGGTCCGATTTGTATTCGTCGCCATTGCGCAACCGGTTTTGCATGCCGTAGCCGTAAACCGGCACCCCGCGAATCAGGATGCCGTCGGTGCGCTGGCTCAAATCGGTGAGGAACCGTGCAAGATCGTGAATGTCGTTGCACTCCACCCCGTGGTTGGAAAAACGCACGGCGTGGTCGTAGGGGGCTTTGACAAGTTGGCCGTCGGCGTCAAGCGAAAATGCCTTGGCCATTCGGGGCCGACGCGGCAATTCGAACAGCCCGTGGGGGGCCATTGCGTCGGCGCTAAGTACGGTGATGGTTGCCATAGCTGATCTCAACCTTCCCCGTGGCCGATACGGTGCGTTTCAATGTAACGTTGAACGTCCGATTTTTTGTAACGGACCAACCGACCGAATTTGATGAAAGGCAGCCCACCCCGCCCGCTGCTGGCCCACGAAGCCAACGTCTGCGGCGCCATCTTGAGCATTTGCGCCGTTTGCTGGCGAGTTAGAAGAGAGTCCCCGACATCAATTTGTGGCGCAGCCGGCGGGGTTTCACTGGGGTGTGGCTCCGGGGGGAGGTCCAACGGTCGCGACAACTGGAAATATGAAGCGTTTGCAACGTCGCGTTGGGACAAGCGTGTTGATCTCTGCGTGCGGATTTTTTTCATGAATTGCCTCGTGGAATGTTGTGGTCAAGATGACCACTGAGGCAATTTTGAACTCGAGGAATCGGAATGCCCAGGACAGAAACCGCTTCGGTTTGTGCTGGCTAGGGGGCCTTAGATCGCGCTGGCTAGCATGTCGATGCCCGCCCGATCTGGCCTTTCAAAAAAATGCTTCTTCAAGGTGTTCAACCGTCGCCTGATTTTTTCAGGCTGGGTGAAGCCTGGCAGTGTTTTCAAGAAAAATGCCTTGTGCTGTTTCCACATTTCTGGACTCAGTTCGCTGCCCTTGGAAAGCTGCCAAAGATCAAGGTCAATGTCTGCCAACAACCATGGGAATTCGTAATTTGCCGGTAGGCTGCCAGTTTTGTACGCGGGGGCATCCTGACAACCACCCGGTCGGTAGGCCCTGATCATTTTTGTGAAGTCAGCAATGATTTTCTTGTTCGACGCGTAGCGAAGATCGACCTTCATATAGGCGTAAAAGTTAGGCGTCTTATCTCTGCCCTCAGGGGGATTTTGACCTTCCGTCGAAAGCCACTGATTTACTGGCTGACGGCCAGTCGGACCAGCAGCCCAGGCACTTTCGATGCCAGCCAAACTCATGGCTGCGGCAAGATAATCAACATCAAGCCACGTCAACGGATGAACGACGTCTGAATCCGATCCAGTCAGAGGCCGATGAGCCGTTACAAGGGCGTGGTGATGCGCGCCGATTGGAGCATCAAGAAGGTCTCTGATATGGGATTCGCGCGAGCTGTCAGTATCTTTCCCGTAGCGGAGATGCCATCGGAAGTCGAGTTCCCTGGCAAGGTCTGATCGCGTAAAGGTGCCATGCTGGGCCGCAGCATATGCAGCGGTTGCCAGGGGGTTTGGCAGAGTGGGTTGAAATGCCATAACTGGAGTTGGTCATGGGGGCACGTTGACCTACATGGAGAAGAATCGCTCCAATTTGCCTACATAGTGCCTACACGGGTCAGCGGACAAGAAAAAGGACCTAGGCATTTATGCGCTAAGTCCTTGAAATTATTGGTGGCCAGGGACGGAATCGAACCGCCGACACGCGGATTTTCAATCCGCTGCTCTACCGACTGAGCTACCTGGCCGAAAACTGGGTATGAGCGCTGGGCGCGGGGCACAGGCTTGAAATGACATGCTGTTGGCAAAACTGCTGCAAACACAAAGCCTATGATCATAACAAATCAAGAGTTGGTGGACCGGACCTCAATCACTCCGACCGGCCATCATCAACGGGCGGTGAAAGATTGGCGCCCTGGTTCTTGCGCCCCGTGCGCCCCCAGTCGACGCCCAGTTGTTTGAGCTTGCGATAAAGATGGGTGCGCTCGAGGCCGGTCTTGTCGGCGACGCGGGTCATGCTGCCGCCCTCGCGGGCAAGGTGGAATTCGAAATAGGCCCGCTCGAAGTCGTCGCGTGCCTCGCGCAGCGGTCGGTCGAGGGTGAACGATTGTTCAGCGATGAGAGGCGGTGGCTCGGGCGGGCTGGGGACCAGCGCGCTCAAGGCCACATCCTGTTGGGCTTTGGGTGCCGGCTTGCTCAGGCCTTGCTCCACGGCGCGCAGCAGTTTCTGCAGGGCGATGGGTTTTTCAAGAAAGGCCATGGCACCGATGCGGGTGGCTTCCACGGCATTGTCGATGGTGCCGTGCCCCGACATCATGATGACGGGCATGGTGAGTTGACCTGCGCTGGCCCATTCCTTGAGCAGGGTGACGCCATCGGTGTCTGGCATCCAGATGTCGAGCAGCACCAGATCGGGCTGGTGTCGCAGGCGCACCTCGCGAGCCTGTTGGGCGTTTTCGGCGGCCTCGACCGCGTGGCCTTCGTCACTCAAAATCTCGGACAATAAATCGCGGATGCCGATTTCGTCGTCCACCACCAAGATGCTTGCCATACGCTGTGTGTTCCGGGTTTGCCTTCATGCCGCGCTTGCGGGCGCCGGGCATGTCACGGCGGGAAATATAAGAGATACACGCGCACCATGCGCTTGGGTTAACGTAGGCGAATTCTGCACCTCGACCCGCGCGTGGTGTTCCTCGGCAATTTTCTTCACCACCGCCAGGCCGAGTCCGGTTCCGCGCGCCTTGGTGGTGACATAGGGCTCGAAGGCACGAGCGATGATTTTTTCGCTGAATCCCGGGCCGCTGTCGACCACGGAAAGCTTCACCCGCTGGGCTCCGCTGTTGGCGGAACGAAAGGTCTCCGTGCGAATGCAAACCTCGCGATGCGCTTGCCCGGCGACAGCGTCGAGTGCATTTTGCAGCAAATTGTGGATGACCTGGCGCATCTGGGTGGCATCACCCTCGATGCAAGGCAACTCGTGGGCCAATTCGGCACGCACCAGGGGGGCTTCCTCGCCGTCGCGCGCAATCATGCCACTGTAGAGATTGAGCACATCGCCCACGAGCGCGTTGAGGTCCATCGGTGCGAGTTCGGTGGTCGGTGTGCGGGCGTAGTCGCGGAACTCGTCGACCATGCGGCGCATGGCCGTGACCTGGTTGACGATGGTGTCGGTGGCGCGGCCGAGCATGTCGCGGTCGGCGCCGGCGAGTTTGCTCTGCAGCTTCATCTGCAGGCGCTCTGCAGAGAGTTGGATGGGCGTGAGCGGATTCTTGATTTCATGGGCCAAACGCCGCGCCACCTCGCCCCAGGCAAGCGAGCGCTGCGCCGAAATGAGTTCGCTGATGTCGTCGAACACCACCACCGCGGCTGCCTGACCGGGCAGGGCTAATCGGGCGCCGCGCACCAGCAACGTCAGCGCGGTCTCGCTGCCCTGCGGGGTGTAGTCGATCTGTTTAAGCCAGTGGTCGGCGCCGCCGCTGCCGGCAAGCTCCTGGAAGGCTGCATCGATGGCAGCGGCGAAGGGCTTGAGACTCTCCACGCTGTCGATGGTCTGGCCAATGGCCCCCTGCAGTGGCAAGCGCAGCACGCGCGTGGCACTGGGGTTGGCCAGCGTCAGGCGCAAGCCATCACCCAGCACCAGCACCCCTGCCGAGAGATTGTCGAGCACGCTTTGCAAATAAGCCCGCGAGGCTTCGAGTGCATGTCGGCTGGTTTCAGCCTGTTGCCGGGCCTCGGCCAACTGTGCGGTCATGTCATTGAACGAGCGCGTGAGCGTGCCGAGTTCGTCGGCCGACCGCAACTCAGGACGCGGCCGCAGGTCGCCTCCGGCCACGGCTTTCATGCCGTCGGCCAACAGCAGCAGCGGGCGTGCCAGTTGATTGCCGAGCAGCACGGCCATCAGCACTGCGGCGAACACGGCGAGAAACAAGGTGAGGGTGAGGGTCGAGATGTACATGCGGCGCAGACCCTCGCGGCCGAGCGCACGCTCCTGGTATTCAGCATAGGCGCGCTGGACCTCGAGCGCGCTGCGGGAGATGGCCGACGGCACGTTCTGCACCAGCATGAGATAACGCTGGTGCCCCGGCAGCAACAAGCTGCGCGCAGGCAGTGGCACAACCACGCGCAGCTTGAGATTTTGGTTCTCGCCGGCGATTCCGTCGTCACCACCCTCGACGCTGGAGAGTTGGCCCATGAGGCGCAGCTGGCGCATGGATTCATTGCCCGGCAGATCCGGCACCAGGGCGAATGGATTGCCGCCTGCCGTGGCCAGGACGTTGCCATTGCTGTCGAACACCGTGGCCTGCGCGACGCCGAGCTGCTGCAACAACTGCTCCAGCTCCACGGCAGAGACAGCACCGTGGGCATCAATGACCTGGCTGGCGACATTACGCCCCTTGGCCTGCAGGTCGGCCAGCATGACGTCGAGCGTGGTGCGGCCGAGGTTGAGGCCCGAATCGAGCGCGCGCTCGACCTTGACATCGAACCAGGTCTCGATGCTGCGCGCGACGAACTGGTAGGAGACGACATAAATCACCGCCCCCGGCAATACGCCCACGAGCACGAACACCGTGGCCAGCTTGAACAGCAGACGGCTGCCGAAACGCCGCTGGCGCAGCCGCCACAACAAGCGTGAGGCCAGGCCGACGATCAGCAGCAACAGCAGGCCTGCCACGGCGATGTTGATCCAGTACAGCACGCCAAAATAGGGGTTGATGGCCTGTGTGTTCTTGGTGGACACCGCCAGCAGGAACACCAGGAACACCACCAGCGGCAGGCCCGAGGCCAGCGCTGCCCAGGCGGCTACCCGGGTGATGCGGTTGACGGTGGTGGTTTCCATGTGAAGTTGGCGCGAGGAAAATCGGCTTGCAGTTGCCAGTCGGCCTGGGAACTGACGTTGATCTGAAACGGGCGCGGCAACTGTGACAAATCGAGCTCGAAACTGGCGTACACGCTGTAGCTCTGCCCGACCACGAGGTCCTTGGCATCAACCACTTTGAGATGCAGCGCGTGCTGCACCTGGCTGAGGGCCTCGTCCAGGCTGTTGTAGTTTTTTTGCAGCGCCCCGGTGGACACGCGGTATTTCTCCAGCAGCGGCTGGTAGGCGAGCCGGGTCAGAACTTGGACGCTGCCAATTTTTTCGTCGAACCACCACCAGCGCCCGCGCACCACCTCGATGCGGGTCAGGAAGTACAGTGGGATGCCACGGTGCAGCGCATCTTCCAACGCACGCGGCAGGGCAAACACCAGGGTGGCGCTGACGTAGAGACCATCCGCCTCTTGATCCAGAGTCAAGGGCTGGGCGTCGACCGTGGCCGCCCGGGCGGGCGCTGCCCAAAGGACCTCGGTCAAGGCCACCCCCAAAGCGATGAGTCCGCGGCGGCGAATGGGGTCAGGTGCCTGCGGTCGGCTCATGCGAGAGGGGCGGCTTCAGTGTTCGGTGCGCTTGGCAAACAAAGCGTAGTAAAACCCATCGCGTTCTGGGGAACGACTCGGAAGGATTTGTCCTGGCGCAGCCAATGCTAGCGCATCGTCATGCCGCCGCAGGAAGGCTGCGGCTTGCTCGCCACCCTCTTCGGGAAACACCGAACAGGTGGCGTAAAGCAGCCTTCCGCCAGGGGCCAAAAGCGGCCAAAGCGCCTCCAGCAACGCTTCTTGCTGCATGGCCAGTGCGGAAATGTCGCCATCCTGGCGCAGCCAGCGGATGTCGGGGTGACGGCGCACGATGCCCGAGGCGCTGCAAGGCGCGTCCAGCAAGATGCGGTCGAACGCGCGGCCATCCCACCATAAGGCCGTTTCTGCGGCGTTGGCTGTCACGATCCGCGCCTGGGGCAGGCGCAGGCGCGTAAGTGCGCTACCGATACGCTCGGTGCGCGTGGCGTCGTGGTCCAGCGCCAGCAGTTCACAATCGGCGCGCTCCAGGATATGCGCCGTTTTCCCGCCTGGCGCGGCGCAGGCGTCGAGCACGCGCATGCCGTCATGGACATCCAGCAGGCTGGCAGCGAGCTGGGCGGATGCATCTTGCACGCTCACGGCGCCAGCGTCGAACAGCGGCAGGGCCTGCACCGGCACGGGCTCGTTCAGGATCAGCGTCTGATCCAGCCCCGGAATGTCGGGCGCGGTGGCATCCCGGCCCTGCGCCCGCAGCAAGGCGAGGTAGGCGTTGCGGTCGCCCCATCGAGCATTCACGCGCAGGGTCATGGCCGGACGCTGGGCGACAAGGTCCAGCAAGTTGGCCCACTCCTGCGGGTAGGCGGCGCGCATGCGTTGCACCCACCAATTCGGATGGTTGTAACGCGCAAGGTCTGCCTGTAACACGGTGTGCAGCAGGTTTTCGCGCTCGGCTTGCAAACGGCGCAACAAGGCATTGACCAGGCCGCGCCCATGCCGGGTCTTGGGCCTCAGGACACAGGCCTGCACCGCCTGGTTGATCAAGGTGTGTTCAGGATAAAGGGTCGAGGAGCTCGACGCGTCGCCATGCACGCCACCGGGGGCGCTGAGCAGTGCGATGGCCACGAGAAGCAGTTGTTCGAGTTCGGGTGGCTTGATGCGCTTGGGGTGCAGTGCGGCGAGCAAGGCCTGCGCCCGGCCCAGGCCACGCAAAACCTCGAAACCGATGGCCTGCGCCGCGCCGCGTTCAGCCGCGCTCCAGCGACCGGTGCTGGCGAGCCGGGGCAGAGCCGAAGCGAGGGATTGCCCCGCCATGACGCAACCGAGCACATCCGCCGCGGCTCGAAGGTCAAGGTGAAGGGGGCGCCGCACAGGAGTTGACGAGCGCGCGGCAGGCCGGGGGGCGGCAGTGGGTTCGATGATGGAGTTCACGCGGCGCGATGATGCAGCGCCACAAGCATGGCGTCAACCGCAACACGAGAGCTGCCCGCGCGCAGGACCACACCCCGAAGTCAAGGGCTGATGTAGGCGTAGCCCTCGTGGTACTGCAGATTGGTCGCTTCGGACACGCCCGATGGGACGATGGTGGCGTCGAGCAACACGCGATCCTTGGCTATCTTGCGATTGACCAGCGTGTTGTTGCAGACGCGAAACGACACGCCCTGGGCAGCCAGGCCGCCGACCAGGCCGGCATACTCGGCACCTTTGGCGTCCACTGCGCCATTGAGCATGAAGTCGATGCCGGCGCCATTACCCACCACCGCGATCTTGGCGGTGGGATCCGCGGAAAGATGGTTGCGCACGTTGCCCAGGCAGCGCGAAGCCTGAGCGTCTCCTTGCGTGAGGTGATAGACGACCTTGACCGCTCCCCCCTGCTCCGCGCGCCCTGTGGCGCGGGCAGTGGTGGTGAGCGCGGCGGCGCCTGCCGCGGCGGAAGCCAGCAGCACCTTGCGGCGGGCGGGGGTGAGTGTGGACGTCATGGCGGGTTTCCTCATGCGGTGAAATTCGTTGTGGGAAGGTGATCGTGGCGGTGGATGCTGCGGCGTCGTGGCGGGCCGATGCGTCGGGCCTCGACGAAACATGGCCGTAGGCAAACCTGTGGCCATGATGCGAGAGTTCAGCGTCAAACGCAACAGGGTGTAACACTCATCTAGGCTTTGCGCCCCAGCACACTACCCCTGCGCCGTGCATCTGGTCAGTGTGTCGGCCCAGATGTTGGTAGCCCAGGCTTCCGCGTAGGCCGCTTCGATTTCGCGGATGCCAGTGGAGATGCCGCCCGAACCCGGCCCGCGAAACGGCATGGCCGTGCTGTGACGGCCACGCCGGGAAGGATGACTTCAGGGCTTGATGTAATACCAGCCCTCAGACTGCAGCTTCACCAGTTCAAACACACCAGCGGGCACGAAAGAGGCTTCGAGCACGACACGGCTCTTGGAGATTTTCAGGAACGTGAGGGTGTTCTCGCAGGCCTTGAACTGCACCCCCTGGTTGGCAAGGTCGCCGATCAACCCCTCGAACAAAGCGCCCTGAGGCGTCTTGGTGCCGTTGAGCAGGAAGGAAATGGCCTTGCCATAGCCGACGACGATGAAACGCATTTGCGGGTCGAGTTGCAGCACATTCTGGATGTTGATCAGGCCCTCGTAGGCCTGTTCCAGGCCGTCGCTGATTTGCATGGCGACTTTCCAGGGCGCATTGGACACGGCTTTCGCCGTCACGGGGCCCTGGCTCTGAGCCTGAGCCAGGTTTGTGCTACCAAGTCCGGCCAGTCCGGCGCCAAGAATTTTGAGACGGTCGCGGGAATTCATGCTTGGATCTCCAGGAAGCAGCACGCTGCGGCACAGTTGCCGAGTGGTCCCGGCTTGGAAGGGCGGGGATGCCAGAGTAGCGAAGTGCGACTCGGGCGATTGCTCAAGACGCGAGGGGACGCAGACTCAACCGATGCAAACCCCAGCGCCGGCGCCGTGCCAGAGCGCGGTACGGCCAGTAGCCCACGAGGGTGGCGAACATCAGCGCCAAGGCATTGAACAACACCGCGCCGAGAAACAGGCCGAGGACCTGACCGGCACCAAGCTCGCGCCAATAGACGCCGACGGCGATGGCGGCGTTGACCACCCCGACCCCCATGCCCAGCGCCGCGGTGATGCGCAGCAAGGTGGGCAGGGTCAGGATGCCGCTGAGGTGCTGGGGTGTCATGGCGTCACGGAAGGTGAATGTAGGTGCGGCACAGGGCTGTTCATGGCATTCAACGTCGAATTTCGCCGTTGCCCAGCACCATCCATTTTTGGCTGGTCAGGCCCTCGAGGCCGACGGGGCCACGGGCGTGAAACTTGTCGGTGGAAATGCCGATTTCCGCGCCCAGGCCGAATTCGAAGCCGTCGGCAAAGCGGGTGGAGGCGTTGATCATGACCGTGGCGGAATCGACCTCGCGCACGAAGCGCATGGCGTGCGCGTGGTTGGTGGTGAGGATGGTGTCGGTGTGCTGCGAGCCGTAGCGATTGATGTGGGCAATCGCCGCGTCCACGTCCGGCACCAGCTTGATGGAGATGATGGGTGCGAGGTACTCGGTGCCCCAGTCGGCCTCGGTGGCGTCGCGCAGCAACGGCGCAGCACCGGGCACAGCCCGCAACACGGCGCGGCAGTCGGCACAGCAGCGCATTTCCACCCCTTTTTGCGCAAACACGACACCGATGCGCGGCAAAAACGCCGCGGCCGAAGCCCGCGCCACCAGCAGCGATTCGGCCGCGTTGCAGGGGCTGTAGCGCTGCGTCTTGGCGTTGTCGGTGACGCGCACGGCCATGTCAAGGTCGACCTCGGAGTCCACGTACACATGGCAGTTGCCATCGAGGTGTTTGATCACGGGCACACGCGCCTCGGCGCTGATGCGTTCGATCAGCCCCTTGCCGCCTCGGGGGATGATGACGTCGACATACTGCGGCATGGTGATGAGCGCTCCCACCGCAGCCCGGTCAGTGGTGGGCACGAGTTGCACGGCATCGGCGGGAAGATCGGCCTCGACCAGCGCCAGCGCCACCAGCGCCGCCAGGGCACGATTGCTGTGGATGGCCTCGGAGCCGCCGCGCAGGATGACGGCGTTGCCCGACTTGATGGCGAGCGAGGCAGCCTCGATGGTGACGTTGGGTCGGCTTTCGTAGATCATGCAGAACACGCCCAGCGGCACGCGCATGCGGCCCACGGTGATGCCGCTTGGACGGCGACGCAGATCCGTCATCTCGCCGATGGGATCCGGCAGCGCGGCAACCTGCTCACAGCTCTCGGCCATGTGCGCAACGGCCTTCTCGCCCAAGGTGAGCCGATCGACGAAGGCCGCTTCCAAACCGGCGGCGCGTGCTGCACCCAGGTCCCGCGTATTGGCATCACGGAGTTCGGCGGCGTGGGCGCGAATCAAGCCAGCCAAGGCCTGCAAGGCGCCGTTCTTGGCAGCGGTGGAGGCACGGGCCATGGCGCGCGAAGCGGTGCGCGCGCGAACGCCGAGATCGGTGACCAAGGCGTGAATGGAGTCGTCGGCGGCTTGCATCATGGTGGTGCCTGGATGAGAACAACTGGGCCATGCAGCGCAGGCGCCACGTTCACGTAAGAGTACAACGTTCATTGTCGCAAACTACAGGATGGTCCGCGCGGCGCCTATCGGAAAAATTGATGAACATGACGCAAATATTGCGTACGACAAGGCAAGCAGGTTTCTCTAAGCTTGGACGACTTGCCCGCACAAACAGCACGAGCACCCGACAGGTGCACGCATGCGTGCCCATGCCAGACTGGTTGATGCGCGTCGAACATGCGAGAGCGGCCTCATCCAACGACACGTCCGGACCCAGATGCCCGAGAACACCACCACAGGCTCCGACCTGGGCAAGGCCCTGAAGCTCTTCCCCGAAGGCAAGGCCAGCCCCGGGCCATCGCGGGTCGACACCGACTCGTCGAGCCCCCTCACCCGCTACGCCATGCTCACGCCGGGCGTGGTGGGCACCATTCCCGAGCTGCAACTGGCCGGGTATCAGTACATCAAATGAGCCGCCCCATCAGGAGGAGATTCCCATGAAACACACCCCAGCCCCTTCACGCCCAATGCGACTGCACTTACGGCAGCTTGCCATTGGTGCGGCCCTCAGCGCCGTTTGTGCGGTAGCGAGCGCGCAGACACTCACGAGCGCCGACACACCGGCGCAATGGCCGATGTACGCGCTCAATCCCGGCCACAACGCCGTGGTGTCGTCGAATTTTCCGGCGGTGGCGTGGACCTATCAGGTACCCGGAGCAGCCGATGCGGGAAAGGCCAAGGTGCTCAACCCCACCATCATTCGCGATCTGGTGGGCTTTCCCATCGGTGTCGCGGTGGTGAACGGCATGGTCTATGCCACGAATGACAACGGCTACATCTACGCCGTCGATGCCCATCGCGGCATGCTGGCGTGGAGTTTCAACGCCTACAACCAGCTCATGACCACCCCAATCGCGGCCGACATCAATGGCCGCCCGCTGGTGTTCATCGGCGCCGGCAATTCGGTGTTCGCCTACAGCCACGCCAAACAGTTCGGGGTGGCCGATGCGCCGGTGATCCGCGGCAATGGCGTGTCGGCGATCTATGCGCTCGACGCCCGAACCGGGCAGGAAGTCTGGGTCTACAAAACCAAGGGCGAGGACATGCCGACCCCGGCGCTGTTCCAAGGCAAGCTGCTGTTCGGCAATGGCGACGGCCATGCCTACGCGCTCGACGCCGCCACCGGCAAACTGGCGTGGAAGACGCCCATCCAATCCTTCGTCAGCATGTCGTCCGCCACACTCGACCCGGATCGTGGCGTGCTGGTGATGGGCGGCACCCATCCAAGCAAGATCTACGGCCTGGATGCCGCCACCGGCAAGCTGCTGTGGTCGGTGGAGCCGCCGCTGGTGTTCTCCAGCAGCGCTGGCGACGGCACCTGGGCGATGGACGGCAAAGGCTTGGCCATCGGCCAGATCGAAACCCGCACCAGCGCGCAGCAAGCCACGAAGGAGTCGGCATCGGAAGAACTCGCCATCGATGTGAAGACCGGCAAGATCGTCTGGAGCCGCGAGCTGGGGGCGGGCAAAACACCGCCGCGCAACAAGGACGCCGTGCCCACCGTGGTCGAGGGCATGGTGTACACCGGCAGCCCTGTGACGCATACCGAGTATGCACTCGATGCGCAAACCGGCCGCGTTGTATGGCAGCAGCCGCTGAAGGTCGGCATGAAAGGCGCTCCGGTGGTCTTGGGCAAGGTGCTGATCCAGGCCACGGCGTCGGGTGACATCTTCACCCTCGACCGCGCCAGCGGCGCGGTGCTGCACACCGACAACGCCCACCAGGGCGGCTACGGCCCGCAGAACGGCGTGGTCGTGGGCGGCACCTATTTCAACGGCACCAACGCCGGCATGCTGCAAGCCATCCCGCTATCGGCCCTGGGCGTGACGGATAAGCCCTGAGCCTCAAGGCCAGCGAGTCCTGTGGAAGAAACGGCGGCGGCCATGAACCGGAGCCACGGCGGCGGCTCAGGGCTGCCCCGCTTCTCTGCGCACTTCAGCCGACTTCGATGATCTCCACGCTGCTTGTGATGGTCGCCGTTTTCGCCAGCATGGCGGTGGCCGAGCAGTACTTTTCGTGCGAGAGGTGCACTGCTCGTTCCACCACCGAAGGCGCCAGCCCCTTGCCACTGACTGTGAAGTGCAGATGGATGCGGGTGAACACCTTGGGGTCGGAGGCGGCGCGCTCAGCCTGGAGCTTGACACTGCAGCCCCGCACGTCCTGCCGACCTTTTTTCAGAATGTAGACCACGTCATAGGCCGAGCAACCGCCGGTACCGGCGAGCACGGTTTCCATCGGGCGCGGTGCGAGGTTATGACCACCGGGCTCGCCGGGCAGCGCGGCCGGGGCACCATCCATCGCCAGAATATGTCCGCTGCCCGTGGTGGCGATGAAGGCCATGCCGTCGTTGCCGGCCCATTGCACTGTGCATTCCATTGTTGTTCGAGCTCCTTGGGTAGGGTCGCAGTCTGCACCGCAGTTATCGGTCAGATCCTGTATTGTTGCAATGCAGCAAATTTGCTGCCAAGCCGCCGCATTTGAACACCGTTCCGGCTACTTCTACTCCGCCGTAAGCCCAGACTCGATCCATGCCTATCTACAAGCCATTGATTTAATTAATAAATAAATATAATTAAATGCTGATTTTCTAAAATACCAGACTTGAGAAAATGGTTTTGCAACGCAGCAGCGATTGCAGTACTATAAGTTCATGTTGATCGATATGGGTCAACACCTCTTGTCTCCTCCACCCTCCTCCATAGGTGGATTCCAACCCAGGCAGCAAGCCTGGGTTTTTTTTGCCCGTCACACCGAAACAGCGCCGTCACACGTCGCTCTGGCCGCCATTCCTACAATGGCTGATTGCCCTTTTTTGCAGGCCGGCCGTGACCAAGAAGCATACCGATTATCTGCAGCGCATTCTCACCGCCCGGGTGTACGACGTGGCGCAGGAAACCGCGCTGGAGCCTGCGCGCAATCTGAGCCGCCGGTTGCACAACAAGGTGCTGTTCAAGCGCGAAGACCAACAACCTGTCTTCAGCTTCAAGCTGCGGGGCGCCTACAACAAAATGTCGGGTCTAAGCGAAGACGAGCGCAAACGCGGTGTGATCTGCGCCTCGGCCGGCAACCATGCGCAAGGCGTGGCGTTGTCGGCCCACAAACTCGGCTGTCGTGCGGTCATCGTCATGCCATCGACCACCCCCAAGGTGAAAATCGACGCCGTGCGCGCCTTCGGCGGCAGCAATGTGGACGTGGTGCTCCAAGGCGAGAGCTACAGCGATGCCTACGCCCACGCGCTCACGCTGCAGGCCGCGCAGGGACTGGCCTTCGTGCACCCGTTCGACGACCCTGACGTGATCGCCGGCCAAGGCACGATCGCGATGGAAATCCTGCGTCAGCACCAGGCTCCGATCCATGCCGTGTTCTGCGCCATCGGTGGAGGCGGACTGATTTCCGGTGTGGCCGCTTATATCAAAGCCGTGCGGCCGGAGATCAAGATCATTGGCGTGCAAACCCCTGATTCGAATGCGATGCTGCAAAGCGTGAGGGCCGGCAAGCGCGTGGAGTTGAGCGAAGTGGGATTGTTCGCCGATGGCACGGCGGTCAAGCGCGTTGGCGAGGAAACCTTTCGCCTGGTGCGCGACCTGGTGGACGACTTTGTTGTCGTCAGCACCGACGAAGTGTGCGCTGCGCTCAAAGATGTGTTCGAGGACACCCGCAGCGTGCTGGAACCATCGGGCGCGATGTCGGTGGCAGCACTGAAGCAATATGCCACTGCGCACAAACTCAAGGGCGAAACCCTGGTGGCCATCACCTGTGGCGCCAACATGAACTTCGACCGACTGCGCTTCGTCTCCGAGCGCGCGGAAGTGGGCGAAGCGCGCGAAGCCTTGTATGCCGTGACCATCCCCGAGCAACCCGGCAGTTTTCGCCGTCTCTGCGGGCTGGTGGGTAGCCGCAATGTGACCGAATTCACCTACCGCATCAAAGGACCGGAGGCCGCCCATGTGTTCGTCGGCCTGGCCGTGAATGGCCGTGCCGATGCGCAGAAAATGGCGCAGATTTTCGAGCGTGCCGGCTATGGTGCGCTCGACCTGAGCGACAACGAGTTGGCCAAGGTCCATCTGCGCCATCTGGTGGGCGGCCCCGCGCCGCGCATCGCAACAGGCCGCAACATGGCCGAACATGAGCGGCTGGTGCGCTTCGACTTCCCCGAGCGTCCAGGCGCACTGCTGCGCTTCCTCGACAGCCTTTCACCCAACTGGAACATCAGCCTGTTTCACTACCGCAACCAAGGCGGCGACAGCGCCCAAGTCCTGGTCGGCATCCAGGTTCCACCGAGCGACAAACGGGCATTCAGTCATTTTCTGCAGCAACTCGGCTACCAACACACCGAGGAAACCGATAACCCGGTGACGCAGTTGTTCCTGTCCTGAGCGGTCGCGGTCCCCGCGAGCTCAGCCTGCGCGGGGCATCACCAACAACTTGTGACGCCCCGATGCATGGGGAAAGCCTTGCAGCGCGGCTTGTGCCAGCGGCACGGCGACAGACGCCAGGCCACGCTCGTAACCGCCGACCGACGCGTGCGAACTCCACACCAGCGCGCCGGTGGCCGTATCGCGAATGTCCAGCGTGAGGCTGCGGACATACCAGATGGGCGGTGGCATCCAGCCGCCGAAACCGTCATCGTCATCATCGCCATCATCGTCGTCGAAATCGCTGACATATCCAAAACCACCGGTGAACGACACGCCGCTGTTGGGCAGCATCATCGGTGCCACCCATCCGGATGGGCCGTACGGGCCCGCGAGATCAGCCTGGATCCGGTAGTCGTAGCTGGCGGTGTAAGGCGCTCGCTGATTGAGCAGGGGCACCATGCCCGCACGCGCCATGGCATCGACCACGGCGCTCTGGAATTCGTAGGCGTGCGTGCTGGCCTCGTTCGCGGCAGCCGCCCGAACCAGCACCTTGGCGCCAACCAGGACCTGGGGCGCCGGGTGAGGGGTCACCACGGTCGTGCGCAGCGCGCCGAAACTTGCACAGCCGCTGAGCAGGACAACAGGAAGCACCAGGCCTGCAAGACCCCGCCGCTTGAGCCCGAACAACATGTCGTCGAGATGCATGGAACCAACCTCTAGGGCCGCGGCGGAATGCTCGGGGCGAAATTGGGCGTGAAACTGCTGACGGCGCCGGGGGCAGGCGCAGGCACACTGCCGATCTGCGGCGGGACGTAGCCTGGCGGGGCGCCGACGCCCGGCAGCGTGGGACTGCCCCCCTGGGGCTGGAGCTTGAGGTTCACCTGCACCCCGTTCTGGAGCAGAACGGCGTGACCATAGGTGGTGGAGTCGAGGCGCACGCCGGGCGCAACCGGCGCACCTACCGCCACCGCCTGCGGCGGCTTGCCATCCACTCCGATGAGCGCCGCGCCGGCTTCATGACCGCCGCCGATGACTCCCCAAAGCCGGTAGCGCGCCGGTGCCGCCGGCCCCTTGTCGGGCAGAGGTGCGGTGGTCCCAAACAACCGCGGCGCCGCGGCCACGAGGGTGTCGGTATCAAGCCGGCCCACGGCCTGGGCGTCGCCGGGTACCGATGCAGGGTGCGCCAGCAGTTGCAAGGCCCAGTAGCCGATGCTGGCCGCGCAGGTGAATGCCAGCAACATGGAAACCAGCCAGGCCGCGCGCAGCGAGGACGTGGTAAGGCCCTCGGCAACCATGCCGGCAGCAGGCGATAGACGCGAGAACTTGAACATAAGGCCACTATTATGGTCGTCCGGTGAAGACAGGCAAGTCGTCTGCGACTCACCCCGATGCCCGCATGGCTAACCCACCGCCCGTGCCGGCTTGTGCACCAACCTCCGGGCCGGCCCCGACGGCCCACCATGGACGCCTCCGCATGATCGTCGTTTCCCCATCTTTCATACCCCTGGCGAACGCGGATCGACTCGCGCCTCGCTTGCGCCGCCACGGCCGCGGCTTCACGCTGATCGAGTTGATGGTGGTGCTGGTCATCATGGGTGTGCTGGCCGCGCTCATCGTGCCCAACATCCTGGGCCGCACCGACCAGGCGCGCGAGACCGCTGCCAGGACCGACATCGCCACCATCATGCAGGCCCTCAAGCTCTACAAGCTCGACAACGGCAACTACCCGACGCAGGAGCAGGGCTTGCAGGCGCTGGTGGTCAAACCTTCGACGCCACCTGTCCCCACCAACTGGAAACCTTACCTGGACAAGTTGCCGACCGACCCCTGGGGACGCCCCTACCAATATCTCAACCCCGGAGTCAAAGGCGCGGTCGACGTGTTCAGTTACGGCGCTGACGGCAAGCCCGGAGGCGAGGGCGCCAATGCCGACATCGGCAGTTGGCAGTAGCGTGAACCCCCAGGCTGCTGAGCCGCAGCAGCCGCCGCGACAGGGGGATCAGTTCGTGCCTGCCCGTGCACCGCGTGCACGACATGCAGGGTTGCGGCACCTGCACAGCGACGATGCCTGCATGACAACGCCGTGCGGCCCTGCGCTGGCTCGAAGGCTGAAGGCCGCGGATCGGGCCACAGCGCCTCGTGCGGCAACGCGCGCACCGGCACATGCATCGCGCGGGTTCACCTTGGTGGAGTTGCTCGTCGTCCTGCTGGTGATGGCTTTGCTGACCGGGCTCGTCGCCATGGCCTTGCCACAAAGCGGGCAAGAGAACATGGAGCGCGAAGCCGATCGCCTGGCCGCCCTGCTGAACGCCGCACGCGAGCAGGCGTCGGCGCGTGGCGAGCCGCTGGCCTGGGCACCGGGCCCTGCCGGCTACGCCTTCCTGCAACCCTCGCCCCGCGGCTGGATTCCGCTGGACGATGCCCCGCTCACGACGCGGCGCTGGCAGTGGCTGAGCGGTGAGGCCGCCCTGGCCGCCAACTACCAGCCGCGCGGCATCCAAGCCACGGTGCAGGCCGGACCGGTCGCGGTGCGGGCCAGCGGCGGCGCCGCCGGACTCGGGGCCGCGCCCAACTGGCTGGTGTTCGGCACGGAGCCGGTCTCGCCGCCGCTGCAGATCACACTGCGTGGCGATGGTCGCGTCGTCACCATCGCCAGCGACGGACTGGCGCCTTTCGCCGTGCGCAGTCAGCGCTGACCCGCGATACCCGCCATGCTGCGAATGCGTCCCCGGTGCTCATCGTCCCGCGGCTTCACCCTGCTCGAAGTGCTGGTGGCGCTCGCCGTGGTGGCCATCGCCCTGCTTGCCGCGATGCGCGCGTCCGGCGGATTGCAGGACAACGCGCAGCGCTACCACCAAGCGGTTCTGGCACAGCAATGTGCCGAGAATTTCCTCATCGACCAGCGCCTGAGCCGCATCTTCCTGCCCACTGGCCAAAGCCAGAGCCGCTGCACCGAGGCCAACGCGAGCTTCACCTTGAGCGTGGACGTGCAGCCCACGCCCAACCCCAACTTCCGCCGCGTCGATGTGCAGGTGCTGGACGCCTCCGGCTGGGCGGCGTGGAACGTGGTCACCATCATCGGCAATTTGTGATGCGCCCCAGGCCACCCGCGGCCCTGCGCCGCCACGCCGGTTTCACCCTCATCGAGCTGCTCGTGGCCGCGCTGATCATGGCGGTGATGGCGGGCCTGGGTTGGCGCGGGCTGGACAGCGTGGCGCAGGGACGCGACAGCGCGCGCACCCGCATGCACGCGGCCGAACGCCTGTCGCTGGCCATGCGTCAAATGGCCGACGACCTCGCCGCCGCCACCGACGAAGGCGCTGATCTGCCGGCGGTGAGCCTAGCCGGCAATGGCGACCTGCTCATCGTGCGCCGCGCGCCGCAGGCGATGGGCGCAGATATGCGCGCGTGGCCCGGCGCC
Source organism: Betaproteobacteria bacterium (assembly GCA_028871675.1). Classification (GTDB taxonomy): domain Bacteria; phylum Pseudomonadota; class Gammaproteobacteria; order Burkholderiales; family Burkholderiaceae_C; genus Thiomonas_A. The sequence continues at coordinate 114,740 of JAGWMO010000004.1, forward strand.
AACCTGCCGCCCGACGCAGGTTGGCTGCAAGTGGCGCGCTGGGGCCTGCGAGACGGCCGCTGGATGCGCTGGGCCAGCACCCCGAGCGCCTCGCGCGGCGCACTGCTGGCGGCGATGCAAAGCGCGCGGGGCACCGCCATCGAAGCCTTGCCCGACATCACCGACATGCGCGTGCTGGTGTACCGCTACGCCGGCATCGGCATCCTGCAGCAAAGCGGCAGCTGGTCCAACCCCTACACCTCGGCCAATAGCGCCGCCAACAGCAATCCGGCGTTCGCGTCGCTGCGCACCCCCGCCGCCTTGCGGCTCACGTTGCAAAGCGCCGCGTCCGATCTGCAGGGCACCATCATGCGCGAATTCCTGCTGGAGAACCGGCAGTGAGCCTGCAACTGCACAAAATCGCGACGCTCCGCACGCCGCGCGCCGAGCGCAGCCGCGGGGCTGCACTGATCACCGCGTTGCTGATTGCCGCGCTGGCCGCGGTGATGGTGTCGGGCATGTTCTGGCGGCAATGGGGTGCCATCAGCCGCGAGCAGACCGCCAAGCAGGCGACCCAGGCACGCTGGATCTTGCGTGGCACGGTGGACTGGGCACGGCTCATCTTGCGCGAAGACGCACGCAACTCCAGCGTCGACGACCTGAGCGAGCCCTGGGCCGTGCCGCTGGCCGAATCGCGCCTGTCCACGTTTCTCGCCGCACGCGGGCAAAGCGTCGGCAGCCTTCCCGATGCCTGGCTGGAAGGCCACATCACCGACGCGCAAAGCCGCTTCAACCTGGCTGATCTTGCGCCCGGCGGGCGCATCGACCCGAACGCCTTGGCCGTGCTGCAACGCCTGTGCGCCACCCTCGGCGTGAGTCAGGATGTAGCGCAAACCCTGGCCAATGGCGTGGCCACTGCACTGCTGGCCACGGCCGCCACGCCAGGCGGTGCGGCATCGCAGCCAGCGCCCGGCGCCTACGCCGCGCAAACCAGCGTGCTGCCGTTGCAGCAATTGCAGGACCTGGCGCGCTTGTCGCCCGCCGTGGCTCAGGCGCTGCCGGCTCTGCTTCCCGACGTGACACTGCTGCCCACGCCGACGCCGGTGAACGCCAACACGGCCGGCGCCACCGTGCTGGCCGCCGTGCTGAACATCTCGTCCGATGCCGCCGCGCGCCTGGTGCAGGCGCGCAAACAGAACTATTTCCGCAGCACCGGCGACATCACCACCGCCTTGGGCCAGCAGGGCCAGCCGGACATCAACCCCGCACTGGTGGGCGTGTCCAGCGGCTTTTTCGACGCCACCGCGCGGGTGCGGATCGACCACTTCGAGTACGCCGAACGTGCGCTCATCCAACGCGCCGGCCTCGTCACCCTGGTGCTGCGCATGCAGCGCGTGCCTCCCTGGCTTGCGGCGGCCCCGGCGCCAGCGCCCTGACGGCACCCGCATCCCTACAATCGTCCAGCATGAGAGCCTTTCTCGACACGCTTGGCGCCAAGCCCTCCGCATGAGCACGCTCGTCGTTCGCTTGCATCAGGCCAGCGCAGCCGGCGTCGGTGGCAAATCCACCGCGCTGGACTACACCTTGCTGAACGCCAACGGCCAGGCGACCGACAACGGCCATGCCCAGCCTGCGCTGCTGCCGCGGGCACAGCGTGTGCTGGCCGTGCTGCCCGCCGAGCAGCTCACCCTGCTGGCGCTGAACCTCCCGGCGATGCCACCCCAGCGACTGCAAGCCGCCTTGACCGGGGCACTGGAAGAGCGCCTGCTGCACGACCCGGTCGGCGTGCATCTCGCGGCTGGCCCGCGCGATGCCGACGGCAGCGTGCGCCTGGCCTGCGCCTGCGAGCGCGCCCCACTGGCCGCGGCCTTGCAAGCCCTGGCCCTGGCCGGGCGTGAACCCGCCGCCGTGGTGCCCGAGCCCGTGTTGCTGGCGCCTGCCGAAGCCTGGCTCAGCGCCCTTCCGAGCGGGCTGCGACTGCTCTGGCGTGACGCCGATGGTGAGGCCGCCTGGCTGCATCTGCCGCTCGATGCAGGCGCCGGTGCGACCCCTGCAGACCCTGCCCACGAGTCCTCGCCCTTGCCCGAATTGCTCACCGCGCGGCCCACACGCGTGCTGGTCGACCCGGACTTGCGCGATCTGGCCGCCCGTTGGTTCGGCCCCGCAGCCGACATCACGTCCATCACCCATGCGGATGTGCTGGCGCGCGCCGCGCAGTCAGCCTGGAATCTGCGCCAGTTCGAGCTGGCCCCGCAAGCAGCCATGCAACGCGGCATGGCCGGATTGGCCAAGCAGTTGCGCACCCCGGCATGGCGTCGCGTCGCCATGCTCGTCGGCGTGCTGCTGCTGGTGCAGATCGTCGGCATCAATCTGGTGGCGATGAAGCTGAGCAGAACCCGCAACCAGTTGCAGACCCAGGTTCAAACCGTGGTGAGCGAGGCGTTGCCGGGCACCCCCGCGGTACTCGACGCCCGGCTGCAAATGCAGCGCGCGCTCGACAACGCGCGCCTGCGCGCCGGCAAACCCACCAGCTCCAGCCTGGAGGCGCTGATGGGTGCAGCGGCGCAGGTCCTGCCGGAGAAGACCGCCCTCGTCCGCACGTTGGACTACGCCCCGGGTCGGCTGCAGCTCGGCCTTCCCGGCGAGCAGGCGGCCGCGGCGCAAGCGCGCTGCAACCTGCTGCAACTGCCCTGCGCCGCCACGGGCGACACCCTCACCGTCGGCACGTCCGGCAGCGGATCCGGCAATGCCGGCGGTACGCCAGGCGGCATCGCCAACGGCAGCATCGGCGGCGCGGGAGCGAGCAGCTGATGGCCAGCGTTCCCCAGCCCTCCTCCATGCTGCCCGGGCTGGTGGCGGCCTTGCGTGCCCGCTGGGCAGCACTGTCGCTGCGCGAGCGCCGACTGGTGAGTCTGGCGGCTGCCCTGGTGGGCCTCGCCCTGGTCTGGCTGGTGCTGCTGCGTCCGGCGCTGCACACTCTGCGCACGGCTCCGGCAGACATCGCGCGGCTGCGAGCCACATTGATCACGGCGCAGGACCAGGCGCGGGAACTGGCGCAACTGGCCGCCGCCCCGGCCGCGACGGTGACGAACAGCGACGTGCGCAGCGACGTGCGCGACTGGCTGCATGCGCACGACGCCCAGGCCGACGCTGAAGTGACGGTGCTTCCCGGCGACATCACCCTGGACGTCAAGCGCCTGAAACCGCAGACCTTGCTGGGCATCGCCCAGGCGGCGCGACGCGACTGGGGCGCAACTGTGGCACAGGCGCAACTGCGGCGCAGTGGCGACGGCCTGCTGGCGGGACGCATCCAGTTGGCGCAACAGCACGCCGCGGGCGGCTCCTCCGCGCCATGACGCCGTGTTTCGTCCCGGCGCATTCCAGGGTCAACGCCGGTGGAGCGGCGCCAGCGCTGCATCCATCGATGGCGCCTTGATCCCGGCTTTGCGCACCGGCACCCCACACCGCTTTGCGCTGCCCGGCAGCACCATGGCGCATCCATCGTCCGCATCCTCGACCTGAACGCATGGCCCGTCGCTCCCAACCTGTTGCCGGCGCGCGCTGGCCCCTGTGGCTGGCGGCGCTGCTCGGCCTGCTGTTCGCCTTGGTGCTGTTCGCGCCGGCGAGTTGGCTGGCAGGCCCTGCGGCGCGCCTGAGCCAGCAGCGCGTGCTGTTGGCTCAGGCGCAGGGCACCTGGCATGACGGCTCGGCGCAGGTGGTGCTGAGCGGCGGCGCGCAAAGCCGTGGGGCGACGCTCGTACCGGGCAGGGTGCGCTGGCGCCTCGGTTTGGCGGGACTGTGGCACGGCCGCGTGGAGCTGGTGCTGCATTGGCCGGCTCTGGCCGAAGCGCCGCTGCGCCTGCGCGTGCAGTTGGGCATCGGCAGCTGGAGCGTGCAGCAGCTGCAAGCCGCGCCGCAAGACATCACGACCGCGATGCCGGCATCGCCACCCGCCGCGGCCGCAGCCGCAAACGCAGCCGACGCGTCGGCATGGCAGGCGCGGCTACCTGCCGATCTGCTGGCAGGCCTGGGGACGCCGTGGAACACCCTGGCTTTGCAGGGCCGCATTGTGTTGTCGCTGCAACAGGCGCGCCTAGAATCGACCTCGGGCCGATTGCGCCTGAACGGGCAGATTCAGGTGCATGCGGACGATATGCGCTCGCGGCTCAGTACCGTGGCGCCGCTGGGAAGCTATATGCTGCGCATCAACGGCGACGGCGCGAATGCCGGCATTGTCCTGTCCACGCGCACCGGCCCCCTGATCCTGGACGGCCGCGGCGTGTGGAATGGTCAGCGCTTGCAGTTCGACGGCACGGCGCGTGCCGGCGCGGGACAGGAGCAGGCCCTGGCCAACCTGCTCAGCCTGCTGGGCCAGCGGCAAGGCGATCATGTGCGCATCAGTTTGTGATTCGCGAATTTGAAACCGGGCCACGGCCAGCAGCAGGACAACGTTGACATCAAGCCGATATGAGTGAGCAGCGCGCCGCATCTTCAGCATCGCCCTCCGTCGAACCGTCGCGCCTCGGCGCGCGCCGCACCTCCTCGGCCCTGCTGCTGGCGCTGGCGCTTGTCGGCTTGCTGCCGCCACCGGCCTGGGCGGCACCCGGCGAGGGCGATGCCCGCGCACGGCCGAATGCGCCGATGACCATCAACCTGGTGAATGCCGATATTGCCAGCGCCGTGCAGGCGGTGGCCGCGGCCACAGGGCGCAACTTCATCGTCGACCCGCGGGTGAAGGGGCAGATCACGCTGCAGTTCGAAAAGCCGGTGCCACCGCAGCAGGTCTATCTGGCGCTGCTGACGCAGTTGCGCCTGGCCGGCTATGCGGTGGTGGAGCATGACGGCGTGTTCAAGGTCGTGCCCGAGGCAGACGCGCGGCTGCAGACCACGCCGGTGGGCGTGGGCAACCGCCTCGCCGCCATCCCGGGCAAGGGCGACCAGGTGGTGACGCAGATCTTTCAACTGCGCAACCAGGCGGCGAGCAACCTGCTGGCGGTGCTGCGGCCGCTGATCTCGCCCAACAACACCATCAATGTGGACCCCGGCAGCAACGCCCTGGTCATCACCGATTACGCCGACAACCTCAAGCGCCTCGCCCGCATCATCGCCGGGCTGGACGTGCCTACTGGCAGCGATGTGGACGTGGTACCGCTGAAGTACGCCGTGGCCACGGAGCTGGCGGCAACGCTGCAAAAACTCATCGACATGCAGGCAGCCACGACCCCGGGCGCCCCAGGCGCGCCGGCCGGCGCGATCACCGGGGCCAACGGCATGCGTGCCGTGGTGCTGCCCGAAACCAGCAGCAACGCCCTCATCATTCGCGCCGCCAACGGGGCCCAACTGGTGCAGATCGAGCAGATGGTGGCCAAGCTCGATCGCCCTGACGATACCGACAACATTCACGTTGTCTACCTGCACAACGCCAATGCTGCCGACCTGGCGCGCACCCTGCGCGGCGTGCTGGCCAATAACGGCCTGGGCACCAACACCGGGCAGAACGCACGCCAGGCGCAGCCCATCGCCCAAGGCAATACGGTGAACTCGCAGCAGGGGATGAACAGCGTCAGCAGCTTCAGCAGCGGTGCAACCAGTCCCGGCCTGGGCCAGGCGCCGGACTTCGCTCCACGCGCCGGCAGCGAGTCCATCGCCCTGCCCGAGGGGGGATCGGTATACGCCGATACGGCGCTGAACGCGCTCATCATCAACGCGCCGCAGCCCGTCTACCAGCAGTTGCGCGGCGTCATCCAGAAGCTCGACGTGCGCCGCGCCCAGGTGTACGTGGAGGCGCTGATCGCCGAAGTCGACGCCAACAAGGCGGCGCAACTGGGCATCCAGTGGCAGGCGCTCGCTGGTAGCGCGGGTAACCAGAATGCCATTTACAGCGGCAGCAATTTCGGCACTGGCGGCAGCAACATCATCAACCTGCAAGCGGGCCTCTCGGCCGGTGGCACGGCTGCTGGGCAGGCCATCGCCAGCGGCGCGCTTGCCATCCCCAACGGTCTGAACATCGGCCTGCTGCACAACGTGGCCGGCCTGGCGACGCTGGGCCTGCTGGCCAATTTCCTGCAGACCCACGACGGCGCCAACATTCTTTCGGCCCCGAATTTGATGACCCTGGACAACGAGGACGCGAAAATCGTCGTCGGCCAGAACGTGCCCTTCATCACTGGCCAGTACGCGCAGACCGGCGCCACCGCCACCGTCACCCCGTTCCAGACAGTGGAGCGCAAGGACGTGGGCCTGACGCTCAAGGTGCGACCGCAAATCACCGCTGGCAACACCATCAAGATGGATGTGTACCAGGAGGTGTCGAGCATCGCCAGCACCAGCAACTCGGCGGGCATCATCACCAACAAGCGCTCGATCCAGACGGCCGTGCTGGTGAACGACGGCCAGACCATCGTGCTCGGCGGCCTGATGCAGGACAACGTCAGCGAGAACAACAGCAAGATCCCTGGCCTGGGTGACATTCCCGGTCTCGGCGCGCTGTTTCGCTCGAACTCACGCACGATGCAAAAAACCGATCTGATGGTGTTCCTGCGGCCCATCATCGTGCGCACCGAGAATGAGGGCAACAGCATCAGCCAGCGACGCTACGACAACATGCAGAACTTGCAGAGCAACAGCCAATTGCCCTCGCAGTTTGGCATGCCGAATCTCCCGGGCCCGATCCTGCCGACCATCACGCTCCCGAACGTGGCGCCTGCCGCAGCAACGAGCAACAGCCCGGCGGCCAGTGCCGCGACGGCGCTTGTGCCGGCCGCGCCTCTGCCCAGCCCCTCGCCCAACGTGGAACAGCAGGGCAATGTGTTGCAAGGCGTGCAGGCCAGCCAGCACGGCCGTCAGACGGTCGTGCAACTGGAGTTCGCCCAGCCGCTGCTGAGCGCGCCGCCCGGATTCACCATGGAGCAACCGCCGAGCATCGTGCTCGACTTTCCAGGGGTCGTCTCCGGTCTCGGACGCAATGTGGTGAGCTTCGAGCAAGGCAATCTGCGCAATGCGAACGTGATGGAAGCGCAAGGCCGCTCGCGTGTGGTGCTGAGCCTGCGCAACGTCGCCAGCTACAAGACCGAAATCCAGGGTCGGCGTCTGTTGGTGTTGCTGGACAACACCGTCACATCAACCGTCGCACCGGCAGCAGTGACCCCGGCCAAGCCCAAGCCTTGAGGCCGCTGCGATGTCGCTGCGCTACCCGCTGCCTTACGCTTTCTGCCGCGACCAGTCGCTGCTGGCCGAGCAGGATGGCGCCCTGCTCAAGCTCTGGGTGAGCGAGACCACGCGCGCCGCCGGCCTGGCCGAGGTGCAGCGCACCCACACCGTGCAGTCTCTTCAGCGTGTCACGGCCACTGAACTGCAGGAGCGCATCGGCGCTGCCTACGCCGCACGCGACGGCAGCGCCGCCGAGGTGGTGAGCGAGGTGGAGGGCGACGTCGACCTGTCCCGCCTGATGCAGGATCTGCCGGCGGTGGAGGACCTGCTGGAGGCGGCCGACGACGCGCCCATCATCCGCATGCTCAACGTGCTGTTCACCCAGGCCTCGCGCGACGGCGCCAGCGACATCCACATCGAGCCGTATGAATTGGCTTCTGTGGTGCGTTTCCGGGTGGACGGCGCCCTGCGCGACGTGGTGCGGCCGAACAAGGCCTTGCATGGCGCGCTGATTTCGCGGGTCAAGATCCTGGCCCAGCTCGACATTGCCGAAAAACGCCTGCCGCAGGACGGCCGCATTTCGCTGCGCATCGGCGGCCGGGCGCTGGACGTGCGCGTCTCCACCCTGCCCTGCGCCCATGGTGAGCGCGCCGTCATGCGCCTGCTCGACAAATCGGCCGCCAAGCTGGACTTGCGCGCCGTGGGCATGTCGCCCGACATGCTGCAGCAGTTCGACGCGCTGGTGCATCATCCGCACGGGTTGATCCTCGTCACCGGCCCCACCGGCAGCGGCAAAACCACCACGCTGTATTCCACGCTGGCGCGGCTCGACGCCACCACCACCAACATCATGACGGTGGAAGACCCGGTGGAATACGACCTGCACGGCATCGGCCAGACGCAGGTGAATCCGCGCATCGACCTGACCTTCGCCCGCGCCCTGCGGGCCATCCTGCGGCAAGACCCGGACGTGGTGATGATCGGGGAGATCCGCGATTTCGAAACCGCACAAATCGCCATTCAGGCCTCGCTCACCGGCCACCTCGTGCTGGCCACGCTGCACACCAACGACTCGCCATCGGCCGTCACCCGCCTCATCGACATGGGGGTCGAGCCCTTCCTGCTCGCGTCCTCGCTGCTCGGTGTGCTGGCCCAGCGCCTGGTGCGCAAGCTGTGCCAGGAATGCAAGAAGCCGGCGGCCGACGGCCCGGGCTTTGAAGCCGTCGGCTGCCCGGTCTGCAACCAGACCGGCTACAGCGGCCGCACCGGCGTGTTCGAACTGCTCATCGCCAACGACGCCATTCGCGCCGCCGTGCACGAGCGCGCCAGCGAGGCCGAACTGCGCCGCCTGGCCACGGCCGCCGGCATGCACACCATGCGCGACGACGGCATGCCATGGGTGCTCACCGGCGAGACCTCGATGGCCGAGCTGATGCGGGTGACGCGCGAATGAAGCTCGGGGCCGCAGCGCATGGCCCAGCCGCGCTGTCGACACGCCCACCAGCTTGAGCTGCTCCAGTCGTCTGCCCTGATGCCCCGCGCTGACCACCACCTCTCACCATGCCTGCTTACCGCTTCGTCGCCCTCGACACCACCGCCGCCGAACAACGCGGCGTGCTGGAGGCCGACAGCGCCCGCGGCGCCCGCGGCATGCTGCGCGCGCGCGGGCTCATTCCGCTGGAGGTCGACGCCATCGTCGCCGAGGCTGCGCCAGGCGAGGTGCGGCGCTTCAGGCGACGCCTGCTCAACACCCAGCAACTCGCCCTGCTCACGCGCCAGATCGCCGGCCTGCTGGTGTCGGGCCTGCCGCTGGAGCGGGCGCTGGCGGCCTTGGCCGACGACGCCGACCGTGCCGAGGTCGGTCACATGCTTTCGGCCATCAAGAGCGAGGTAGCCGGCGGCCACAGCCTGGCCGCAGCACTGTCGCAGCATCCGCGCGAGTTCTCACCCATCTACCGCGCCCTGGTGGCGGCTGGAGAAGACAGCGGCAACCTCGGCCTGGTGATGGAAAGCCTGGCCGACTACCTGGAAAACGCGCAACAGCTGCGCGGCAAGCTGATTCAGGCCATGGCCTATCCGGCCATCGTCGTGCTGGTGGCCATCACGGTGGTGACCCTGCTGTTGACCTATGTCGTGCCGCAGGTTGTGGGCGTCTTCCAGGGCGCGCATCAAAAACTGCCCATCCTCACCATCGGCCTCATTGCCTTGAGCGACTTCCTGCGCCACTGGGGCTGGGCCATCATCACCGTGCTGCTGGTGGGCGGCGTGCTGGCGCGGCAGGCGCTGAAGCTGCCCGGACCACGCGCCGCACTCGACGGCGCGCTGCTGCGCAGCCCGTTGCTGGGGCGATTGGTACGCGGCCTGAACACCGCCCGATTCGCCTCGACCCTGGCCATCCTCACCGCCGCCGGCGTGCCCATCCTGCGCGCGCTGCAGGCGGCCATCGACACCCTGGCCAACACCGTGCTCAAGGCCGACGCCCAGGAGGCCTTGGCGCTGGTGCGCGAGGGCTCGACGTTGTCGGCCGCGCTCGGTTTGCACAAGCGTTTCCCGCCCGTGCTCATCACCTTCGTCCGCCTGGGCGAACAAACCGGCACGCTGCCGCAAATGCTCGAGCGAGCGGCCGGCCAGCATGGCGAGGAAGTACAGCGCCGCGCCTTCACCCTCGTCACCATCCTCGAACCGCTGCTCATCCTGGGCATGGGGGTGCTGGTGCTCATCATCGTCCTGGCGGTGATGTTGCCCATCATCCAACTCAACAATCTGGTGAAGTAGCCCTGGCTGGACCATCCGGCTGCCGCCAGTTGTCATCGCCGTCGGAGGCGGCAAGGCTTGAAAGTCGCCAGGCAGTCTTCGTCTTTCTAAGACGGATTGGAATGTTTGGTTACATTGGTCGGGTTTGCATCCAGTCCCGACATCCGTCATTCGCCATGCCCAACGAATCCGCCGAGAGTGACATCCCATCGGCCGACCCGCGCGCCGAATCGCGTGCGTGGCGCTGGGCGGCGCCGCTTGCGCTCGTGCTCGGCCTGGCCCTGACGCTGCTGGTCTGGCAGACCACGCGCCTGCAGGCGCAGGCTGCTGCGCAACTGCAGTTCAATCGGCTGGCCGACCACATGCGCATCGACATGCAAGCGCGCCTCGATCTCCTGCGTCGCACCACGCGCGGAGGCGCGGCGTTCTACAGCACCAGCCCCAAGGTGGACGACGATCTGTTCCGCGACTATGTGCGCGCGCTCAACCTTCCCTTGCATCAGCCGGGTGTGATGGGTCTGGGTTACGCCACCTGGAAGCCTCGCTCCGACATGGAGGCCCTGCAGCGGCGCATGGCTGCCGAGGGCCTGACCGATTTCCACGTCCACCCCACCAGCTCCGGCTCTCACGTCTCCACCATTCTTTATCTCGAACCGCTGACCGCCGCCAACAAGCGCGCCATCGGTTACGACATGTCCACCAACCCCGTGCGGCGAGCGGCAATGCAGTCGGCCCGTGACAGCGGGGAGGCCGCCTTGAGCGGCGTGGTTGAACTGGTGCAGGATCAGCCCCTGCAGCCCGCCACGACGCCATCATCCAGCCGCGCGAAGCCCGAGCAACCCGATCAGCCGCGCACTCCAGCCCGACCGGGCTTCATGCTGTACATGCCCTTGTATCACCACGGCCAGCCCCGAACCACGCCAGCCGAGCGCAGTGCCGCCCTGCGCGGCTGGGTGTACATGCCGGTGCGTGCGCAGGACTTGATCGACAACCTGCCCAGCGGACAGGGATTGGGCACGGATTTCACGTTGCGCGTGCACGACCTCGGCAGCCAGGGTGGCGGGCTGCTTTACAGCGGCCCGCAAGCCATGCGGCCCGGCGCGTTCCAGGAAACACTGATGCTGGATTTCTCCGGCCGCCGCTGGGCCTTGCACTTTGCCTCGCTGCCGGCGTTCGAGCGTGCTCAGCGCAGCATCACGCCGCCCATCATCCTGGCCTCGGGACTGGCCCTCACACTTCTGCTTGGTGCCGTGCTGGATTTGCTGCGACGCGGGCAAGAGCGAGCCCAGAGAAAAGCCCTGCGCATGACACAGGATCTGCGTCGCAGCGACCTGGCGATGCGCGACTCCCTGAAACAGAAAGACCTGTTGCTGCAAGAGATTCACCATCGCGTGAAAAACAATCTGCAGGTGGTGCACAGCCTGCTCGACCTGCAGGCCGACACCATTGACGATGGCGAAACCCTGACACGGCTGCGCGATGCGCAAGCGCGGGTGCGAGCCATGGCCCTCATCCACCAGGTGCTCTACCAGTCGCACGATTTCGCCCAGGTCGATTTCGGCAATTACCTCGAACTGCTGCTCGGCGAACTGCGCCAGACCCTGGGGCATGAGCGCATCCAGGTGTCGTCCGAGGTCCAGCCAGTGACCCTGGACCTCAAAACAGCCATTCCCTGCGGATTGCTGACCAGCGAGGCCGTCAGCAACGCCTTCAAGCACGCCTTCCCGCAAGGACGCGAGGGGTTGATCCATGTGCGCTTGAGCCACACGGAAGCGGGCGTCGAGCTCAGCGTGGCCGACAACGGCGTCGGCCTGGCGCCAGGCTGGAAAGACAAAGCCACCTTGGGCATGCGCCTCATCGAGCTTTTGGCTGAGCAGTGCGGAGGCAAGCTTTCCATTCACACCGGGGTGGGTACGCGCATCGTCGTTTTGCTGCCGCCATCCCCCGGCAGGTCCATCCATCTCGCTTGACTTCTCCGCTTAACCTCTCCTTCAGCCAAGGCATTCACCCTATGTTCAATGCTTCCATGTCGATGCACAGAGAAGGATGGCCATCATGACGGAGGTTCGCATCATGATCGTCGAGGACGAGCGCATCACCGCCTTCAACCTCGAACAACAGCTGCGCAAACTCCACTATGCCGTCGTCGCCAACGTCGGACGCGCTGAAGATGCGCTCGTGCATGCCCAAAACCTGCGACCCCAATGCGTCCTGATGGATATCCATCTGGCAGGGTCCATGGATGGCATCGACGCCGCAGCGCATCTGCTCAAGGAGTGGGACATCCCGGTGGTGTTCCTCACGGCCTATGCCGACCATGACACCCTGGAGCGCGCCGGGGCCACGACGCCATATGGCTATCTGGTCAAGCCGTTCGAGCCGCGCCAGGTCGACGCCGCGTTGCGCATGGCCTTGGCCCGGCATGCCTCGGAGCGCGCGCTGCGCGAGAGCCAGTCGCGCCTGGCGCTGGCGCTTGACGCGGCACGCATGACCGATTTCGAACTCGACCCGGAAAGTGGCCGCGTCACCTACGGCCGCTATCTGCCCGAACTGCCCAACCCCGACCATGCCCTCGACATGAGCATGGACGATTTGTTCGAGCGCGTGCACCCGGACGAGCGCCCGGAGGTGCAAGCTGCTTTCGATGCCTGCCTCCAAGGCATGCAGCTGCTCGACCTCGAATTTCGCAACGCCCAAGACCATGCGCAAACCCCGCGCTGGACACGTGTCGTCGGCCGTGCCCAGCGCGATGGCGGGCGGCGGCGCCTGTTGGGCGTGGTGGAAGACGTCACCAACCGGCACCTCATGCAGTCACGGCTGGAACAGTCGGCCCAGATTCTCAGCCATGCCGGCGAAGGCATTTTCATTGCCGATGTCGATTGGCGACTGCAAAGCGTGAATCCTGCCTACCTGCGGCTGATGCAGGAAACCGAGTCGCAGGCCCTGGGGCAATTGCCGCGCCTGCTGGCGGCGCAATCCGCCGAACGCCTGCAGCACTTGCGCATGGAGCTGCTGCAGCACGGCCATTGGCATGGGGAGTTGCAGTGCGAAACGGCGAGCGGGTCCGTGGTTGAGTTCTGGGCAAGCCTGGCGCACAAACGTTTTGGCGCCGGCGAGAACCTGATCGGCATGCTGGCCGACATCACGGAACTCAAGCAGTCGCAAGCCAGGCTGCGTGAACTCGCCTATTTCGATGGCCTCACCGGCTTGCCCAACCGCGTACTGGCGCGCGACCGTCTGGAGCAGGCCGTCTTGCGTGCCGAGCGCAGCAAGCAGACGCTGGGCCTGCTGTTCATCGACCTGGATCACTTCAAAACCATCAACGACGGCCTGGGTCACGCCATCGGCGATCTGGCGCTGGTCGAAGCAAGCCGGCGGATGGCCTCGGTCATGCGCGCCTCCGACACCTTGGCGCGACTGTCGGGCGACGAATTCATCGCCCTGATCGAAGGCGGCGATGTGCTGCAAGGCAGCGTGCGCGTGGCCGAGGCCGCGTTGCACGCCCTGGCGCAGCCCCTGAAGCTGGATGGCGAGGACATCGCGCTGCATGCCAGCATCGGCATGGCCTATTTCCCACTCGACGCGGACGACTCCGAGAGCCTGTTGCGTGCCGCCGACAAGGCCATGTACAAGGCGAAGACGGCTGGCGGCCAGCGTTACCGCGCCTTCGACGCCAGCATGCTGCAGCCACTCATCCCCCTGTGGAAGCTGGAGACCGAATTGCGCCAGGCGGTGCTCGAACGGCAGTTCGAGCTGCACTATCAGCCACAGGTTGACAACATCGGGCGACTCGTCGGCGTCGAGGCCCTGATCCGCTGGAACCATCCCCGACGCGGCCTGCTCGCTCCGGGCGACTTTCTGGATGCGCTCGACTCCATGGGAATGATGAGCGAAGTCACGGACTGGGTGCTGGAAGCAGCGTGTCGTCAAATGGCCGCCTGGCGGGCACAGGGACGCGAGATCCCGCGGGTTGGCGTGAATGTGCACCCCACGGTGTTGCAGCAGACCGAACTGCCGGCGCGCGTGGCCGAACTGCTGCGGCTGCATGGTCTGCCCGGAGCCAGCCTGGAAGTCGAGATCATCGAATCGGCACTGCAAACCGGGCTGGACACCTTCGTCTGCCTCGAACAGCTCGCCAAGCTCGGCGTGACACTGGCACTGGACGATTTCGGTGTCGGCTTCTCCAGCCTTAGTTCCATCAAGCATCTGCCGCTGCACCGCATCAAGATCGACCGTGAATTCGTGCGCGACCTGCACATCAGTGGCCGCAGCCGCGCCATCGCCGCCACCGTGCTGGCGCTGGCGCAGAATCTGGGTATGGAGGCCATCGCCGAAGGCGTTGAGGAGCAGGCCCAGGTTGAGAGCCTGCTGGAGATGGGCTGCCATCACTTTCAAGGTTATTTCTACGCCAGGCCGATGTCAGCCGCACAACTCGTGCAGTGGCAGTCGTCGACGACCCTTGCATCATGAGTTCTACGCTCCAAGACCGCCTGGTGGTGGCCATCTCCTCGCGAGCCCTGTTCGATTTCGAGGAGGAGAACCGCATCTTCGAAGAATCCGACGATGCGGCGTACATGCGCCTGCAGCTCGACCGCATCGAGCGCCCGGCCCAACCCGGCGTCGCATTCCAGTTGGTGCGCAAGCTGCTGGCGTTCAACACCAGCGACGCCGAACGCGATCGGGTGGAGGTGGTGCTGCTGTCGCGCAACGACCCGGTTTCAGGGCTGCGTGTGTTCCGCTCAGCCCGACATCACGCCACACCCATCGACCGTGGCGTGTTCACGCGCGGCCGCCCGCCCTACCACTACCTGCACGCACTGCAGGCCAATTTGTTCCTCTCCACCAACACCGACGACGTGCGCGCGGCTCTGGCGGCGGGTTTCGCTGCGGCGCAGGTCTACCCGCAATCTGCTCACGCTTCGGAGGCGCACCCCACCGAGGTGCGCATCGCGTTCGACGGTGACGCCGTGCTGTTCTCCGACGAGGCCGAGCGCGTGTTCCAGGCGCAAGGTCTGCCCGCGTTCCAGCAGCACGAAGCCAGCAAGGCGGCGCTGCCGCTGCCGCCCGGCCCGTTCAAACCTCTGCTCGAAGCCTTGCACCGGCTGCAAAGCGCGGCCAGCACGGGCGCCGTCGCCATGCGCTTGCGCACCGCCCTGGTCACCGCCCGCAGCGCGCCGGCGCATGAACGCGCCATCCGCACGCTGATGCACTGGAACATCGCCGTGGATGAGGCGATGTTCCTCGGCGGCCTCGACAAAGGGCCCTTCCTGCGTGAGTTCCAGCCCGATTTCTTCTTCGATGACCAGACCGGCCATGTCCAGTCGGCCTCGCAGCATGTGCCGGCTGGTCAGGTGCACGCCGGGATACGCAGCGAGGGCTGAGCGTGCCACCGCGGCATCGTGCAGCGGCAGGCCAGGCTGCAGCGGTTCGCTGCGCCAGTCGCCACGCCACAGCCCGTACGGCCCAGACTTTTTTGCGCGCCCCATGGACACCAGGATGGACCCCAAACTGCAAGCCGATTTCCTCGACGCCGTCTTCCGCTCCAAATCCTTGAGCCAGCGCCCCGACCCTGCCACGCTGCTGCGGCTTTACGCCCTGTACAAGCAGGCGTCCTCGGGCGACGCGCAAGGCGAGCGTCCCGGCGCGATGGATTTTGTCGCCCGCGCCAAGTGGGACGCCTGGGCGGCCATGCGTGGCCAGGACTCGGCGCAAGCCATGGCCGCATACATCCGCCAGGTGCAAGACCTGGAAGCCACGCCCTGAGTTCATGCGGCATCCGCCCTGGGCTGGGACGCGGCACACATGCAGGCGGAGAAGCGATAATGTGCCCATGATCTTCCTGTCGTCGTCCAGCCCTTTCTCGCGTCTCCAGCGTCGGCACTGGCGCAAGCCAAACGCCTGATACTCCCCTGCGCCTGCATGGCGCTTGCCAGTGTCCCTGCCCACACCCGACGCCCGCGCCGCGCGAGCCCCGGCGTTGAAGCCGAGGCGCAATGGACCGTTCGAAAATTTTCCACTGGATTCCCGACATGCTGCTGATGATCGACAACTACGACAGTTTCACCTTCAACCTGGTGCAGTACTTCGGCGAACTCGGCCAGGACGTCCGCACCATTCGCAACGACGAACTCAACCTGGCCGAGATCGAGGCGCTGGCGCCCGAGCGCATCGTCATCTCCCCCGGGCCTTGCTCCCCGGCCGAGGCTGGCGTGAGCGTGGCGGTGCTGCAGCACTTTGCCGGGAGGCTTCCCATCCTGGGAG
This sequence comes from Betaproteobacteria bacterium, assembly GCA_028871675.1. GTDB lineage: Bacteria > Pseudomonadota > Gammaproteobacteria > Burkholderiales > Burkholderiaceae_C > Thiomonas_A. The sequence continues at coordinate 130,883 of JAGWMO010000004.1, forward strand.
TCTGCCTGGGGCACCAGGCCATTGGCGTGGCCTTCGGCGGACAGGTGATCCGCGCGCAGAGCATCATGCATGGCAAGACCAGCGCCTTGTCGCATGATGGTCGTGGTGTGTTCGACGGCCTGCCCAGCCCCTACACCGTGGTGCGCTACCACTCGCTCGCCATCGCGCGCGAGACCCTGCCAGCTTGCCTGGACATTTCAGCCACGACCGAAGATGGCGAAATCATGGGCGTGCGCCATCGGCAGTACGCCATCGAAGGTGTGCAGTTCCATCCCGAATCCATCGAAACCGAGCACGGCCACCGCCTGCTGCAGAACTTCCTGCAGCTGACCGCACGCTAAAAACACCATCTGGAGCCCCCATGCCCATCACCAATCAGGAGGCGCTGGTGCGCGTGATCGAGCACCGCGAGATTTTTCACGACGAGATGCTGGCGCTCATGCGCCGCATCATGACCGGAGAGATGTCACCGGTCATGATGGCCGGGCTGATTGCCGGCCTGCGCGTGAAAAAGGAAACCATCGGCGAGATCACCGCCGCAGCCATGGTGATGCGCGAGTTCGCCACCAAGGTGCCGGTGGCCGACGCCACCCATCTGGTCGACATCGTCGGCACCGGCGGCGACGCTGCCCACAGCTTCAACATCTCCACCACCAGCATGTTCGTCGCCGCGGCCGCCGGCGCGCGCGTGGCCAAGCACGGCGGGCGCAGCGTGAGTTCCGCCAGCGGCTCGGCCGATGTGCTCGAAGCCCTGGGCGCCAACATCCAGCTCAGGCCCGAACAAGTGGCGCAGTGCTTGGCCGACACCGGCATCGGCTTCATGTTCGCCCCCAACCATCACACCGCGATGAAGCACGCCGCGCCGGTGCGCAAGGAGTTGGGCGTGCGCACCCTGTTCAACATCCTCGGGCCTCTGACCAACCCGGCCGGCGCACCCAACCAGCTGCTGGGTGTGTTCCACCCCGATCTCGTCGGCATTCTGGTGCGCGTGCTCCAGCGCCTGGGCAGCCAGCATGTGCTGGTGGTGCATGGGCTGGATGGCATGGATGAAGTCTCGCTGTGCGGCGAGACCATGGTCGGCGAACTCAAGGACGGTCAAATTCTCGAATACCGCATCCACCCCTCCGACTTCGGCCTGAAATGCTGCACCTTGCAGGACTTGCAGGTGAAGACCCCGCAAGAATCGGCCGGGCGCATGCGCCTGGCGCTGGACGATGTGGACGGCCCGGTGCGCGATGTGGTGCTGTTCAACGCCGGCTGTGCGCTCTATGCATCAGGGCTCGCCAACTCGTTGTCGAATGGCTTGGAACTGGCGCGCAAAGCCGTCGCCGCCGGCCATGCGCGCGAAAAACTCGAGACCTTCGTGGCGTACACGCGCGAACTCGCTGCATCGGTTGCTGCTTCCAGCGCGGCTTCAGCATGAGCGACATCCTGCAGCGCATCCTGGCGACCAAGGCTCGCGAAATCGCGGAAGCCCGCGTCTCGCGCCCCTTGTCCGCGTTGCAGGCCGAGGCCCGCGCCCAGGGGCCGCGGCGCGGATTTGCCGCCGCGATGCAGGCGCGCGTGGCAGCGGGCGGAGCTGCTGTCGTCGCCGAGGTGAAAAAAGCCAGTCCCTCCAAGGGCGTGCTGCGCGCGGATTTCCGGCCTGCAGACATCGCTGCAAGCTACGCCCGGCACGGCGCGACATGCCTGTCGGTTCTCACCGATCACGACTACTTTCAGGGCGCGTCCGAATACTTGGTGCAGGCGCGTGAGGCTTGCAGCCTGCCGGTTCTGCGCAAAGACTTCATCGTCGACACCTACCAGGTGGCCGAGTCGGCAGCCATGGGGGCCGACTGCATCCTGCTCATCGCCGCAGCGCTCAGCGACACGCAACTGCGGGAACTGGAAGATTGCGCCTTGACCTATGGCCTCGACGTGCTAGTCGAAGTGCATGACCGCAGCGAACTTGATCGCGCCCTGTCGCTGCGCACACCTCTGATCGGTGTGAACAACCGCAATTTGCGCACCTTCGAAACCCGTTTGGAAACCACACTCGAACTGATGAACGCATTGCCGGCCGGCCGCCTGGCGGTCACGGAAAGTGGCATCCTGTCCCCTGCCGACGCCGCCATGATGCGCGCCAGCGGAGTTCATGCCTTTCTCATCGGCGAAGCCTTCATGCGAGCGCCCGACCCTGGGCTTGCACTGGCAAACTTTTTTGCCACCCGCGAACCCACCCGAACGGGTGCACCCACAGGTTTGAGTTGACAAAACTTACAAACGACCTGAAAATTTTAGGTTCGCCTCGGAGGGGTGCCCGAGTGGCTAAAGGGGGCAGACTGTAAATCTGTTGGCTTACGCCTACGTTGGTTCGAATCCAACCTCCTCCACCAAGCGAAACCGCTGACTCCTGCTCAAGGACGCCCTTACGGTGCATGATTGGCCCTGCCGCTGAGCAGTTCGGATCTCGAGCGCAGCTGTGCATCTGTTGGCATGTATGGATAGGCGCGTTTGCTGGCCGAGGCGGGAGTAGTTCAATGGTAGAACCTCAGCCTTCCAAGCTGATGGCGCGGGTTCGATTCCCGTCTCCCGCTCCACCCTGAGCGTTTCGGGGGTCGTTCGCAACGTCGGTTCAAATCGCGCAGCAGTCGAATTTGGCAGTACCTCATTCGCCCATGTGGCTCAGTGGTAGAGCACTCCCTTGGTAAGGGAGAGGTCGCGGGTCCGATTCCCGCCATGGGCACCACATTCAAGTTGTCGTCTTTACTCGCAGTCTTCAACCACCACCATCGTCTTCAGGAGCATTCATCATGGCGAAGAGCAAATTTGAGCGGACCAAGCCACACGTGAACGTGGGGACGATTGGGCACGTGGACCACGGCAAGACCACCTTGACGGCGGCCATCACCACGGTGCTGTCGAGCAAGTTCGGCGGGGAAGCCAAGGCGTACGACCAGATCGACGCGGCGCCCGAGGAAAAGGCGCGCGGCATCACCATCAACACCGCGCACGTCGAATACGAGACCAAGAGCCGGCACTACGCCCACGTCGACTGTCCCGGCCACGCCGACTACGTCAAGAACATGATCACCGGCGCGGCGCAGATGGACGGTGCCATCCTGGTGGTGTCGGCCGCCGACGGCCCCATGCCCCAGACGCGCGAGCACATCCTGCTGGCGCGCCAGGTCGGCGTGCCCTACATCATCGTCTTCCTCAACAAGTGCGACATGGTCGACGACGCCGAGTTGCTCGAGCTCGTCGAGATGGAAGTGCGCGAGCTGCTCTCCAAGTACAACTTCCCCGGCGACGACACCCCCATCATCCACGGCTCGGCCAAGCTGGCGCTGGAGGGCGACAAGGGCGAACTCGGCGAAGGCGCCATCCTCAAGCTGGCCGACGCCCTGGACAGCTACATCCCCACACCCGAGCGCGCCGTCGACGGCGCCTTCCTCATGCCCGTGGAAGACGTGTTCTCCATCTCCGGGCGCGGCACCGTGGTGACCGGGCGCATCGAGCGCGGCATCATCAAGGTGGGCGAAGAAATCGAGATCGTGGGCATCGCCGCCACCCAAAAGACCACCTGCACCGGCGTGGAAATGTTCCGCAAGCTGCTCGACCAGGGCCAGGCTGGGGACAACGTGGGCATCCTGCTGCGCGGCACCAAGCGCGAAGACGTGCAGCGCGGCCAGGTGCTGTGCAAGCCCGGCAGCGTCAAGCCCCATACCCACTTCACCGCCGAGATCTACGTGCTCTCCAAGGACGAGGGCGGGCGTCACACCCCGTTCTTCAACAACTACCGCCCGCAGTTCTACTTCCGCACCACCGACGTCACCGGCGCCATCGAGCTGCCCAAGGACAAGGAGATGGTCATGCCGGGCGATAATGTGAGCATCACCGTCAAACTCATCCATCCAATCGCCATGGAAGAAGGCCTGCGCTTCGCCATCCGCGAAGGCGGCCGCACCGTCGGCGCCGGCGTCGTGGCAAAAATTATCGAGTAGGGCGAAGTTTGGCTCGAACTTGCGTCGAAGCCAGTCATGAGATGAGCAGTACAGTGGCCAATCAGAAGGTTTCCACAGGGGCATAGCTCAATTGGCAGAGCGTCGGTCTCCAAAACCGAAGGTTGGGGGTTCGATTCCCTCTGCCCCTGCCACAACCGGGTTCAGCACAACAGTCAGCCATGGCCAATACGAATGTAGAAACCGTCTCCACCACGGCCGACAAGGCCAAACTGGGGGCGGCAGGTGCCGTTTTTCTGGCCGCTTTTGCGGCCTATTACCTTTTACACAGTCAGGAGTTGTGGCTGCGCGTGCTGGCTCTGGCGACCTTACTGCTGCTGGCAGGCGGGCTATTTTTGCTCTCTGAACCCGGGAAAGCCCTGATTGCCTATACTCGTGAGTCTGTTCGTGAAGTGCGCAAGGTTGTCTGGCCGGAGCGCAAGGAAGCCATTCAGATGACAGCAATCGTTTTCGGCTTCGTCATCCTGATGGCCCTTTTCCTCTGGATCACCGACAAGTCGCTTGAGTGGATTTTCTACGACCTGATCCTGGGTTGGAAACATTAATCGGAGTGGTCGATGGTTGAAACCTTGCCTGCCGGCCTCAAGCAGTGGTACGTCGTGCACGCCTATTCAGGCATGGAAAAGGCGGTCGAACGCAATTTGCTCGAGCGTATCGAACGGGCCGGGATGCAGTCGAAATTCGGCCGCATCCTGGTGCCGACCGAAGAAGTCGTAGAGATGAAAAATGGTCGCAAGACCATCACGGAACGCCGCTTCTTTCCTGGCTATGTGCTAGTCGAGATGGAAATGGATGACGCCACCTGGCACCTCGTGAAGCACACCAGCAAGGTGACGGGCTTCGTCGGCGGCGCCAAAAATCGGCCTGCGCCGATCAGCGAAGCCGATGTCAGCAAGATCATGAGCCAGATTCAGGAGGGCGTGGAAAAGCCCCGCCCCAAGGTGCTGTTCGAGTCAGGCGAAATGGTGCGGGTCAAGGAAGGCCCGTTCACCGACTTCAATGGCAATGTCGAGGAGGTGAACTACGAGAAGTCGCGACTGCGCGTCTCGGTCACCATCTTTGGTCGTGCCACTCCGGTGGAGCTTGAGTTCCAACAAGTCGAAAAACTCTGATCATGTGATTTTTACCCTGAAGCCGTGCCCGAACGGGATGCGGCTTCAGGTGCCACACAGCATGCGGGCGGCCCGGCATGCTGCGATGAACCCGGTTCCGATTGACTTCGGAATTGCAGAGGCCGCATGAACGAGGAGCCCTCTTGCGCGGGCGTTTGAACTCGATAGGAGAAATTGCATGGCGAAGAAAATCGTCGGCTTCATCAAACTGCAAGTACCGGCCGGCAAGGCCAATCCGTCGCCGCCCATTGGCCCGGCCCTGGGTCAGCGCGGTCTCAACATCATGGAGTTCTGCAAGGCGTTCAACGCCCAGACCCAGGGCGTGGAGCCAGGACTTGCATTGCCCGTGGTCATCACGGCATATGCCGACAAGTCGTTCACCTTCATCATCAAAACGCCGCCAGCAGGCGTGCTGATCAAGAAAGCGATCAAGCTGGAGAAAGGCTCGGCCAAGCCGCTGACCGACAAGGTGGGCAAGATTTCCCGTGCGCAGCTCGAAGACATCGCGAAGACCAAAATGAAAGATCTGACTGCCGCCGACCTGGATGCGGCTGTGCGCACCATCGCGGGCACGGCCCGCTCGATGGGCGTGATTGTGGAGGGCGTGTAAATGGCCAAGAAACTACCCAAGCGCTATGCCGCACTGCGCGCCAAGGTCGAAGCGAACAAGTTGTACTCCGTGGACGATGCGCTGAACCTGATCAAGGCATGCGCCGTAGCCAAATTCGATGAATCCATCGACGTTGCCGTCGCTCTTGGCATCGACGCCCGCAAATCCGACCAGGTTGTGCGTGGCTCGGTCGTGCTGCCGGCCGGAACCGGCAAGGTCAAGCGTGTGGCGGTGTTCGCTCAAGGCGCCAAGGCTGACGAAGCCAAGGCTGCCGGCGCCGACATCGTCGGCTTCGAGGACCTGGCCGAGCAAGTCAAGGCCGGCAATCTGAATTTCGACGTGGTCATCGCATCACCCGATGCGATGCGCATCGTCGGCGCACTCGGCCAGATTCTTGGCCCGCGCGGCTTGATGCCCAACCCCAAGGTCGGAACCGTCACGCCTGACGTGGCCGGCGCCGTGAAGAACGCCAAGGCAGGCCAGGTGCAGTTCCGTGCCGACAAGGCCGGCATCGTGCACTCGACCATCGGTCGCGCGTCCTTCCAGCCGGATGCGCTGAAAAGCAATCTGCAAGCGCTGGTGGAGGCGCTGAACAAGTCCCGCCCGCAAACGGCCAAGGGGGTGTACCTGCGCAAGGTCGCGGTCTCGTCCACCATGGGCGTGGGTCTGCGCGTGGACGCGGCCAGCATTCTGGCCACGGCTTGAGTAATTTGGCATGAAGCGGCGGCGGCTGGTCCGCCGCCGTGAACAAAGTTGGTGGGTCGGATTTGCGGCGCTGGATCACCATGCCGCAAACCCGGGCGATCCAAGACCGTTGGCGAGATGCCTGGCATCTCTTAATGGCGAAACGGGGGCAACCCCAGGTTTCAAAGCCGACGCAGATGGCGCTCCCGCTGGAAATTTCAGTCCCGTTCGGCGAAGCCGAACGGATTGTTGAGCTCCAGAGGACGCTGCAACCCGGTTTGCGGCACTTCGGTGCCCAGGCCATATTCTTCAGGAGTCAACCTTGAGTCTGAATCGCACTGAAAAGCAAGCCGTCGTGACCCAGGTCGCGGCGCTTGCGAGCAAGGCGCAAACTCTGGTGCTGGCGGAATACCGCGGAATCGATGTGGAGCCCATGACCCGGCTGCGTGCGCAAGCGCGCAGCCGTGGCGTGCATCTGCAGGTTCTGAAAAATACGCTGGCCCGACGCGCCGTCACAGGTACCGGTTTCGAGGTGCTTGCCGGTGAAATGACCGGTCCCTTGATCTACGGGTTTTCCGAAGATGCCATCGCGGCGGCCAAAGTCATCCATGACTTTGCCAAGACCAATGACAAGATGGTCATCCGCGGCGGTGCCACCAACGGCAAGCTGCTCGACGTCGAGAGCGTCAAGCAACTCGCCAGCATCCCCAGCCGCGAGGAACTTCTCGCCAAGCTGCTGGGCGTGATGCAGGCGCCGCTCACCGGCTTCGTCGGCTCGGTGGCAGCACTGGCCAAAAAGCGCGAGGAAGAGGCGACTGCCTGAGGGCAGCTTGACCAGCCCCGCGCGCGGCACCGAAACATCCGTAGTTTCTACCCAACCCTATCGATTGAATTTGGAGTACACAAAATGGCATTGAACAAACAAGACATTCTGGACGCCGTGGGCGGCATGACGGTTCTGGAACTGAACGATCTGGTGAAGGCGTTCGAAGAGAAATTCGGCGTGTCCGCAGCGTCCATGGCGGTTGCCGCCCCGGGGGCTGGCGCGGCTGCCGCGGTGGCTGAGGAGCAGACCGAATTCAACGTCATGCTGCTGGAAGTCGGCGCCAACAAGGTCTCGGTCATCAAGGCCGTGCGCGAACTGACGGGCCTGGGCCTGAAGGAAGCCAAGGATCTGGTGGACGCCGCGCCCAAGGCAGTGAAGGAAGGCGTGGCCAAGGCCGACGCCGAAGCGGCGAAGAAGAAGCTCGAAGAAGCCGGCGCCAAGGCGGAACTGAAGTAATTCGCCCGGCACCAGCTTGGCCCGGAAGGCTGCTCTGGCCTTCCGGGCTTTCGTGTCTTGATGTCGGCGCGGCAGATGGGTTGTGATGGTGATGGTTTGTGGATCGGTTTTTGAATGTGCACCTGCAGTGGTGTGCATTCCAAAACGGTTTCAGTCCTGCGCAGCGGAGCGTCCATGTCCTACTCGTTCACCGAAAAGAAGCGGATTCGCAAGAGCTTTGGCACCCGCCAAGGCGTCATTGATATTCCTTTCTTGCTGGCCACCCAGCTCGAATCGTATGAATCCTTCCTGCAAAAGGACGTCGCGTCCGACAAGCGCAAGGATGAAGGTCTGCAAGCCGCATTCACGGCGATCTACCCCATCGTCTCGCACAACCAGAACGTGCGCATGGAATTCCTCGGCTACAACCTGGCACGCCCGGCGTTCGACATGCGCGAGTGCCAGCAGCGTGGCCTGACCTATGCCAGCGCGCTGCGCGCCAAGGTGCGCCTGATCGTCATGGATCGCGAGGCGGCCAAGCCGACCATCAAGGAGGTGAAGGAGCAGGAGGTCTACATGGGCGAGATTCCGCTCATGACCGACAAGGGCTCGTTCATCATCAACGGCACCGAGCGGGTCATCGTCTCGCAGTTGCACCGCTCACCGGGCGTGTTCTTCGAGCACGACAAGGGCAAGACCCACTCGTCGGGCAAGCTGCTGTTCTCCGCCCGCATCATCCCCTACCGCGGCTCCTGGCTGGACTTCGAGTTCGACCCCAAAGACATTCTCTACTTCCGTGTCGACCGCCGCCGCAAGATGCCGGTGACGATCCTGCTCAAGGCCCTGGGCCTGAACAACGAGCAGATCCTGGCGCATTTCTTCAGCTTCGACCATTTCGACCTGATGGACCAGGGTGCGATGATGGAATTCGTGCCCGCGCACTTCAAGGGCGAAGTGGCCCGTTTCGACATCGTCGACAAGTCCGGCAACGTCGTCGTGGCCAAGGACAAGCGCGTCACCGTACGGCACTTGCGCGCCCTTGAAGAGTCGGGGACGCAGCGCATCTCCGTGCCGGAGGACTTCGTCGTCGGCAAGGTGCTGGCGCGCAATGTGGTGTCGGAGGACACCGGTGAAATCGTCGCCGTCGCCAACGAAGAGTTGACCGACGCCGTGCTGAAGAAGATGCGCGATGCCGGCATCCGCCGCGTCGAAACCCTGTACACCAACGATCTCGACCAGGGCCCGTTCATCTCGCAGACCCTGCGCATCGACGAGACCACGGTTCCGCTGGCCGCCAAAGTCGCCATCTACCGCATGATGCGCCCCGGCGAGCCGCCCACCGAAGATGCGGTGGAGTCACTGTTCAAGCGCCTGTTCTTCGACGCTGACGCCTATGACCTGTCGCGCGTCGGCCGCATGAAATTCAACCGCCGCCTCGGCCGCGAGGAGATCGAGGGCGACATGGTGCTGTCGCACGACGACATCATGGCCGTCATCAAAATGCTGGTGGATCTGCGCAACGGCCGCGGTGAGGTGGACGACATCGACCACCTCGGCAACCGCCGCGTGCGCTGCGTTGGCGAGCTGGCCGAGAACCAGTTCCGCGCCGGACTGTCGCGCATCGAGCGCGCGGTGAAGGAGCGCCTCGGCCAGGCCGAGACCGAGAACCTGATGCCGCACGACTTCATCAACTCCAAGCCGATTTCCGCGGCGATCAAGGAGTTCTTCGGCTCGAGCCAGCTGTCGCAGTTCATGGACCAGACCAATCCGCTGTCGGAGATCACCCACAAGCGCCGCGTCTCGGCCCTGGGCCCGGGCGGCCTGACGCGCGAGCGCGCCGGCTTCGAGGTGCGCGACGTGCACCCGACGCACTACGGCCGCGTCTGCCCGATCGAAACCCCGGAAGGCCCCAACATCGGTCTGATCAACTCGTTGGCGCTGTTCGCGCAACTCAACGAATACGGTTTCATCGAGACGCCTTACCGCCGCGTGGCCGACAGCCAGGTGACCGACCAGATCGACTATCTCTCGGCCATCGAGGAAGGCAAATACGTCATTGCCCAGGCCAATGCCGGCATCGACGAACAGGGCCGCTTGATCGACGAATTGGTCTCGGCGCGTGAAAACGGCGAAACCATCCTGGTCTCGCCCAGCCGCGTGCAGTACATGGATGTATCGCCGGCGCAGATTGTCTCGGTGGCAGCATCGCTTGTGCCCTTCCTTGAGCATGACGACGCCAACCGCGCGCTGATGGGTGCCAATATGCAGCGTCAGGCCGTGCCGGTGCTGCGGCCTGAAAAACCCTTTGTCGGTACCGGAGTCGAGCGCGTCACCGCGGTCGACTCCGGGACGGCCGTGACCGCTCTGCGCGGCGGCGTGGTCGACTATGTCGACAGTGCCCGCATCGTGGTGCGCGTCAACGATGCGGAAACCCTTGCCGGCGAAGTTGGCGTGGACATCTACAACCTCATCAAGTACCAGCGCTCCAACCAGAACACCAACATTCACCAGCGCCCCATCGTCAAGCGTGGCGACGTCATCGCCCGTGGCGATGTGGTCGCCGATGGTGCTTCCACCGACCTCGGAGAACTTGCCCTGGGCCAGAACATGTTGGTGGCCTTCATGCCCTGGAGCGGCTACAACTTCGAGGACTCCATCCTGCTGTCCGAGCGCGTGGTGGCGGAAGATCGCTACACCTCCATCCATATCGAAGAGCTCAACGCCGTCGCCCGCGACACCAAACTGGGCTCGGAAGAAATCACCCGCGACATTCCCAACCTGTCGGAAAGCCAGCTCGCGCGGCTGGACGAGTCGGGCATTGTCTACATCGGTGCGGAAGTCGAGGCTGGCGACACCCTGGTCGGCAAGGTCACGCCCAAGGGCGAGACCCAGCTCACGCCGGAAGAAAAGCTGTTGCGCGCCATCTTCGGGGAAAAGGCTTCCGACGTGAAGGACACCTCGCTGCGCGTGCCCTCGGGCATGTACGGCACCGTCATCGACGTGCAGGTCTTCACGCGCGAAGGTATTCAGCGCGACAAACGTGCCCAACAGATCATCGACGACGAACTCAAGCGCTACCGCCTGGACCTCAATGACCAGATGCGCATCGTCGAGGCCGACACCTTCGACCGTATCGGCAAGCTGCTCCTGGGCAAGCCGGCCAACGGCGGACCCAAGAAGCTGAGCAAGGGGACCGTGGTCACGGCCGAGTACCTGAAGGAAGTGGACCACTACCACTGGTTCGACATTCGCCCGGCCGATGAAGCCGTGGCGCAACAGATCGAGCAGCTCAAGGAGTCGCTGGAGAAGCGCCGCCATGAGTTCGACCAGATGTTCGAGGAAAAGCGCCGCAAGCTCACGCAGGGCGACGAGCTGCCCTCCGGCGTGCTGAAGATGGTCAAGGTCCACCTTGCCGTCAAGCGCCGCCTGCAGCCTGGTGACAAGATGGCCGGCCGTCACGGCAACAAGGGAGTGGTGTCAAAAATCCTCCCCGAGGAGGACATGCCCTACATGGCCGACGGCACACCGATGGACATCGTGCTCAACCCGCTGGGCGTGCCTTCGCGCATGAACATCGGCCAGATTCTCGAGACCCATCTGGGCTGGGCTGCACATGGCCTGGGCGACCGCATCAACGACATGATGCGCAGCCATGTGAAGGCTGCCGAATTGCGCAAGCTGCTGAGTACGCTCTACAACTTCAGCGGCAAGCAAGAACAGCTCGAACAGTTGTCCGACGCCGATATTCTGGAGCTGGCCGACAACCTGAAACAGGGCATGCCGTTCGCTAGCCCGGTGTTCGACGGTGCGACCGAGAATGAGATCGACCAGTTGCTGCAGATGGCCTATCCGGACGACGTGGCGCAGCGCCTGAAGCTCACCGCGTCGAAGAAGCAGGCCATGCTGTTCGATGGTCGTACTGGCGATGCATTCGAGCGCCCCGTCACCATCGGCTACAAGCATGTGCTCAAGCTGCACCACCTCGTCGACGACAAGATGCACGCCCGCTCCACGGGCCCTTACTCGCTGGTGACGCAGCAACCACTGGGCGGCAAGGCGCAGTTCGGTGGCCAGCGATTCGGCGAGATGGAAGTGTGGGCGCTGGAGGCCTATGGCGCGTCGTACGTGTTGCAGGAAATGCTGACGGTGAAGTCCGACGACGTCAACGGGCGCACCAAGGTCTACGAAAGCATCGTCAAGGGCGAGCACTCGATCGAGGCGGGCATGCCCGAGTCGTTCAATGTGCTGATCAAGGAAATCCGCTCACTGGGCCTGGATATCGAACTCGAGCGCAACTGACCGGCACGCCACCCCGGGCGGCCACGGCTTCCGGTGCGGCGCCCCTGACTCGCGTCTTACTGCCTTATTGACACACAGGATTTGGAGGTTCGCATGAAAGCCTTACTCGATTTGTTCAAGCAGTTCCAGAAGGACGAGCATTTCGATGCCATCAGCATCGGCCTGGCCTCGCCGGAAAAAATTCGTTCGTGGTCCTTCGGGGAAGTGAAAAAACCCGAGACCATCAACTACCGCACCTTCAAGCCCGAGCGCGACGGCCTGTTCTGCGCCAAGATCTTCGGCCCGATCAAGGATTACGAGTGCCTGTGCGGCAAGTACAAGCGCCTCAAGCATCGCGGCGTGATCTGCGAGAAGTGCGGCGTCGAAGTTACGCAAAGCAAGGTGCGCCGCGACCGCATGGGCCACATCGAGCTGGCCTCGCCGGTGGCGCACATCTGGTTCCTCAAGAGCCTGCCCTCGCGTCTGGGCATGATCCTCGACATGCCGCTGCGTGACATCGAGCGCGTGCTGTACTTCGAGGCCTATGTCGTCACCGATCCCGGCATGACGCCCCTCACCCGCCGCCAGGTGCTGTCGGAAGACGAGTACACCGCCAAGCGCACCGAGTTCGGCGACGAATTCGTCGCCTTCATGGGTGCCGAGGGCATCCGCGATCTGCTCGCCCATCTCGACCTGGAGCAGGAGACCGGCGAGCTGCGCGGCGACCTGCAGGGCTCGGACACCAAGGTGAAGAAGAACTCCAAGCGCCTGAAGGTGCTGGACGCCTTCCGCAAGACCAACTCCAAACCGGAGTGGATGGTCATGACGGTGCTGCCGGTGCTGCCCCCCGATCTGCGCCCGCTCGTTCCCCTGGACGGCGGTCGCTTTGCCACCTCCGACCTCAACGACCTCTACCGCCGCGTCATCAACCGCAATAACCGCCTGCGCCGGCTGCTCGAGCTGAAGGCCCCCGAGATCATCGTGCGCAACGAAAAGCGCATGCTGCAAGAAGCGGTCGACTCGCTGCTGGACAATGGACGGCGCGGCAAGGCCATGGTGGGCCAGAACAAGCGCCCGCTCAAGTCGCTGGCCGACATGATCAAGGGCAAGGGCGGGCGCTTCCGCCAGAACCTGCTGGGCAAGCGCGTCGACTATTCGGGCCGCTCGGTCATCGTCGTCGGCCCGACGCTCAAGCTGCACCAGTGCGGCCTGCCCAAACTGATGGCCCTCGAGCTGTTCAAGCCCTTCATCTTCAACCGCCTCGAAGCCATGGGCGTGGCCACCACCATCAAGGCAGCGAAGAAGGAAGTGGACTCGCAGACGCCGATCGTCTGGGACATCCTGGAAGAGGTCATCCGCGAGCATCCGGTGATGCTCAACCGCGCCCCCACGCTGCACCGCCTCGGCATCCAGGCGTTCGAGCCGGTACTGATCGAGGGCAAGGCCATCCAGCTGCATCCGCTGGTGTGCGCGGCCTTCAACGCCGACTTCGACGGCGACCAGATGGCCGTGCACGTGCCACTGTCCCTGGAAGCGCAGATGGAGGCCCGTACCCTGATGCTGGCCTCCAACAACGTGCTGTTTCCGGCCAACGGCGAACCCTCCATCGTGCCGTCGCAAGACGTAGTGCTTGGCCTGTATTACGCCACCCGTGAGCGCATCAACGGCAAAGGCGAAGGCATGGTGTTTGCCGACATCGGTGAAATCCACCGCGCCTTGCAGACCGGCGACCTCGAACTCACCGCCCGCATCAGCGTGCGCCTGACCGAATATGAACGCGACCGCGCCACCAAGACCCTGACGCCCAAAACCTCGGTGGTCGAAACCACGGCCGGCCGTGCTCTGCTGTCCGAAATCCTGCCCAAGGGTCTGCCATTCAGCGTGCTGAACAAAGCGCTGAAGAAGAAGGAAATTTCCCGTCTGATCAATTCCTCGTTCCGCCGCTGCGGCCTGCGCGACACGGTGATCTTCGCCGACAAGCTGCTGCAGTCGGGCTTTACGTTGGCCACCCGCGCGGGCATTTCCATCAGCGTCGATGACATGTTGATCCCGCAGGAAAAGCACGCCCTGATCGCCAACGCCGAGCAGGAAGTCAAGGAAATCGAGCAGCAGTACGCTTCCGGCCTGGTCACCCAGGGTGAGCGCTACAACAAAGTGGTGGACATCTGGGGCCGCACCGGCGACGAAGTCGGCAAGGCTCTGATGAACCGCCTGGCCACCGAGCCCGTGACCGACCGCCACGGCAAGCAAGGCCGCCAGGAGTCGTTCAACTCCATCTACATGATGGCCGACTCCGGTGCACGCGGCTCGGCGGCGCAGATCCGCCAGCTCGCCGGCATGCGCGGCCTGATGGCCAAGCCTGACGGCTCCATCATCGAGACCCCCATCACGGCCAACTTCCGTGAGGGATTGAACGTGCTGCAGTACTTCATCTCCACCCACGGCGCACGCAAAGGCCTGGCCGACACGGCGCTGAAAACCGCCAACTCCGGCTACCTCACGCGCCGTTTGGTGGACGTGACGCAAGACTTGGTCATCACTGAGCAGGACTGTGGCACCACCCACGGTGTGGCCATGCGTGCCTTGGTCGAAGGCGGCGAGGTCATCGAGTCGCTGCGCGACCGCGTGCTCGGCCGCGTTGCCGCCACGGATGTCACCAGCCCCGAGACACAGGAAGTCATCATTCCTGCCGGCGACATGCTGGACGAAGACCTGCTCGACATGGTGGAAGCCGCCGGCATCGACGAGATCAAGGTGCGTACGCCACTCACCTGCGAAACCCGCTACGGCATGTGCGCCAAGTGTTACGGCCGTGACCTGGGGCGTGGCGTGCTGGTCAACACAGGCGAGGCGGTTGGCGTCATCGCCGCACAATCCATCGGCGAACCCGGCACCCAGCTGACGATGCGCACCTTCCACATCGGTGGCGCTGCATCGCGCGCCGCCGTGGCCTCCAGCGTCGAAGCCAAGAGCGCCGGCACGGCACGCTTCACCGCCACCATGCGCTACGTCACCAACTCCAAGGGCGAGCAGGTTGTCATCTCCCGCTCCGGCGAGGTGTTGATCACCGATGACTACGGCCGCGAGCGCGAGCGCCACAAGGTGCCTTACGGCGCCCTGCTGTTCGTCAAGGACGGCTTGGCGATCAAGGCCGGCACACCGCTGGCGAACTGGGATCCGCTCACACGGCCCATCATCACCGAGTACGCCGGGCGCGTGAAGTTCGAGAACATCGAAGAAGGCGTCACCGTCGCCAAGCAGGTCGACGAGGTCACCGGCCTGTCCACCCTGGTGGTGATCGATCCCAAGCGCCGCGGCTCGGCGAAGGTCATCCGGCCGCAGGTCAAGTTGCTGAACGAGCTTGGCCACGAAGTCAAGATTCCCGGCACCGAGCATGCCGTGGCCGTGGGCTTCCAGGTCGGCGCGCTGATTCAAGTGCGCGACGGCCAGGATGTCGGTCCCGGTGAAGTGCTGGCGCGCATCCCGATGGAAGGCCAGAAGACCCGTGACATCACCGGTGGTCTGCCGCGTGTGGCCGAGTTGTTCGAAGCACGTTCACCCAAGGACGCGGGCATGCTGGCCGAGATCACCGGCACCGTGTCCTTCGGCAAGGAAACCAAGGGCAAGGTGCGGCTGGTCATCACCGACCTCGACGGCCAGAGTCACGAGTTTCTCGTGCCGAAGGAAAAGACCATCCTCGTTCACGAAGGTCAGGTCATCAACAAGGGCGAATTGGTGGTCGACGGCTCGGCCGAGCCGCAAGACATCTTGCGCCTACTGGGCGTAGAAGCCCTGGCGCGCTACATCGTCGACGAGGTGCAAGACGTCTATCGCCTGCAAGGGGTGAAGATCAACGACAAACACATCGAAGTCATCGTGCGTCAGATGTTGCGGCGTGTCGAGATCAAGGATTCCGGTGAGAGCGAGTACATCACGGGCGAGCAGGTGGAGCGCTCCGAAGTGCTGCAAACCAACGCCAAGCTCATCGAGCAAGGCAAGGTTCCCGCAACCTTCAACAACATCCTGCTCGGCATCACCAAGGCCAGCCTGTCCACTGATAGTTTCATCTCAGCCGCGTCCTTCCAGGAGACCACACGTGTGCTGACCGAAGCCGCCATCATGGGCAAGCGCGATGAACTGCGCGGCCTGAAGGAAAACGTCATCGTCGGCCGCCTGATTCCCGCCGGCTCAGGCATGGCCTTCCATCAAGCCCGCAAAGCCAAGGAAGTGCTCGACCACGCCGAGCGTACCGCCCAAGCCGCCGCTGAACTCCAGGCCCTGGAAGACAGCGGCTCGGCCCAGGCTGGCCAGGAAACCAGCCTCTGACTCCACCCGGACAAGCGCACCCGCGCCTGACAAAAGATGCGCAAAGTTCCGATTCGGAGTACACTAACCCTTCAGACGCGGGGTGGAGCAGCCTGGTAGCTCGTCGGGCTCATAACCCGAAGGTCGCAAGTTCAAATCTTGCCCCCGCAACCAAATAAATCAACCATTTAGCCCAGCCTTACCCGCTGGGCTTTTTTGTTGTCCGGCGCCCAGGTCTTGGGTGCGTGACATCTGCAGTCTGTAAGGGGAATGGCTGGGTTGTGTTTTCGCCCAGCGCAGTGCAAGGCTGCGTCGCCACGGCAGCGGCGTGCGCTTTCGCCGACAACGAGCAATCTCCTCACGCTCCAGACACGACAGGTATCTGCCCGAAGACGACTGGCCATGCATTTGCCGGTCGACGCGTTTGCGACAATCGCCCGTCCCCGTATCTGACCATGCAGACTGCCCGCACATCCCCTCCCGGCAATCGCGGCGCCATCGACGCGCTAGGCCAGCGTTTTGCTCCGGCGGGCGCCGATGCGCGCATCGCCAGCCTGGTCCCCAGCCTGACCGAGACCCTGTTCGATCTCGGCCTGGGGGCGCAGGTCGTGGCGCGCACCGGCTTTTGCATCCACCCTGCCGAAGCTGTTCGCGCCATCCCCAAGGTGGGTGGCACCAAGGACGTGAACCTCGCGCGCCTGCGTGCGCTGGCCCCAAGCCATGTGCTGGTGAATGTGGACGAGAACACGCGCGAAACCGTGGCGGCACTGCGCAGCTTCGTGCCGCACGTGGTGGTGACGCATCCACAAGTGCCGGCTGACAACCTCGCTCTGCTGCAGCTGTTGGGTGACCTCTTTGGGAGTGTGCCGGAGGTGAATGCTCGTGCACGGGCGCTGGCCGATGCGTTGCGGGTGCAGCTCACCGACCTGGCTGCCCAGTCCTGGCCGGCGCGCCGCGTGCTCTACCTCATCTGGCGCGAGCCGTGGATGACCGTGGCGCGCGACACCTATATCGCGCGCACCCTGGCCTGCGTTGGCTGGAGCACGTTGCCGGAGATGGCGGGTGGTGACGGCATGGCCACACCCGGTGCGGCGCGCTACCCGGTGTTCGACTGGGATGCGCCCTGGTTGCGCGAGGTGGACCTGGTGCTGCTCTCGACCGAGCCTTACCGCTTTCAACCTCGCCACATGGACGCGGTTGGCGACCTGCTCGCGGCCCGTGGCCTACGCCCTGAGGCGCGCTTGATCGAAGGCGAATGGTGCTCCTGGTACGGCAGCCGCGCCGCGCGCAGCCTGCCGCGACTGGCGGCGCTGGCCGCTTCGGTCAACGCCGCCTAGAGCCGCGAACGCGCGAACACGCTGCGTCGGCTTTGCGCCTTGGCTTGCCAGGCGAGCAGAGCGAAGCCGACGAACGGAACGAGGATGTCGGTGCCGAGCATGGCACCGACATTACCAAGTGCATCGTCATGCACTTGGTGCGGCTGCACCCCATGGCCGATGGCCGCGCCCCAAAGGAAGGCCGTGGGCCCGAGCACGGCGGCGAGGCGCAAACCCAGGCCACCGAAGGCCGCGAAAACCCCCACCAGCGCGAAGCCCAGGCTGGCCGTCCCCACCTCGTACTGGAAGGGGCTGGGCGCCCAGCCGATCAAACGCGCGGCCAGGTCGCCATACAAGCTGTGGAACACGAAGTTGACGAAAAAACTCAGGCCCACCGAGCACAGCAGGAACCAGCGCAGGAAGGTGGAGGCGATGCGTTCGGAGGTGCGCTCGCGCCGCGTGAGCGCGAGTGACGCCATGGCCAGCAACACGCCGAGCAGCAGCAGGCTGAGCGGGAAATGGTCGAGCGCGAGACGGATCAACGAGGCCATGGGCAGCACTCCGGTTCAGTCGGTGATGGCTCCACACACGGCAAGATGGAGCGTTGCAGATGCGGCGGCCGATGCAGTTTCGGGCCCTGGCGCTTGCGCAGGCTCACGCACTGCCCCTGGGCGGCAGTGCGGCGAGATCATCGAGCGAGATGCCGATGGCCGTTTCGAATACCCCGGCCTCGGATGTCTGCGCCGGGGTCTCGATGTCGACCCCGAGCGCCACGAGAAAACGCGACACCATGTTGTAGGTGGCAATCACGCCCACCAGTTCCACCACCTGCTGTGGCGGCATGGCGGCGCGCGCGGCAGCGAAATAGGCTTCGTTGACTTTCACCCGCCGGGTCATCTCGTACGCAATCGCCAGGGTCACGCGCTGCGCCGGAGAGAACAGCACGGCGTCGTCCACCGCATGCGGCACATTCGCCAGGGCGGCGAGTTGTGTCGCGGTGCCGCCGGCGGCGAGAAACTCGGGCGCGTGATGAGCGAATTCGTACTGCGCATGATTGAGCAGGGCGACGGTGCAGATGGCGAGTTCGCGCAGCAGCGGATCGAGGTCGAGTTGTGTGCGCACGGCGCCGAGAAAGCCGTTCCAGCCGCGCGCGAAAGCCGGGCTGTGCAGCAGCATGCGATCGAGGTTGAGGAGCTTGCCGCCGCGACGAGCGCGAATGGCGTCCACCAGATCGGCCGGCTCGTCCAGGTCGACAGGGGTGTAGGCAATACGTGGCATGTCTAGGTCGCTCCTCGGGTTCGCAGGCGTCAGGTTCGCACGACTGCGCTACTGTAACGGCAGGTGCGCGCGATACCAAGCGGCAGCGCTGCCATCGGCCTTCCGGGGCCCTGGTGACTACCCCCACGGCTTGAACTTCGCGACGCCGCCCTCATGTGGCTTGGGTCCAAGCCCGGAGCAGCTGCACATGGGAGATACCACCTGGAGTTGTCATGCTGATCGTCTGCCCACATTGCAACAGCCTCAACCGCGTTCCGCCCGAGCGCTTGGCGCACGATCCGCAATGCGGAAGCTGCCATCAAGCCCTCTTCACCGGCGCGCCTCTGGAGTTGAGCGATGCCGACTTCGAGCGCTTCGTCAGCAAGAACGAGCTGCCGGTGATTGTCGATTTCTGGGCGCCCTGGTGCGGACCCTGCCTTCAGATGGCGCCGCAGTTCGAGCAGGCCTCCAAACTGCTCAAAGGCCGTGCCTTGCTGGTGAAGGTGAACTCCGACGATCACCCGCAGGCCTCGGCGCGTCACCGCATCCGCAGCATCCCCACGCTGATTCTGTTACGGGGCGGGCATGAGGCCAAGCGCCAATCGGGCGTGATGCCGGCGCAGGAACTGGTGCGTTGGGCCGGCGCCTAGAACAACCGGCATAACAGGCGCGGTGGCACCCGCCGAACTGGCCGCGAGTCGTCGTCGCGCCTTGCGCGATGCTGCATGTTGCTCGCACAAGACGAATTGCGCGAATTGTGCGTTCGCAACATTCAACATTGTGACTGTTTGATGCAGGTCAATTTCCTGCCGTCGAGGCGCTCGACAATGGTTCCAGGGTAGACCTCCGCCTGCCTGAATCCAGGGAAAGGAACCATCATGAAATCCTCAGCACTTGGCGTCACGCCTTGCGTCTGGCGCGCGCCAGGATCCGTTTGGCGCCAGGCATGGCGCTCCATCGCGTTGGCTGTTCTGGCGCTGTTGGGCATGGGGCTGCTGAGCACGCCCGCACAGGCTGTGCCAGCCTTTGCCCGCCAGACCGGCCAGGCTTGCATTGCCTGCCACGTCGGTGGCTTCGGCCCGCAACTCACGCCCTTTGGCCGAGCCTTCAAGCTCAGTGGCTACACGTTGAGCAACGGCAAGGCGCACATCCCCTTGTCGGCGATGCTCGTGTCCTCATTCACGCACACGACCGAGGATCAGACCCCCTTCTACAACGGCATGCATGCCAACGATAACTTTGTTGCCTTGCAACAAGCCTCCATTTTTCTTGCCGGGCGGTTGACCGACCACATCGGGATGATGGGGCAGGCCACCTACGCGCAGACGGCCGAGCCGGCCAACCTGGCGTGGGACAACACAGACATCCGTTACGCCAACAACTACGCCTTCGGCAACACCTCGGGGATTTTTGGCATCTCCGTGAACAACAACCCGACCGTCTCGGATGTCTGGAACACCGTGCCCGCATGGCAGTACGGCTTCATGACCAGCCCGATCAGCGGCGGGGTTCCGTTCACGCCGCTGATGGCGAGCCTGGGCGGTACCGTGATGGGAACGACGGCCTACACGCTCATCGACAACCATTGGTATCTCGAGGGCGGCGCATACCACGCGCTCTCGAACAGATGGGGAAACCTGCTGCATACCGGGTCATGGGGCATCACGGGGTACGCGCCCTACCTGCGCGCGAACTACTCGACCACAGTAGGCCAAAGCACCTATGAGGGCGGCATCATCGGCATGAGCCTGAAACCCCCATCCTTGACCGGAAGCTCCGGCACGGACCAGGTGAACGACATCGGCATCGACGGGACTTACCAGTTCATCAACGGCGATACCCACAGCGTCACGGTCAATGGCCTGTATATGCAGGAGAAAACCAGCTACGACCAGTCCCTAGGCTCCGTGCCGAGCGACACCGCGAAGACGCTGAACATGAATGTCGCGTATTGGATTCACAACACATATGGCGCGACCATCCAATATTTCAACGTGAACGGCACCGCAGCCCTTGGCTCGAACGTCCAGAGCAATGGTGTGGTCTGGGAGCTCGATTGGAACCCCTACGGACAAAGCTGGGCCAACCAGGAAAAGAATCTTCGGCTGGGGCTTCAGTACACCACCTACAACAAGCTCAACGGCAGCAGCCTTGGCGCCAGCGCGAACAACAGCTTGTATCTGTATATGTGGTTTGCCATCTGAAGCGATGGGCTGCAAGGCCCGGGGCGGCTTCGACCATGAAACAGGCTCCATGCCGGTGTCCTGGTCGAAGCGGTTGCAAAAACGACACGTCCTGGGTGACAAAAGTTTTGTTGCGTTGCACAATTTTACTGGAGGCGATGTCCAAGCCAACGACATCAGCACGCTGAGCGTCGATGTCTGGACTGTGATTCGAGGGTCGCTCAAGCCGCCACATCACACCGCAAACAAGGAAATCATCATGTCCTCCACCCCAAGCGACCTGTATTACGCCCAGGCCTTCCATCACGGTGAGCGCGAACACCGCAGCTACGTTGTGGCCATCGGCCACAAGCAGCAGGTGGAGGCACTGGCTCGCACCGAACACGCCAGGCGGTTCGGTGAATACGGCATCGCGCTGTATCAAGTTGAACTCGATGTGCCCATGCAGGAACGCCTTCGTCTCGTGAACTATCTCGGCTCGAACATGGGGGAACGCTGGATCGACAGCCAGCCATCCAGCAGGCAGGCAGCCTGAAGGCCGGTCGTTGAACCTCTGGAAGGCGCGAGCGCCGCCCAGAGGTTCAACGCATCATCGCCAGCGCGCGCGGCAATGCCAGCGACAAGGCCGGCCAGTAGGTCACCAGGCCCAGGAAGCCCAGCATGGTGAGCAGCCACGGCCAGACCGCGATGGTCAGCTCGGTGATGCCCATTTTGGCGATGCCGCTGGCCACATACAGGTTCAGCCCCACGGGCGGGTGGCACATGCCCACCTCCATGTTCACCACCATGATGATGCCGAAGTGAATGGGATCGATGCCCAGCTTCATCGCCACCGGAAACAGGATGGGCGCCATGATCAGGGTGATGGATGAAGGCTCCATCACATTGCCCGCCACCAGCAGCAGCACGTTCACCAGCAGCAGGAAGGCGATGGGGCCGACGCCGGCGTCCAGCAGCCATTGGGCCATGGTCTGCGGAATGTGCTCCGAGGTCATCAGGAACGAGAACAGGATGGCGTTGGTGATGATGTAGAGCAGCATTGCGCTCATATTCGCCGAAGCCAGCAGCACCCGTGGCACGTCTCGCAGGTCCATGTCCTTGTAGACGAACACGGCGACGATGAAGGCGTACACCGCACTCACCGCCGCCGCTTCGGTCGGCGTGAACAGCCCGGTGTAGATGCCGCCCAGCACCAGCACGATCAGCAGCAGGCCCCACAGGCTTTCGCGCAGAGCCCTGCCGCGTTCGGCCCAGGTTGCGCGCGGATTGCGCGGAAAGCCGCCACGCCACGCCCGCCACCAGGTGGTGAGGCCGAGCAGGAAAGCCAACACCAAGCCCGGCACCACGCCGGCCATGAACAGCGCGCCCACCGAGGAGTTGGTGGAGACGGCGTACAGCACCATGACGATGGACGGCGGAATCAGGATGCCCAGAGCCCCCGAAGTCGTCACCACGCCGGCGCCGAAGCGCGGCGGGTAGCCGGCTTTGAGCATGGCCGGAATGAGGATGGAACCGATCGCCACCACCGTGGCCGGGCTCGATCCCGAGACGGCGGCGAACAGCGCGCAGGCCACCACCGCAGCCAGCCCCAGCCCGCCCGGCCAGTGGCCCACCATGCTGGTGGCAAAGGCGATCATGCGCCGCGCCACGCCGCCGTGGGTGAGAAAGTTGCCGGCGAGGATAAAGAACGGGATCGCCATGATCTCGAAGCTCTCGATCCCGGTGAACAGCTTCATTGCCACCGCCTGAATCGGCACTTCCGTCATGGTGAACAGGAAGGTCAGGACCGTCAGACCCAGCGCGATGGAGATGGGCATGCCCGTGAGCATGAGGGCAAGCAACAGCCCGAAAATGATGGCGGCGCTCACTTGGCACCTCCGGCCAACGGATGGATGTTGTCGGCCCCAGGCGCAATGTCCATCGGCTCATCAAGGCCCTCCACCTGTCCAGGGTCGTGGTGGGGCAATTCGCCGTCGCGGTTGAAACGCCGGGCCACTTGCAGGAAGCGAAAGCACATCAGTCCCGAGCCGAGAGGAATCGCGAGATAGACGATCCACATCGGCCATTCCAGGTCGGACGAGACCTGCAAGGTGTGACCGATCTTCCACACCATGATGCCGCCCAGTGTGGCGATGATGCCGGTGAACAAGGCGCCAGCCAGCAGGCCAAACAGAATCATCACCTTGCGTCGCGCGGGCGCCAGGCGGTTGACCAGGACGTCGACGCCGACGTGGATGCCTGTGCGCACGCCGTAGGCGGCGCCGAACTTGGCCATCCACACGAACATGAAAATGCACAACTCCTGCGCCCAGCTCAGGTGGATGTGCAGCAGCCAGTCCTGCAGGCCGGGGATGGGCATGCCGGCAAGGTAGCGATGCACGACGGCGACGAAGATCAGCAGCGTGGCAGCAGCCATCAGTGTGGCGATCAGCGTTTCTTCAAGCCGGTCGAGCACGCGTCCGGCAAGATTCAGGGGATTCATCGAAAGACTCCACAGGGATCGGAAAAACGATGAGGCCCGCGCGCCCAGAACGGCGCCGCGGGCCTCATCGCGCCATCAGGCGATCACAACTTGGCCGGATCGAACCCAGTGGCCTTGAACACCTCATCCATCAGTGCCTTGGGCACACGCGCCTGGGCCTCGGCATAGACCGGAGCCATGGCCTTTTTCCACGCCAGCCGCTCCGCCGGAGTGAGTGCCACCACCTGGCATCTGCCGGACTTGCGCACGGCTTCGGTGGCTTCCTCGTTGTCTTTGCGTGCCACGCCGTTGGCGAAGTCGGTGGATTCCTTCATCGCCTGATCCAGCGTTTTGCGGATATCTGCCGGCAGGCCTTCCCAGAACGGCTTGTTGACGATCACCGCATAGCCCAGATAACCATGCTGGGTCTGGGTCATGAACTTCTGCACCTCGAAGAATTTCTGGGTGTAGAAATTCGACGGCGGATTCTCGGTGCCGTCGACCACCCCGGTCTGCAGGGCCTGGTACACCTCGGAGAAAGCCAGCACCTGTGGAATACCGCCGATGGCGCGCATTTCCATGTCGAGAATCTTGCTCGACTGGATGCGCATCTTCAGGCCCTTGGCATCCGCCGGGCTGCGCAGGGCCTTGTTGGCGCTCATGTCCTTGAAACCATTGTCCCAGTAGGCCAGACCGAGGATGCCCTTGCTGTCGAGTTTTTTCAGCAGCCCCTGCCCAATCGGGCCCTGGGTGATCTTGTGCAGCTCCTCGTAGTTGTCGAAGATGTAAGGCAGATCGAACAGCTCGAATTCCTTCGCCCCCAACGGCCCGAACTTCGCCAAGGAGGGCGCAAGCATCTGCACCGAACCGAGCTGGAGCGCCTCCAGTTCTTCTTTGTCCTTGTAGAGTTGACTGTTGGGGTACACCTCGACCTTGACCCGCCCTTGCGTGCGCTCCTCGGCGAGCTTCTTGAAATGCTCGGCCGCTGCGCCCTTGGGCGTGTTCGGCGCAACCACGTGGCTGAATTTGATGACAATGGGCTGCTGCGCTCGCAGGATGGCCGGAGCCAGGAGCAAAGGGGCGGCGGTGACGAGTCGACGGCGTGAAATGGGCATGATGGGTGTTGTGAACGAAGTGTTTCGGATAGCGACAAATTGTTGCAATTGAAACTATACCGCCGCGCGCGGAGGTTCTCCGCAGCACATGACCCCGAGCTTTCCTACAGTAGGGAGTATGTGGGGCGCCACCTGGAAAAGATGTCGCCGCGCCGAGAGGCAGGGTGTCATGGCCCGTCTGCAGCGACATGGCGACGGTCGCGGCACAATCGTGCCGCATTCATTCAGCTCCCTGCGTTGTCCCCACGGACTGTTTCCACCCCTCGTACGCCGCCATGTCCTCGCCTGCCGACACCGTCAATCAAGCCCATGCCGATACGCCGCTTTCCGCCTGGATCGTGGCCCTGGGCTGGGCCGGAATCATTCCCTTTGCCGTCCTCGCTGCGACATCCTGGGCCAGCGCGGCCGATGCCTTGATGCAGCCCTTCGCCCTCGGCATGCTCAGCGCCTATGCGGCGCTGGTGCTGAGCTTCCTCGGCGCCGTGCATTGGGGTGTGGTGTTGGCACGGCCGCTGCATGACCTGCCTCTGCAACGCCTCGCGTTGCTCTGGGGCGTGGCTCCGAGCCTGATGGCGCTGGGCTGCCTGTTGATGCCGCGTGCCTGGGGCCTGCTGGCCCTGGCTTTGGTGATGTTGCTGGCACGCGCCCTGGACGGCCTGCTCTGGCCCGGCTATGCCCGCGCGGCACGGGCCGCAGGCTGGCCGGATGCCTCACGCTGGACCGAGCTTGCGGTCGGTTGGCTGCGCTTGCGCACGCGCCTGACCGCGGTCGTCGTGCTGTGTCTGGCGGCGGGCTGGGCGTCGGCCTATTTCCGTGCGTAAACCCTGCCGGTGTCGAGGCGCCAAGGCCGGCCTTGGCGTGATGAACCAAGGCAACTCGCCGCCCTGATGGCTGCGCGGCCACCGGGCCGTGTGAAGATGCGACGGCGCGGACGGCCCGCTGAGCGCAGCGGATAGCGCGTTGCAGCGGGTCACGCGCGCAACTCGGCCACTGCGCTGGCGTAGGCCTTCCAGAACGCGACATCCAGCGCATGGGCGAAATTCAGGCGCATGCGGCTGCTGGGTTCGGCCTGCGGGTCGAACAAGCGGCCCGGCGCGAGCAAATAACCTCGATCCAGCAGGCGCTGGGCCAGACGGTCGGCGTCCACTCCCGTGTCCACCCAGCCGAACATGCCTTGCGCCGGAGCCTCGAAGCGGCAGCCCTGTGCCAGCGCCTGACGCACAGCCTGTTTGCGCGCAACGCCCAGGCGTTCGCGCAGTTGTTGCGCCTGCCGACGCAGCACGCCTTGCTGCAGCAGCATCGCCAAGCTGCGCTCGGTCAGGGCCGGTGAGGTGAGGTTGCTCAGCAGCTTCTGGTCAGTCAGGCGCTCGATGCGCTCGCGCGAGGCCGCCACATAGCCCACCCGCCAACCCGGGGCCAGCAGCTTGGAAAAACCGCTGATGAAGAGGGTGTGATCGAGCACATCCATTGCCGTCAGCAATGGTGAGGGCTGCTCGCTCAGAGGGCCGTAGACATCGTCTTCGACGATCAGAAAGCCATGCTCGCGCGCCAGTTGCAGCAAGCGGTGCGCGTTGGCCGCGCTCAGGTCATGGCCGGTGGGGTTGTGCAGCCGGCTGACGACCACCATGAGCTTGGGGCGGCGCGTACGCGCCCAATGCGCCACACGCTCCAGATCGGGCCCGTCGGCGCCACGCGGCACCGGCAGCGGGTCGAGGCCGCATTGGGCGAGCTGGGCGAACTGCGCCGACCAGCCCGGCTGCTCCACCAGCACCGCGTCGCCCGGCCGGGTGAAGGCACGCGCGATCAGGTCCAGCGCCTGCGTCGCACCCAGGCAGGTGAGCAGTTGGTCAGGCCGGGCGCGAATGTCCATCTGCGCCAATTGCTGCGCCAGCGCGTTGCGCAGCGCCGGGTCACCCTGCGGGTCGCCGTAGTGCAGGCTGACGTTCTCCAGTTCACCCTCCCGCAGCACGCGGCGAACGGCCTGGGCCAGCGCCGGGGTGTGCAACCAATCCGCGGGCAAGGTGCCGGCACCCGGCATGCCCCGCAGGCCGTGTGAGCCCGCGGCATGCATTTGCGCGAACATGCCGCGCATCAGCGCGGTGGCGTGGGTGGGAAGGGGCGCCGCGGCAGCCGACAAGGCGGACTGTCGCAGTGCTTGTTGCGTGGCGCGCACGAAAAAACCACGCTTCGGCCTGGCCTCGACCAAGCCTTGGGCCTGCAGCAAGTCGTAGGCCGCAACCACCGTCTGCGGACTCACCCTGTGTTGCCGAGCGCAGGCGCGCACCGAGGGCAGACGGCTGCCCGCCGCCAGCAATTGCGCCTGGATTTGCTGGGCGAAGCGGGCGGCGATGCGCGTCTGCAGGTTCTCTCCGGCCTGCAAGGTGTTGGCCGCAAGGAACGGAATAGAGGCTTCTGTCATGTTCAAATGACCGATACAGATTCATCATCTAAAGGTCGAAGTGTATGGTTTCTGTATGGGCGGCTCGCTTAGGCTACCGGGATGATCCACCCCCTCGACCCATCGCCCGACAAGGCAGCAAAATCGGCTCCTGCAGATCCGGGCCGCATGCCGCCGGCCGTCTCGCTGACACATGCCGCAAGCTCGCCGACAGTTGCGCTGCATGACGGACAGGAGGTGCCCGTTCCCGGCCGAGCCTGGCTCCTGGGACTGCTGGGGACGGCGCTCTTCGCCCTCAGCTTGCCAGCAACGCGTCTGGCGGTGGGCTCGGCGGCGGCACCGGAGCTCGCGCCGCTGTTCGTGGCGCTGGCGCGTGCAGCCCTGGCCGGTTTGCTGGCCGCAGGCTGGCTGGCATGGCGCCGAACACCTTGGCCACCGCGCCAGCTGTGGCTGACCATCGTTTCGGTGGCGGCGGGCGTAGTGTTCGGTTTTCCGCTGTTCACCAGTCTGGCGTTGCGCCAGGTCGATGCGGTGCACGCCTCGCTGATGCTGGGCCTGCTGCCCTTGGCAACGGCAGCGATCGGCGCCAGGCTGGCGCGACAACGGCCGAGCACCGCCTTTTGGCTCTGGGCGGCAGCCGGCAGTGCGCTCGTCTGCGTCTACGCTTTGCGCCAGGGCGGCCAGGTGGCGCATCCCGGTCCGTCGGGTCTGGGCCTGCACCTTCAAGCAGCCGATGCCTTGCTCGGACTGGCGATGCTGGCAGGTGGCTGGGGCTACGCGCGCGGCGCGCTGCTGGCGCGGCAGTTGCCGTCCGAGCAAGTCATCAGCTGGGCCGTGGTGTTCAGTCTGCCCATCACGCTGCCCGCCGCGTACTGGCTGTGGCCGCAGCATCCGGCGGCCATCGCGCCGACAGCCTGGGGCGCGCTGGCCTATCTCGGCATCGTCTCGATGTGGCTGGGTTTTTTCGCCTGGTACCGCGCCCTGGCACTTGGCGGCACGGTGCGCGTGTCGCAGGTGCAGTTGCTGCAGCCGTTTTTGTCCATGCTGGCCGCGAGCCTGTTGCTCGGCGAACGGCTGGACGCCACCACCCTGCAGTTCGCCCTGGCCGTGATGACCACGGTGCTGGCGGGGCGGCGGGCGCGGGTGCATCCGGCAGCGGCAGAAATGGCCGCGGCGGCCCCGGCAAAACCCGCCTTGCATCGGACCCCGGGCACGGAACCGACCCCGGCGCCGAGCCACGACAAGCCCCACTCCACCCGCAACGCCAAGGACGCCGTTCGATGATCTTCCCCTCCACCCAATCCAAGCTTCCGCCCCTGGCGCAGCGTGCCGAGCGGCTGCGTTCCTCGGCCATCCGCGACCTGTTGCATCTGGCTGAGCGCGCCGATGTGGTGTCGCTGGCCGGCGGCTTGCCCGACGCCGCCAGCTTCCCTGCCGAGGCCTTGCGCGAAGCCGCCGACCGCGTGCTGCGCGAGCGTCCGCGATCGGCATTGCAGTACGGCCCCACCGAGGGCATCGCGCCGCTGCGCGAATGGGTGGCGGCGTCTTTGCGCACCCAGGGCATGGACTTCACCCCGGCGCAAGTGCTCATCACCAGCGGCTCGCAGCAGGGCCTGGACTTGCTTGGCAAGGTGCTGATCGACCCCGGCAGCCCGGTGCTGGTCGAGCGCCCCAGCTACCTGGGGGCGTTGCAAGCCTTCGCGTTGTACGGCCCTCATCTGGTGGGCATCGAGGCGGACGACGACGGCCCCTTGCCCGAGCAACTCGCCGCTGCCTTGCCCAGGGCGCGCATGGCGTATCTGCAGCCGCGCTTCTCCAACCCTGCCGGACGCAGCATCGCCCCCGCGCGCGCCGATGCCCTGGCCGCACAACTCGCCGCATCCGACTCCTGGCTGGTGGAGGACGATCCCTATGGCGAGTTGTGGTTCGACACCCCGCCCGCGCCCGGCCTGATCGCGCGCGGCGTGGCGCAGGGCGCGCACCTCGGCACCTTCTCCAAGGTGCTCGCGCCCGGCCTGCGCCTGGGCTGGATCGCCGGGCCACAAGTGCTGATCGACAAGCTCGCGCAAGCCAAGCAGGCGGCCGACCTGCAGACCGCCAGCTTCAACCAATGGGTGCTGCTCCAAGCACTGCAAGCCGGCGTGATCGAGCGCGGCCTGCCAGGGCTGCGCCAGATCTACCGCACACGGCGCGACGCCATGTTGCAAGCCCTGGCCGACCACATGCCTGCGGGCGTGAGCTGGACCCGGCCCGCAGGCGGCCTGTTCGTCTGGCTCACCCTGCCCTCCGGCATGGACGCCGCGAGCCTGCTGCCGCAGGCCGTGGCGCGCGGCGTGGCCTATGTGCCGGGCGACACCTTCAACGTCGGCACCGCCGCGCCCAACACCTTGCGCCTGTCGTTCTCCAACGTCGAGGCGGGCATTCTTCAAGACGCCATCGCCCGGCTCGGCCTCCTGTTGCGCCAGGCCTTGGAGCTCGAACAGACCCGCCCAGCCCCTGCCCCGTCGCTGACGCCAACAGCCTGAAAGTCACTCCATGAACCTGCCCTTCATGCAACTCGATGTGTTCGCTCCCCGGTCCTTCTGCGGCAACCCGCTGGCAGTGGTGTTGGATGCCGACGCGCTGGACGGCACCTGCATGCAGACCGTCGCCACATGGCTGGGCTTGTCGGAAACCACGTTCGTGCTCCACCCCACCGAGCCCGGCGCCGACTACCGGCTGCGCATCTTCACCCCCGGTGGCGAGTTGCCCTTCGCGGGTCATCCGACGCTGGGGACTTGCGCCGCCTGGCTGCAGCACGGCGGCGTTCCGGCCCGGGCCGACACAGTGATGCAGCAATCCGCCATCGGTCTGGTGCCGGTGAAGCGCAGCGGCGCGACGACCGCCGCGACGGCCCAGCGCCTGGCTTTCGCGGCGCCGCCGATACGCCCCGAGGCGGTGGAACCGGACTTGCTCCACCAGGTCTACACTGCCCTCGGCCTGGCGCCCGCCGACGTGCGCGCCAGTGCCTGGCTGGACAACGGTCCGCGCTGGCTTGCGCTCTGGCTGGGCACGGCGGAGACCGTGCTGCGACTCGAACCCGACCATGTCGCGCTCAAGCGCCTGCGCGTCAAGGTCGGCGTGGCCGCGCCGCAGGCGCCAGGCCATGAAACGGCCATCGAAGTGCGCGCCTTCGCCTCGCCTGCAGGCGTGCTCGAAGACCCCGTCACCGGCAGCCTCAACGCCAGCCTGGCGCAGTGGCTGATCGGCAACGGCGCACAACCGGCGCACTACGTGGCCGCGCAGGGCACGCGCCTGGGCCGCAGCGGCCGCGTGCACATCGCGCAGGACACGCAGGGCCAGGTCTGGGTCGGCGGCGATGTGCGCATGGTGCTGCAGGGTCAGATCGACGTCCATGCGCTCTGAAACCCGCTGCACCAAAAGCCACGTGCCGCGCGCGATGATCGACTGTGAAGGCATTCCGCAGCGCTTGAGCGGTTGCGCAAGACGCCGGATCCAGGCCATGCTGCGCGGCGCGGCGGTCTGGCCCCCGACGCCCAAGCCGGCGCGGTTTGCCGCTCCCGGGCGCGCTGGGCTATAAGATGCGGGGTCGGAGCTTTCATGGCACCGCTGTGCCGACCAGCACACAGAACGCGCGCCTGCCGCCGCAAGCCGGGTGCGCCCCCTCAAGCAATCGATGGAGTTTGAAACATGGCAACTGCAAAACCAGCCGCAGCCAAGACGGCGGCCCCCGCCAAACGCGCGCCGAACCCCGCGTTCATGAAGCCACTGACCCCCAGTCCGCAACTGGCCGCCGTGGTGGGTGCCGCGCCGCTGCCGCGCACCGAGGTGGTGAAGAAGGTCTGGGCGCACATCAAGGCCGCCAATCTGCAGGATCCGACCAATAAACGCATGATCAATGCCGACGCCAAGCTCAAGGCCGTGTTCGGCAAGCCCCAGGTCACGATGTTCGAAATGACCAAGCTGCTCAACACGCATCTGAAGTAAGCGCACCTCGCAAGCCGGCGCGAGGGTGTCATCGCCAGAGCGCCGGCGAGACGCGCAGTCTGCGACGTTGCCCGCGCTGCGCGCAAAGCTATCAGCCGGTGCCGGCCTCGTTCGGTGCCGGCTGTTTGCTTTGCGCGCCACCTGCTCACCTCAGCCCCTCTCTGCTGCCTCAACTGCGCCCCATGACCGTCTGTTGCAAGCTCCGGCTTCGCTGCATCCCTTTGTTGTTCATCGCCCTGCTGCTGGCCGCCACGGGGCCGGCTCAAGCCGACGACAGGGCTCGGTTCCAGGGGCCGCAGCCCGGGTCGCAGGACCTGCGCGCCACCGTCTCGGCGGGCTTCTCGCCCGACGGCAGCGCCGAGCGCCTGGTGCTCTCCACGATTGCCGGCGCGCGCCACAGCATCCAGCTTGCGGCCTACAGTTTCACGGCGTCGGCGGTGGCCAAGGCGCTGATCGCGGCCCACAAGCGCGGCGTGAACGTGCGCGTGCTGCTGGACTGGAAAACCAACTTCGAGGACGACCGGCGCTACGCCCGTCATGCCGTCAACGCCCTGCTTCTGGCAGGCGTCGGGGTGCGCTCGATCGACGTCTATCCCATCTTCCACGACAAGTTCATGGTGATCGACGGACGCAGCGTGCAGACCGGCAGCTACAACTACAGTTATATTGGGTGAATGATTTTTGTGTCGAGTTGTACTACGCTTGGTGTCGAGTAGCCGGCTTTCTATAAAAGCCGAGTAGCCCCTGAGGAGGTCGAAAAATGACGAAGGTCGGGGGCAGCGAATTGGCAGAATGGCGGGGTATGTCGGCAGAGACGGCGCTGATTGCGCTCGCGGACTATACCAAGCGTGACGCAACCTTCGTCCCTCTTAAAGACAAGACCACTTCCCGATGGTACGCCGGCGCGGGCGGGCGAGATTTTGAATTATTGATCACCGGGCCAAAGTTCTTCGACACCAGGGTGAGAGTGGGCGGTGGTGGTGCGATAGACATGGCGATGCATCTGCTCCGAATCGATTTCCGGGGCGCCGTTGAACATTTACGCAGGCTGAAAGTGCAGGGGCGGCTGTAATATCGGAAAGCTGCCTTGCCGGACTGTTGTCCGGGGGCGTTTAGTCGCGTGCGGTTGACGACTGCGGCGGTTTCCGCTGGATCCCACGGTATCTATGTTGCTGGAACGCGACCGATGATTATCGTCACCGACTTGTCCAGAACCCCCGACTTGACCAGCATGGCTGCGCGATTAGGGGTCGTCAATGGACAACCGTTCTTCGTTGAGCAGGATGGTTCGTTCGATCGCGTTCTCAACGCTTTTCTTCGGTCGTTAGTCGATCCTGCTTCGCCGCGTCGCAATACCTGGCGTACCTATGCCTATCACTTGGCGCACTTTCTGAAATGGCTCGCACAACAGGAGATTCCTTGGCGCCAAGTGAATCGTGACGTCTTGCGTGCGTATTACACTGCGCGGCGCTTTGCGCAGGCGAGACCGGTCTCTGCGCGTACCTGGAATAATGTGGCAGCGGCTCTGACCCGTTTCTATGCCTGGGCGGCTGTCGCAGGCGAAGTCCCCGTCAGTCCCGTCTCATATGGCGAAATACGGGCTGGGCGTATCGCTGCCTTGCCCGGCACGCGGCAGGTCCGTTCGTCTCTTACCGAGCACGTGTCGTCGAGCCCGGTGCGATACGTTCCGCTGAGGATCTACTTGTCTAAAGTGCGGCCCGCCTTTGGCGGCACTCGCACTGCCGAACGTGATCGTGCGTTTGCTGATCTCTTAATGGCGACTGGCATGCGTGTCAATGAGGCAAACAGCTTGCGGCTCGGGGACTTGCCAGATCCCGACGCACCCGAGTGTCGGGGCAGAAAAACCGTGCCTCTTACCCTTAAGTGGGGGACGAAAGGTGGCAAGGTAAGGGCCATTCGCATACCGGTGCATGTTCTGCGCACGGTATTCCGCTATGTTGCGGAAGACAGGGAGAACGCGCTGGCCAATATTTCTCAAAGACAACGCCCTGTCGAACTCTGGTTGACCGAGGCGGGAATGCCGATGAAAACGGCGAGGTGGCACGACATATTCAGGAGAGCCTCGGAACAGGCGGGAATTCTTTGCACGCCCCACATGCTGCGTCACGCCTTTGCTATCCACCAGCTTACGGCCATGATTCAAGTATTGATTTCCGATCCGGCTTACCGCACCGATGCGCGTCAGCCGTATCGCGCGCTACTGAAAGATCCGCTTAGACAACTGCAGCGCCTGCTTGGGCACGCCAGCCTTGCCTCCACGTTTATTTATCTTGATTGTCTCGAGGAGGTAGACCGCATGATTGACGACAGCCTGGGAAACTGGACCGTTGGCATGCGGGCGATGGATGAACCGCGATGACCCGGATTTCGCCGACAAACACACATGCGGAAACGCCCTGGCTGGCGCAAGGCGTGCTCGACTTGCGTGCTCGCTTTCGCAAGATTGTCGATTTGGCCGAGTACATTAATCGACCTTTTCTAGTCGACACGATAGGCACTGCACTTTGGTACATGACCCAAGTCGATGGAAGCCTGACCGCCTGGTCTTCAGTCGTATCGATGCTACGAGCGTGGCGGCTCTTCTGTGAGTTCCTGGATGCCGATGCCACGGCAGGCTGGCGAGTACCCCAGACCACGCACGATCTGACGTCACATCATTTCGTGCGTTTCGCGGGCTTTTTGATTCCGAGGTATCCGTCCCAGAGTACGCGATCTGCCTGTTTTTACAACCTGACCGGTTGCCTACAGGTTCTTCAGGCAAACCAGCCTTCTATCCTCGCAGCGGATTTTGTTGTGCCGGTCTTTCCGGAGCGTCAGGCATCGACGCCGGGCGTGCGAAGAATGCCTTACACGGACGCCCAGATGTTCGAGATTGTGCGGATCTGCAGGCGCGAAATTACCGCAGTGATCCATCGCCTGCGCATGGGCAGGAAACTTGTCGCGTCGGGACAAGACCCAAACGGCTATCGGCGGAACGCCTGGCGCTCCCAAGCCAACGTCCTCTGGTACGTCCGTCACGCTATGCACGGAGCGCCATTCCTGTCGTCATGTGTTGACAGGTCCGCACACCCGTCACTTAATTCTGCGTTCCACAAGCATCTGGCGGGTTATCCATCGGCGGATGAAACCTACGCTTACCTCTATCCGCACATCGAAGACCTGACGCCGTTTGTGATTTTGTTGCACGCATTGCTTGACGAGAACCCCCAGTGCATCATGCACCTCAGACAGGGAGACATCGAACTGACTGAGAACACTCGCGTTTGCCGCATCCGATTCGTTAAAACGCGCCCGGCGCGGAAGGAATTCACCAAGCTCTACAGTAATACATCTATTTGGTCGCCGGGGCGCGTGATTCACATGATCAAGCTGATTACCGCTCCCCTGCGGCAGTGGACGAACGACCCCGACCTCAAGGATCGGCTATGGGTGTATCTCGCTCGTCGCGGCGAGCCGGTCCGTGCCGTTCCAGATGGCGAAACCACGCGGATGGTGGCAGATTTTGGAAAAAAGCATGGTCTTCCGGATCTCCAGCTGTCGCGGTTCCGCGTGACCAATCTTTCACGAGCCTACCGCCTCACGGGCAGCCTTGCGCTTATCAAGGACCGAGCCCGTCATGCACAGATGCAGACGACCGTGCATTACTTGACGAATCCGGGAACGTGGGACTTGCACCACGCTAGCATCGAGACGGCTCAGAATGAGGCGTTGACCCTCGTGACCGGGACAGTGGTGGCACCCCAAGAAGATCAGAGCGAAGCCGCGCTACTGGCAGATCATCTGCGTATTGGGGCTGAAGCGGCGAAACGCATCACCGCTGGCGAGCAGGACGTCTTCATCGCGTCGTGCAAGGACTTTTATAACAGGCCCGATGGCCCACCAAACACTCCCTGCGATCGCCCCTTCGCTTGCTTCACGTGCCGCAACGCGGTCTGGACAAGTCATGTCCTGCCGCGGCTTATCCGTTTCCGAGACTTTCTTTTGGCACAGCGCGAGCATCTTCCCGCTGACGAGTGGCAGATCCGGTTTGGCTTTCCCTACCGGGCCATCACCGAGGCTATCCTACCTGCGTTTAAGCCAGAGATCATCTCTTTGGCCGAGGCGGCGGCGCCCTACGAACCATTCCACGTCCCGGCTTCCATGAGGGGGAACTGATGGCGAACGAAGACGATCTCGCGAGCCTTGTCTCGATTAAGTGGGACATCGCATCAAAGGTACCGCCGAACACAATCATCGCTGGAGAGGGCGATAGTCGCGCCAAATTTTCGGATCCTGCGTGGGACGTGGCGCCCCTGATTGGTGCCACTCATATCCCGGCGAGCAACAAAATAGTGAGGTTCGACTTCGAAGTTACTCCCGGCCGCAAGGCTAGCGAGTTTGAGGGGCAGACTTTGATCCAGACTATGAAGGAATTCGCGTATGCGCGTTTGTCCGCTCCGCCACCCGGAATGCGGCGGCGTTCTCCGCATACAGTGATCGTTGAGGCGACCCAAATCAGCCTACTTGCTCGCTGGCTGCTGCGACGCGGGATCACGCGCTTTTCAGAAGCGACCTCAGCCTTACTGGACGAATTCCGGGATCACTTGATGGCCGATCGCACATGGGAGATCGGCGACAGAAAGAAAGGTCGAAATACCCTGCAAGTTGCATTGGTCCTTCGCGTCGCCCAGCGCCTGTGGGAATATCGCGACGCGCTCTCCGACACATTGCCGTGTTATCCGTGGCACGGCGTTAATCCTCGAATTGTCATTGGTTTCCAGAAACAACGCGGCGAGGAGAACCGCACGCCGGTGATTCCCGATGGGATCGTGACTGTGCTGGGGTGGCACGCCCTGCGGTATGTGGAACACTTCTCGAAGGACATCATCGAGCTTCGCACGGTGCTCGAAAGGGCGCGCGCCGAACGTCTCGCGATGGGCTATAGCGAACGCCGCACCCAAACCGACGTGGATGGCTGGATATTCCGCAAGTTTGTTCGCCGCGTGCGCCTATCGACGGATCCCGAGACGGCGTTACCGTGGCGAACTCAGTGGGCGCAGTATTCCGACTTTAGACACGAGGAGCGCATGCTGATCGCCGCGTGCTTCGTCGTCGTCGCCTGGTTGAGTGGAATGCGTGTCTCTGAGATTCTGGCGATCCGGGACAAGTCGGTCGTGACCGAAACGACCGCAGACGGCCGTCCGTTGTTGCGTGTCTATTCCAGACTGTTCAAGGGGGTTCCTCAACCGCAGGGCAGATCGGAAAGTTGGACCATTGTGCCGCCTGTTGCCGGTGCCCTGGAGACCGTCGCGGCAGCGACAGCCTACCAGCGCCACAGCCCGGATGACGTCGTGTTCCGGAACACGACTGGGGCGCCGCTGAAGACGATCAGCATCAACGAATACGTCAACCTGTTCCGCGACCACGTCTCGGCCCTCTTCTCGTTCGCGCCGATCCCACCCGGAGAGGACGGACGATCTTGGCATTTTAATACGCGGCAATTCCGGCGCACTCTGGCTAAGAATATTGCGCGGCAGCCGTTCGGCGTGATCGCTGGCATGCTCCAATACAAGCATGTCCATATCGCGACGTTCGAGGGCTACGCCGGCACGGATAATCTCGACACCTGGAAGAGGCTCCTCGCACAGGAACGGCTTTTGGCCAATGCTGACTTCCTGGAGGAAGTTGCTCACGACGTTGTAGAGGGCAACGTGACCGGCCCCAAGGGCGAACAGATGCTGCGCGAGTTCCGCGGCGCCGTCGGCGATCGCCGCGAGGATGATATCGCCTATTATCTGCGGCACAAGGCAAAATGCTTCTACCCTGGCACCTTGAACTATTGCTTCTTTGAACCCGAGACTGCCATGTGTCTGTCGGAGGTCAAAAGTGATGCGCAGAAGACCCCGGTTCTTTCCTTCTGCCATCCGGACCGATGTGCAAATTCCTGCATCTCCGCCAGGCACAAGCCAGCGTGGGAAGCCGCGATCGCCGATGCTGAGGCGATGCAGCGCGCGCCCAGGCTGAGCTCCTTACAGCGAGTGGCCCTGGATCAAGAAATCGTGAGTATGAAACGCGCGATAATCCATCTACCGGTAAGCCGCGATGGGACGTAATTTGAAACAAGAGGCGGCACTCCGACGGAAGTATGCGTCCAGGCGGGACGACACGCGTGCGGCATTCGAACTAGCGCTGTCCAAAATTGCCGAGGAACCAGCAGTGGTCCTGACGGAAAAGTCCCTCTACATGGCTGCAGGCCGGTCACGTGCGACGTTAAACCGGTACCCGGACATCAAGGTTCGGTTGGCGGCACTGCGTGACGAGCGCCAGCGAACGTCTGGCGATTCAGCGCAGCGCGAAACGCTCTCTGCGGAGTCGACGGCTGCCTCCCGTCTCGTGCGCGTCAAGGGCGAGCGTGATGCGATGGCGCAGCGCGTCGCCATTCTGTCGCTGGCGTTGCAGGATTTGGAGCGCCGGAACGCGTCCTTGCTCCGGCTTCTCCGCAAGCATCAGGTACCAGTTTCGTTAGAACTGGTACCTGACCATAACCTCCGGCGGAAACGGTAAATGTCTTGCGAATTCGAACAGCCAGTCTGGCGACGTGAACGCGGAGATTAGCGATCGCCGACTTCGGCGCGCCTCCCCGCGGAGGGCTGTTTTCGAACCCGAAAGAGATCGTCTGGCTGCTAAAAAGCGGCCGCTCATTCGCCTAACGTCAAGGCTGACACTCGCCAGTTGTCGGTATGCTATGCGGTTTGGGACTCGTTGTTAGATCGAGATATTTTTGGGGAAGACAGGTCGAGCAAAGTCACGCGCATTGGCTTGGCAGACCTCGAAAACAAAGACATCCGGGCTCATTCGCTGTGGGGTCCCTCCGCGCCAATCTTTCGAAACGCTTCAGTTATTTGTTCGGCAAGCTCAGGTCTGCAGATGAGAAGGCTTTCGATGTACGGATTATCTTGGTTGTATTGCAACGCGGTGCCGTGAAGTTTGGATGTGTGAAGTCCCGCTATCACGATGCCTGCCGGGACAAACGTCCCCACGACCGCCAGCGACTCCGCGCACGCAACGCCGAAGACGACGCTGAGAACAAGATACGGATGGCCGCTGAGGCCGTTAAGCAACGCGTGCATGGGCAGACCTGAATAAAAAAGGGGACCCGGCGAGGCACCGGGTCCAGAAAGGCGGCCGCCCGTTGCTCGATGCACCTGCTGACCGGGACAGCGTCGGCAGGAAGCGCCGGGCGG
>JAGWMO010000052.1:0-2737 GCA_028871675.1 Betaproteobacteria bacterium
ACGCGCCGCGCTGGCGCGCTGCCCATCAGCCGCTCAACCGCCTCTCCCAGAACCCTCCAGGCTCACATCTCGTTGGAATCATGGCCCTGGCTCCAGGCTCATACCTCGTTGGACAAGACTGAGAGTTGACAGGCCCGCAAGGGAAACGCTAAGGTCGCGCCCTTATGGGAAATCTGCGCGCCAGAGCGATCAAATCAGCACTGTTCCTGGCCATGCTGGCGGGCGCGGCGACCGCTTGCGCGCAACATCGCCCTGTCGGCCCGGATGAGCGCGACGCCAGCCGTGGCGTGCCGACGGACGTGGTGCAAACCGCCCCGACGCAAGCGCCGGAAACC
Organism: Betaproteobacteria bacterium; assembly: GCA_028871675.1. GTDB lineage: Bacteria > Pseudomonadota > Gammaproteobacteria > Burkholderiales > Burkholderiaceae_C > Thiomonas_A. Next base: position 336 of record JAGWMO010000052.1, read on the forward strand.
CCCTCCGGCAGCCGCGATTCGCTGCAACAATGGCTGGCACAGAACGGCCTGGTGCAGCAGGTTTCAACACATGCTTCCGATCTGGTCATCAATGCCCTGAGCTTCCTGGGGGTGCGCTACAAGTACGGCGGTGACCACGCCTCCACCGGCTTCGACTGTTCGGGGTTCGTGCGTCACGTCTATCAGCAAACCCTGGGCTTGGTGCTGCCGCACAACGCCGCCCAGCAAAGTCGCGAGGGTGAAAAAATTGCCGAAAACCAATTGAGACCGGGCGATCTGGTGTTCTTCAACACCCTGCGCCGCGCGTTCTCGCATGTGGGCATCTACATCGGCAACGGCGAGTTCGTGCACGCGCCCAAACCGGGACAGGACGTGCAGATCGGCAACCTCAACAATCCCTATTGGTCCCGGCGCTTCGATGGGGCTCGGCGCTTCATCACCCGCGCTGCGGATGCGGTTCCCGAGGCTCAGGCGGCGCCGACTGCTGCGACCGCGGATGGCAACGGCTCCGTCGGAGATGGATCAACCAGGGCCATGCCGAACGCCTTGCCGCAGCGCACCGACACGGGCCGCGCCAACGCCGCCCTGGCGACCGATTACTCGAACCGCTGAGACCTGGGCGACGCAAGCCCTGAGCGGGTTCAGCGCGAGAGCTTGCCTAGCGTTCTCGAGCCGGGCTGAGCGGCCCGCTACCTGAAAACCCTCAGCGCCTGGGCGGCGGCAAGTCGGTGCACGCACCTTCGGCCACTTCCGCCGCCATCCCGACCGATTCGCCCAGCGTGGGATGAGGGTGGATGGTGCGGCCGATGTCCACCGCGTCAGCGCCCATTTCGATCGCCAACGCGATTTCGCTGATCAAATCACCCGCATGGGTGCCGACGATGCCACCGCCGACGATGCGATGGGTTTGCTTGTCGAACAGCAACTTGGTGAAGCCTTCGTCGCGGCCGTTGGCGATGGCGCGGCCCGAAGCCGTCCACGGGAACAGGCCCTTGGTGACTGCGATGCCCTGGGACTTGGCAGCGTCTTCGGTCAGGCCGACCCAGGCGATCTCGGGATCGGTGTAGGCCACGCTCGGAATCACCCGGGCGTCGAAGGCAGACTTGGCCAGAGCGGCATCGCCCTTGAGTTCACCCGCACACACTTCCGCCGCCACGTGGCCTTCGTGCACCGCCTTGTGCGCAAGCATGGGCTGGCCGATGATGTCGCCAATGGCGTGGATGTGCGGCACATTGGTGCGCAACTGCGCGTCCACAGGAATGAATCCGCGCTCGCTCACCGCCACACCTGCCTTGTCGGCACCGATCTTGCGGCCGTTGGGCGCACGGCCTACAGCTTGCAACACCAGGTCATAGCGCTGTGGCGCGGGGGGTGCCCCTTCACCTTCGAAGCGTACCCAGATGCCGTCGGGCTTGGCCTCGGCGGCCACGGTCTTGGTCTTGAGCATGACGTGGTCGAAACGTTTGGCATTCAGCTTCTGCCAGACCTTGACCAGGTCACGGTCGGCGCCGGGCATCAGGCCGTCGAGCATTTCCACCACGTCGAGCCGCGCGCCCAGCGTGGAATAGACGGTGCCCATCTCCAGGCCGATGATGCCGCCGCCGACGATGAGCATGGATTGGGGCGCGGTGGCGAGTTGCAGCGCGCCGGTGGAATCGACGATGCGCGGATCATCCGGCAGGAAGGGCAAACGCACCGCCTGGCTCCCGGCGGCGATGATGGCGCGCTGGAAGCGCACCGTCTGCGTCGCCCCGGTCTTGCGTTGCGCATCGCCATCGGTCAATTCCACGGCAACGTGATGCGCGTCGACAAAGCTGCCGTAACCGCGCACCACCGTCACCTTGCGCATCTTGGCCATCGCGCTCAAGCCGCCGGTGAGCTTGCCCACGACTTTTGCCTTGTGCGCGGCGAGCTTGGTCCGGTCCACCTTGGGTGCGCCGAACTCCACGCCGATGTCGGCGAAATGTGCCGCTTCGTCCATCACCGCGGCCACATGCAGCAGCGCCTTGCTCGGAATGCAGCCCACGTTCAGGCAAACCCCGCCGAGTGCGGCATAGCGCTCGACCAGCACCACCTTGAGGCCGAGGTCGGCCGCGCGGAATGCTGCGGAATATCCGCCGGGACCGGAACCCAGCACCAGCACCTCGCAATCGTGGTCGACGTTTCCGGTGTAGCTGTCTGCAGCAGCCGGTGACGGCGGTGTCGGGGCCGCCGGGGTCTGCGCAACGGCCAACTCGGCCTGGGCACCCCGGGGCGCCGTTGCGGGGGGAGCCGAAGCGGCTGGGGTGGCCGGGACAGCGGCGGCTGCGCCAGCCTCGGCCTCCAGTTCCAGCAGCACCGTGCCTTCGTTCACCTTGTCTCCCAGCTTCACACGCATCGTCTTCACCACACCGGCTGCGCTG
>JAGWMO010000021.1:0-55597 GCA_028871675.1 Betaproteobacteria bacterium
CCTCGGCACCGGGCTGGGGCCACGCGCCTACGCCATCATCGGCCAGGGCACCATCACGCGCATTCTCGAATCTCGCCCGGAAGAGTTGCGGGTGATGCTGGAGGAAGCAGCCGGCGTCTCGAAGTACAAGGAACGCCGGCGCGAAACCGAGAATCGCCTGCATGGCACCCGTGAAAACCTGCTGCGCGTGCATGACATCCTGCGCGAGTTGAATGCGCAGCTCGACAAGCTGGAGCAACAGGCCGCTGTGGCGCAGCAGTACCAGCAGCTGCAGCAGCAACTCGAGACCAGCCAGCATGGCTTGTGGCTGCTGCGCTGGCAGGAAGCCCAGGCACGGCAGACCCGCATCGCCGCCGAGACGGGCCACGCGGTCAACGCCCTGGAGGCGCAAACCGCGCTGATGCGAGCCGCCGAGGCCGATCTGGAAGCGCTGCGCCAGGCGCAATACGCCGCCAGCGACGCGCTCAATGCCGCACAAGCCGAGCTGTACGCGGCACAGGCGCAAGTGGCAAGGCTGGAGACGGAAATCCGCTATGTCGTCGAAGCGCGCGAGCGCGCCCTGCGCAGCCAGATCGAGCTGGCCACCGAGCAGTCGCAGTGGCGAGCACGGCAGCAGGCGTCGCAGCAGGATGCGGCGTCCGCCGCCATGGAGATGACCGAAGCCGAACTGCTGCAGGCCGAGGCCGAGGCCCGGGTGGTGGAGCAGGGCGAGCAAGTTCCCGCTCTGGAGGTACGGCTGAGCGATGCCCAGATGCGGGCCGCCGAGCAGCGTGCCCAGGCGGCGGCGGCGCAACAGCGCCTGCAAGCCGAGGCCGAGCGCCAGCGCACCCTCAGCCAGCAAGTCCAGCAGATCGAGCAGCGCCTGCAGCGCCTGCAGGCCGAACGCCGCGCCGTGCAGCATCCCGACAGCCGGCGCCTGGGCGATTTGAACGTGCAGCAAGGCCGCCTTGGCGAGGAACGTGACGAGACGGAAGCACGACTGCAGGCTTTGCAAGAGAAACTGCCCGGCTTACAGGATGTGCGCCAACAGCAGCAGGCGGCAGCGCAGCAGGCGGCCGCCGAGCTCGGCGTCAGCAGCGCGCGCCTGCATGCGCTCAAGGCCTTGCAGGACAAGGTGATGACCGAGGGTCGCATCCAGCCCTGGCTGGCACGGCATGGTCTCGACACCCTGGCCGGGTTGTGGACCCGCATCCACATCGAGCCCGGTTGGGAGACGGCGCTCGAAGCCGCCTTGCGTGAGCGTCTGGCCGCGCTGGAAGTGCGCGGGCTCGACGCCATGGCCGGCTTCGCCGCCGACCCGCCTCCGGCGAAGCTGGTGTTTTTCACCGCACCGCAGGCCGCCGCCCCCATGCCCGCGATGACCGGCCTGCAGCCCCTGGCCGCATTACTGCGCCACGTCGACCCTGGTCTGCGCGCTGTCCTTGACGACTGGCTGGCCGGTGTCTTCATCGCCGACTCCATGCAGCAAGCCATGCAACGCCGTGGCGACTTGCCTCCGGGCGCCATGCTGGTGACGCGCGATGGCCATGCCACCACGCGCCACAGCGTGAGCCTGTATGCCGCCGACAGCGAACAGGCAGGCATGCTGGCGCGTGCCCAGGAAATCGAAAACCTGGAACGTCAGACCAAGGCGCAGCAGCTCATGGCCGACGGTTCCCGCAGCGCCGCGCTGCAGGCCGAGGCCGTCTGGACCCAGGCGCAGGAGCAAGCCGCCGCCGAGGGGCGTCGACTGCAGGCGCTGACCCAGCAACACCACGCCGTGCAGGTGGAATGGCTCAAGCTGCAGCAGCAGGAGCAGGAGTCAGTCGCGCGCGCCGAACGGCTCGACACCGACCTCGCAGAACTGGCTGCGCAGCGTGACGAACTCGCCGCCGCACAGGCCGAGAGCGAAGCGCGCTTCGAGCAACTCGACGCCGAACTTGGGCAGCGCCAGCAGGATCAGGCCGATCTCGACGTCGAGGCCCAGCGCGAGCAGACCGCACTCAACGAAGCTCGCGCCATGCTGCGTTCCCTGGAGCAGCAGCAGGCTGAGGCCGGCTACGCCATTCGCAGCTTGCAACAGCGCCAGACCGATGCCCAGCGCATGGCGGCCACCGCACAGCAGCATTTGGGCGAAGTGGCCACGCGGCTGCTGGGTGTCGAAGCCGAACTGGCGCGTCTGAGTGACCAGAGCGCCAACGCCGGGTTGCAGGATGCACTCGCCGTGCAACAGGCCCGCCTGGAGCAACTCGCGCTGCGTCGGGCGGAGCATGACGACATTGCCGCACGCTTGCGCGCCATGGAGGAAAACCGCCTGCGCCTGGAGCGCGACGCCGAACCGCTGCGCGCGGCCATCAATGCCCGTCAACTCGACGAGCAGGAGGCCCGGCTGCAAGGCGAGCAGTTCCAGCAGTTGCTGGCCGATGCTCAGGTGGACCTGCAGCAACTGGCCGCAAGCCTGCCGCAAGGCGTGCAACCCGAGCAACTCGGACGCGACACGCAACGTCTGCAACGCGACATGGCCGCGCTGGGCGCAGTGAACCTGGCGGCACTCGACGAGCTGGGCCAGGCACGCGAACGCAGGCAATTTCTCGACGCCCAAGTGGCCGACCTGGAGCAGGCCTCCGGGACGCTGGAAGATGCCATCCGCAAGATCGACAGCGAAACACGCGAGCAACTGCGTCTGACCTTCGATGCCGTGAACGAGCATTTCGGACGCCTGTTCCCGCAGTTGTTCGGCGGTGGCGCGGCCAGACTGGTCATGACCGGCGAGGAAATTCTGGACGCTGGCGTGCAAGTCATGGCCCAACCGCCAGGCAAGCGCAACAGCTCCATCCACATGCTCTCAGGCGGCGAGAAGGCGCTCACGGCCATTGCCTTGGTGTTCGGAATCTTTCATCTCAACCCCGCGCCGTTCTGCATTCTTGACGAGGTCGACGCGCCACTGGACGATTCCAACACCGAGCGTTTTGCCCAGCTCGTCCGTTCCATGTCCGATGGGATTCAGTTCCTGTTTATTTCGCACAATAAGATTGCCATGGAGATGGCCGAGCAGCTGGTGGGAGTGACCATGCAGGAGCAGGGGGTGTCGCGCATCGTCGCGGTGGACATGGATACCGCTGCGCACATCGCCGAGGCCGTGGCTTGATGGTGGTTGGAATGATGGCCTGAATGGGGTGCTCAGCGCAGCGGATATGGCTTCCGGGTCGAGGCGGTGCGACGCGCCAGTCGTGTTGCGACCCCGGAATCAAGCCAGTCCGCACGACCTGAGCCCCCAGCACCAACGCAGACGAACGAGGACGAACACGACATGGGTCAATTGCAGCAGGCCTTGCTGGTGGTGGGGGCGCTGATCATCGCCGCCGTGGTGGCGCTCAACCTTTGGCAATCCTGGCAGTTGCGACGCCGCCGGGTCAGACCGGATGCCAGTTCGACCTCGGCCAGACCAACGTCGGGTCGTGAGCCTGACCCCCTCGAACACCGTCAGCACGAACCGGAACTGGATGACCAGCCCGAACGCGTCGAACCTGAACTGGCGCCGATCGAGCCGAGCCGAACGAGGGTCCCCGCGCTGCATATCGACCCTCTGATCGACGCCATCGTCAGCTTCCTGTTCGAGTTGCCCGTGCCCGGAGAGGCGTTGCAGCAGCGCTTGCCGCGCAGCTCTCGTGCCGGGACCAAGCCCATGCTGTTCGAGGGGCGCAACGCGCGATCGGGCTTGTGGGAAGCCCTGCAACCCGGTGCGCGCTACGCCGAACTGCAGGCGGCCGTGCAGCTGGCCAGCCGCAGCGGGCCGCTCAACGCCATCGAGTACTCCGAGTTCGTCACCAAATGCCATGCCCTCGGCGAGGCCCTGGGCGCCGCGCCCGATTTGCCCGATATGGCCGAGGTGTTGGAGCAGGCGCGCGACCTCGACAACTTCGCCGCAGCGAACGACGCGCAGCTCTCCATCAATCTGCAGGCGCAGGGCGTCGCCTGGGGCGTGGACTATCTGCGCCAGCAGGCTCAGGCTGCGGGCTTCACCACGGCACTCTCGGCCGGTCGACTCGCGCTGGTGGATGTCACGCCCGCATCGGTCGAGCCTGGTGACGCCGACATGCCCGAACCCGGCCGGCCTGTCTCCATGGTCCAGCTCCAGTTCGACGCCCAGGCTGATCTGGCCGAGAATCCGGAAATGCCGGTGAGCCGCGCCACCCTCCTGCTCGACGTGCCCCAAGTGCCGCAAGCCCTGCGACCCTTTGCACGTATGCGCGAGGCCGCGCGGCGACTGGGCCAGGCACTGGATGCGAAGCAAGTGGACGACAATGGCGCGCCGCTCTCGCACGCCTCGCTCGACCAGATCGAGCAGCAATTGCAACGACTCTACGCAGCACTCGAAGCCCGCAGCCTGCCGGCCGGAACCGCGACCACGCAACGATTGTTCAGCTAGCGCCCCGTATCTCCCATGCGTGACACGAGCAGCCGCTTGATGGTCTGGCTGCTGCGCAATCCCGCTTGCCTCCACGCCACATGTCCTCAGCTCAAGCTCCGCGATCCGCATGGCCCGGTGCCGACCCGGTGGCCCGCGTGGCGGCGCTGCGCACCGAACTCGCGCGCCTCGACCACGCCTACTACGTGCTCGACGCCCCACTCGTTCCCGATGCCGACTACGACGCCGTGTTCCGCGAGTTGCAGGCACTCGAGGCTGCGCACCCCGAGCTGCGCACGGCCGACTCGCCCACCCAGCGCGTGGGTGGCGCGCCGCTGCCGCAATTCACTCCGGTGCGGCACGCCGCACCCATGCTGTCCATCCAGACCGAGACCGACACCACGCCACAGGGGGCGATCGCGTTCGACCAAAGGGTGCGCAACAAGCTGGCCTTGGGCGCGGACGAGGCTCCGTTGACCTACAACGCCGAACTCAAATTCGACGGTCTGGCCATCAACCTGCGCTATGAACACGGAACCCTGGTGCAGGCGGCCACCCGTGGCGACGGAGAGACTGGCGAGGATGTGACACAGAATGTGCGCACCATCCGCAGCGTGCCGCTGCGTTTGCACACGGATCATCCGCCGGCCGTGCTGGAGGTGCGCGGCGAGGTGCTGATGAAGCGCGCCGACTTCGAACGGTACAACAAGCGCCAGCGTGCCAGCGGCCTGCCCACTCTGGTCAACCCGCGCAACGGCGCGGCGGGCAGCATCCGCCAACTCGACCCCGCGATTGCCGCACAGCGCCCGCTGGCTTTCTACGCCTATGGCTGGGGCGAAATTGTCGGCTGGTCGCATCAGCCCGACACCCACCACGCCATGCTCGACGCGCTGGCCGCCATGGGTCTGCCAGTCGCCGAGCAGCGCGTGCATGGCCCCGGCGCGCCAACCCTCATCGACTTCCACGCGCGCATCGCCAAGGAGCGCGACAGCCTGCCGTTCGACATCGACGGCGTGGTCTACAAGGTCGACAGCCTTGTGCTGCAGGCCGAACTCGGTTTTCGCAACCGCGAGCCGGTTTGGGCCGTGGCGCACAAATATCCCGCACAGGAGCGCAGCACCCGCGTCCTGGCCATCGACATTCAAGTGGGTCGCACGGGCAAGCTCACACCGGTTGCCAAGCTGGAGCCGGTATTCGTCGGCGGTGTCACGGTGACCAACGCCACGCTGCACAACGAAGACGAAGTGCGCCGCAAGGACGTGCGCGTGGGCGACACCGTCGTTGTGCGCCGGGCGGGTGACGTCATTCCCGAAGTGGTGAGTGTATTGATCGAACAGCGCCCTGCGGACGCGGGTGCTGCTTTCGATTTCGATCGGCAACTTGGCGGCCACTGCCCGGTGTGCGGCTCGGCCATCGTGCGCGAAGCGGGCGAGGCGGACTGGCGCTGCACCGGCGGCCTGTTCTGTGCCGCGCAACGCAAGCAGGCCATCCTGCATTACGCCAGCCGGCGAGCCATGGACATCGAAGGTCTGGGCGAAAAACTGGTCGAGCAATTGGTGGACGGTGGCATCGTCAACGTCCTGCCCGACCTTTACCGCCTGGGTTTGCTCAAGCTCGCGACGCTCGATCGCATGGCGGATAAAAGCGCCACCAACCTGCTCGAGGCGATGCAATCCAGTCGATCCACCACCTTGCCGCGTTTCGTTTACGCGCTCGGCATCCGCCATGTCGGCGAAGCCACCGCCAAGGAACTCGCCCGCCATTTCGGCAGTCTCGACGCCTTGATGGACGCCAGCCTCGAACAACTCCAGGCCGTGCCCGACGTCGGGCCTGTCGTGGCCCAAAGCATCCTCACCTTCTTCGACCAGCCGCACAACCGCGAAGTCGTCGAACAACTCCGCGCCTGCGGTGTGCATTGGGACGAATCTGTGCCTGCCGGGGCTGCAGCACGCAAACCCCTTGCCGGTCAAACCTTCGTCCTCACTGGAACCCTGCCGACGATGGGCCGCGATGAGGCGAAAGCATCCATCGAAGCCGCGGGCGGAAAAGTGGTGGGGTCAGTGTCGAAGAAGACTGATTATGTTGTTGCCGGGGCCGAGGCGGGGAGCAAACTCGCCAAGGCCCGAGAGTTGGGAGTTCAGGTGATTGACCAGCGCGGATTGTTGGACTTGCTCGGGACCATAGGTGATCCCGACACCTGAACCTGCTCCGCAGCGCTCTGTCGAGCCGGACTGCGCGCAAAGCCAGCGCTTGCAATATCCATGAACCGTCATGCAGCCGCCGCTTGGATCGGAAACCCTGTGATGCCCGGCCATCCCGAATGCAGTCGTCGCAAGGCGACGGCCTTCTGTGACCGCAGGTTCAACCCGGGCGAGCCTCGGGAGGCTGTTGAGCCGTATCTCGGTGCCTGTTGCACGCAGCGCGATTGGCTCAGCCTGCGCCATCGGCACAACCAGCACGATCGTCATGCTGCGCACGGCAATGCTGCCTTCATCGGCGACGTTCATCGCATGGCGCGGGAGAATCCAGATGAGCGGGCCAAGCTCAAACGGTCTGTGGCTGACCGTGATCACGTCGCCCATACACATCCCAGCCCTCTGGCAACATGACGACCCCAAACAACGGCATGCATGCGGATCTCCATCTTGGGGTCGACCTTGGTGGCACCAAGATTGAAGTCGCTGCGCTCGATGCGCAGGGTCGATTTCTGCTGCGCGAACGACGAAGCACACCGCAAGGCGACTATGCCGGCACGCTGCGGGTGATGGCGGAACTGGTGGCCATGGCGGATGCGCGGCTTGGACGGACCGGGACGGATGCTCTGCCCGTGGGCGTGGCCATTCCAGGGTCGCTGTCGCCGACGAGCGGGTTGATTCGCAATGCCAACTCCACCGCGCTCAATGGCCAACCGCTGCTGCATGACCTGGAACAGGCGCTGGCGCGCCCGGTCCGGGTGCGTAACGACGCCAACTGCCTGGCCGTGAGCGAGGCCGTGGACGGTGCTGGGCAGGGTGCGCGCGTGGTGTTCGGGGTGATCCTGGGCACCGGGGTGGGTGCTGGCATTGCCATCGACAGCGTCGATTGGCTGGGCGCGAACGCCATTGGCGGGGAGTGGAGCCACAACGCTTTGCCGTGGCCGCGTCCGCACACGGCGTGGCGTGAATGGCCCGGTCCGCCTTGCTGGTGCGGGAAGTCAGGTTGCATCGAGACCTGGTTGTGCGGGCCGGGTTTCGCCGCCGACCATGCAGCGCACAGCGGGCAGATTTTGACTGCGCCTGCCATCATCGCCGCCATGCGAGCGGGCGATGCGGCGGCGCGGGCAAGTTTCATCCGCTACTGCGACCGGCTGGCGCGAGGGCTTGCCGTCATCATCAACATCCTCGATCCGGACGTGATCGTGCTCGGCGGCGGCATGAGCAATGTGGCGGAGTTGTACGCCGAGGTGCCGCTGCGCTGGCGGGCCTGGGTGTTCTCGGATGCCGTGCGCACCCAGTTGCGGCCCGCACTGCATGGTGACTCGTCCGGCGTGCGCGGTGCGGCGTGGCTGTGGAGCCAGCGTTGATCAGTCGCGGGGCGTCGGTGCCGCTGTCTGGCCGTTGATGCTCAAGCCGTTTTCTTGCAGTTGCCGCACCGACTTGCGGCCCAGGCCAGGGATGCGCCGCGCCAGATCGGCAGCGTCGGTATAAGCGCCGTTGTGCTCGCGCTCCGCGAGAATCTGCTCCACCCGCGTGACGCCCAAACCGCGGATGCTCTCGAGTTCCGACTGGGTTGCTGTATTGACCTCGGTGACCGCATGCGCGGTTGCAGCCAGCATGAGCAGGGAACCTGCCAGTAGCGTGCGGGAAAGGATGGTTCTCATGGCGTCGATCCTGTGATCTCTTCGGCCTGGATGCGGTTGGAGAGAGGTGCCCGTGCGTCAATGCGGCCGTTGCTGCAGCAGGTGCCGCACATACTGGCCCACGCCCGTGGCCACGTCGGTGAAGGTGTGGTGGCATCCGGTGCTGCGCAGGTTTTGGAGGTCGGCCTCGGTATGACATTGGTATTTGCCGACCAGGGCAGCGGGAAAGTCGATGTACTCCACCAGCTTGTCCCCCACCATCTCCACCAGGCTCAGCGCCTGCAGATCGTGCGCTGCGCGCATGCTGTTGATGACGGCATGGGCCACGTCGTTGAAAGGCTGGGCACGGCCGCTGCCGAGGTTGAAGACGCCACTGTGTTGCGGGTTGTCGAAAAACCAGAGGTTCACCGCGACCACGTCGTCGATGTAGACGAAGTCGCGCATTTGAGCGCCGGGGCCGTAGCCGCCATAGCTGCCGAACAACTTCACCCTGCCGTCGCTGCGGTACTGGTTGACATGGTGAAACGCCACGGAGGCCATGCGGCCCTTGTGCTGCTCGCCCGGACCATAGACGTTGAAGTAGCGAAACCCGGCAACCTGGCTGCGTGCAGCAGGTAGGGCGCGCCGCACCACTTGGTCGAACAGCAGCTTGGAATAGCCGTAGACGTTGAGCGGGCGCTCGAATCGGGGTTGCTCGACGAAGCTCGCGGAGCCGCCATAGGTGGCGGCGCTGGAGGCGTAGAGCAGGCGGATGCCCTGCGCCAGGCAGGTGTCGAGCAGGCGTTTGCTGGCGGCGTAGTTGTTGTCGAGCATGTAGCGGCCGTCGTGCTCCATGGTGTCGGAGCAGGCGCCTTCGTGGAACACGGCGTCGACATGGCCGAACCGGCCCTGAGCGAAGGCCTCGTAGAACGCGGTCTTGTCGATGTAGTCGCTGATGCGCAGGTCCACCAGGTTGTGGAATTTGTCGGCCTGGGTGAGGTTGTCGACCGCGATGATGTCGGTGATGCCGCGAGCATTCAGCCCGCGCACGATGTTGCTGCCGATGAAACCGGCGGCGCCGGTGACGATGATGTGCTGGGTCATGGTGGAGCGTGTGCGTGCGCTTGTGGATGCGCCGCTGCGAGCGCACTCAGACATGTGAATGGGATTCAGCGGGGCATGTTCAGGGATGCGGCCAGAGTTCGGCGGGTGTGACGCTGGCAGTCCCCAGCTTGCCGACGACGATGCCAGCGGCGCGGTTGGCGGTGCGCACCGCGTCTTCCATGCTGCTCCCGGCGCCGAGCATCACGGCCAGGGTCGCAATGACGGTGTCGCCTGCGCCCGAGACATCGAACACCTCCTTGGCCGCAGCCTGTACGTGTAGGTGGCCGGCGTCGGTGAACAAGCTCATGCCGTCTTCGGCTCGCGTGACGAGCACGGCCTGCAACCTGAGCGCAGAGCGCAACTCGTCGGCATGCTGTTGCAGTTCATCCTCGCTTTGCCAGTCGCCGGTGGCTAGGGCGAATTCGGCGCGATTGGGGGTGATGAGCATGGCGCCCCTGTAGCGTGAGTAGTCGCGTCCCTTCGGATCGACCAGCACCGGCTTACCGCGCAGCCGCGCCATCTCGAGCATGCGCACCACATGGGTGAGCCCGCCCTTGCCGTAGTCGGACAACAGCACCACGTCGTGAAGGTCGAGCTCTTGCTCGTAGCGGTCCATCAGGTCGAGCAGCACCTCGTGGTCGGGCTTGGACTCGAAATCCATGCGGATGAGTTGCTGCTGGCGCGAGACCACGCGCAGTTTCATCGTGGTCCTGAGTCCCAGGACTTGGCGCATGGCGCTGCGGATGGGGGAGTCGGTGACGAGATGGGCCAGCCGTCGGCCGGCGTCGTCCGAGCCCACCACCGACAGCAGCGTAGTCTGAGCTCCGAGACTGGCGGCATTGAGCGCCACGTTGGCAGCACCGCCCATGCGGTCTTCCTCGCGCTGCACCAGCGCGACCGGGACGGGAGCCTCGGGGGAGATGCGCTCCACCGCACTGAACCAGTAGCGGTCGAGCATGACGTCGCCGACGACGAGCACCCGAGCCTTGGCGAGTTGATCAGCGTTCATGGCGTGATGAGTTGGAGTTCTTCCGTACGGCGCGGCGGATACGTTTCCCAGCCTTGGCAGGCCGGGCAATGCCAGGTGTAATTGCGCGCCTCAAAGCCGCAGGCGGCACAACGGTAGCGCTGCCGGGTTTTGAGTGCCCCTTCCACCGCCTGCGCCAGCGCCAGCCGTGCCGGTTCGGGCGACAAGGCCGTGTTGGACTGTTCGAGCACGCGGCGCGCAGCCAGCAGGCTTTTGTGGGTCTGCAAATACGCAAGCGCCAGGTGATAGCGTTCGCTGGCATCCGCTTCGAGTAGAAGTACGGCATCCAGCACGTCGATGGCGGGATAGTCCTGCAATTGGGCCAGTAACCAGGTGCGACCGGCATCGGCCTGGCCCAGTTGCAGGAACAAACGCGCCGCGTCGAGAGCAACGAGGGCGGTGAAATCGGGCTGCATTTGCGCAATGTGGCGCAAATGCTCGAGCGCCTGCGCAGGTTGATCTTGTTGCAGAGCGGTGGCGGCCCGCAATTGCCAAGGCCGCACCGCCTGAGGCTGCGCCAGCACCGCCTGCTCCAGCGCCTCCCGCATGCCCTCGAGGTCACCCGACTGCTGGCGTTGCAGGCCGAGTTCGCAGCAGTAATGCGCAATCTGCCGACCATAACTGCCAGCGCCCAGACGTTCGAGTTGACCGGCGATATCGATGGCACGCGGCCATTCCTTGGTACGTTCGTGAATTTGCAGCAAAGCCGCCAGTGCCTCCGACTTGTAGGGCGACGCGGCCAGCGTGGTGTAGACAGCCTCGGCACGGTCGAGCAGACCTGCCTTGAAAAAATCCTGCGCAAGCGCGACCTGGGCGCGCTGCCGCTCGGCGGCAGGAAGGTCGTTGCGCGACAGCAGATTCTGGTGCACGCGCACGGCGCGTTCATACTCGCCGCGCCGGCGGAACAGGTTGCCGAGCGCAAAGTGCAAATCCACCGTGTTAGGGTCGGCGGTGACGGCCTCGATGAAAGCGTCGATCGCTTTGTCCTGCTGCTCGGTGAGGAGGAAATTCAAGCCGCGGAAATAGGACAGGGGGGCATCGCGCCTGAGTTCGCTCTCGCGTTTCCACTGGCGCAGATCCAGCCTGGAACCCAACCAGCCCAACCCGAAGGTGATGGGCAGCGCGAGCAGCCACCAAAGCTCAAACTCCATCAGGCGTGCTTCCGTCGATGGCGGTGGGCACAGACCGGATGGGTACTTGCTCCTGGGTCTGCGGCGCCGGCATGGTGCCGCCAGGCGTTCGGGCAACCTGGGCGCGACGCGCGCGCATCCATCCCGGCAGCATGGCCAGGGCTCCGAGCACAGCGCCCAATGTGAACGCTGCCAGCAACAACACGAACAGCGGAGCGGTCCATTGTGTGCCGAACAGCAAGTGCAGAACCGTGGGCTCCAGGTTATTCAGTGCCAGGCCGAACAGCAGCAGGAACAGAATCAGTCGGACGAACCAGTTGAGGGCGCGCATGGGAAGGAGTTCGAAAAACTGCGCGTGCAATGCGCAACTGCGCGCATTTTAGGCGGCGTGCACAGAGGGTATGGTGTTGACAAAGGACCGCGGCGAGCATTGCGTTGTGCCGCCGCGATCATTGGTTGCTGGGCTTGATCTGCCCCTGCAGACGTGGCGTGAACCGGCTGCGCGCTGCCTCATGCGTTCGGTTCGAGGCTGGTGGTAGGCGTCGAGGCTGCGGCCTCGGGCTGGTCGACCAGCAGGCGTAACGACTTGCCGGGTTTGAAATGGGGCATGCGTTTTTCCGGTACGACGACTTGTTCGCCTGAGCGCGGGTTGCGGCCGATGCGCGCGGGGCGATGGCTGACGGAAAAACTGCCGAAGCCGCGGATCTCGACACGGTGGCTGTTTTCCAGCGCATCGGATAGCGCGTCGAGGATTGTCTTCACGGCGAGCTCGGCGTCGCGATGGGTCAGTTGAGCAAAGCGCTCGGCAAGTAAGTCCACCAAATCGGAGCGAGTCATGGCGCGAGTTGAAGTTAGAGCAGATGAATGGAAAGAGTCGATGTCGTCAGGCTTCTTGAATGCGTCACTTCAACAGTCCACTTAAAAAAAGCGCCCGCCTGGCTTGCGGCCGGCGGGCGCTATTTCAAAGCCCATTTACTCTTGTTGCTGATTGTCGAGCTTCGCGCGCAGCAGGGCGCCCAGATTGGTCGTGCCCGTGGCTTCGCGCTGTTCGCTGGCCAGACGGCTCATGACCTCTTGTTGGTCCACGCTGTCTTTGGCTTTGACCGAGAGCTGAATGCTGCGGTTCTTGCGGTCGATGTTGATGACCAGGGCCGAAACCTGGTCGCCTTCTTTCAGCAAGTTTCGAGCATCTTCGACGCGGTCGCGGGAGATTTCGGAGGCGCGCAGATAGCCTTCGATGTCGTCGCCGAGATCGATGGTGGCACCCTTTGCATCGACGGATTTGACGGTGCCTTCAACGACCTTGCCCTTGTCGTTCATGGCGGCGAAGTTCATGAAGGGGTCACCTTCCATCTGCTTGATACCGAGAGAAATGCGCTCGCGCTCGATGTCGATGCCCAGAACCAAAGCCTCGACTTCCTGGCCCTTCTTGTAATTGCGCACGGCGGCTTCGCCGGTTTCGTTCCAGGACAGGTCGGACATGTGCACCAGACCGTCAATGCCACCGGGCAGGCCGATGAACACGCCGAAGTCGGTGATGGACTTGACCGGGCCTGTGACCTTGTCGCCGCGCTTGTGGTTGGCGGCGAACTCGTCCCAGGGATTGGCGCGGCATTGCTTCATGCCCAGGCTGATGCGGCGGCGGTCTTCGTCGATTTCCAGCACTTGCACTTCCACTTCGTCGCCGAGCTGGACGATCTTGCTGGGGGCCACGTTCTTGTTGGTCCAGTCCATTTCGGACACGTGCACCAGACCTTCGATGCCGGGTTCGATCTCGACAAAGGCGCCATAGTCGGTGAGGTTGGTGATCTTGCCGAACAGGCGGGTGCTGGCCGGGTAGCGGCGCGCCACGCCGACCCAGGGGTCGTCGCCCATCTGCTTGAGGCCGAGCGACACGCGGTTCTTCTCGGCGTCGTACTTGAGCACCTTGGCCGTGACTTCCTGGCCGGGGGTGACCACTTCGCTGGGGTGGCGCACGCGGCGCCAGGCCAGGTCGGTGATGTGCAGCAGGCCGTCGATGCCACCGAGGTCGACGAACGCGCCGTAGTCGGTGATGTTCTTGACCACGCCGGTGACGATCTGGCCTTCCTTCAGGTTTTCCAGCAGCTTGGCGCGCTCTTCGCCTTGGCTGGCCTCGACCACGGCGCGGCGCGACAGCACGACGTTGTTGCGCTTGCGATCGAGCTTGATGACCTTGAACTCCATGGTCTTGCCTTCGTACGGCGTCGTGTCCTTCACCGGGCGGGTGTCGAGCAGGGAGCCGGGAAGGAAGGCGCGGATGCCGTTGATCATCACGGTCAGGCCACCCTTGACCTTGCCGGTCACGGTGCCTTCGGCGAACACGCCGGATTCGAGTGCTTTCTCGAGCGACATCCAGGAGGCCAGGCGCTTGGCCTTGTCGCGCGACAGCATGGTGTCGCCGTAGCCGTTTTCGAGCGCATCGATGGCGACCGATACGAAGTCGCCGACCTTGACTTCGACGTCGCCATGATCGTTCTTGAATTCTTCGAGGGGGATGTAGGCATCGGACTTCAGACCGGCGTTGACGATCACGAAGTTGGGATCGACGCCGACCACTTCCGCGGTGATGACTTCACCAGTGCGCATGTCGCGCGTCTTGAGCGACTCTTCGAACAGGGCGGCGAAGGATTCGCCAGGGGTGCTGGCGCTAGGGTTGACTGACATGGACAGACTCGCAAATCCGCAGGTGGCCCCGCGGGGTTGGTTGCACAACCCGAGTACGGCTGCTGCGCGAACTCAGGAACGTTGGCGCCACCACTGCAACACCTGCTGCACGGTCTGATCGACGTCGAGCTCGGAGGTGTTCAGAGGCAGGGCGTCCTGCGCAGGCTTGAGGGCGGCGACGCTGCGCTGGGTGTCGCGCGCGTCGCGTTGTTCGAGCTCTTGCAAAACATTGGAAATTGTAGTTGAAATCCCTTTAGAAATCAATTGCTTATGCCGCCGTTGTGCTCGTGCGGCAGCGCTGGCGGTGAGAAACACCTTGAGGCGCGCGTCCGGGAAGACCACGGTGCCCATGTCGCGGCCGTCGGCGACCAATCCGGGAGAACGCCGCAGGCTGTGCTGCAACTGCAGCAAGGCCCGCCGCACGCCGGGCAGGGCGGAGAGTGTGGAGGCGGCTTGCCCCACGGACTCGGTGCGGATGGCTTCACTGGCGTTTTCCGGTCCCAGCCACACGGCGCTGCCTTCGCAGCGGATGGGCAGATGCCGGGCGAGTTCGGCCAGCGCGGCTTCGTCCTCGAGCGCCACCCCTTGGCGCTGAGCCAGCAGCGCCAAGGAGCGGTAGAGCGCACCCGAGTCGAGGTAATGAAACCCCAGGACTTGCGCCAAATGCGAGGCCACGGTGCCCTTGCCGGATGCGGTCGGTCCGTCGATGGTGATGACTGGAACGGGGCGGGAGATCGTCGCGAAGGCTTTGAAATAGCCGGGAAAGGTCTTGGAAACGCAGCCGGGGTCGAGAATGCGGATGTCGGCCGGGCCGAAGCTGGCAAGCGCGAAGCACATCGCCATGCGGTGGTCGTCGTAGGTGGCGATGCTGGCGTCGCGCCAGTGGGCTTCGGCCAGGGGATGGATGCGCAGCCAGTCGTCGCCATGCTCGACTTGAGCACCGATTTGGGTCAATTCGGTGACCATGGCACTGATGCGATCGGTTTCTTTCACACGCCAGCTGCCGATGCCCGTGAGCAGTGTCGGCTCCTGGGCAAACAGGGCGGTGACGGCCAGGGTCATGGCGGCGTCGGGGATGGCCAGGCAGTCAATGCTGCCGCCGGCGAGTTTGCGACGCCCGGCCTGCAGTCCGTGCGCGGTGATGCGGCCCTCACCCCAGGTGACGTTCGCCCCCAGGCGTTCGAGCACGCGGGCGAATTCGATATCCCCCTGAATGCTCTTGGCGTCGACACCTTCGACGCTCACCGGTGCACCTTGACCATGCAAATTGCCCAGCACTCCTGCGGCGAGGAAATACGACGCCGATGACGCGTCGCCCTCGACGGCGATGCGCCCGGGGCTGGTGTAACGGCTGCCCGCGGGAATGATGAAGCGCTGCCAGTTCTGATGCTCGATGTGCACGCCGAAGCGTGCCAGCAGCTTGAGCGTGATGTCCACATAGGGCCGCGAAATCAACGTACCGACGACGTCGATGGTGATGTCCCGCGCGGCCGCCACCAGCGGCAGCGCCAGCAGCAGGGCAGTGAGGAACTGGCTGGAGACATCGCCTCGCACCTGGATGGGAGCGACGATGTCGACCAGACCCACGCCGATGTGCAACGGCGGGTAGCCGGACTTTGCGGCATAGCCGATGTCACAGCCGATGGCGCGTAGCGCGTCGACCAGGTCGCCGATGGGGCGTTCGTGCATGCGCGGCACACCACGCAGGGTGTAGTCGCCGCCGAGCAGCGCCAGGGCCGCGGTGAGCGGACGGATCGCGGTGCCGGCGTTACCCAGGAACAGATCGGCCTTGCCCGTTGCAAAGCGACCGCCACTACCCTGCACCAGTGTGGCGGCCTCGTCGTGCCTGCACTGCACGCCCAGAGCATGCAACGCGGCGAGCATCACCCGGGTGTCGTCCGAGTCGAGAAGGCCGGTGATCTGCGTCGGGCCGCTTGCTAAAGCGGCGAGCAAAAGCACGCGGTTGGAAATGCTCTTGGAGCCCGGCAGACGCACGCTGCCGCCGGCGCCGATGAGGGGGGGCAGGTCGAGCGATTCAGGCGATGTCATCGGCGGGAGAAGGCGAGGCCCAGTCCTTGCGTGACTGGCTGGCTTGTCGGATGAGGGACTCCAGCACACTCCAGTTGCCCTGGCGCATCTGCGCCTCGAAGCCGGCGATGGCCTGCTTGAACAACTGCAATTGCTGCAGGATTTCGGTGTTGTTGGCGCTGAACACATCGCGCCACAGGGTGGGGTCGCTGGCGGCGATGCGGGTGAAGTCGCGAAAGCCAGGGCCGGCGAGTTGCAAGTAGCTGCCCCCCTTGGGCTGGCGCGCCATGGCGTAGACGTAGGCGAACGCCACCAGATGGGGAAGATGGCTCACGGCCGCGAAAGCGGCATCGTGCTCGGATGCATCCATGATGGACACCACGCCACCGACCGCCTCCCAGATTTGCGAAGCCACCTCGACGAAACGGTCGGGGTTGTTGGTCATCGGTGTGATGACGACGCGGCGACCGTCGAACAGCGCCGAGCGCGCATGCTGTACCCCGCTGTGTTCACCCCCGGCGATGGGGTGGCAAGGAACGAACTGGCGGCTGGCCATGTCACCCAGAGCCTCTTGCGCGGCCGCAACCACATCGCCCTTGGTGCTGCCGACATCCATCACCAGGGCGTGGGGTGACAAGCCGATGCGGATCTGCTTGAGCAGGGGGCCGATAGCCGAGACCGGAACAGCCAGCAGAATCAAGTCCGCATCGGTGGCGGCATGCAGCGCCGAGTCGGCGCCATGGTCGATGACCTTGGCTGCTCTTGCTGCCTTGATGGTGGAGGGCGACTTGCTGTAACCCACGATTTCCTGAGCGAGGCCGGCATGCTTGGCCGCCAAGGCGAACGAGCCGCCCAGCAAACCCACGCCCAGAACGGCCAGGCGTTTGAACTGGGGCTTTGCGGGAGTGTCGGCGTACGTACCGATCAAGGTGTCCATGGATTCAGTGCGCCCCCAAGGCGCTGCGCAGCGCCTCGATGCAGCGCGCATTCTCCGCCTCCAGCCCCACCGAGATGCGCAACCATGGGCCCAGGCCGTAATTCCCCACGGGTCTGGCGATCACGCCCTGCTTGAGCAGGGCTGCGTTGAGACGGGCGCCGGCTTGGTCGTCTTCCCCCATGCGCACCAGCACGAAGTTGCCGTGCGAGGGCAGGTGGCGCAAGCCGAGTTCGTCAAAAGCTGCCGTCAGTTGGGACATGCCGGTGCGGTTGACCTCCACTGCTCGTTGCAGGAAATCGGTGTCGGCGAGGGCGGCAAGGGCGGCGGCTTGTGCCACCGTGCTGGTGTTGAAAGCCGAGCGCACGCGGTTGAGCACGTCGGCCAATGCTGGATGAGCGGCGGCGTAACCAATGCGCAAGCCCGCAAGGCCATAGGCCTTGGAAAAGGTGCGGGAGATGACCAGATTCGGATGCTTGCGCAGCAGCGCGATGCTGTCGGTGCGCAGTGCCGGGTCGAGGTATTCGACATAGGCTTCATCCAGCACCACGACCACGTTCGGTGGCACGCGCTGCAGGAAGGCGGCGACGGTCTCGGCCGAGGCTAGGGTGCCGGTTGGGTTGTTGGGGTTTGCCACGAACACCAGCCGGGTGGACGGTTCGATGGCGGCAGCCATGGCCGGCAGGTCGTGGCCGTAATGGCGGGCCGGCACGACGATGTGCCGCGCTCCAGCCTGTTGCACCGCCAGTGGATAGACGATGAAGCCGTATTGCGAATAAACGCAGGAATCACCCTCGCTCAACAAGGCGCGTGCGGCCATTTCCAGGATGTCGCTGGAACCGTGGCCCAGCACGATCCACTCGGCCGGCAGACCCAGGTGCTCGGCCAGCGCCTGGCGCAGGGCATGGCTGTCGTTGTCGGGGTAGCGGGGCGATTCGGCCAGCGCATCGACGATGGCCTGGCGCGCAGCCGCCGACATGCCGAGCGGGTTTTCGTTCGAGGCAAGTTTGACAATGCGGGTCGCGTCCATGCCGATTTCGCGGGCAACTTCCGCTATCGGCCGGCCACCCACGTAGGGCGAGATGGTGCGGACATAATCGGTGCCCCATTGCGGAGGGCTGGACGATGCGGACATGGTGATGGACGGTTCAAATGGGTGGCTGCTGGCGATTCTGCACAAGGTGCCTGCAATCAGTCCTACCCGATGGGGTAGGAACCGAGGTTTTTGAAGAACGCACAGGATTGGCGCAGGGCCTTGAGCGCATGCGCGACGCGGTCGTCGTCCTGATGGCCTTCGATGTCGACGTAGAAAAAATATTCCCACGAGCCGGAACGAGCCGGGCGCGATTCGAAGCGGCTCATGCTCACGCCATGATCGGCCAGCGGTTTGAGCATGCCGAAGACGGCACCGGCGCGATTCGGCACGGCGAGGATGAGACTGGTGCGGTCATGGCCGCTGGGCTGTGTGGGAGGTCCGCCGAGCACGACGAAGCGGGTGCGGTTCTGTGCTTCGTCCTGAATGCGCGGCGCGGCAACCTGCAAGGCGTATTGACTCGCAGCCTGCTCGCCCGCTATCGCGGCCAGGCTTGTGTCGTGTGCCGCAAGGCGGGCTCCTTCGGCGTTGCTGGAGACTGCGCGGCGCTCGACGCCGGGCAGGTGCTTGTCCAACCATTGCCGACATTGCGCCAGGGCCTGAGGATGGGCCAGTATCGCGACAATGCCGTCAAGCCCGTTCTTCCGGCGCAGCAGATTGTGGTGGATGGCGAGACTGATTTCGCCGCAAATCCTCACGGGATGCGCCAGCAGCAAGTCGAGTGTGCGGGCGATCGCGCCTTCGGTGGAGTTTTCAATCGCCACCACGGCGAAGGCGCTGCTGCCGCTGAGCTGGCAGCGAAACACGTCATCCAGGTCGGTGCAGGCGACGAAGTCGCAACCGGAGCCGAAAAATTGGCGCGCCGCCTGTTCACTGTAGGTGCCCTCGGGGCCAAGAAAGGCCACCTGCTGGCGTGCTTCCAGCGCGCGGCAAGCCGACATGATTTCCCGCCAGATGGCCGACACCCCGTCGTTCAGCAAAGGGCCGGCATTG
This sequence comes from Betaproteobacteria bacterium, assembly GCA_028871675.1. Lineage (GTDB taxonomy): Bacteria > Pseudomonadota > Gammaproteobacteria > Burkholderiales > Burkholderiaceae_C > Thiomonas_A. The sequence goes on from JAGWMO010000021.1 coordinate 19,199, forward strand.
GCTTGCTGCACCTTGGTGATGACTTCGCGTTCACGCTCGGGCCGAAACACGGGCAACCCGGCAAGATGCTTGTGCTGGCCGATGCGCTGGGCGCACTGGGCACGTTGGTTCAACAGCGCGAGCAATTCGCGGTCGATGGCGTCGATCTGGTCGCGCAAGGGGGTGATGTCAGCGTTCATCGGGAGACGGTTTCAATGCAGGCGCTCGAATTCCCGCATGTAGTCGACCAAGGCCTCGACGCCTGCACACGGCATGGCGTTGTAGACGCTGGCGCGCATGCCGCCCACGGATTTGTGGCCTTTGAGTTGCAGCAGTTGACGCTGCTGCGCACCTTGCAGGAACGCGTCGTTCAGTGTTTCGTCGCGAAGGAAAAACGGCACGTTCATGCGCGAACGGCAGTCATGCGCAACACGGTTGATATACAGCGCAGAGGTATCGATGCAGGTGTAGAGCAGGTCGGCCTTTTTGCGATTGCGCGCTGCCAGGGCAAGGATGCCCTGCAGCCCGTCCTCGGTCTGGCGCTTGATCCACTGAAACACCAGCCCAGCCATGTAGATGGCATAGGTGGGAGGGGTGTTGTACATGGATCCGTTCTGGGCAACCACGCCGTAATTGAACGCACTGGGGCAGGAGGGCAGGGCGTGACCCAGCATGTCGCGATGGATGATGACCAGCGTGAGGCCTGCAGGTCCAATGTTCTTTTGCGCACCGGCATAGATGCAGGCGTGGGCAGCAACGTCGACTGAACGCGAGAGGATCGTGGACGACATGTCGGCCACCAGCGGCAGATCGTACTGTGCGGGCACGAAGTGGAACTCGACCCCGTCGATGGTTTCGTTGGCGCAGTAATGCAGATACTGCGCGTCACGCCGCGGCTTCCACATGTCCAGCGGCGGAATCGAGCCGTAGCCAGTGGTGTCCCGGGCGCTGGCTGCCAGGTGCACGTCGCAGAATTTGCGCGCCTCCAACTGGCTTTTCTGCGACCACGACCCGGTAACGACGTAATCCGCCTTGGCCCCGTGCGACAGATTCAGCGGCACGATGGCGTTTTCGGCCAGCGCCCCGCCTTGCATGAACAGCACGTGATAGTCCGCTGGAACCGCGAGCAGTTCCCGCAGATCGGCCTCGGCCTGGGCCACGATATGGCCGAATTGCGGGCCGCGATGGCTCATTTCCATGACGCTCATGCCGCTGCCATGCCAGTCCAGCATCTCGGCAGCTGCCTGCAGCAAGACTTCGTCCGGCATGGCGGCTGGTCCGGCGGAAAAGTTGTAGGGGCGCTGCGGCATGGTGGATGGCAACGGCTCAGGCTTCGTCGCTGGAATCCTGCCGCGGCTCGGCGTCAGGCTCCAAACCGGGTTCGACCTCGATCACCTGGGCGTCCGATTCCGCCACGCGCTGCACGCCGATGAGTTGCGCCTTGTCGTCCAGGGCGATGAGGGTGACGCCCTGGGTGGCACGGCCAAGCTCGCGGATCTCGGCCACGCGGGTGCGCACCAGAACTCCGGTGTCCGTGATGAGCATGATCTCGTCTTCCGCGCGCACCAGGCAGGCGGCGACGACCTTGCCGTTGCGCTCGCTGGTCTGGATGGCGATCATGCCCTTGGTGCCGCGACCGTGGCGGGTGTACTCGACGATGGACGTGCGCTTGCCAAAGCCGTTTTCTGTGGCCGTCAGCACGCCTTGACTCTCATCTTCGGCCACCAGCATGGCGATGACGCTCTGGTTGTCTTCGAGGCTCATCCCACGCACGCCGCGGGCTTCGCGGCCCATGGGGCGAACGTCATTTTCGTCGAAGCGCACGGCCTTGCCGGAGTCGGAAAACAGCATCACGTCGTGCTGGCCGTCGGTGATGGCCACGCCCACGAGGTAGTCGTCATCGTCCAACCCGCAGGCAATGATGCCAGCCGCACGGCGGTTGGCGAAAGCCGACAGCGGGGTCTTCTTGACCGTGCCGCGCGCCGTGGCCATGAAGACGAAATGTTCCTCGTCGAACGCCTTCACTGGCAGCACGGCCGTGATTTTTTCGCCCTCCGTCAGCGGGAATAAATTCACCAGCGGCCTGCCGCGCGAGCCGCGACCGCCCTGGGGTGCTTCGTACACCTTCATCCAATACACCCGGCCACGATTCGAGAAGCACAACAACATGGCATGGGTGTTGGCGACGAAGAGCTGATCGATCCAGTCATCCTCCTTCGTGCCACTGGCCAGCTTGCCCCGTCCACCGCGACGCTGCGCGCGGTATTCGTCCATGGGCTGGCTCTTGATATAACCGACATGGGAGATGGTCACCACCATGTCCTGCGGCGCGATCAGGTCTTCGATATCGAGTTCTGTCGCGTTCGGCTCGATGGTCGAGCGGCGGGCATCGTTGAACTCGGCTTTGAGAGCTGCCAGTTCGTCGGCGATGATCACGGTGATGCGTTCGGGCTTGGCGAGGATGTCCAGCAGGTCAGCGATCTGCGCCATGACCTCCTTGTACTCCTGCACGATCTTGTCCTGCTCCAGACCCGTCAGGCGCTGCAGCCGCATCTGCAGAATTTCCTGCGCCTGCACGTCTGACAGGCGGTAGCCGACGGGCTTGAGCCCGTAATGTGGATCGAGATCATCCGGGCGGAAATCATCCGGATTGCCCTCGACCCGTGCCAGCATGGCGCGCGCCTCACCAGGCTCCCACACCTCGGCAAGGAGACCTTCCTTGGCGATGGGCGGCGTCGGCGCGGCCTTGATCAGCTCGATCATGCGGTCGAGGTTGGCCAGGGCAACGGCCAGTCCTTCCAGAACATGGCCACGATCGCGCGCGCGGCGTAGCTCGAACACACTGCGCCGGGTGATGACCTCGCGCCGGTGCTGCAGGAATGCAGCCAGCATTTGCTTGAGGTTGAGCAGTCGTGGCTGGCCGTCGACCAGGCAGACCATGTTGACGCCGAAGGTGTCCTGCAACTGCGTCTGCTTGTACAGCTTGTTGAGCACGACCTCCGCCAGCTCGCCGCGCTTGAGTTCAATCACCACGCGCATGCCGGACTTGTCCGATTCGTCCTGGATGTGGCTGATACCCTCCAACTTCTTTTCCTGCACCAACTCGGCAATGCGCTCGAGCAGGGTGCGCTTGTTCACCTGATAGGGGAGTTCATCGACGATGATGGCCTGGCGCTGGTTGCGGTCGATGTCTTCGACATGGCAGCGTGCGCGCATCACCACCCGGCCGCGCCCACTGCGGTAGGCGTCGCGCACGCCAGTCAGGCCATAAATGATGCCGGCAGTCGGGAAGTCCGGTGCCGGAATGTGCTGCATGAGCGCTTCCACATCGGCTTGCGGATACCGAAGCAGATGCAGGCAGCCGTCGATCAACTCACCCAGGTTATGCGGTGGAATATTGGTGGCCATGCCGACCGCAATACCGGCCGAACCATTGAGCAGCAGATTGGGGATGCGTGCCGGCAGGACCAGCGGCTCCTGTTCCGAGCCGTCGTAGTTGGGGCCGAAATTGACCGTTTCTTTGTCGATGTCGGCCAGCATCTCGTGGGCAATCTTGGCCAGGCGGATTTCGGTATAGCGCATCGCCGCGGCGTTATCACCGTCCACGGAGCCGAAGTTGCCCTGGCCGTCGACCAGCATGTAGCGCAGGGAAAAATCCTGCGCCATGCGCACGATGGTGTCGTAGACCGATTGGTCGCCATGCGGGTGGTATTTACCGATCACGTCGCCGACGATACGGGCCGATTTTTTATAAGACCGGTTCCAAGAGTTGCTGAGTTCGTGCATGGCAAACAGCACCCGGCGATGCACCGGCTTCAGGCCATCACGCACATCCGGGAGGGCGCGCCCGACAATTACGCTCATTGCGTAATCCAGGTAAGAACGGCGCATTTCTTCTTCCAGACTGACCGGAAGGGTTTCTTTGGCGTAGGCGGACATTCGGGACCCAGTGCGGGGCACTGCTGCGGGTTTGCATGAGCAGTGCGATTTCAAATCAAGCCTTCAATGGTAGCAGCGCGATTTAGAGCTGAATCGGCAACAGCCCACTCTCGAATCCTGCCGCTGGCGGCTAGGGCATCGAACAGGTGATGTCCACAATTGTCATCGCGCTCATGGAGGCCATGTGGCAGAATTGACACGGCTGATGACTGATCCCGGCGCGGGTCTGTAACTCAAAGGCTTGACGCTCTATGATGTCTGTATAACATTGATTGCGGTCCTTACTTTTGAGAGGAAAGAACGATGATTAAAGCCAACAAATTCGCAAAACTCCTGGTCGTGACGGCGCTTGCCGCCACAGCGAGCACGGTTGCCTTCGCTCAAGACGCCAAAACCATCAACAACTGGCAGGATCCGTTTGGCCTGGTCTGGAAAAATGGGGATAACACCCTGTGCTGGCGCGATAATTTCTGGACTCCGGCAACTGCTGCCGTGGGCTGCGATGGCGCCATTGTTGCCAAGGCTGTTGAACCTCCGCCTGCGCCCGCTCCGGCCCCTGCCCCGGCCCCAGCTCCCGCTCCTGTGCCCGTTCCGGTTCCTGTGCCCGTGAGTGAGAAAGTCACCTATTCGGCTGACGCCTTCTTCCAGTTCAACAAAGCAGTCTTGCAGCCTGCTGGCCAACAATCGCTCGACGATCTGGCTGAGAAGATCAAGGCCATCAATCTGGAAACCGTCATCTCCACGGGTTACACCGACAGTTTCGGCAGCGTTGCCTACAACCAGAAGCTGTCGCTGCGTCGTGCCGAGGCCGTCAAGGCATATCTGGTGAGCAAGGGCATTCCCGCTGACAAGATCTACATCGAAGGCAAAGGGAAGACCGACTTCCGTGTCGACCCCAAGAGCTGCAAGGGAACCTTCAAGAAACAGGTCGAGTGCCAGGCACCCAACCGCCGCGCTGTGGTCGAAATTGTTGGTTCACGCACCGTGACCAAGTAAGCCAAGCCCATCTCGGTTCAGAATGCCCCGCTTCGGCGGGGTTTTTTTTTGAGCTGTGCGCTTAGCATAGGGCGTTGTCGGCCATTGTTTGGCATGATCAGAGGACATCAAACATGAATGCTGAAGCTGCTGAACTGAAAAAATTCGGAGATGCGGCGCATCGCTGGTGGGATTCGAGTGGCGAGTTCAAGCCGTTGCATGACATCAACCCGGTGCGGCTGGCATGGGTGCGGGGGCATGCCAGTTTGTCTGGCCAACGGGTGCTGGATATCGGCTGTGGCGGCGGCATACTCAGCGAGTCGATGGTCATGGCCGGAGCGCTGGTCACCGGGATCGATCTGGCGGAGAAAGCGCTCAAGGTGGCGGGTCTTCACGCGCTGCAATCCGGCCTGTCCGTGGATTACAGATTGATCTCCGCCGAGCAACTCGCGTCCGAGGAAAAAGGAGCATTCGACGTGGTCTGTTGCATGGAAATGCTGGAGCACGTCCCGAATCCAGCCTCGGTCGTACAAGCCGCAGCAACGCTGGTGCGTCCAGGTGGCTGGGTCTTTTTCTCGACCATCAATCGCAATGCCAAGGCTTTCGTCATGGCCATTCTGGGTGCTGAATATCTTTTACGCCTGCTACCCAGAGGCACCCATTCCTATGCCAAATTCATCCGGCCCAGCGAGATTGCGAGCTGGGCTCGGAACTCGGGCCTGGAGCCCGTTGAATTCAAGGGTTTGGAATTCAACTTGCTAGACCGGACGTTTCGCCTCGGCACGGATGTCGACGTGAATTATTTTTTTGCGTGCCGGCGCTCGACATGACGCCGGCATTCCAAGCCGTTTTATTCGATTTGGACGGAACCCTGGCCGATACGGCACCGGACTTAGCTGCCGCACTCAACCGCATGCGCCGGGATCGAGGCATGGAGGCGTTGCCATTGGCATCGTTACGCCCCATGGCTTCCCATGGTGCGCGGGGCCTGATTCAGATTGGGTTCACGTTAGGGCCGGATCATGCTGACTATCAATCGTTACGCGATGAATTTTTGCGCAATTACGCGCATGACATCTGTGTTCATACCCGCCTGTTCCCCGGTGTTGAATGGGTTCTGCGGCAACTGGTGGATCGGGCTATCCCGTGGGGCATCGTCACCAACAAGGTCGCCACGCTGACGCAGCAGTTGTTGGCCTGCATGTTGCTGCCGTTCCCGCCGGGCTGCGTCGTGAGTGGTGACACGACAGCCAAACCCAAACCTGCACCCGATCCGCTTCTGCATGCGTCGGCTGTTCTCGGCGTGCCAGCGCATCGGTGTCTTTATGTTGGAGATGATGTGCGTGACATACAGGCCGCACATGCAGCCGGCATGGGAGCTGTGGCGGCTGCTTATGGCTATTGCGGTCACCAGGAACCGCACCATTGGGGCGCGCAATTCATTCTGGAAGAGCCCACGCAGCTGCTCCAGCTTGGTGTGATCTGATCGCCCCGCGGGGCTCGGGAAGTTTTGGGCATGGCCCGCCCGCCATTCGTCAGTCCGCGACGGGAACAATCTGTTTGCCGTAGGGGAACAATGAAAGTTCGGCAAGCTTGATGTGTTGAAGCGCAAAGGGTATGCCGATGATGGTGATGGCACAGAGTACGGCCGAGACCAGGTGCCCCAGCGCCAGCCACCATCCGAAGATAACGGCCCAGATCAGATTGCCCAGGGTGGACAAGCCCACGGCAACGGCACCCTCTGGCTTGTCGATGACGCGCTGGCCGAAGGGCCAGAAACTGAACGTGCCAATGCGGCATGCCGCGACCGCCCAGGGAATACCGACGATGGTGATGGCGCAGAGTAGGGCCGCCAACCACCAGGCCAGGCCCATGAAGAAGCCGCCCAGAATCAGCCAGATGATGTTGCCGATGAGTCGCATGGTTGGGTTAGGAGTGTGGCGCGCGAGAACCGTACGCTGCAGTCTACCCACCTGATGCATCAGGCTTGCAGCACATGCACGGCTTGTGCCGCAAGGTGCAAGCGAAGCACGTGGCCAGGCGCCAACGGCCAGCCCCGCAATTGCCAGGGAAGAGCGTAGGCCAGGACGTCGAGGTTGTCGCGCAAGCGACAGCGCAGTTGCACGACCGAAGCCAAGTCGGTGCGAGCGACAAGTCTCACCTCGAGTTGGTTTGGGCTGTCCGGCGCTGCTTGGCCTAGAGCGATGAGTTGCAGATCGGCAGCGCGCACGCACAGGCTCACGCGGTCCCCTATTTGCAGAGCGTCGTGCGTATTATCACGCAGGGTTTCGATCCAACAAGCCTCGAATTCCAATCCAAGGCGTATTCGCACCTTGTCGTTGCCCGGCAAAGCCGCAACGACGCCCTGCCAGATGTTTTCAACACCCAACAGTTGGGCCGATCGCAGACCGGCTGGGCGTGAGAACATGGCAGACGCCGGGCCGATTTGCAGCAGTTCTCCCGCATCCATCACCCCGACCAGTTGCCCAAGGGCCAGGGCCTCGCCCGGATCGTGTGTCACGACGATGGAGGGAGCGGGACAGGCGAGCAAGTGACGCGCGAGCTCGTCGCGCATGGCTGGCCGCGTTGCTGGGTCAATGGCCGAGAGTGGCTCATCCAGCAGGACCGCATTCGGGTCGCCAGCCAGGGTTCTCGCCAAGGCCACGCGCTGACGCTCACCGCCGCTCAATTGCCCAGGACGGCGCGCGGCCAGATCGTGGAGTTCGAAACGATCCAGCAGCGTCCCGAGGTTCTCGCTGGCAAGTCGCCCGAATTGCAGGTTTTGGCCGACGGTCAGATGCGGAAACAAGGCGTCTGTCTGGAAGAGATAGCCAATGCACCGGTCTTCGGGCGGTGCGCTGGAGCAATCCCGTCCTGCCAACAGAACCTTGCCCGCCTTCGGTTTCAGGAAGCCGGCGATGGTTTCGAGCAGCGTGGTTTTGCCTGCGCCATTGCCGCCAAGCAGTGCCAAGGTCTGCCCAGGCTCCAGGCGAATGCTGATGGGCTGGCTGCGGTAGCTGCCCACGGCTGTGACCAGAGCAGCCAACTCGAGTGTCTGCTGTGGGCGTGATGGGTTTGTCAATTCATCGTGCCGCGGCAGGTTCGACGCGGCGGTCTGAATGGCGCCCATAGGCCAGCAGCCGCAGAGCCCAGAAGAGGCCAAGCACGATGACGAGGAACAGGACCGAGGCTGCCACCGATTCGTTCAGGCCGACCTGCAGGAACAGATCATAAATTTTTACGGGCGCTGTCATCGGGTAGTAGGCGAGCAGAACCACGGCGGCGAACTCGCCAATCGCACGTGCAAAGCAAAGCGTCAGCCCCGTCATCACACCCCGCCAGGCCAGGGGCATGCTGACACGCCAGAACGTGGTCCAAGGCCCCGCCCCCAAGCTGCGCGCAGCCTTTTCGATATGCGGATCGATCGCTTCGAAGCCAACACGCGCGGCATTCACGGCATAGGGCAGGCCGACATAAGCCATGGCCAACACCACACCGGCGAACGTGCCCCAAAACGTCAAACCGATGCTGGCAGCCACGGGACCCAACCAACCATTGCGCGAAAACACCAGGAGCAGGGCGATTCCGGCAATGGTGTGGGGAATGGTGAGCGGTAAATCAACCATGGCTTCGACCACCGCTTTGCCGCGAAAGCGCTGGCGAGCCAGCACATAGGCAAGTGGCAAACCGAACAGCATGGACAAGAATGTTGCCAGCGCGGCGCCTTCCAGACTCAGCAGAAATGAATTGCGAATGCCGGCGTGCATGGCAGCGTCGCGAAGTTGCCCCAGCGTTGGCCGTAGGAGCAGTGCCATAAGTGGCAACGAGATGAAGCCCAGGACCAGGCAACCCGAGAGCCAGAACATCCAGAACATCAAGCCGCGCCGCGATGTCATGAGGGCCTCGATGTTGACGCCTTACTCCGGAGTTTCGGCCTGGGTGGCGCAAGCGATGACGTCGCTGCTCACTGCCCTGGCCATGCAACCGTCATGCTGCGCAAGGAGGCCGGCATGTGGGCGGCGTTTTGCGCATAGGCCGGGTGCACCGGTGTGAAGCCGTTTTGCGCGATCAACTTCTGGCCTTGGGGACCGAGCAAATAGGCAATGAACGCGGCGGCCAGTTTGGGATGAGGGGCGCTCTTGGGAATTGTCAGTGCATAGACAATGGGCCTCCCAGGCAGTGCGCCGTTGGCCGTTTCGGCTGTGCTCTTGGCGTAGTCCGCGGCATACTTCGGATCGCTCAGGTTGATCTGCGCTGGCAAGCGCAGTGACTCCAGGTGATGTTGCAGCGCGTCCGACTGGTAAATCGCGAGATAGTCGATCTGGCCGAGTTGCAAGGCGGCGATCAGGTCGGTCTCGGTATCGCGCATATTGCTCGTCGGCGCGTTCGCCAACACCTTCTGCTCGAGCTGCGGATCATGGTAGTAGCTCGAAGCCAAATCGAGCATTTGCAGAGTCTGGTAGCCGGATGGATCGGTATTCGGGTTGGAGCGACCGATCTGGACTCCGGGCTGGCTCAAGATTTGATACCAATTGTTGGCATTGATCGTGCCGGCGTCCTTGCTTTTCGGCGTGTAGACAAAGGTGATGGCATTGCGCAGAAAGCCGATCGACCAGTCAGCGGTCGCTGCCTGGTCGCCCTTGACGTACATGTATTTGGGGATGACCGAGTAGTCGGCCACCGCCACGACATCCGCCGGGATGTGCAACTGGGTCACCATTTTGACCATCTTCACGCTGCCGCCGAATTGAGGCTCCACGGTCACCCCGGGGTGTTGCTGCTCGAAGCCTTTTGCCGCTTCTCTGAAGGTCTTTCCGAGGGTTCCGGCTGCAAGCACACTGAGCGTGGTCGCGCTGGCTTGGGCCGCAGTTCCAAGCGCCAAGGCGCCGAGTAAAGTGGCGATGAGTGATGTGTGGATCGGCTTGAATTGGTGCATGTCGGTCTCCGCGTTTCGGGGGGCTGGTCAACGGCTCAAGCTGGGACTGTGGCCCGCGTTGTTGCCGGCGATAAACATTTTGGGCATATCGTAGTCGCCATTCAGCCCGGTTGCCATGCAAGGTTTTGCGCCGCGAATGCGATCCAAAGGGCGCTGTGTGCTTAGCTTTTCGGCCGCTGGGCGGATTTCGGGCGAAAGGCGTCGCAAACGGCGGGATCGCATTCCAGATACGGTCCGCCGATGAGGTCGACACAATAGGGCACTGCCGCAAAGACGCCGCGTACCGTCACGGTCCCTACGGCATTGCGCACGCCTTCGAGCGTCTCGCGGATCGACTTCGGCTGGCCGGGAAGGTTGAGAATCAGGCTGGCGTTGCGAATGACCGCGACTTGGCGTGACAAGATCGCCGTGGGAACGAAGTTCAGGCTGATGCGCCGCATTTCCTCGCCGAAACCAGGCATGAGTCTGTCGGCGACATCCATCGTGGCCTCCGGTGTGACGTCGCGCACAGCCGGGCCTGTGCCACCCGTGGTCAGCACCAGATGGCAGCCAAGGTCGTCCACCAGTTCGCGCAAGGTCTGGGAAATTTCCTCGCGCTCGTCGGGAATCAGCCGCTGGGTGAAGCGCACCGGGTTTCGCAAGGCGCGGCTCAGCCATTCGCGCAGGGCCGGCAATCCCTGGTCGACGTAAACACCGCTGGAGGCACGGTCGCTGACCGAAACCAGGCCGATGTGCAGGGCGTCGAAGGCTGCGGTCTGGGTTTCAGAAGTCGTGGGATTCATCGTCTTGCGGCTCGAGCAGGTTTTTGATGGTTTGGTAGAGCGCCCGGTACTGGCGCGGCGGTTTGCCAGCGGCTTGTTCCGCGCGCGTCGCACGCACCAACTGACGCAGCGCCTGGGCGTCGGCGCGCGGGTGCTCCTGCAAGAAGGCGGTGAGCGCATCATCACCCTGCAGCAAACGTGTGCGCCAGTCTTCGAGCAAATGCATGCGAGCCACGGCTTCGCGATTCTCGCCTGTCGCCTCCAGCAGCGCCTGGCGCAGAGGTTCCGGATCGACCCTGCGCATCAGTTTGCCGATGTACTGGACATGACGTCGGCGACCTTCGTGGGCATGAATACGCGACAGTTCGCGCAGTGCGTCGCGCAGCACCGCGGGTACGTCGAGCAAGTCGATACGGTGATGGGGAAGGGCGGCCAGACGCTCCCCCAAGTCCTGCAGGGCCTGCATCTCACGCTTGAGCTGGCTTTTGCTGGGGCCGGCGTAGGCCACCGATGAAGCGTCCGCGGCGTACAGGGTGGTGTGATTGGAAGTCCGGGATTTCATCGGCTCGTATTATCGTTTGCCGTAGTGTCGCATTGCATCGTTGCTCTGGGTTCAAACGAGCAGGGCTTGCGTCAACTCGAAACGTTTCGTTTGATACATAGCAAAGGTTCAACGTGGGCCAATTCTCTTTTTCCAAATCTGAATTGCAAAACCTCGCGGCTCTCGGCTTGGATGAGGCTCGTCGCGCCGGTGCCAGTGACGCCGCGGTCGAAGTGTCCGAGGGTCAGGGTTTGAGTGTGAATGTGCGCCGTGGCAAGGTGGAGCAGGTCGAGCACAACACCGACAAGGGGCTCGACATCACGGTTTACGCCGGTCAGCGCAAGGGTCATGCGAGCACCTCGGACTTTTCTCCTGCAGCGATACGCCGCACGGCACTTGCCGCTTTTGATATCGCGCGTTACACCGCCGAAGACGATTGCGCCGGCTTGCCAGAGCCCGAATTGCTGGCGAAGGCGGTTCGCGACCCGCAGCTCTACCACCCTTGGGATATCTCCGTGGAAGACGCTGCCGAACTGGCGCGCCGCTCTGAGGACGCGGCATTCGCCACCGATGTCCGCATCCGCAACAGCGAAGGGGCCAGCGTCTCGGCTCAGCATATGCACTTCGTGCTTGCCAACTCGCGCGGCTTCTCCAATGGCTACGCCACCACGCGCCACAGCCTGTCCTGCGTGCCCATCGCCGGGCGAGGCAACGACATGCAGCGCGACTACTGGTACAGCAGCAAGCGCCGGGCTTCAGAGTTGGCCTCGCCTGAAGTGGTGGGTCGTTACGCTGCCGAGCGCGCGCTGTCACGCCTGCGCGCGCGCAAACTGCCGACCGGGCAATATCCGGTGTTGTTCGAGGCGCCCGTCGCGGCAGGGCTGATCGGCTCTCTGGTGCATGCCGCGAGCGGCGGCACGCTCTATCGCAAAGCCTCATTCCTGGTCGACCACCTCGGCAAGTCGGTGATGGCCAAGCACCTCGATCTGGCTGAGGATCCCAAGGCCGCGAACGGCATGGGCACCGCGCCATTCGACGACGAGGGCGTCCGCACAAGTGCCCGCCGCGTCGTGAAAGCCGGTCGACTGGAGGGCTACTTTCTGTCCACTTACTCCGCCCGCAAACTTGGCATGCGGACCACCGGCAATGCTGGCGGGCCGCATAACCTGACGCTCACCAGCAGGTTGACCCTGCCGAGTGACGACCTGGCGGCCATGTTGCGCAAGATGCATCGCGGCCTGCTGGTCATTGAACTCATGGGGCATGGCGTGAATTACGTGACCGGTGACTATTCCCGCGGTGTCATGGGTTTCTGGGTGGACGGCGGCATCATTCAACACCCCGTGCAGGAAATCACCATCGCCGGCAACTTGCGCGAGATGCTTCTGGGTATCGCCGCCGTCGGAGCCGACACCTACCAAAGTGGCAGCAGATCGACGGGCTCTGTTCTTGTCGATGCCATGATGGTCGCCGGCAGCTAACGACCTCGCCCGGTCTTGCCGGGCGACACGCAACACCCCAGCATCCTTGTCTTCCCAGACTGATCTTCGGGTAAGCCACAAGATGGTTTTGTTGTAACAAAAAAATACAATGCGCGTCAGTCTGTACAAGGCAAGTACTGAGACTGCCCACTTCACAACTTTGAGGGAGACTCAACGATGGAACGCCGTTCATTTGTCAAACATGCTGGTCTGGCGGGCATTCTTGCCGCTGGTGCTGCCCCGGCCACTGCGATGGCACAACAAACCGTGCGCTGGCGCCTGGCTTCAAGCTTTCCCAATTCGCTCGACACGATTTTCGGTGCCGCCCATATTTTTTCCCAGAAGGTGAAGGAGGCCACCGACGGCAAGTTCGAAATATCGGTGCATGCCGGCGGTGAACTCGTACCACCCTTTGGCGTGGTTGATGCCGTGCAGCAGGGCACAGTCGAATGCTGTCACACCGCGCCGTATTATTTTTTCGGCAAAGACCCAACCTTCGCGCTGGGCTGTGCCGTGCCTTTCGGCATGAACTCGCGTCAAATGACGGCTTGGATGTATCAGGGCAACGGACTGAAGCTCATGCGCGAGTTCTACGCTGGTTACAACATCATCAATTTCCCGATGGGCAACACCGGCTCGCAAATGGGCGGTTGGTTCCGCAAGCCAATCAAGAGCCTGGCTGACATGAAAGGCTTGAAAATGCGCATTGGCGGCTTTGCCGGCAAGGTGATGGAGCGCATCGGCGTGATCCCGCAGAACATTCCCGGAGGTGATATCTATCCCTCGCTGGAGAAGGGGACCATCGATGCCGCGGAATGGATCGGACCTTATGACGACTTGAAACTCGGCTTCTACAAGGTCGCGAAGAACTACCTGTATCCCGGTTGGTGGGAAGGCGGTCCTGAGTTGGATCTATTCGTCAACTCCAAGGCCTGGAATGCGCTGCCCAACGATTACAAGAGTGCTGTTGAACTGTCCGCCTCGCATGCACATGTCAACATGCAAGCCATGTATGACGCACGCAACCCCAATGCGCTGCGTGAACTGGTGGGGAAGGGGGCCAAGCTGCAGCCTTTCCCGAAGGACGTGATGGAGAGCGCCTACAAGGCGGCCAATGAGTTGTATGCCGAGTTGTCGGGCAACAATGCAAGCTGGAAGAAGGTCTACACCGACTGGGCCAAGTTTCGCAACGATGACATCCTCTGGTTCCGTGTTGCAGAGAATGAGTTCGACCGCTTCATGATGACGCGCAAGCTGTAAAGCCGCATCGTTTGGCATGCACACCAAGCCGCTCCAATGGGCGGCTTTTTTGTGACTTTAGGCCTTGCGTTCGTAAAGGACGAAGTCGAACGCGGGAAGATTGTCCTGAGCAGGGTGCGGAGTGCGACTGATTTCGACGAAGGCATCGCGGTCCCAGGCCGGAAAATAGACGTCGCCCTGTGGCTCGGCGTGAACTTCGGTCAGCCACAGTTGTTGTGCGAGCGGAATGGCCTGGCTGTAGATGTCCGCGCCACCGATGATGAAGACCTCGGGCGCCTCGGTGCAGATGCGCAAGGCGTTCGACAGCGAGGTCGCGGTTTCAGCGCCGGGTGCGATGAAATCGGCGTTGCGACTGATGACCACGTTGCGCCTGCCCGGCAGTGGTCTGCCGATGGATGCCCAGGTCTTGCGCCCCATCAGGATGGGGTGACCGAGGGTGACGCGCTTGAAATGCGCCAAATCTGCCGGCAGATGCCAGATGAGCGCATGGCCACGCCCGATGACCTGGTTGCGGGCTACTGCCGCGATGATGGCCACGTGTGGGCCGGAATTTTGATGTGGAGGGTGGGGCACGGTGATTTCTTAGATCGCAACCGGGGCCTTGATCGCAGGGTGATGGCGGTAATCCAGCACCTCAAAGTCTGCCAAGACGTAGTCGAACAGACTGTCTGGCTTGCTGTGGATGCGCAATGCAGGCGAGGGGTGGGGCGGGCGCGAAAGCTGCAGGCGCACCTGCTCGAAATGGTTGTGATAGATGTGGCAATCGCCACCTGTCCAGATAAAGTCGCCGGGCTCCATGTCGCATTGTTGCGCAACCATGTGCGTGAGAAGCGCGTAGCTGGCGATGTTGAATGGCACACCCAGGAATAAATCCGCACTGCGCTGATAGAGTTGGCAACTGAGTTGCGGTCGACCGCCGGTTTGCGCCGGCGGCCCCACATAGAACTGGAAGAGCAGATGGCAGGGTGGCAGCGCCATTTCACCGATCTGGCCGACGTTCCAAGCACTGACGACATGACGGCGTGAATCCGGATTGCGCTTCAAGCCCTCGACGAGTTGGCTGATCTGGTCGATCCGGCGTCCATCTGGCGCGGGCCATGAACGCCACTGCACACCGTAGACCGGGCCCAGTTCACCGTTCGCATCGGCCCACTCGTCCCAGATGGTGACGCCATGCTCCTGCAAGAAACGCACATTGCTGTCTCCGCGCAGAAACCAGAGCAATTCGACGATGATGCTCTTGAGGTGCACTTTTTTGGTCGTCACCAGGGGAAAACCCAGGCGCAAATCGAAGCGCAGTTGCGCGCCGAACAGGCTGCGCGCTCCCGTTCCTGTGCGGTCAGCCTTGTCAGCGCCGCGGCGCATGACCTCGCGCAGCAAGTCTTCATAGGGACTGGGAAGAATGGGATTTGTCATGATGCTCGGCGTGACGGTACGCGCAATCCGGGTGGCGCAGGGTCACTGCAATCCCTCGGCCAGACTGCGCTCTCGATCGGGTGACTTGTTAGTGTATTCAGGTCGACGGACTGCCTCGAGCCATCACACGGAATCACGGCACGATCTAAGATCGAAAGGCGCGGTTGTCGCGCTCAGACCCTGCCAGTGCCACCATGTTCAATCTTATCCAGCCCAGGCTCGACTTCGTGCAATGTCTGCATGCCGGTGGCCTGCATCGCATGGCCTATTGGGAATGGGGCGCGCCCGACAATCCCGACGCAGTAATCTGCGTGCATGGCCTGTCCAGGCAGGGGCGGGACTTCGATCGACTCGCGCGTTCCTTGCAGAACCGCTTTCGGGTGATCTGTCCGGACGTGGTGGGCCGCGGCAAGTCGGACTGGCTGGAGCAGCCCATGCTCTACCAACTACCGCAGTACGTTGCCGACATGGTGACCCTGCTGGCGCGGCTCAAGGCGCGGCGCATCTGCTGGGTGGGGACATCCATGGGGGGGCTCATCGGCATGGGGCTTGCCGGCCTGAAGCGCAGTCCGATCGACGCCTTGGTGCTCAATGACATCGGCCCGTCGATCGCGCCGGGTGGTCTGCAGCGCATCAGCAGCTACGTCGGCCAACCCAGTGCATTTGCCACCGTGGCCGATGCGGCTGCTTATCTTGCATCCATCTCCGTCGGTTTCGGCCCGCACACCGACGAGGAGTGGCTGGAGCTCAGTCGTCCGATGGTCGTGCCGCACGAGGGCAACTGGCGCCTGCACTACGACCCCGCCATTCGTGTGCCCATGGCGCAAACCACGCCCGAAGCCGTACAAGCGGGTGAAGCGGCTCTCTGGGCCTTGTACGACAGCATCGTTTCGCCAACGCTGGTGTTGCGCGGCGCGGATTCCGACATCTTGGAACGATCCACAGCGCTCGCCATGACCACGCGCGGCCCGAAAGCCAGTCTCATTGAACTGGCCGGGGTAGGACACGCGCCGACGCTGGTCCACGCCGACCAGACTGCGGCCGTTGAGGCCTTTCTCAGCCGACCTCTGGCGGGCCATGTTGCCTGATCTTCTCCATGAGTTGGTGCCGTCTGACGCGTTCAGTCCAGGCGCCGCCGGCGCGGCCCCCGATCTGCAAACCAGGGCGCGGACATTTGCCGCGTCCTTGCTGGGTGGTGTGGAGATGGAAACCGGTGAGTCGGCTTTGCCGCATGCCGATGGCGCCTGCGGCATTCTGCGTGCCATCGGCGCCGACGTGCAGTCTCAAGCGGCCACCTATCTGAGCCAGGCGGCTACGCAACTTGCGAAGCCTGACGAGCAATTGACCAAGGCGTTCGGCCGCGAACTCGCCGTGTTGGCGATGGAAAACCGCAAGCTGGTCGATGTGTTCCGCGTGGCTCGAGGTGTCTCGGAACAGGAGTCGGCGCAGGAGACGGCGCATCACCAGGAGTTGATGCGTCGTCTCCTGCTTGCGTTCTCGCAGGACTTGCGCGTGGTCGTGTTGCGTCTGGCGTCGCGCTTGCAATCACTGCGCTACTACGCCGATCATGAGCGGCGGCCGACCCGCGCATTCACCCGAGAGTCACTGGAGGTCTACGCACCGTTAGCCAACAGGCTGGGCCTATGGTCGATGAAGTGGGAGATTGAAGACATCGCCTTCCGATTCTCCCAGCCGCAGGCCTACTCCCGCATAGCGCAGTGGCTCGAACAACATGGAACGCAGCGCGAAGCCCTCATCGCCGAAGCGGAGCAGCAATTGCGCCTCGCGCTGGCCGAGCAGGGCCAAAGCGCACTGATCAGTGGGCGCAGCAAACACATCTACAGCATCTGGCGCAAGATGCAAGGCAAGTCGCTCGGCATCGATGAAGTGATGGATCTGCTGGCGCTCCGCGTCATCGTGCCGTCGGTTGATGCCTGCTATGCCGCGCTCAGCACGGTGCATTCGCTCTGGACACCGGTCGACACCGAGTACGACGACTACATCGCCAAACCCAAACCCAACG
Organism: Betaproteobacteria bacterium; assembly: GCA_028871675.1. Taxonomy (GTDB): domain Bacteria; phylum Pseudomonadota; class Gammaproteobacteria; order Burkholderiales; family Burkholderiaceae_C; genus Thiomonas_A. The sequence goes on from JAGWMO010000021.1 coordinate 36,510, forward strand.
GCTACCAATCCCTGCACACCGTGGTTCATGGCCCTGGACATGTGCCCGTCGAAATCCAGATCCGTACCCATGAGATGCACGATCATGCCGAACAGGGGGTTGCCGCGCATTGGGCCTACAAGGAAGCTGGTGTGCAAGGCTATCGAGGTCTTGCGGCGACATCGGAATACGACGCCAAGATTGCCTTGGCTCGCCAACTGCTGTCGCTGCGGCGCGAACTGGTTGAGCGCGGGACGCCGGCGCCGAACGATTCAACACGGAGCATCGCGGCGGAGTTGTTCGATGATCGCATCTATGTGCTCACGCCTCAGGCCCGCATCGTTGAACTGACCAGTGGCGCGACCCCTGTGGACTTTGCCTACGCCGTGCATACCGATATCGGGCATCGATGCCGCGGTGCCCGTGTCGATGGCGCGCTCGTTCCCTTGATCACCCCCTTGCGCAGCGGGCAGACGGTGGATGTTGTCGTCGCAAAGCAAGGCGGTCCCTCGCGAGACTGGCTGAACCCCGAACTCGGTTTTTTGCGAACCCAGCGCGCGCGGGCCAAGGTTCGGGCGTGGTTCAACGCCCAAGTCATCGAGCAAACCTTGACCACAGGCCGCGCACAGGTCGAAAAGCTGCTGCAGCGCGAGGGCAAGACTGGCGTGAACCTGCAGGAGTTGGCCGCCGGACTCGGATTTCGTAGTCCCGAGCAGCTGTTCGAGCGGGTGGGCAGTGATGCTCTGCCTCTGCGTCAAGTTGAAATTCAACTGCGCGGACAGGCCACAAGCCCTCCGACCGAAGCCGGGATCGATCTTCCGCTCAAGTCCCCCAAGCCTCAGCGACAGGCGGGCGTGCTGGTGGTCGGCGTCGATGCCTTGCTCACGCAACTCGCCAAATGCTGCAAACCAGCGCCACCCGATCCGATTTGCGGCTTCGTCACACGCGGGCGCGGTGTCTCGGTGCATCGGGGCGATTGCCCGAATGCACGCAACCTCACCCACCAGCATCCCGAGCGCGTCATTCCCGTCACCTGGGGAACGCGCAGTGAGGTCGTCTATCCGGTGGATTTGATCGTCGAGGCAGCGGACCGGCAGGGCTTGCTGCGTGACATTTCCGAAGTGTTCTCGAAAGAAAAAATCAATGTCATCGGTGTACAGACCCAGAGCCGTGGTGATGCTGCGCACATGTTGTTCACGGTGGAATTACCCGGGCTTGAGGGTTTGTCACATGCCCTCGGCATGTTGCGGGACGTCAAAGGCGTACGCCGAGCAGTCCGACGTTGAAGTCGCTCATGCTAAGATTTTGGGTTACCAGGCGGTTAGCTCAGATGGTTAGAGCGCTTGCTTGACATGCAAGAGGTCGTTGGTTCGATTCCAATACCGCCTACCAGTCTTTTCCTGCGAGATGCCCCGCAAACTTGCGCAGAATCACAATCACCTCACACCATGGTCATGACACCGCGAACTTGCCCCGAACTTTGAACGACAGGGTGAGTTGCGCGCGGCTCCATCCCGGAGCTCATGAAAGTGCGGCTTGACCGCGCTTTTTCATTTCCAGGGTTATACGTCATGCCTCAAATTACGCTCCCCGACGGCTCCGTTCGTCACTTCGATGGCGACGTCACGCTCGCGCAAATCGCAGCGTCCATCGGTCCGGGGCTCGCCAAAGCCGCGCTTGCGGGCAAGGTGGATGGCCGCCTTGTCGACCTGAGCCACGCCATCAGTCACGACGCTCAAGTGAACATCGTGACAGACAAGGACGCGGAGGGGTTGGACATCATTCGTCATTCCACCGCCCATTTGCTGGCTTATGCGGTGAAGGAGTTGTTTCCGCAAGCCCAGGTGACCATCGGCCCGGTGATCGAAAACGGCTTCTATTACGACTTTGCCTACAAGCGTCCATTCACCCCGGACGACTTGGCGGCGATTGAAGCCAAGATGGTCGCTCTGGCGATGCTGGACGAGCCTGTGTCACGCTGTGTTTTGCCGCGCGACGAGGCCGTTGCATTCTTCAAGGATCAGGGGGAAATCTACAAGGCTGAACTCATTGCCGGCATCCCCCAAGGAGAAGACGTCTCCCTGTACACCGAAGGTCGGTTCACCGACCTTTGCCGCGGGCCGCATGTTCCCTCCACCGGCAAGCTCAAGGTGTTCAAGCTGATGAAGCTTGCCGGTGCCTACTGGCGCGGCGACCACCGCAACGAGCAATTGCAGCGTATCTACGGTACGGCGTGGACTCGCAAGGAAGACCAGGCGGCATATTTGCAGCGTCTGGAGGAGGCCGAGAAACGCGACCATCGGCGCCTGGGCAAGGAACTCGACCTGTTCCACTTCCAAGAGGAAGCGCCCGGCCTTGCTTTTTGGCATCCCAAAGGCTGGGCGCTGTGGCAGGCGGTCGAGCAGTACATGCGCCAGGTCTACCTTGACAGCGGCTACCACGAAGTTCGTTGCCCCCAGGTGCTCGATGTGAGCTTGTGGAAGCAGTCCGGCCACTGGGACAACTACGCCGAGAACATGTTCTTCACTGAGTCGGAAAAGCGCGAGTACGCGCTCAAGCCGATGAACTGCCCAGGTCATGTGCAAGTGTTCAATGCAGGCTTGCGCAGCTATCGTGACTTGCCGCTTCGCTACGGCGAGTTCGGCGCCTGCCATCGCAACGAACCATCAGGCGCGCTGCATGGTCTGCTCCGAGTGCGTGGCTTCACGCAAGACGACGGGCATATTTTCTGCACTGAAGATCAGATTGAACCCGAAGTCACTGCTTTTCACCGGCAGGCGATGAAGGTTTACAGTGATTTTGGATTCATCGAGATTGATCTGAAAATTGCGCTTCGACCCGAAAAACGCATTGGCGACGATGGCGTCTGGGACAAGGCCGAGGCTGCTTTGCGCGCGGCGCTGAAGGCTTGCAATGTGCGTTGGACGGAATTGCCGGGTGAGGGCGCTTTTTACGGCCCAAAGATCGAATACCACATGAAGGACTCGATCGGCCGTGCCTGGCAGGTCGGCACCATGCAAGTCGATTTCATGATGCCCGAGCGACTCGGCGCGAGCTATGTCGACGAGCATTCCGCACGCGTGAGGCCCGTCATGCTGCATCGTGCTGTCGTCGGCTCGATGGAGCGTTTCATCGGTGTACTGATCGAGCACCACGCGGGAGCCTTGCCACTCTGGCTCGCACCACTGCAGGCCATGGTGCTCAATATCACCGACGATTCTGCGGCCTACGCGGCGGAAGTGACACAAGCGCTGAAAAAACAAGGCTTTAGAGTCGAGTCCGATTTGCGCAACGAAAAAATCACCTATAAAATCAGGGAACACTCGTTGCAAAAAATACCTTATCTGCTCGTGGTCGGCGATAAGGAGCGCGCTTCCCAGTCTGTTGCAGTGCGGGCGCGTGGCAACAAAGACCTGGGTGTGCTGCCCCTGTCTGAGTTTTCCCAAAGAATGCTCCAGGAACTGGCTGATTTGCGGTAGCCAGGATGCACAGTTGTCCTCAGCATTGAAAGGTTAAACCATCGCTACTGTACAGAGCCGTAATGCCCCGGAAAAAAGGGCCCACCGCCTCAATCGTGAAATCACCGTCCCGGAAGTTCGCCTGACAGGCGATGAAAACGAGGCCCTAGGCATCGTCTCCATCACAGAGGCGCTACGCATGGCTGAGGAGCACGGCGTCGATCTGGTGGAGATCGCACCGACGGCCGTGCCCCCGGTCTGCCGCTTAATGGATTACGGTAAGTTCAAATACCAGGAACAGAAAAAGACACACGAAGCCAAGCTCAAGCAAAAACAGATTCAAATCAAGGAAGTCAAGTTCCGCCCGGCTACCGATGAAGGCGATTATCTGATTAAAATCAGGAACTTGAAGAGATTTCTTGACGATGGTGACAAAGCCAAGGTTTCCTTGCGTTTTCGCGGCCGGGAAATTACCCACCAAGACATCGGCATGCGTTTGCTCGAGCGTGTACGCGATGATCTTGAACCCCATGGCCAAGTCGAGCAAATGCCAAGACTCGAGGGGCGACAGATGATCATGGTGTTGTCTCCTCGCAAGAAAAAGTAGCAGCTCTGCTGCTCGTCATCCGATGCGCAGGCGCAGCCTGCGTGCGGTGCACAGCCAGTCCCGATGCATCGGCATTGGCTGATTCCAAGTGAGCGCAGGCTCAAGTGCTGCTTCGGCAGACGCCTGCGACCATGTCAACTTCCATGGAGCAATCAATGCCCAAGATGAAAACCAAAAAGAGCGCTGCGAAGCGCTTTCGTGTTCGCCCAGGCGGCACGGTCAAGCGCGGCCAAGCGTTCAAGCGTCACATCCTTACCAAGAAGACAACCAAGAACAAGCGCCATCTTCGTGGATCCACCGAAGTGCATGCGACGAATATGGGCCATATTGCCCAGATGATGCCGTTTGCTTGAGCCCCCGTGCTCGCGCTTATTTTCTGATGAAGGAGTGATCAAATGCCTCGCGTTAAACGTGGTGTAACGGCTCGCGCCCGCCACAAAAAAGTTCTGGATCAGGCCAAGGGTTTCCGCGGTCGTCGCAAGAATGTCTTCCGCATCGCCAAACAGGCGGTGATGAAAGCTGGTCAATACGCCTACCGTGACCGTCGTGCCAAGAAGCGTGTGTTTCGTGCCCTTTGGATCACACGCATCAACGCGGCCGTGCGTGAGCGCGGCATGAGCTATAGCGTGTTCATGAACGGCATGAAAAAGTGCGCCATCGAGATCGACCGCAAGGTGCTGGCTGATATGGCCGTGCATGATTCGATGGCCTTCAGCAAGATCGTCGAGCAAGTCAAGGCCCATCTGGCCTGAACTTGATTCCAGCAGTCCTGCTGCAACAGCGACCGGATGTGCCTTTGGGTTTCGTTCGGCGTTCAGATTCCAAGGCCTGGTCAATCCGGGCCTTTTTTCTCGCCGCTTTGCAACCCAGCCATAGTGCGTTCACACGAGTCTTTCTGCCATGACGGAATTGCAAGATCTGGTGCAACAAGCCGAATCGGAGTTTGCGGCCATCTCGCACCCTGCCGAGTTGGAAAACGCCAAGGCGCGTTACCTTGGCAAGGCAGGAGCGATCACGGTCCTGCTGAAAGACTTGTCGCAACTCCCACCCGAGCGCAAGCGTGAGCGAGGCGCGAGCATCAATCTGGCCAAACAGGGCATCGAAGCTGCCTTGCAACAGCGGCGCGCGGCTCTCGCGGAAATGGAGTTGCAAGCCAAACTCGCAGCCGAGGCCATCGACGTGACCTTGCCCGGGCGTGGTCAGCATGGTGGAGGATTGCATCCGGTGGTGCGTTCCTGGATGCGGATCGAACAGATCTTCGGTTCCATCGGCTTTGCCGTCGCCGAAGGTCCGGAAATCGAGGACGACTGGACCAACTTCACGGCGTTGAATTCTCCGCAGAACCATCCCGCCAGATCGATGCAGGATACGTTCTATGTGGACGTGCAGGATGAACGCGGCCAGCCTCTGCTGTTGCGCACGCACACCTCGCCGATGCAAGTTCGGCATGCCCGGGCGCATGTGCAGCGTTACGCAGGCGCTGGCGCGATGCCCGATATCAAGGTGATTGCTCCGGGACGGACCTACCGCGTCGACAGCGACGCCACGCATTCACCGATGTTTCACCAGTTCGAAGGACTGTGGATTGGAGAACGTGTTTCCCTGGCGGATCTCAAGGGCGTGTACACCGCTTTCCTGCAGGCATTTTTCGAGCGTGATGACATCACGCTGCGCTTTCGACCATCCTATTTCCCCTTCACGGAGCCCTCGGCCGAGATCGACATGATGTTCGACAGCGGCCCGCTCAGGGGCCGCTGGCTGGAAATTTCCGGCGCCGGGCAGGTGCATCCCACGGTCGTGCGCAACTTCGGACTGGATGCCGAGCAGTACATCGGTTTCGCTTTCGGTTCCGGCATCGAACGCCTCACCATGTTGCGTTACGGCGTGAGCGACCTGCGCCAGTTCTACAGTGGCGACTTGCGCTTTCTCGAACAGTTCAATCCGGCTTGATGGCCCCGATGCCGCTGCATTGGCCCGCCGACCTCGTTTCATTTCTCCAGACAAAACCTAACCCATGCAAGTGCCCGAATCCTGGCTGCGGCAGTTCTGCAATCCAAGCCTGAGCAGCGTACAGATTGCCGACTGCTTGACCATGGCTGGCCTGGAAGTTGAAGACATGCAGCCTGCCGCGCCCGCGTTCAGTGGCGTCGTGGTCGGCGAAGTGGTCAAGGTTGAACCTCATCCGAATGCCGACCGGCTGCGTGTCTGCCAAGTGCAGGTAGGACAAGCCGAGCCGCTGCACATCGTCTGTGGTGCACCCAATGTCGCTTTGGGCATGAAAGCCCCGTGTGCGCTGCTCGGTGCCGTGCTGCCGCCGACTGCGGCGAATGGGATGCCGCTGCACATTGCTGCGGCATCCATGCGCGGCGTGGCCTCTCAGGGCATGCTGTGTTCGGCGAAGGAACTGGGCTTGTCCTCCGATCATGCCGGCCTGCTGGTGTTGCCGCAAGGGCTCCAAACCGGGCAGGATTTGCGCCAGGCGCTAGACCTCGACGACTGTATTTTCAACATCAAACTCACGCCTAACCTGGGCCACTGTCTCAGTGTGTTGGGTGTGGCGCGCGAGCTGTCTGCGGTGACTCGCACTGCATGGGTGCAGCCCAGTTTTCCTGCAGTGACCCCAACCCTCGACGAGACGCTGCCGGTCCGTATCGAGCCAGCCGAGCTCTGCGGCCGTTTTTCCGGCCGCGTGATCCGTGGTGTGAACGCGCAGGCTGCAACGCCCCACTGGATGCGTCAAAGCTTGGAGCGCGCCGGTCAGCGCAGTGTTTCAGCCCTGGTGGATATCTCCAACTACGTCATGCTGGAGCTTGGCCGTCCTTCACATGTATTCGATCTGGACAAGATTCAAGGCGGCCTCGAAGTGCGTTGGGGCAGGGCGGGGGAGTCGCTCAAGCTGCTCAATGGGCAGACCGTGGAGGTGGATGCACAAGTCGGTGTCATTGCGGACGGGCGCGGCATCGAGTCTCTTGCCGGCATCATGGGCGGTGATGCCACGGCGGTCAGCCTGGACACGCGTAATGTCTATGTCGAAGCGGCGTTCTGGTGGCCTGACGCCATCCGTGGGCGTGCTCGCCGCTACAACTTTTCCACCGATGCCGCCATGCGCTTCGAGCGCGGTGTCGATGCCGCGACGACGACTGAGCACGTCGAGCACATCACCCGTCTCATCCTCGACATCTGCGGTGGTCAGGCGGGTCCGCTCGACGACCAGATCCTTCGGTTGCCCGAGCGCGAACCCGTGCGCATGCGTTCGGCGCGTTGTGAACGCATCATGGGCATGTCGATTGGCGTTGATTGCATGGCCGATATTTTCACGCGGCTTGGTTTGCCGTTCGAGCAGGAAGGATCAGGCAAAGACATCACGTTCCGCGTCGTCCCGCCCAGCTACCGCTTCGATCTCGAGATTGAAGAAGACCTCATCGAGGAGGTGGCACGCATCCATGGCTATGCCAATATTCCCACGGTCCCACCCCTGGCTCGGGCCCGCATGCTGCCAGCTCCGCAAGGACAGCGCAGTCAGCACACGCTGCGCGAATTGCTCGCTGCTCGCGCTTACCAGGAAACCATCAACTTCAGCTTTGCTGAACCCGAGTGGGAATCCGATCTTGCCGAGAATCCTCGACCCATCCAACTGCTCAATCCCATCGCGGCGCAGGCCAGCGTCATGCGCAGCAGCCTGCTCGGCAGCTTGCTCCAGGCGCTGCGCCTGAACTTGAGCCATCAGGCGCGACGTGTTCGACTGTTCGAACTGGGGCGTGTCTTCATGCGCGACGCACGAGCAACAGATATGGGGCAACCAGCCGGGATCGCGCAGCCCATGCGTATCGGCGGATTGGCCTATGGCCCAGTCTGGCCCCTGCAGTGGGCGCAGGCCGAGCGCCTGGTGGATTTTTTCGATGTGAAAAACGACATCGAACAACTCTGCGCCGGCTCGGGTTCGTTGAGCGTCGAGCCCTTGGTGCATCCAGCCTTGCATCCGGGTCGAAGCGCGGCGGTTTTGCTCAACGGCCAAGCGGTCGGCATGCTCGGCGAACTGCATCCCCTTTGGGTGCAAAAGTATGCGTTGCCGCATGCCCCCGTGGTGTTCGAGCTGGACGTTGTGGCTCTGCAATCGCAGACCCTGCCGACGGTTCGTCCCTTGGCGCGCGCGCCTGCCGTTTCACGCGACTTGTCTTTTGTCGTGGGTCGGGCCATTCCTGCAGCAGGGATTCTGCAAGTCGTGCGCGAAGCACGCACATCGGATGCGCGTTGCGGTATCGTCCAGGATGTAGAGATCTTCGATGTCTTTCTTGCCCAGCACGACGAAGGCAAGACGCTCAAAAGCGTGGCGCTGCGCCTGACGCTGCAGGCTGCGGAGACCTTGACCGATATGCAGGCCGATGCCGCCAGTGAAGGAGTGATCGAGGCCATGCAACTGACTCTCGATGCCAAACTGAGAAGCTGAGCCCGTCTGCCGACACGTTGAATACAGGGGAGCCACCGAACATGGAAAAACTCGTCACCACACTGCAGACACCCAGCCTGACCAAGGCCGAGTTGTCCGAACTGTTGTACGAACGCATCGGGTTGAACAAACGCGAGTCGAAGGACATGGTCGACGCCTTCTTCGATCTCATTCGTGACGCGCTTGCAGCCGGCCAAGATGTGAAGCTTTCGAATTTTGGCAATTTCCAGTTGCGCAACAAGGCACAACGCCCGGGACGCAATCCGCGCACGGGAGAGATCATCCCCATCGACGCAAGACGCGTGGTGACGTTTCATCCCAGTCAAAAATTCAAAGAGCAACTGCAGAGCCAACTCAGCGACGAAGCCTGATGACCCGCGCAGAGCTTCAGCCGACACTGGTGTGTGGAGCACAAACTGCGCGGACCGTTCGCGCTCTATAGTCCGATCATGTCTTTGCGCAGTCGCATCGCTTTATCGTCCTCACCATGACCGACTCCTCGGATTTGCCTCCCATCCCGTCCAAGCGCTACTTCACCATCGGTGAAGTCAGTGAGTTGTGCGGCGTCAAGTCGCATGTCCTGCGCTATTGGGAGCAGGAATTCAGCCAGCTTCGGCCGATGAAGCGCCGCGGCAATCGCCGTTATTACCAGCACCATGAGGTTCTCCTGATTCGCCGCATCCGCGAACTTCTCTACGATCAAGGCTTCACCATTCAGGGAGCGCGGGCGCGGTTATCCCAGGGCGAGAGTTCACATGACGATGCCGAAATGGCCGAGACACCGAGCGCTCCCATCCCCGTGGGCCGCAGATTTTCCGACAAACAAGATACAGCATCGCCACTTCCGCGCTTGCCAAGTGGCGAGCCCGCCATTTGGCCCGCCGCCATCCAGGACGATCTGCGCAGCCAACTGCAGGCATTGCGCGCGCTCTTGAGCTTGGAGTGATCTGTTATAGTCTTCGGCTTGGTCGACGGGGCGTAGCGCAGCCTGGTAGCGCACCTGCATGGGGTGCAGGGGGTCGGAGGTTCGAATCCTCTCGCCCCGACCAAATTTATCAAGTTAATCAAAAGGATAGAAAAAAGCCCACGTTAAAATCGTGGGCTTTTTTCGCTTTTCTGGGGAATTTGCATTTGGATTCCCCCTCAGTCGCACCAGACTGCATCAGAGCATCCCCTGAATGGGCACCCCTGGTGTCCCGGTCTGCCATTGTTGCGTTGCTCCTCGGTCCATCAGCCGCCACACTCACCGCTCCATGCTGTGCCCGCACTTGCTTCGCTCGTGCGGCAACTCGGGTCGCTTTATTGCATCGATCCCGCTGTCGCACAGCACTCGGCTAACCTGACCGGCCCATTCGCCGCACTTGGCGCGGCAGATGTACTTGGCTTGTGCGGCCATTCCTTGCCGCCGCTGCGCTCGATGGTTGCCGATTGCCAGCGCATCTCCTGATGCAGTTTGTCCAAGTCGGTGCCGATGCCCGCTGCGTCAGCGCGCGGTTTTCCGTGAACAACTTCACGTCATCCGTCAATTTTTGCAGATAGTACTGTTTCATATCCTTTAACCGTTTGTGCGCAGTTATAGTGCATAAGTTGCCTTACTTCGGCTACTCAAAGATGCGATTCACTTCGTAAACACTTGCGATGCCTTTACTGATGCCGTGCGTACACAATTTTTCTGCTTCGGAGCTTATGTCGCAGTCATTGAGGGGGATGCGCACCCGCAACCGGGCATGTTCTTGGGGACGCCTTATTGGCCTGATTCTGGCGATCAGCCACATTGGGTTGGCGCATGCCCAGACCAGCGCTGCAGCTGATGCGGCCGCCCAAGGTCTGCTCCGGCAGGAACAGCGCCAGCAGCAGACTCAATCCCTCGTCCCCCCAGGGCCTGATGAACTGCACTCGGCGGCACCCGCATCGACGGCACTGGGGGCACTCCCTCCCGAGTCGCCTTGTTTTGTCATTTCCACCATCCGTTTCACCGGCGTCCGATCCGAACGCCTGTCGTGGCTGATGCGCGACCTGCATCCGGTGTTCGGCCAATGCGTGGGTGTCAAGGGTCTGGCCCGTATCGCCTCCGCGCTGGACGCCCACCTCATCGCCCTGGGCTATGCAACCAGCCGCGTGAGCTTTCCGCCGCAGGACCTGCAAGACGGGGCGCTCACGATCCGTCTGGACGTCGGCACGGTCGCCGCCCTGCGGCTGGAGAACGCCCAGGGCAAGCCTGACACCGCCTGGGGCACCTGGCGCAACGCCTTTCCGACCGGGGAGGGCGACATTCTCAACATCCGCGACCTGGAGCAGGGCATCGAGCAGATGGATCGGCTGCGAAGCCAGGCCGTGCATACCCAGATCCTGCCCGGGAGCCAGTCGAACTCCAGCGTGGTCATCATCCAGCGACTGGAAGCGCCTTTCGTTGATCGCATTCACGGCGGGTTCACACTCGACAACTCCGGCAACCGTCTGCTCGGTCGTCCCGAACTGTCTGCCGCCCTGTCGCTGGACAATCCCCTCGGGCTCAACGACATCCTCGCGTTGACCGCCAACTCCAACGTGGAGAACCCCTCTTCGCGGCACCGCTCCCAGAGCGCAGGGATCAACTACAGCGTTCCCTGGGGATACAGCCTGCTGTCCTTGAGCGCACAGACTCTGCGGTATGCCCAAATGGTGCAGGGCACCACCGCCCAGTTTCTCTCCAGCGGGCGGGCGCGCACCCAGCAGCTGCGCTTGGACGCAACCATCTGGCGCACGGCCTCGACCAAGATCGGCGCCTTCTCCGCGCTGATGGCGCGCCAGAGCAACAGCTACCTCGATGACGTCGAGCTTGTCGTGCAGCGGCGCAACACCGTCAATCTTGATGCGGGCCTGAACGTTTCCATGGCCTTGCCTGCCGGCGGCCGGCTTGGGGGCTTCATCGACTACCGCCGGGGACTGGCGACCTTTGGCGCGCAGCAGGATCTGCCCATGGCGACAGACGGCGGGCTGACGGTGCGCCCGCGCGTGACATCGGCATCCCTGTCCTGGGTACAGCCCTTTCGTGCTGGCGGGGGCCTGTGGCAGTACGCACTGAGCCTGCGCGGCCAGACCACCCCAGACACCCTGGTGACCGAGGACATGTTCTCCATCGGCGACCGCAGCACCGTGCGCGGGTTCGACGGCAACACCGTGCTGCTGGCCGAGAACGGCTACACCGTGCGCAACGACCTCTCGCGCCAGATCGATCTGGTGCCGGGCTGGGCCACGGCGGCCTATGTCGGCCTGGACCTGGGGCGCGTCTGGGGACCCAGCGCCGCCAACCTCATCGGCACCCGGCTTGCTGGCACTGCCGTGGGCCTCAAAGGGCAGCACGGACATCTGCAACTCGATGTGGCGCTGGCCACCCCGCTGTTGCGTCCCGCCGGGTTCCAGACCCAACACCTCAACCTCTACGCCGCCGCCACCGTGGCGTTCTGACGCCGAATTCTCCATGCGCCCGACATCCCGCCCCCTGCGCCACGTGATCGTGATCACCCTGTCGTTGTTCCTCGCCCAGCAATGGCTAGGTACAGCGGTGGCCGTGGCGGCCGGGATCGTGCCCGCGGCGGGCGCGCCATCCAGCCAACATCCCCTGGTCGATGCCGCCGGCAACGGCGTGCCCATCGCCGACATCGCCCCGCCCAGCGCCGCCGGCGTATCAAACAATCTCTACAGCCAGTTCAACGTCGGCGCCAACGGCGCCATCCTCAACAACAGCCCGGCGAACGTGAAGACCCAGCTGGGTGGGTGGATCGCTGGCAATCCTCTGCTGGGCACCACACCGGCCAAGGTCATCATCAACCAGGTCATCTCCGGCAACCCCTCGCAGTTGCTGGGGACGATGGAAGTGGCCGGGCGGAGCGCCGACCTCGTGGTTGCCAACCCCAACGGCATCGCCTGCAACGGCTGCAGCTTCATCAATACCCACCATGCCACCTTGACCACTGGAACACCCCGGTTCGATGGCGTGGGCAACGTCATCGGATTCAACGTCACCCAGGGTGTCATCAACGTCGGCGCGAATGGGCTGGATGCGCAGCAGGTGGAACGGCTGGACCTGGACGCCCGCGGACTCACCGTGGGCGGCGGGATCTGGGCGCAGCAACTCGGCGTGGTCGCCGGTGCGGCCATCGTGCCCTACGGCAGCACCCAGGCGGCCGCACAGGCCGGCGGCGGCACCACCCCCCAGTTCGCCGTGGACGTGTCTTCCATGGGCGGCATGTATGCCAACGCCATCGATTTGATCGCCACCGATGCCGGCCTGGGTGTCAACAGCACTGGGCGCATGGCGGCGCTGCAGGGCAATCTGCGGCTGTCGACCCATGGCGACCTGACCCTGGCCGACACATCGGCCAGCGGCGCCGTGCAACTCTCCGGCGCCAACGCCACGCTCACTGGCATCACCCAGAGTACGGGCGGATCGTTTCAGGTGAACGCCGCTGGCGCGCTGACGAACACCGGCCAGATCGACGCCGCCAGCGGCCTGGCCCTGCAGGCGGCCAACGTCACCAACAGTGGCACCCTGGTGCAGCGCGGCAGCGGGCAAAACCTGACCGTGACCACACCAGGGCTGCTCACCAACTCCGGCACCGTGACCAGTGCCGGGGGGCTCAGCGCGCAGGCTGGCACGCTCACGGACACCCAGGGCACATGGACGTCACAAGGCGATCTCGCTTTACAGTCAGGCAGCCAGACCCTCGCGGGCACCACGATGCAGTCGGGCGGCAACGCCACGCTGGCCGCCACGGCGGGGAGTCTGCAGAGCGCGGGGGCGCAGATCGCCACCACCGGCAACCTGGCCGCCAGCGCCACGGGCGCAGTGTCGAACCTCGGCGGGCATTGGCAAGCGGGCGGGGCAGCCACGCTGCAGGGCGCCTCGCTGACCAACAGCGGCAGCGTACAGACCGGCGGTGCGCTCACCGCCACAGCGGGCGGGGCGCTGAACAACGCGGGCGGTCAGCTCCTGGCCGGTGGCCATCTCACGGCAGCCGCCAGTGCCATCACCAACGACGGCGGCGCCATCCAGAGCAACCAGACGGTGACCGCCAGCGCCGCAGGCGGGCTGAGCAACCGCGGCGGCACCCTCTCCGCCGGCCAGAGCCTCACCGTCAACGCGGGCACCGCAGCGCTGGACAACACCGGCGGCAGAATCGTGTCCACGGGCGGTGTCGCGCTGACCGCAGGCGCCACGACCAACACCAGCGGGTCCATCGCCTCCACCGCTGGCCACCTGGCCCTGAACACGCAGGGCAATGTGCTCGCCAATACCCACGGAGTCATCAGCGCGGACACCCTGCGGCTGAGCGCAGGCAACCTGGACAACACCGCGGGAACCCTGGCGGCTACGCATGGCCTGGCGCTGAACGCGCAAGCGCTGACCAATGCCCAAAGCGGCACCGCCGCCGGCATCCAGTCCGGCGGGGCGCTGGCCATCACCGCGGCCAGCCTGGCCAACGACACCGGCTTCATCGGCGGCAGCGCCAACCTTGATCTGAGCGTAGGCGGACTCCTGGCGGGCGGCTCGGGCACACTGCAATCGGGAGCGGCGCTCACCGCCACGGCCAGCCAGATCAGCGGCGGGGGCTCCATCCTGGCAGCCGGGCCGCTGGCCTTGCAGGCGCAGTCCATCGCCCTGAACGGCGCAATGCTGCAATCGGGCGCAGTCACCACCGTGACCGCTACCGCAGGCGACCTGCAGGCGCAGCAGACCCGCCTCACCAGCGTGGGCAACCTGAACGCCACCGCCTCGGGCACCCTCGCCAACACCGGCGGCGTCTGGGTCACCGGCGGCAACGCCGTGCTGCAGGCCGCATCCCTTACCAACAGCGGCAGCGTGCAGGCCGGCGGCACCATGAGCGCCGCCGCCGCGAGCGCACTTGACAACAGCGGCGGCACGCTCGCCGCCGCAGGCAAACTGGCCGCCTCGGGCGCGTCCGTGCGCAATGATGGCGGCACTTTGGCCAGCGGCGCCACCGTCACGGTCAGCGCCACCCAAGGTGTCAGCAACCAGGGCGGTGTGCTTTCTGGTGCCACCGGCCTGGTGGTTCAGGGGGGCGGCGCGGCGCTGAACAATGCCTCGGGGACCATGGTCTCAGGCGGTGCCGCCAGCGTGACCGCGGGTACAGTGACCAACGCCGCTGGCACCATCGCCGCGGGGCAGGATCTGCAGATCGCCAGTGCGGCCCTGGACAACACCAACGGCAAAATCCAGGCGCTGGGCGACCTACACCTGTCCACGCAGGGGCAGACGTTGCGCAACGCCGAAGGCAAGATCGAGGCGGCGGGCAACGCCAGTCTGTCCACCGGCGCGCTGAACAACGCCAGCGGCACGGTCAGTGCGAAGGCCCTGACGCTGAGCACCGGCGACCTCACCAATGACGGCGGCAACCTCGTGTCCGCCACCACGGTGCAGGCCGTCACAGGCACCATGAGCAATGCCACTGGGCTGATGCAGGCGGGCACGGATCTGTCACTCAACACCCAGGGTGCCACGCTGCGCAACACCGCAAGCGGTACCTCCGGCGGCATCCGGGCGGGCGGCGCGCTGGCGGTGCAATCTGGGACACTCACCAACACCGGCGGGTTGATCGCCAGCAACGGCGACCAGAGCCTGACGGTCCAGGGTGACTTGAACAGCGCGGGCGGCAGCATCATCACCCTGGGCAATCTGGCGGCCAGCGCAACCGGCACCCTCGGCAACACCGCAGGCCAGATCGCCGCTGGCGGCGCTGCCACCTTGAACGCCGGCGCGCTGGACAACAGCGCCGGGGGCCGCATCAGCGCCCAGAATCTCACCCTCACCGCCAACACCCTCGGTAACCAGACCGGAACGGTGCAGGCCGCTCAGGACGCCAGCCTGGCCGCCAACAGCCTGGACAACACCGCTGGCACCATCGGCGCCGGGCGCAACCTGAGCGTGAACGCCGCGGCGCTGACCAACACTGGCGGCACGCTGGTGGGCAACACCAGCGCGCAGGTCACCACCAGCAGCGGCAGCTTTGACGGCGCGCTCAATGCCGCCGGAGCGGTGAACCTCACCGTCAACGGCGCCTACACCAATACCGGTACCGTCTCCACCCAGGGCAACCTTGCCATCCAGGCCGCCAGTCTGAACAACGCGCAAGGCGCCATCCTGTCTTCCGGGGGCAATCTCAGCGCGACGACCACGGGCGATCTGACCAACGCAGGCACCATCGATGCCGCCGGATCGACGATCCTGATCGCGGGTGGCGCGCTGTCCAACGCCGGACTCATCAACAGCAACGCCACCACCAGCCTCACCGCCCAGAGCCTTGGCAACAGCGGGCGCATCTACGGCAACGCCATCGGCATCACCTCGGGCAGTGTGAGTAACTCCGGCGGCGCGGCCATCGCCTCGCGCGGGGCCATGTCCATCGCCGCGAACGCCCTGAGCAACACCGGCGACTCCCTGATCCTGGCATTGGGCAATCTGACGCTGGCCGGCAGCTTCGATGCCACCACAGGCGCGGCGCTCACGCCCATGAGCAGCCTGCTCAACGCCTCGTCCACCCTCCAGGCCGGGGGCAACATGGGCATCGATGCGGCGGCCGTCACCAACCGCAACGATCACCTCCTGCTGGGCACGCAGACCACCACCCAGGCGATCAACAACGTCCAAGTGCAGGCGCTCAGCGGCGGCTTGCAGGCGGTCTCGTCCGCCTATGACGCCTCGCAGCTCGCGCAAGCGCCCAGCCAATGGAATGGCCACGCGACGTGGGTGCTGCCCAATCCGGCCTATCCCTTCGCCACCTTTGGGGCGGTGCCGATCACGCCGGAGTTCGTCACGTCCTATCAGGGAGGGGATTCCGGCGGTTTCACCACGACGACCACCTACGCGCCGACTGATCCGGTGTGGTAGAAGTTCGGCGTCGCTCCGCCGCCGCAGGCTCCGACCCCGCCTGCCAACGCCCCCGTCTACACCGGCTTTGACAACCAGGGCAACCCCCTCACGCTCACCTGCGCCAACAACTCTGGCCAGCAAATCACCACGGGTGCCTGCGGCACGTACTGGCAGCAGGAAAATCTCTACAACTCAGCGGCCACCCAGAACCAGATCACCCTGGCCCAGCAGGCGCT
The DNA here is from genome assembly GCA_028871675.1 of Betaproteobacteria bacterium. GTDB lineage: Bacteria > Pseudomonadota > Gammaproteobacteria > Burkholderiales > Burkholderiaceae_C > Thiomonas_A. Next base: position 53,107 of record JAGWMO010000021.1, read on the forward strand.
GAACAATGCCATCGTCGCGTTCAATACCAACGTCACCAACCGTCAGATGTATGCCTATGAGCAGTTCAATCTGACCAGCCAGACCACCACGACCCCCACCGTCGTGTCCACCGACCCGGGCAAGATCCTCGCCGGCGGCAGTCTCACGGTGCTGGGTGGCTCCACCGGCTCGCTGCTCAATGCCGATAGCACCATCGTCGCCGGCGGCCCTCTGAACATCGCCACCGGCGTGCTCAACAACCAATCCGCCACCGGCATCCAGACGACCGCGCAAACCGGCAACGACGCCATCTACAAGTTCCAGTATCACGGCGGCTTCAGCGACAGTTACAGCTTCGACTACAAAGGCGGCGGCACCTACAACCCGCCCCCCACCTCAACCTCCGTCAATCTGAACACCGTCACGGCCGTCCAGGGCGCCGCGCCCGCCGCAGGCAGCGTGCCCAACCCCGTCTCAGTGGCGCCCAGCACGGTCACGGCCGCCGCAGTGGCGGCTCCTCAGGCCATCTCCACCCACGTCCCAACGGCGCCGCGCGTGCAGCCCGCGCAAACGGTCGGCGCCATCGCCGCCAACGCGCCACCCGTGTTGCAACAGGTGACCGTACCGGCCCGCAGCGGCGGCGCAGCCACCGTCATCAGCACGTCCCCGCCCGTGCTCAGCCTGCCCGGCACTCAGTTCTTTCAGGTGCAAAGCGCACCGAACGCACCCTATCTGGTGGAAACCGACCCGGCCTTCACCAACCAGCAGAATTTCCTCGGCTCCAGCTATTACCTGCAGCAGCTCGGTCTCGACCCCGCGCACTGGCAGAAACGCTACGGCGACGGCTTCGCCGAGCAGCAACTGGTGCAGAACCAGATTCTGGCGCTAACCGGGCGCAACCTGCTGGCCAGCTACAGCGGCACCCAGGCCGAATACCAGGCGCTGATGAACGCCGGCGTGGCCTTCGCCAAGCAATACGACATCGCCCCGGGCGTGACGCTCTCGGCACAGCAGATGGCCCTGGTCACCACCGACATGGTGCTGCTGACCACCCAGACCGTGACCCTGCCGGGCGGCGGCACCCAGGCGGTGCTCGTGCCCCAGGTCTATCTGGCGCACCCGCAGGGGCAGGACCTCACCCAGGGCGGCGCCCTCATCGCCGGCGGCACCGTTACCCTGACCACGGCGCAGGATCTGACGAACAGCGGCACCCTCAGCGGCAACACCGTGCAGGCCAGCGCCGGCCACGACCTCGTCAACAGCGGCACCATCGCCGGGCAGCAGGTGCTGCTCTCCGCGAGCAACGACCTGAAGAATCTCTCCGGGCTGATCGCCGGCACCACCGACACCAGCGCCTTGAGCCTGCTGGCCGGGCGCGACCTGGTGCTGCAGACCCAGACCCTTGCCGCCAGCAACGCCAGCGGCAGCACCACCAGCCTGGGCCGCGTCGCCGCCGTGCAGGGCGGCAGCGTCACCCTGCAAGCCGCGCGCGACCTCATTGCCCAGGGGGCGCAGATCACCTCCGGCGACGACCTCACCGCCGTGGCCGGGCGCAACCTCACCGTCACCGCGGCCACGACCACCTACGCGTTCGACACCGGCGGCTCCCCCACCTTCGGCGCAGGCAACGCGCTGCAGGCATCGAGCGACACCCAGCACGGCAGCACCCTCACCGCCGCAGGCAACGCCACCCTGGTGGCCCAGAGCGGCGACCTCAGCATGACCGCCAGCAGCGTGAGCGCGGGCCACGACACCGCGCTCTCCGGCCAGAACGTCACCATCGCCTCGGGCATCAACAGCGCCAGCCGCGAACTGCAGGCCACCTGGGGCAAGAGCGCCATCCACACCACCACCAGCACCCAGAGCCAAGCCGCCGCCAGCGTCAGCGCCGGCCACAACCTCACCGTGCAAGCTACGGGCAACGGCCAGCCCGGCACCGGCAACCTCACCGTCACCGGCGCGGCCCTCACCGCCCAGAGCGGCGCCGCCACCCTACAGGCGGCCAACAACCTCACCGTGAACACCCTGGCGCTCGGCAGCAACGCCGCCACCCACAGCCATAGCGAGAGCAGCGGCACCTTCGGCAGCCGCTCCAGCACCACCCAGGCCGACAGCAGCGCCACCGACAACGCCGCCAGCAGCGTCAGCGGCAGCGCGGTAATGCTGTCGGCCGGTAACGACCTCACCGTCACCGGCTCCACACTCACCGGCACGGGTGCGGGCGCCACCGGCGCTCAGGTCAACCTCACCGCCGGCAGCACCCTGTCCATCAACGCCGCCGCCAACACCCAGACCGCCAGCAGCCACAGCCAAAGCAGCGGCGGCCTGTTCGGTGGCCAAGGCACCAGCCAGGCCGATCTGGCGCAGACCGCCGCGCAGGCCAGCCGCATCACTGGCGGTGCCATCGCCCTGCAGTCAGGCGCCGACCTCACCCTGCAGGCGGCGCAGATCAGCGGGCAGCGCCTGTCGGCCCAGGCCGGAGTCATCAACGGTCAGCAGGTCAACCCCAGC
>JAGWMO010000005.1:0-159588 GCA_028871675.1 Betaproteobacteria bacterium
GGTCGGCGGCGCTGTTGGGCAGCTCCGGCCCGAACTGGACGCGGGCCACGTCCTTGAGGGTCAGCGGCACGCCGCCGCGCGCCGCCAGCGGCGCGTTCTCCAGGTCCTGCAGCGAGCGGATGTAGCCGGTGGTGCGCACCATATAGCTCGCCTCGCCCATGTCGACCACCGAGCCGCTGGTCTCGCCGTTGGCGGCGCGGATGGCAGCCTCCACCTGCGGCAGCGTGAGGTTGTAGGCCAGCAGGGCCTGCGGGTTGACCACCACCTGGTACTCCTTCACCATGCCGCCGACCGTGGCGACCTCGGCCACGCCCGGGATGCCTTGCAACTGGTACTTGAGGAACCAGTTCTGCAAGGTCGTGAGCTGGCTCAGGTCCTGCGTGCCGCCGGCATCGGTCAGGGCGTACATGTAAATCCAGTCCACCCCGGAGCTGTCGGGTCCCAGCGCCGGCGTCACTCCAGGCGGCAGCCTGGATTGCACCTGGCTGAGATACTGCAGCACCAGGTTGCGCGCCTGGTAGATGTTGGTGCCGTCCTTGAAGATGACGTAGACGAAGGAGTCGCCGAACATCGAATAGCCGCGCACCGCGCGCGCCCCGGGCACCGACTGCAGGGTGGTCTCCAGCGGATAGGTCACCTGGTCCTGCACCACCTGCGGCGCCTGCCCGGGGTAGGAGGTCTTGATGATGACCTGGGTGGGGGAGATGTCGGGAATGGCCTCCAGCGGCGTGTTGCGCACCGCCAGGATGCCGGCGCCCAGCAGCATCAGCGCGCCGATCACCGTCAGGCTGCGGTTCTCGAAGCACCACTCCATGAGCCGCCGGATCATGGGGCGCTCCGGCCAGGGGCCATGGTCATCCCGGCCATCGACCCCGCGTCAGGGGGTGGCGCCGCTGCTGGCCTCGCAGGCGGTGTGGCCGTGGGTGTCGTCATGGGTGCGGGCGTTCGTGCGGGCATGGGCCCGGCAACGTCGGCTTGCGGGGTGCTCGCGGGCGGCATGCCCGGCATCGCGTCCGTGGCGGGCATGCCGCTGGTGCCGCGCTGAGCGCCGAGCATGCGCGCCTTGACCGACTGGAACTGCGATTCGGAGTACAGCAGGAACTGGGCGCTTTCCACCACCTGGTCACCCGCCTTGAGCCCCCGGGCGATGACCACCCAGCCGTTCGCCTCGGGCCCAAGCGCAACCTGCACCGGCAGGAAATGGCCGCCCGCCTGCGCCAGCATGGCGTAATCGCCATCCTGCGTGCGCAGCACCGCGCTGCTCGGCAGCGCCAGCGCGGTTTGCGCCTGGGCCTGCACCGTGGCGTTGGCATACATGCCCGGGCGCAGCGTGCCGCCGGGGTTGGCGAAGCTCAGGCGCGCCGTGATGGTGCGGGTTTGCGGGTCCAGCGTGGGGTAGAGAAAGTTCAGGCGCCCATCCCAATTCCGCCCGGGGTAGGCCGGAAGCTGGAGCTGCACGCCGTCGCCCAGGCGCACCCACGGCATCTGGTATTCATACAGTGCCACATTGACCCAGACCCGATCCAGATTGGCGATCTCGAACAGGCTGTTCTGCGACGAGACATAGCTGCCCTGGCGAACGTTCAGCGCCGTCACCACGCCGCTCTCGGGCGCCAGGATGAGAACGTCGCGCATCGGCTGGCCCGAGGCCTCCAACTGCTTGAGCGCAGCCTCGGGCAGGCCCAGCAGCAGCAGGCGCTGTTTGGCCGCGGCCAGCAAACCCTGGCTGTCGGGGTGACTGCCGGGGTGGCCATCGGCCGCGCCGGCTCGCTGGCGCGCAATGCTGTATTCCTGCTGCGCGCTGTACAGCTCGGGCGAGTAAATCTCCGCCAGCACCTGGCCGCGCGCCACCGGGTCGCCCACGGCACGCACCTTGAGTTGCACCACCCAGCCGGAGAAGCGCGGGGTGACGGTGGTGATGCGGTTCTGGTCCACGGCCACGGTGCCCACGGTCTGGATCGCCTGGCCCAGGGGGCGCATCTGTGCGGTCGTCAGGCGCACGCCCAGGTTTTGCGTCAGGCGCGGGTCGATGCGCACCCCGGCTTCGGCCCCACCGGCTTCGGCCTGGGCGTAGACCGGCACGTAATCCATGCCCATGTTGTCCTTCATCGGATGGTCCGAATGGATCGCCGGATTCATCGGGCTGGCCCAGTACAGCACCCGGCGCTGCGGCGTTGCAGCGGGGGCATAGACCGGCACATAGTCCATCCCCATGTTGTCCTTCATCGGGTGGTCGGCGTGGATGGCGGCGTTCATCGGGTTGGCCCAGTACAGCACCCGGCGGCTTGCTGGCGCTGCCGCCGAGGCTGCCGCGGAAGCCGAGGCCGTCGCGGTGTTCACCGTCCCGGTTTGCGAGGCGCCGTGCGGCAGCCAGCGGCTGCTCCAGAGGCCCGCGCCGATGCCCGCCAGCAACAGGCCGAGGCCGAGAGTGAAGGTTCGCAATGTCATGGCTGCTGCTCCGAAGGCGTTGTCAGGTAGTCGAGTTCGGCCTGGGTGGCCAGCAGATCCCGGCGCTGTTGCAGGGTCTGGAGTTCAAGGACCAAAACGGCTTGCTGCGCCTTGAGCACGTCGCCCATGCTGGCGCGGCCGTTGCCGTAGGCGGTGAGGGTGGAGTCGTACGCCTCATGCGCCAGCGGCAGCATCTGCGCGTGCAGGCGCTGCCATTTCTCCTGCTGGCTGCGCATGCGCGCCGTAGCCGAGCGAATCTGCTGCTGCAAGGCCAGCCGCTGGTCCTGCTCGTCGTAGCGGGCTTCCATCACCTGGGCGCGGGCGCTGTCGAGTTCCTGGTTCAGCCGATGGCTGGAGAAAATCGGCAAGTTCATCGACACCCCGGCGGAGAAAAAGTTGGGAGAGCCCGGAAAAAAGCTCTTGCCGTAGGAGGCGCCAACCGTGATCTCGGGCAAGTAATCCTTCTTCGCCACCTGCACGCCGGCCTGGGCGATGCGCACCTTGGCCTGGGCCATGCGCAGCAGCGGCTGGGTTGCCGGGGCCTGCGCGGGAGTCGCCGCGCCAGACGACAAGCTCGGCCAGTCGGGATCGATCTGCGGCGTTTGATCGCTGCCGAGTGCCTGGGCAATGTCGGCCAGGGCCACCGCTTCATCCGCGGCGAGCGCGCTCTGGTCGTTGCGCAGTTCGTCCGCGGCGAGACGCGCGCGCAACACATCGCTCTGCGCTGCGTTGCCCGCTCTGTAGCTGGCCATGGCTGCGTCGACGTTCTCGCGCGCCAGCGTTTGCTGCCGCTGCACCGCCGCCAGGGCCTGGCGCGTGTACACCGCCACGAGCCAGGCGCGGCGCAAGGCGAGAACCAGTTGCGCCTGCTTCGCTTCACGGCCGAAGTGCTGCTCCGCGGCTTGCGCCTGCAGCTTGTTCCCTTCGAGGGCCAACTTGCCGATGGGCGGAAAGCTCTGGCTGACGCCGACGCTGAGCATGGTCATGCTCTGCTGCGTCAACGAGAAGCTGTTGGTGGGCAGGTTGACGGCGTCGAGCGACACATGCGGGTCGGGCAACTGTGTGGCCGCCGCGGCCCGGTGCTGGATGGCGCGGATGCGCTGCGCGGCCGCGGCCAGGCTGGGATTGCTGCGCGCCAGTTCCGTCTCGGCGGCACCGAGGGTCAGGGGTGCGGCTTGCGCGGCCGCGGCCAGACCTGCGAGCAGCAGCAGACCGACAAGAACGGGGATGGCCGCCGGGTGTTCAGACCGGACGGATGACAACCGCCGGGCTGGCGCACGGCGGCACTGCAGGATGAAGGACATCGCTTACCTCTTCGGCGGATGGAACGCTGCAAGGTCGCAGCGGTGTTCGCGAGGCGAACACGGACATCGCCCGGTGAAGAGTCACCGGGGCGGATGCTGCCGAAGGGGTCAAACCTGGAGGCGAGCCGCGAGGAAAGGCGGTCTGGAGGGGGGTGCTGAATCGATCCACAGGGCCTGCCTGGCGGGCGGTCTGGGTCGAGTCTGCAACAGCAGCACGACGCGTTGAACCAGCGCCGCTTGGGGTGTGCCCAGGCCTCGGGTGGGGCTGGCTGCAATGGTGGCGCTCAGGTTATTGCAGGCTGCCTGGCAAAACGCACGTTCGACCTGCCTGCTGACTGGATTGGCGAGCGCGATGAGCTGGCTGGCCGCTTGCATCGGCATGGAAGCCATGTCCGGCGCCGCTTCGCAGCACGAGGTTGGAAGGGGGGCCGCCTGGACCATTGCCGCTTGCGTCCAAGGCAACAATGCCAATGCGCAGACCAACGCCCAGATGCGGGGGAACGTTCGAAAGGATGGCATGGACTCGGGGCGGGGCAAAGGGGTCAACAAAGGGAGGAAACTCGGTGGGAGTATCTTAACCAAGCGTTCGGGGTTGTCAATCGGGGGGTGAAGAGAGGGTCGGGATTGGGCCGCGAAGTCGCTCAGGCCGCGGTGATCTTGCCGGTCTGCTTGAGGAATTGGGCCCAGTCTTCCAATTCGCGCGGCTCGCCGAACAGATAGCCCTGCATGACCCGCAGGCCCAGCGCGTGCAGGGCTTCGGCGTTTTCCTGGGATTCAACACCCTCGGCCACGATCATGATGTTCAGGCGCTGCGCCAGGGCGACCAGCGAGCGCACGATTTCCTGGTTGCGCACGTCGGTGTTCAGTTCGGTGGTGAACCCGGCGGGAATCTTGATGTGCGCCGGGCTCAGGCGCTTGAGGTATTCGAACGAGGCGTAGCCCTCGCCGAAGTCGTCCATCGCGATCAGGATGCCGGCTTGCTGCAGGGCGGTGATGTTGCGCAGCACGCTCGGAAACACCGGAATCGGGCGGCGCTCGGTGACTTCCATGATCAGCCGATTGGCCGGCCACTGGTTGCGCTGCAGCACCTGGTCGATGCGGCGCACCAGGTCGGGGTCGCCGAGCTGGTCGGCTTCGATGTTGACCGAGATGCAGCCGCGCCAGCCGGTCCAGTTCGACAGCACGCGGGCCTCGGACACCGATTCGTCCACCACCCAGAAGAACAGCTCGCTGGTTTGCGAAGGCGACAGGCGCGGCAGGAAGGTGAGCGGGGAATGGCGCTTGGGTGCGGTGTCGGCGCGCCAGCGAAACAGCACTTCCAGGCCGACGATTTCGCCGCCCGGATATTGCACCTGGGGCTGATAGGCAAGCGAGGGAGAGCCCGTGCCGGCATGGATGGCAATTTCGCTGAACACGTCACGTTCCATGGCTTCCCTGTGGGTCTTGCGTTGTGTCCAGCCAGATTAGCATGGCACCGCCGGTTTCGAAGGCTGGAGATCAAACAGAATCCGTTGTTGCGAAAAATCGTGGCGAGATGCGAACAATGCCGGCATTCGGGCGGCGGTTTTGCCGCTCCACCAGGGCCGCGCCAGCAGCCCTCTGCGCGTGAAACGGCCCGAGTCGCGCCAGCTCCCAGGATCACGCACCGCCACACGAACGTCCAACGCCACGATCACCCATGACACCGTTTGCCGACATTGCAGCATCGCGCCCCCGCTCCGTCGGGGCCAGACCCTCCGCGACCACAACCGCGCAAGGCCCCTGCTACAGCGTGCGGATGGACGACATCCACGCCCACCTGTTCGCCGTGGAACTGCAACTGGCCACGCCCAACCCGCAGGGCCAGGAGTTCTGGCTGCCGGTGTGGATCCCAGGCAGCTATCTGGTGCGCGAATTTGCCCGGCAGGTGTTGCGGGTCGAAGCGCGTTGCCAGGGTCAATCGGTGGCCGTGCGCAAGGTGGCCAAAAACCGCTGGCGCGTCGCGCCATGCCAGGGGTCGCTGCAACTGAACTGGGTCGTGTATGCGCGCGACGCCTCGGTGCGCACCGCTTGGCTCGATGCCTCGCGCGCATTTTTCAACCCGTCCAGCCTGCTGCTGGCGGCCGTTGGTCGGGAAGCCGAGCCGCACCTGCTGCGCATTGTGCCGCCTGTGTCACAGCCCGACTGGAGCGTGGCCACAACCCTGGCCGCAGTGCAGTTGGACTCGCGTGGCTTCGGTGTGTATCAGGCCAGCGACTACGACCGGCTGATCGACCATCCGGTGGAAATCGGCCGCTTGTTGTGCCTGAAGTTTCACGCCCATGGCACGCCGCACGAGATGGTGGTCGCCCATGCCGACCGGTTGCGCGGCGAAGTCGACACGAGGCGCCTCACGGCCGATCTCCAGCGCATTTGCGAAACCGAAATGGCCCTGTTCGAACCCGAGCGACCGCGTGCCCCATTCAAGCGCTATGCCTTTCTGCTGGCACCCACCGCCGACGGTTACGGTGGTCTGGAGCACGCCGATTGCACCGCGCTGATCTGCGCCGAATCCGACTTGCCGCACCCGCGCGATGGCGTCGAGCGCAGCGCCGGGTATCGTCAGCTTCTCGGCCTGTGCAGTCACGAGTATTTCCACGCCTGGAACGTCAAGCGCATCCGGCCACAAGCCCTCACGCCCTACGACCTCGAGCGCGAAAACACCACCGGCCTGCTGTGGCTGTTCGAAGGTTTCACCTCGTACTACGACGACCTCATCCTGCGTCGCGCCGGGCTGATCGAGCCGCAGCAGTACCTCGACCTGCTGGCGCGTGCGATCAACGCCGTGCAGGCCACGCCGGGCCGGCAGGTGCAAAGCCTGGCCGACGCCAGTTTCGACGCCTGGATCAAGTTCTATCGACCCGACGAGAACACCGCCAACGCCACCGTCAGTTACTACACCCTGGGCGGATTGTTCGCCCTGGCGCTGGACCTGACGCTGCGCAGCCGCAGCTCAAGCACGCTGGACGACGTGATGCGCCTGCTGTGGCGCCGCTACGGCCGTGACGACGCGCCCTTGCAGAGCCAGGGTGTGCCCGAGGACGCCTTGCCCGCGCTGGTGCGCGAAGTCAGCGGCCTGGATTTGCGTGGCTTGTTTGTCCGGCATGTGCATGGCTGCGACACACTCCCGCTCCGGCGTCTGCTGGCCAGCGTGGGTGTACGCTGGAATCAGGGCAAGGCCGACGCCCTCAGCAGTCTGGGGCTAAGGCTCGACGATGCGCACGGCTGGCCGCAAGTGCGGCAGGTGTTGGCCAGGGGATGGGCCGAGCAGGCGGGCCTGGCCCCCGGCGATACCCTGCTTGCCATCAACGGCCAGCGTGCCAACCCGGACCAGATCAAGCGCCTGCATGCGCGCGCACGCACGGGAGATGCCTGGCAGGCGCATGTCATGCGTGATGCACGCCTGGTGCAACTTCAGGCGGCGTTTCCTGCGCCGGTGCCTGGGCCGGTGACGCTCAGCGTGGCGCCGTCTGCCACAGCCGCTGCAGCACAGCGGCGCAAACGCTGGCTGGGGGTTTGAGTCATGCTGCGACACTGCCGAGACTGGTTTGCGCTTGAAGCCGGCACCGTCCGGCCCGCGGCACCGCGCCGCAACGAGGCCGACACTGAGCGCCTGTTCCGCCGCGCCGTGCGAACCCGCCAGGAGGCCGTTGCGCACCCCGTGGGCGACCCCGGTTTCCGTCCTATGCTTGCGGCATTGTCAGCCCCCAGACGGAACCCGCCATGCCTTACGAGCACCTGCTCACTGAAACCCAGGGCCGCGTCGGCCTCATTCGCCTCAACCGGCCGAAGCAGCTCAACGCGCTGAACGACGCGTTGATGGATGAACTCGGCGCGGCGCTGTCGGCGTTCGATGCCGATGACGCTATCGCCTGCATCGTGCTCACCGGCAGCGACAGGGCTTTCGCCGCCGGCGCCGACATCGCCGCGATGGCGAACAAAAGTTATACCGAGGCCTATCGCCAGGACTTCATCACCCGCAACTGGGAGCGCCTGCGCACCATGCGCAAGCCGGTCATTGCCGCTGTGGCTGGCTACGCCCTGGGCGGCGGCTGCGAATTGGCGATGATGTGCGACTTCATCATCGCTGCCGACAACGCCAAATTCGGCCAGCCCGAAATCAAGATCGGCATCATCCCCGGCGCCGGTGGCACCCAGCGCCTGCCACGCGCGGTCGGCAAGAGCAAGGCCATGGATCTGGTGCTCACCGCCCGCATGATGGACGCGGCCGAGGCCGAGCGCGCCGGTCTGGTGTCGCGCGTGGTTGCCGCGGACAAACTGCTCGACGAAGCGCTCGGCGCGGCACAGATCATCGCCAGCCACCCGTTACAGGCCGTGATGATGGCCAAGGAATGCGTCAACCGGGCTTTTGAGGCGCCGCTGGCCGAAGGCATGTTGTTCGAGCGCCGCAGCTTCCACAGCCTGTTCGCCACGCACGACCAGAAAGAGGGCATGGCCGCTTTTCTCGAGAAGCGCGCGCCGCGTTTCGAGCAGCATTGACGTCGAGAGCCCTCCGGGTGCGCTGCCTTGTGCGCGCTCAGCGGCGCATCACCATGTCTATAATTTCAAGTTTGGCGCTTTAGCTCAGTTGGTTAGAGCGACGGAATCATAATCCGCAGGTCCGGGGTTCGAGTCCCTGAAGCGCCACCAGCACATTCGAGAGGGGCACGAGAAATCGCCGCCCCTTTTTCTTTGTGCTCCGCGCCGCGCCACGTGGCGTTCCCCCGTGGGGAACAAACGGCGTCTGGCCCTGAGGTTGCTCAGACCAGCGGCGGTTCCTGCATCAGCGCCACTTGTTCGCGCAACTCCAGGATGCGGTCCTGCCAGTAGCGGACGCTGCCAAACCAGGGGAAGGCGGCGGGGAAGGCCGGGTCGTGCCAGCGGCTGGCGATCCAGGCGCTGTAGTGGATCAGGCGCAACGTGCGCAGCGCTTCGACGAGATGCAGCTCGCGGTCGTCGAACACGCGGAACATGGCGTAGCCGCGCAGCAGTGCCGCGAGCTGGCGGCGCATGTCCGCCGCGTCGCCAGAGAGCAGCATCCACAAATCCTGCACCGCGGGTCCGCTGCGGCTGTCGTCGAAGTCGACGAAATGCGGGCCGTCGTCGGTCCACAGGAGGTTTCCGGCATGGCAGTCGCCATGCAGCCGCAGCGTCTGCACGTCGCCTGCAAGCTGATAGGCGCGGCTCACGCCCTCGAGCGCTTGGTTGGCGATGCTGGTCCAGGCCGGCCGCAAGTCCTCGGGCAGCCAGTCTCCGGCAACGAGGACATTGCGCGGCTCGATGCCGAAACTCTGGATGTCGAGCGAAGGCCGTGCCTGGTACGCGCCGCTGGCACCAACCGCATGAATGCGGCCGAGGAAACGCCCCAGCCATTCGAGTGTCTCGTCGTGCTCGAGCTCCGGTGTCCTGCCGCCCTGCCTGGCGAACAGCGCGAAACGATGGCCCTCGCCATGGTGCAGCGTTTGGCCGTTGAACGACAGCGGCGGTACAGCGGGAATCTCCCGCTGCGCCAACTCGAGCGTGAACGCATGCTCTTCGAGAATGGCCGCATCGCTCCAGCGTCCGGGCCGGTAGAACTTGGCGATGCGCTGGCTGCCGTCTTCGAGACCGACCTGGTAGACGCGGTTCTCGAAACTGTTCAATTGCAGCAGCCGGCCATCGCAACGCGTGCCGAGGGTGTCGATTGCGTTGAGGAGGCAATCGGGCGTCAGGTCGGCATAGGCTGTGTCGGGAGTCACGTTGATTGATGGTCAGAGGTGCGCCAGGGTTTGGGCGGTTGAGTGAACGAGTCGGTATCCTGCTCCAGCACCCTGAACACCGACGCTGTCTCGCTCGCAGCAAGATAGCCGAATGCTGCAAACGAAGGGCTGCACCCACCTGCTCAACCTGGGACACGCTCGCCTGTCGGCACGGCGCCAATACCTCGACCCCCGATTTGTCGTACACGGGGGCACAACCGGAAATCGGGCATTCATCGATCGCCTCAGGCGCCGCCCGATGGGGCTTCAGTCCACAAGGCGGGCGTTTAACATCTTTTACCCATTGCGCGTCCGAGTCGGCCGTGTTTTGTAAGCTCCTGGTCACCCCTCATTCCCATGGCATGCAACGCGGATCGTTCATGAACTTGCCCCAGTCACGCAAAGGCCTCATCCTCGCTGGCGGCTCCGGCACGCGGCTGTACCCCGTCACCCAGGCGGTGAGCAAGCAACTGCTGCCGGTGTATGACAAGCCGATGATCTACTACCCCTTGAGCGCCCTCCTGCTCGCCGGCATCCGCGACGTGCTCATCATCTCCACCCCGCAAGACACCCCGCGCTTTGCCCAACTGCTGGGCGACGGCAGCCAGTGGGGCCTGAGCCTGCACTACGCCGTGCAGCCCTCCCCCGACGGCCTGGCGCAAGCCTTTCTCATCGGCCGCGACTTCATCGGCAACGCCGCCAGCGCGCTGGTGCTCGGCGACAACCTCTTCTGGGGCCACGACCTGCAGGCCTCGCTGAAAACCGCCAACGCCCAGAGCGTGGGCGCCACCGTCTACGCCTACCACGTGCACGACCCCGAGCGCTACGGCGTGGTCGAGTTCGACGCCAGCGGCCGCGCCATCAGCATCGAAGAAAAGCCCACCTGGCCGAAGAGCAGCTACGCCGTCACCGGCCTGTACTTCTACGACCGCCAGGTTTGCGATATTGCCGCCAGCCTCAAGCCCTCGCCGCGCGGCGAACTGGAGATCACCGACGTCAACCGCGTCTACCTGGAACAAGGCACGCTGCAGGTGCAGACTCTGGGGCGCGGCTACGCCTGGCTGGACACCGGCACCCACGACAGCCTGCTCGAAGCCGGGCAATTCATCGCCACCATCGAGAAGCGCCAGGGCCTCAAAGTGGCCTGCCCGGAGGAGATCGCCTACCACGCCGGGTGGATCGACGCCGCGCAACTGCAGCGCTTGGCCGAGCCGATGAAGAAGAACGGGTACGGCCAGTATCTGCTGCGGCTGCTGCAGGAGAGCGCATGAACGTCATCCCCACCGCCCTGCCCGAGGTGCTGATCCTGGAGCCCCGGGTCTTCGGCGACGCCCGCGGCTTTTTCTTCGAGAGTTACAACCGCAAGGCCTTCGCTGCCGCCACCGGGCTGGACGTGGAGTTCGTGCAGGACAACCACTCGCGTTCGGTGCGCGGGGTGCTGCGCGGCCTGCACTACCAGCTGGTCAGGCCGCAAGGCAAGCTGGTGCGCGCCGTGGCGGGTGCGGTGTGGGACGTGGCGGTGGACCTGCGGTGCAGCTCGCCGCGCTTCGGGCAATGGGTGGGGGTGGAACTCTCCGCCGACAACCAGCGCCAGCTCTGGGTGCCGCCGGGCTTCGGCCACGGCTTCGTGGTGCTGAGCGAGAGCGCCGACTTCCTCTACAAGACCACGGATTACTGGTACCCCGAGCACGACCGCAATCTGGTGTGGAACGACCCGCAACTGGCGATCACCTGGCCGCTGGCTGGGCTGAACCTGCCGGACGATCAGCCCAGCCTGGCGGCCAAGGATGCGGCGGCACCGGGCTTGGCGGGGGCCGAGGTGTACGACTGAGATCGCGCCCGTCGATCACCGCGGAGTGTCTGCCGGGACGCCACGGCTGCTACCATTTTGGCCTGTGCTGCGTGCCTGTCGGGCCCTGCGGCAAGTTCGGGTCGAACGACCTTCACGCCTCTGGATCAACACCATGAACCGCGTGTTTCGCACCAATTCCCTGCGTTCGGCAAGCCTTCGGCTCGGTCTTGCCATGCTGCTCGGCATGCTGAGCGCCGGCCTGGCGCAAGCCCAGATGGAGCGCCTGTTCCCGGGCGGCAGTCTCAAAGGCGTGGCCGCCTTCGGCGCCTGGCCGAACATCACCATCAACTGCATCCCCTACACCCTGGGTCCGGGCGTGCGTGTGCTCGATGCCGATCAGCGCGTGGTGCTGACCGGCCAATTGCCGGGGCTGGACAGCGCGGTCGTGTTTCTGCGCGACGCTTCGGGCAGCGTGTTCCGCGTCTGGCTCGTGAGTCCCAAGGATCCGTCGCTGGCCACGGTGCCCAGTGCCGCATCGAACTGCGGCTTCGGCGCGGGCTGAACCGGCCCCGCCCAAGCACTCCTGCCAGCCCGATCGCTCTCGCCGCTGCGCACCTGCTCGCGCCTCGGCGCTCGACCTGCATGCATCGCCATGAAAAAGCTCTACATCAAGACCTTTGGTTGCCAGATGAACGAGTACGACTCGGCCAAGATGGCCGATGTGCTCGACGCCGACCAGACCTATGAAACAACCGACAAACCGGAGGACGCCGATCTCATCCTGCTCAACACCTGCTCGATCCGCGAGAAGGCGCAGGACAAGGTGTTCAGCGACCTGGGCCGGTTGCGCGCGCTGAAAGCCGCTAATCCCGGGCTGCGTATCGGCGTGGCTGGCTGCGTGGCCAGCCAGGAGGGTGCGGCCATCGTCGCGCGCGCGCCGTATGTCGATCTGGTGTTCGGCCCGCAAACCCTGCATCGTCTGCCGGAGTTGTTGGCGGCGCGCGAGCGCACCGGCCAGGCGCAGGTGGACATCAGCTTCCCGGAGATCGAGAAGTTCGACCACCTGCCGCCGGCCCGTGCCGAAGGCGCCACAGCCTTCGTCTCCATCATGGAAGGCTGCAGCAAATATTGCAGCTATTGCGTCGTGCCCTACACCCGTGGCGAGGAAGTGTCACGGCCGCTGGTAGACGTGCTCACCGAAGTGGCGGAACTCGCGGCGCAAGGGGTGAAGGAAATCACCCTGCTGGGGCAGAATGTCAATGCTTGGCGGGCTCCGCTCGACGGCGGGGCGGACGCTGGTGAGGGTGATTTCGCCATGCTGCTGGACTATGTCGCCGCCGTTCCGGGGATCGAGCGCCTGCGCTACACCACCAGCCATCCCAACGAATTCACCGAGCGCCTGATCGAGGCGCACGGCCGCATTGCGCAACTCGTGCCGCATGTGCATCTGCCGGTGCAGCATGGCTCCGACCGCATTCTGGCGGCGATGAAGCGGGGCTACACCGCGCTGCAGTTCAAGCACATCGTGCGCCGGCTACGCGCCGCGCGTCCCGGCATCACCATCTCCTCGGACTTCATCGTCGGCTTCCCCGGCGAGTCCGACGCCGACTTCGCGCAGCTTCTGAAGCTGGTGGACGAGGTCGGCTTCGATGCCAGCTTCAGCTTCATCTTCAGCCCGCGCCCGGGCACCCCCGCGGCCAACCTGGTCGACGGCACACCGGCCGCCGTGAAGCTGGCGCGGTTGCAAACCTTGCAGGCACGCATCGAGGCCCATGCGCAGGCGATCTCGCAAGCCATGGTCGGCACCTTGCAGCATGTTCTGGTGGAAGGTGCCAGCCGCAAGAACGCAGCCGAACTGCAGGGCCGCACCAGCAACAACCGCATCGTCAATTTCGCCGTGCCGGCGCACCGGGTGAGCCAACTGGCGGGCGCGCTGCTGCCGGTGCGCATCACCGCGGCGATGCCGCATTCGCTGCGTGGCGAGTGG
This sequence comes from Betaproteobacteria bacterium, assembly GCA_028871675.1. Lineage (GTDB taxonomy): Bacteria > Pseudomonadota > Gammaproteobacteria > Burkholderiales > Burkholderiaceae_C > Thiomonas_A. Next base: position 13,288 of record JAGWMO010000005.1, read on the forward strand.
CTGGAGCATGGGGTGGCCATCGCGGCGGGCGCTGGTGCCGCGCCCCTCCACTGAGCATTACTTGATCGCCAGGCGCAGTGAATCCCACACGCGCTTGAAGAAGCCGGCTTGCGGCACGGCGTCCAGCGCCACCAGCGGGTAGCTGGCCACGGGCTTGCCGTCGAGCGTGACTTGCAGCGTGCCGATGTTCTGGCCCCGGGCAATCGGCGCCACCAGAGGGTCGGGGCGCTGCACCGTGGTCTTGATCTTGGCGCCGTCGCCACGCGGCACGCTCACCGCCAGGGTGTCGAAGCTGCCGAGCTGCACCTGGTCCTTCGCCCCCTTCCAGACCGGGGCGTCGAGCACCGGCTTGTTCGCCGTCACCACATGGATGTCGTCGAAGTTCTGGAACGCCCAGTTCAGCAGCTTCTCGCTCTCGGCGCCGCGCGCATGCTCGCTCGGCGTGCCCATCACCACGGTGAGCAGCCGGCGCGGGCCATTGGGGAAGTTGCGCTGCGCCGAGGTGATCATGCAGTAGCCCGCCTCCTTGGTGTAGCCGGTTTTCATGCCGTCCACCGAGGGGTCGGTGAACAGCAGGCTCACGCGGTTGGGCTGGGTGATGTGGTTGTAGGTGAATTCCTTGACCTTGAAGTAGCGGGCATAGTCGGCGGGAAAGTCGCGGATGATGTGCGCGGCGATGACGGAAAGATCATGCGCGGTGGTGTGATGGCCCGGGTCGGGCAGGCCGGTCGGGTCCATGAAATGCGTGTCCTTCAAGTCCCACTGCTGCGCCTGGCGGTTCATCATGCCGACGAAGGCCGAAACCGAGCCGCCCACGGTCTGTGCCAGGGTCATCGCCGCGTCGTTGCCCGATTGCACGATCATGCCCAGGATCAAATCGTTGACCGACACCGGCACGCGCGGATCGATGAACATGCGCGAGCCACCGGTGCGCCAGGCCTCGTTGGTTTCGGTCACCATCTGGTTGAGCTTGACGGAGCCGTCTTTCAGCGCCTTGAAGGTGAGGTAGGCCGTCATCAGCTTGGTCAGCGAGGCCGGGGCCTCTTGCTGATTGGCATGCTGTTCGGCCAGGATCTGGTTGCTGGTCATGTCCAGCACCAGCCAGCTGCGCGCCTGCATATTGGGCAGCGGCACGGATTCGAGCAGCGCCGCCGTGGGCCCGGTGGGCACATTGCCGGCACCCGTGGCGACCGGGGCGGATGTGGGCGCGGGTGCGGCGGCGGGTTTCGGGGCGGCCTGGGCAAGGCAGGCGCAACTCAGCGCTGCTGCCAGTGCGAGCAGGGCCAGGGATCGGGGCATCTTGAAAGGCATGGTTCGGGTGAGAAAGATGGAAACAGTTGAACAAGGCGGCCGGGTGGGCGGGCTGCTGCGGCCCGCTGCGGCCGGGTCGTGACACTGCGCACCATAGCAGCGCCACACATGACAAGCCGTTAAAAAGAATGTCGATTTGGAGTGCGGCGCCGGTGAAATTGTTCACCTTGGGCTGATGAGATTGCATCGGCCTGTGTCCCCGGCAAGGATGCCTGCTGACGCTGCGCCGGGCGAAGCCGGATCAATCGCTCTTCGCGCTGCCATGCCAGGTGGTGACCCACTCTTTGAGTGGTGTGAGCAGGCCGTGGAAGAAATGTCCGGCCCCGGGCATCACCAGGACCGGCTGCTGCTGCGGCCGCGCCCAGTCGAGCACGGCGCTGAGCGGAACCACATCGTCTTGTTCGCCGTGGATGACGAGCACGCGTTCGGCCAGTTGCGTGCCATCGCCCTGCCGCAGGGCTGGCACGGAAAAGTTGACCACCGCCGGGCCCACCAGTGTGAGATGGTCGATGCCGCGGTCCTCGGCGCGCATCGTTTGGGCGAGTTGTGCGGCGACGAAGGCGCCGAAGGAAAACCCGGCGAGAGCCAGCGGCAGCGCTGTGGCTTGCAGCTCGAGCTGCGCCGCCAGGGTGGCGCTGTAGTGGTTCACCAGGGCGCGCAGGTCTTGCGTTTCGCCGCGCCCGGCGTCATAGCTGCCCTCGCTGGCGCCGACACCGCGAAAATTCGGCCGCACGGTGCAGTAACCCAGCTGCAGCCAGGCGCGAGCGAGGGTCTGCGCCACTTTGTTGTCCAGCGTGCCGCCGTGCAGGGGGTGGGGGTGGGCGATCAGTGCCAAGCCGCATGGCGGTTGCGCCGGGGTGTCGATCGCCACCTCGATCCAGCCCACCGGGCCCGCAATGCGCTCGCGCTGCGTGTTGCGATTCATGGTGTGGGGGTCGAGACTGGCACCATGTCGGGCAGCAGCAGGCGCTCAACCACTTGGCCGGCCTTGAGGTGGCGTTCGACGATTTCGTCGATGTCCTGCTCATCCACGTAGGTGTACCAAACCCCTTCGGGGTAGACCACGCAAGCAGGACCTTCCTCGCAGCGATCGAGGCAGCCGGCGCGATTCACCCGCACCTGACCAGGGCCGGACAGGCCAGCGGCTTTCACCGCTTGTTTGCAATGGTCGAACGCGGCCTCGGCACCGCGCGCTGCGCAGCAGGACCGGCCGCCGTCGCGCTGATTCAGGCAGAAAAAGATGTGGTGGGCGTAGTAGCTCATGGTGTCGTGGTTTCAGGTTGTTGCGCCAGAGCGCACAACGCGCCCCAGCAGATAGAGCACGGCGGTGTAAGGCCACAGCCAGCTCAACCATTGGGGCAGGCCGAACATGCGAATGAACAGGCCCTGGCTCCAGGTTTGCAGATTTTGCGCGTAATACGGATCGGGCCCGGCCTGGTTGACCCACCACAGGCCGCAGATCAGCGCGATCAGCGCCAGCACGGCACACAGCCGGCGCGGCAGATGGGTGAGCGGCAGGCCGATGACCAGACCCAGCGTCAGACCGCGGATGGCTGCGGGGGTGGCCCAAGCCAGCGCGTGCTCGGGGCCGAAGCCCAGCGCGGCCGACAGGCTCATCGCCGTCAAACCGGCCAATGTCAGCGCCAGGCCGATGCGCACCCGTGGCGCCCCGTTGCGGGTCAGCGCCGCGCTGGCCCACAGCACTCCCATCAGCATGGTCGCGGCAATCCAGACCTGCTGTTGCGCACCCATGGGCTGCGGCGTGGTCAGGGCCAGCAGGGCGTCGGAATTGAACCAGCGCGCGAAGGGGGCCGTGACATCAGGAGCGGTCAGGCTGGTATCGATCAAGCTTTGCGCCAGGGTTCCCGCCACCTGGCCGGTGGCGAACAGCGCCGGAGGCGGCCAGAGCAGAGCCAGCGGCCACGCCGCCAACAGCAGCAGCCCGAGGCTGGCATCGCGCGCGAACCAGCGCTCACGCAGTCGACGCACTCCCTGGCTGAGCGACAGCCGTGGCAACAGCCACACCGCTAACGCCGCACCCAGCACGCCACCCAGTGTGTTGGTGAGCCAGTCGACATTCGACGACACCCGCACCGGCAGGAAGGCCTGGGAGGTTTCCATCGCGAACGACGTCAGGCTGCATGCGACGGATGCGAGCAGCCAGGCGCGCCAACCTGTCCATCGCGGTCGCAAGCTGGCAGCCGCCAGCAGGCCGAGCGGCAGATAGCCGGCGACGTTGAGCCAGATGTCGCCAAGGGTGAGGTAGCGCGGCAGTGGCGCGGTGACGAAGTCGAGCGGACTCAGGCCCTGCCAGCGCCAGCCGGAAAAGGGATACAGGCTGGCGTACAGCACCAGCAGCCAGTAAGCCGCCAGCGCGTAGCGCGAAAACACCGAAGGGGCGTGCTTCACCGCATGCCGGCTCAGAACGACGGCTTGATGACGACCAAGGGCACGATGATGAACATGGCGATGGTGGGCACCTCGTTGAACCATCGAAACCACAGGTGGCTGCGGGTGTTGCGGCCCTGCTCGAACTTGCGCAGCACACGTGCACAGGCATGGTGGAAGCCCAGCAGCACCAGCACCAGGGTCAGCTTGGCGTGCATCCAGCCGTTGCCAGGGCCGCGCAGGCCAATGCCGTAGTACAGCCATAGCACCAGGCCGAAGCCGATGGCGGGAATCATCAGGATGGTCATGAAGCGGTAGAGCTTGCGGGCCATCAGCAGCAGGCGCTGGCGCTCGGCTTCGCTCCCGGGCGACACCATGGCCAGGTTGACGAAGATGCGAGGCAGATAGAACAGGCCGGCGAACCAGGAAATGACAAAAATGATGTGCAGAGCCTTGACCCAGAGGAAAACCATGACTGCTCCTTGTTGGTGGCCGTGAGTTTAAATTTCGCACCGGTGTGCCGTGTTGCCAAGGCCTTGGTGCGGTGCCCCAGCGCCGCCCAGAAGGGCTGGCTCATAGGCGCATGCACCGGATCCCAGCGGCAGGGTTGCGGCAAAAAAAACCCCGACAGGGGGTGTCGGGGTCAATAGCCTTGAAACCAAGGCCCCCGCTCAGGGAGGAGAAGCGGGAGGAAGCGCCTCGCGGCAACCACCTGTCCATCTTGAGTCGCGTAAGCTCAAGAGGTTCCCATCGTCACACAAGGATGCAATTTCTATGGTTACCGCCAACTATCCGGCCTTGCGCCTGCGCCGCCTGCGCCGCGACGACTTCACCCGGCGTCTGGTCCGTGAGCACAGCCTGAGCGTCAATGACCTGATCTATCCCGTGTTCGTGCTCGACGGCAAGCAGCGCCGCGAGGCCGTGGCCTCCATGCCGGGAGTCGAGCGCCTGAGCCTGGACTTGCTGCTGGGCGTGGCCGAGGACTGCGTCGAGCTCGGCATTCCGGTGCTGGCGTTGTTTCCGGTCATCGCGCCGGAGTTGAAGACGCCGGATGGCATCGAAGCCACCAACCCCGGCGGCCTGGTGCCGCGCGCGGTGCAGGCGCTGAAGAGGGAATTTCCCCAGCTGGGCGTACTCACCGATGTGGCGCTGGACCCCTACACCTCCCATGGCCAGGATGGGCTGCTGGACGACACCGGCTACATCCTGAACGAGCCGACGGTGGCCATGCTGGTGCGCCAGGCGTTGGTGCAGGCGCAGGCCGGCGTGGACATTGTCGCGCCCAGCGACATGATGGACGGACGCATCGGCGCCATCCGCGAGGCGCTGGAGGCCCAGGGTCACACCCTCACCCGCATCATGGCTTACAGCGCCAAATACGCCAGCGCCTTCTACGGCCCGTTTCGTGATGCAGTGGGTTCCGCCAAGAACCTGGGCAAGTCCGACAAGAAGGTGTACCAGATGGATCCGGGCAACTCCGACGAGGCGCTGCGCGAGGTGCAACTCGACCTCATGGAGGGTGCCGACATGGTGATGGTCAAGCCGGGCATGCCGTACCTGGACATCCTGCGGCGGGTGAAAGACGCCTTCCGCATGCCCACCTTCGTCTATCAGGTGAGCGGCGAATACGCCATGCTCAAAGCCGCGGCGCAAAACGGCTGGCTCGATGGCGATGCCGTGATGATGGAGTCGCTGCTCGGATTCAAGCGCGCCGGCGCCGACGGCATCCTGACGTATTTCGCGCGCGACGCGGCCCGCCTGCTGCGCGCCGCTTGAAGGAGCGCGAAGCCGCTAGCCCTCGGTGCTCAGTGCCAGAGCGTAACCAGCGCGATGGCAATCCAGCCGAGCGTGAAATTGATCACCACCAGCTTGTGAATCTGCTGCAGCGACTGGGCCACCCGGCCCCAGTCCTGCTCGGCTGCCGCGCGGCGTGCGCGCTTGAACGGCGCGAAGTGGATGTGCGCGAACAACGCCATCATCACCAAGCCGATGCCGAACATGGCATGCCACGCCGGTGGAGCCTGGGCGAAACCCGTCTGCAGCATGAGCCACAACCCGCTGGTCAGCAGCAGCGCAATGCTGATCCAGACCAAAGGAAAGAAACGCCGCAGAGTCGCGAACACGAGGCGTGGCCGCTCAGGAGGCTGCAACTCGGCGAAGGCGGCGGGCCTGAGGCTCAACAGGACGAAGGCCATGCCGCCCATCCAGACCATCGCGCCCACGAGGTGAGCAAAAATCAGCAAACTGTTCATGGAATCTCCGGGGGCAGTGCCCTACTCAAGGGCAGCAAACTTCGGGACCATCCCTTGGATGCGCGGGTGAGAGATCATGCATTCGAACATGCCCAGGTCCATGTCGAGCAGGCCGGATAGCGGCTGTTGCGCCGTGGCCTCGGAAACCTTGACGGGCAACAAATCCAGGCTTGGGACATTGGAAAGCGATGAAACGGGGAAAGCCATCCCGTATACTTCCGCTGCTTTGTTTCCCCTCTGAATTGTTACAACTCAAACATAAATATACGAGTGGGCGGCTGCGCGACAGTGCGTTTGGGTCGGCAGTGCACGAAGCGACGAATCCTGTCGGGCATCTGTCCGGTTAGCCGCCCCAGGCGGCGCCGCGTGTGGCTGACGAACGAATATCCCCTGGTCAAGTGAGACAAGTGCAAGCTTCCGATTCCTGGCAGGACGATGCCGACAAAGCCGAGCGCAAGCCGCTGACACGCGAGCAGGCGCGCGCGTTGATGCTGGCCAAGCCAGGCGTCTCGGTGTGGACCGTTGTTGGGCTCCAGTCCTTGGCGGGCGCGGTCGTCGCGATCGTGGCCTACGGTGTCGCCGGTTCTACGGCCGCGCTGTCGGCTTGGTACGGTTGTCTCGTGGTCATGGTGCCGGCCGCGTTGTTCGCCGGGGGCATGCGTGCCTGGCTGGTGAAGTTGCAACCTGCATTGGCGCTGTTCGGGTTTGCTTTCGGTGAGCTGCTGAAAATTGCGCTGACCGTGGTTCTTCTGCTCCTGGCGCCCCGCCTGCTTCCCGGCCTGAGTTGGCCGGCGATGTTGGCGGGCCTGGTGGCGACCTTGCAGGTGTACTGGATTGCCCTTGTCTTGCGCGGCAAGACGCGCCAATCCTGAGCCCGTGCTCTTCGAATCGGCCATTGAATTTAGTGTCCGCGATCGTTCAATCGACAGATCTACCCATGTCTGCAGACCAGCAATCCATCACCGCCGGCGAATACATCATCCACCACCTGACGCAATGGACCAGCGGTCCGCGGGCGGGTGTGATCGATTTCGGCATCGTCGATATCGACTCGATCATCGTCTCGGTGGCGCTCGGCTTACTCGCCTGCTTTCTCCTCTGGCGCGTGGCCAAGCGCATGACCAGCGGCACGCCGGGCCGCATGCAGGCCGCAGTCGAATTCCTGGTCGAGTTCGTCGATGAGCAGGCGCGCGGCATCGTGCGCAACGCCAAGTCGCGCGAGTTCGTCGCGCCGCTGGCGTTCATCTCCTTTGTCTGGATCGTGATGATGAACGCGATGGATTTATTGCCCGTCGACCTGCTGCCACGACTTTGGCAAGGTGCCGGCGCCATGGCCGGGCACAACCCCGAGCACATGTATCTGCGCGTCGTGCCGACCGCGGACCTGTCCATTGCCCTGGGCATGTCCATCACCATTTTGCTGCTGAGCCTGTATTACGGCATGCGGATCAAGGGCGTCGGCGGCTGGATCCACGAGCTGTTCACCGCCCCGTTCGGCAACCATGTTCTGCTGTGGCCGTTGAACTTTGCCATGCAGTTGCTGGAATATCTGGCCAAGACCTTGTCCCATGGCATGCGACTGTTCGGCAATCTGTATGCCGAGGAAATCCTGTTCATGATCATTGCCCTCATGGGGGCCGCGGGCCTGAGCAGCCTGACCGGATGGACACTGTTTTTCGGCAACATCGTGGCGGGTTTCGCCTGGTCCGTCTTCAGCTTGCTGATCATCGTGCTGCAAGGTTTCATTTTCATGATGCTGACCCTGGTCTACATCGGCCAGGCTCACGACCATCACTGATTCGGATTTGACGATCCTTTTTCCCTTTCTCACTGACTACCAACTTTTTCAACAGGAGCATTTCATGGAACACGTTCTCGGTTATGTCGCTTTGGCTGCGGGTCTGATCATCGGTCTGGGTGCCAATGGCGCTTGCATCGGCATCGGCATCATGGGTAGCAAATACCTCGAATCCGCCGCGCGCCAGCCGGAGCTGATGAACGAACTGCAAACCAAGATGTTCCTGCTCGCCGGCCTGATCGACGCGGCCTTCCTGATCGGTGTCGGTCTGGCGATGATGTTCACCTTCGCCAACCCCTTCGTGCTGAAGTGATTGCAGCGCACCACCCATCGACTGATTCAACGCAAAGGTTAGCGCCATGCATCTGGACGCAACACTGATTGCGCAGCTCGTGGTGTTCTTGCTGTTGGCGTGGTTCACGGCGAAGTTCGTCTGGCCACCCATCACCAAGGCATTGGACGAGCGCGCCAAGAAAATCGCCGACGGCTTGGCCGCTGCGGATCGCGCCAAGGCCGAGTTGGCTTCGGCCAACAAAGAGGTCGAGCAGGAGCTTGCTCGTTCGCATCACGAAAGCGCGCAGCGCTTGGCCGAAGCCGAGCGCCGTGCGCAAGCCATCATCGAAGATGCGCGCAAAAAAGCCGAGGAAGCCGGCGAGATCATCATTGCCCAGGCCAGGGCTGAGGCCGACCAGCAACTGATCAAAGCGCGCGAGAGCCTGCGTGATCAGGTCGCCGGGCTGGCCGTGAAGGGTGCCGAGGCCATCTTGCACCGCGAGGTCAATCCGCAAGTCCACGCCGATTTGCTCGACCGGCTCAAGGCCGAACTGTGATCGGAGCCCGCCATGGCTGAACTCGCTACCGTCGCTCGGCCTTATGCAGAAGCGATTTTCCAGGCTGTGCAAAACCAGCCCGCGTCCGAGTCGCTGGAGCATGTCGCCGCGTCGCTCCATGCACTTGCCCTGATCGCGCGCGATCCGCAAATCCGAACGCTCGCGAGTGATCCGCAGCTTGCTGCCGACAAGCTCGGTACCCTGCTGCTGTCGGCCCTGCCGCAGCAAACCGGCGCTGCCGTGCGCAATTTGCTGCAGGTGGTGCTCGAAAATCGACGCCTTGCCGCCTTGCCTGAAATCGCCGAGCAGTTTCACCAGCTCAAGGATGCCGCGCAACACCGTGCCGAGGCCGTCATCAGCAGCGCCTTCGCGCTGGAGCCGGCGCAGATCGAGGCTCTGTTGCCCGCGCTCGAGCGCAAGTTCGGTTGCAAGCTCTACCCCCGTGTCGAAATCAATCCCGGGCTGATCGGCGGTGTGCGCGTTGCCGTGGGCGACGAAGTGCTCGACACCTCGGTGCGCGCTCGACTCGACGCCATGCGCGTCGCACTCACAGCCTGATCAACACCGATCGTCTAAGCCATCACCGCCTAAGTCTCTCGAGGCCACCATGCAACTCAATCCCGCAGAAATTTCCGAACTCATCAAAAGCCGCATCGAGGGCCTTGGCGCCGCTGCCGACGTCAAGAATCAGGGCACTGTGGTGTCCGTGTCCGACGGCATCGTGCGCGTGCACGGCCTGTCCGACGTGATGCAGGGCGAAATGCTCGAATTCCCGGCGAACAAGGACGGCCAACCCACCTTCGGCCTGGCACTCAACCTGGAGCGTGATTCCGTCGGCTCGGTGGTGTTGGGTGAATACGGCCACATCTCCGAAGGCGACACGGTCAAGTGCACCGGGAAAATTTTGTCCGTCCCGGTTGGCCCGGAACTCATCGGCCGGGTGGTCAACACCCTGGGCGTGCCCATCGACGGCAAGGGCCCGGTGAATGCGAAGATGACCGACGTGGTCGAGAAGGTCGCGCCCGGCGTGATCTGGCGCAAATCGGTCTCGCAGCCGGTGCAAACCGGGGTCAAGGCGATCGATGCCATGGTTCCGGTCGGACGTGGCCAACGCGAGCTGATCATCGGTGACCGCCAGACCGGCAAGACGGCGGTGGCGGTGGACGCCATCATCAGCCAGAAGGGCAAGGACCTGATCTGCATCTATGTCGCCGTGGGCCAGAAGGCTTCGACAGTGGCGAATGTCGTGCGCAAATTGCAAGAGTATGGGGCGATGGACTACACCATCGTTGTCGCCGCCACGGCGTCCGACTCAGCCGCAATGCAGTACCTGGCGCCTTATTCCGGCTGCACCATGGGCGAGTATTTCCGCGATCGCGGCCGCGATGCCCTGGTGATCTATGACGACCTGACCAAGCAAGCCTGGGCTTATCGCCAGATTTCCTTGCTGTTGCGCCGCCCCCCGGGGCGCGAAGCCTACCCCGGCGACGTGTTCTACCTGCACAGCCGTCTGCTCGAGCGCGCTGCCCGCGTCAACGAGGAATATGTCGAGAAATTCACCAACGGCGAAGTCAAGGGCAGGACCGGCTCGCTCACCGCGCTGCCCATTATCGAAACCCAGGCGGGTGACGTTTCGGCCTTCGTGCCGACGAATGTGATCTCCATCACCGACGGTCAGATTTTTCTTGAGACCGATCTGTTCAACGCCGGTGTGCGCCCCGCCATCAACGCCGGCGTGTCGGTGTCGCGCGTGGGGGGGGCGGCACAGACCAAGATCATCAAGAAGCTGTCGGGCGGTATTCGGACCGACCTGGCACAGTACCGTGAGCTCGCGGCCTTCGCCCAGTTTGCCTCCGACCTCGACGACGCCACGCGTCGCCAGCTCGAGCGCGGCCGCCGCGTGGTCGAGCTGCTCAAGCAACCCCAGTACCAGCCGGTTCAGGTGTGGCAACTCGCGGCTTCGCTCTATGCCGTGAACAACGGCTACCTCGACGATGTCGACGTCAAGCAGTTGCTGGGCTTCGAGAAGGGCTTGCACGACGATCTGCAGTCCAAGCATGCTGCCCTGGTGGAGAGCATCGAGTCGAAGAAAGACTTGGGCAAGGACGACGAAGCCCTCTTGAAAACGGCCATCGCCGAATTCAAGAAAAACGGCGCGTATTGATGCATTCCACCCTCCACCCTGAGCCAGTCCATGCGTGCCCAGATCGCGTCGTCGCCGCTCGCCGGGCCAGTCCGGCTGCTTGCGACCGCATGGTGCCGCATGGCTGAAGGAGAACCTGCATGCCTGGCATGAAAGAAGTTCGCGTCAAGATCAAGAGCGTGCAGAACACACGCAAGATCACCAAGGCCATGGAAATGGTGGCTGCCTCCAAAATGCGCAAGGCGCAGGAACGCATGCGCGCAGCCCGCCCTTACGCCGAGAAGGTGCGCTCCATGACCGCCAACCTGAGTCAAGCCAATCCCGAGTACAGCCACCCCTTCATGGTGACGCGCAGCCCGGTGCGCAAGGTGGGCATCATCCTGGTGACCACCGACAAGGGCCTGTGCGGCGGCCTCAACACCAATATCTTGCGTGCCCTGACCCAGAACATCAAGGACTGGCAGTCTGAAGGTGTTGCGGTCCAGGCCTGTGCCATTGGCAACAAGGGTTTGCAATTCTTCAACCGCCTGGGTGTCAATGTTGTATCGCAGTTGGTGCAGATGGGCGACAAACCGCATCTGGACAAGCTCATCGGCCCCGTCAAAGTGGTGCTGGACGCTTATGAGCGCGGCGAGATCGATGCCATCCACATCGCCTTCAGCAGCTTCGTCAACACCATGAAGCAGCAACCGCGCGTCGAACAACTCATCCCGCTGTCCAAGCAGGCCCTGAGCACGTCCGAGGCGGAGCGCAAGCAACACAGCTGGGATTACATCTACGAGCCCGATGCCAAGCCGGTGATCGATGCGCTGCTGGTGCGTTACATCGAGGCGCTGGTTTACCAGGCCGTGACCGAGAACATGGCGTGCGAGCAATCGGCCCGCATGGTGGCAATGAAGGCGGCGTCTGACAACGCCAAAACCGTGATCAGTGAACTGCAACTGGTCTACAACAAGAGCCGCCAGGCTGCCATTACCAAAGAACTGTCTGAAATCGTCGGGGGCGCAGCCGCCGTCTAAGGCGCTGCCACCCATCACTGCATATTGGAGAACTAGATGAGCACGGCCCAAACCCAAGGCAAGATCGTTCAGTGCATCGGCCCTGTGATCGACATTGAATTCCCGCGCGAGCACATGCCCGTCGTGTACGAGGCACTGCGTCTGTCCGACAACCAGGACATGGGGTTGGCGGAAAAAGGCATCACCTTTGAAGTGCAACAACAAATCGGTGACGGTGTCGTGCGCACCATTGCCCTCGGATCGACCGACGGCCTGCGTCGCGGCATGACGGTCGACGCCACCGGCGAGCCCATCACCGTGCCTGTGGGCAACGGCACCCTCGGGCGCATCATGGATGTGCTGGGTCGCCCGATCGACGAAGCCGGCCCCATCGCCTGCGAGGAACGCCGCTCCATCCACGCCAAGGCGCCGAAGTTCGATGAGCTGTCTCCTTCGGTCGACCTGCTCGAAACCGGCATCAAGGTGATCGACCTGGTCTGCCCGTTTGCCAAGGGCGGCAAGGTCGGCCTGTTCGGCGGCGCAGGGGTGGGCAAGACCGTGAACATGATGGAACTCATCAACAACATCGCCAAGCAGCACAGCGGCTTGTCGGTGTTTGCCGGCGTGGGCGAGCGTACCCGCGAAGGCAATGACTTCTACCACGAGATGGAGGAGTCGAACGTGCTCGACAAGGTGGCCATGGTGTTCGGCCAGATGAACGAGCCTCCGGGCAACCGCCTGCGCGTGGCGCTGACCGGCCTGACCATGGCGGAGAAATTCCGTGACGAAGGCCGCGACATCCTGTTCTTCGTCGACAACATTTACCGCTACACATTGGCCGGCGTGGAAGTCTCCGCGCTGCTGGGACGCATGCCGTCCGCCGTGGGCTATCAGCCGACGCTGGCCGAGGAAATGGGCGTGCTGCAGGAACGCATCACCTCCACCCGGACCGGGTCCATCACGTCGATCCAGGCCGTCTACGTCCCTGCCGACGATTACACCGATCCGTCTCCGGCCACCACCTTCGCCCACCTGGACTCCACCGTGGCGCTGTCGCGCGATATCGCTTCGCTGGGCATCTACCCCGCCGTTGATCCGCTCGACTCCACCTCGCGCCAGCTCGACCCGAACGTCGTGGGCGAAGAGCATTACAACACCGCCCGGTCGGTGCAGGGCATCCTGCAGCGCTACAAGGAACTGCGCGACATCATCGCCATTCTGGGCATGGACGAGCTCTCGCCCGAAGACAAGCTCACCGTGTCGCGCGCCCGCAAGATCCAGCGCTTCCTGTCGCAGCCGTTCCACGTGGCCGAAGTGTTCACCGGCTCTCCCGGCAAGTATGTGCCGCTGAAGGACACCATCCGCGGCTTCAAGATGATCGCCAACGGCGAGTGCGACGCCTTGCCCGAACAGGCTTTCTACATGGTCGGCACGATTGACGAAGCCTTCGAGAAAGCCAAGAAACTGAACTGATCGCTGCGTCTGCCCAGCGCCTGCCGGCTTGCTCGCCGGCCTGGTCAGCCCATGCGGCCCAAGGTCTACCCGGAGTCACCATGAACACTTTTCAAGTCGATGTGGTCAGTGCCGAAGAGCTGATCTATTCCGGGCAGGCGCGCTTCGTCGCCTTGCCGGGCGAGTCCGGTGAACTTGGCATACTGCCCGGCCACACGCCCCTCATCACCCGCATCAAGCCGGGCGCGGTGCGCATCGAGCGCACGGACGGCACCAGGACCGAGGATGATTTCGTCTTCGTCGCCGGTGGCGTGCTTGAAGTCCAGCCCAAGCATGTGACGGTCCTGGCCGACACCGCCATTCGTGGCAAGGATCTGGATGAAGCCAAGGCGCAGGAGGCCCTCAAACTGGCGCAGGACAACCGTGCCAGCGCCAAGGATGCCCAGGACATTGCCGTCGTCGAAGGCGAGCTTGCCATGTTGGCCGCGCAACTCGCCGCGATTCGCAAGCTGCGCAATCGACCCCATTGAACCGGCATCCGTCCCGGCAAAAAGCCCGCTCAGCACCCGCCAGCGGGCTTTTTGTTGGAACTCAAAGCGGCTGCGGGGGCTGCGTTGGAGGCCAGCATCTTGCGCTCAAGCACCACGGACTGAGCCTGCGCTCGGCACCGTCACGTGGTCCGAAGCGCCGGGCGACTCCTGGGCAATCCATCGCCGTCTGATGGCATCGCCCCGCCGATTCAGTTCACGCGTTCCACCGCGAGGGGCGTTTTCTTTCCGTGCACGAACATCGAGAGGGTGATGCTGGGATGCACCAGCTCGCCGGTCGAGGTGAAGCGGATGTGGGACTTGGTGATGCCGTCGTCGTCCACGTCCCGGATGGCGTGGAGGTAAACCTTGGGATCCGCAGATCGGGCCTTCATCATGGCATGGGCCAGCACCATGGTGGCGTCATAGGCGTAGGGCGAGTAGAGCTGGAAAGCGCCCTGGCCGAAATGCCGGATGTAATCGGCCTTCCACGCCTGGCCCTTGGGCAACCGGCTCAGGGGCACCCCGCCCTGGGCGCAGATCGTGCCATTGACCGCCTGGCCCGCGAGTGTCGCCATGGCTGGCGCGCAAATGCCGTCGCCCCCCATGAGCGTGGCCTTCATGCCGAACTGGCGCATCTGCCGCAACAGCGGGCCGGCCTGGCTGTACATGCCGCCATAGAACACCACATCCGGGTGGAAGCCCCTGATGCGGGTGAGGATGGCGGCAAATTGCGTGGTCTTGTCGTCGGTGTATTCACGGTCCACCACATCCATGCCGTCGCGCTTGGCGGTGGCGGCGAATACATTCGCCACGCCCTCGCCATAGGCGCTGCGGTCGTCAATCACCGCCACGCGCCTGGCCTTCAGCACCGCGTGCGCGTAGTCGGCCAAGCCGGCGCCGAGGGCGTTGTCGTTGGCAATCATGCGGAAAAAGGTTTTGTAGCCCTGCTGCGCGATTTTCGGATCGGTGGACGACGGCGTGATTTGCGGAATACCGGCCTGGCTGTAAATGCGCGCTGCCGGAAAGGTGCAGCCCGAGGTCTGGTGCCCCACCACGCCATTCACATGCTCATCCACCAGCTTTTGCGCCACCAGGGTGGCCTGGGTCGGCAAGCCCTGGTCGTCTTCCGCGTCCATCGTCCAGCGCACCGGCTTGCCGTCTATCCTGGCATGCTCGGCGTTGAGCTTGTCGATGGCCATTTGCACGCCGTTGACCACATCCTGCCCGCCGGCGGCAAGCGCGCCCGACAGCGGCACCGCCACACCAATGACCACATGGGTTTCGGCCGCCTCTGCCAGGCCCGGGGCCAGCAGGGTTGCGGCAAGCGGCGTGAAGGCGACCAAGACGGCAAGTCTGCGCAGTCGGCCTTGTGTGCTGGGCGGTGGATTCGACATGTGAAGCTCCTGATCGCAGCTTGTGGGTGGTGGGCTTGCGTCATCCAGGGCGGCACAAGCGAGCTATGGACACCTGCAGCGTAAGCAAAAAACGAGCGCGGCACGCTCCTGCCGGAAATGCCCGGCGTTCAGCCCAGCAGCCGGCCGCGGCGCATGCGCATGCCGCGCAACTGCGCCGCGCTCAAAGCTCCGGCGGCTGCGGCGCTGCTCGCCAGAGCCGCAGCGCCTGCTTGCTTGCTGCTTGCCGCACCGGAAGATGCCCCCGCGCCTGCACGTCCCTCACCCAGCGCCGCCAGCCCGCGCTGCGCGTGGGCGTGGCAGATGGCCAGGCCCAGTGCATCGGCCGCGTCCGGCCCGGGCTGGCCGGGCAGGGCGAGCAGGCGCATGACCATGGCTTGCATCTGCTCCTTGCTGGCACGGCCATAGCCGACGACGGATTTTTTCAGTTGCAGCGCGGTGTACTCCACCACCGGCAGCCCCTGCGCCACCAGCGCCGCAATCGCCGCGCCGCGCGCCTGCCCCAGCAGCAGCGTGGACTGCGGGTTGACGTTGACGAACACGATCTCCACCACCGCCACGTCCGCCTGCGCCTGCTGCGCCACCTCGCTCACCCCATCGAACAGCGATTTCAGGCGCTCGGGCAACGTGCCCTTGGGGACACGGATGGCGCCGCTGCCCTGGTAATGCAGCCGCTGGCCCTGGACTTCGAGCAGGCCGTAGCCGGTGGTGTTGAGGCCGGGGTCGATGCCGAGGATGCGCATGGTGGCGTGGAAGTCAGGAAAGTGCGAGCTTAGAACACGGCGTTGGTGAGACCCGGATCGAAGCCGAAAACGCCACACCCCTGCAAACACGGGATCGGTTTGGTACGAACGCACCATAGGCAGTCGGCACCCGCATTCCTACCCTTCGACACCATAACAACCTTCGGAGGAAGCCATGAATACCAGCAACACAGTGCATACCAGGATGGCGCCGTTGCCCCTTGCCCTGATGGGCAGCCTGTGCGGCGCACTGGCCCTCTCGCTCACCGCCTGCGGCGGCGGTGGCTCGTCGTCGCCGACGGCCTCGGGCGGCACCGTCAGCGGCGTGGTGCTCGACGGCCCCATTCAGGGCGCCACCGTCTGTCTCGACCTCAACGCCAATCTGCAGTGCGACAGCGGCGAACCCGCCTCCGCCCCCACCGACGCGCAAGGCCGCTACACCATCGCCGGCCTGACTGCTGACCAGCAGAACTCGGGCAAGGAATGGATCGCCGTGGTGCCCGCAGGCGCGACAGATGGCGGCACGCCGTTCACCCAGCCCTTCGTGCTGCGCGCCCCCGCCAGCAAGCCGGAAGTCATCAGCCCCTTCACCCACATGGTGCAGGTGGCGATGGGCCAGGGCGCGGGGAGTCAGGGCGCGGCGGAAAGCTTGGTGGCCAGTCAACTCGGCCTGAACGACGCGGCCAGCCTGTACGCCAATTACAGCAGTGGCAACCCGTCTGCGGACTCGGGCACACTGGCGGCTCTGGCGCCCACCATCGTCGGCATCCTGCAAAGCGGTGCGCAACCGACCGTAGTCGCCTCGGGCAATTCGACCCCGTCGACAGGTGCCTACAACGTCCGCAACCTCAACTACACCGATCCGATGAACTACACCCTTCGGATCTTCTACCGTGGCGCCGACGATGCCACTGGCTACCTTTTCTATGACGTACGCGGCGGCATGTCGGGCGGCGCGGCCATGACCTCGGACGCGCTGTATGGCACCACACGCCGTCTGACAGCTGCAGGCTGGATCAGCAACGGGCCGGCGGTGGCCAACCACAGCACCTTCGGCGCACCGTTCTACAGCGAATCCGCCGGGTATCGCGCGGCCACCCTCTCCATGGAAACCGACCTATCGGGCCGGCCGCTGTCCGATGCCGTCAACCTCGCCAACGACCTGAGCAGCAACACCGACCCTACGCTTACCGGGGTGAATGCCAGCGCCCTCACGGGCACCTTGCCAAAGGGCGCCACGGTGCGGCGCTACCAGGTCACCATGCTTGCGACACCCGTCCTTTATTCCCCGGACCCCGGCAATTCGGTCACGCAAAGCTACCCCGGTCAGAACATCACCACGGTCAACGCGCTCATCGCCACGTTTCCGATAAGCACCACCTACTCTGGCGCCACCTCGGTCAGCATGGGCGATCTTCACCCCTCATCGCATGCCTGTGCGAGCGGCCAGACGAGTTGCGTGTTTCCGGCCGAGCGCCTGCGCGTGATGTTCGGTGCCAACAACGCCGCGCAGTATGTGCTGTGTGACCTCAACTGGCCCGCCAACACAGCCTCCAACTGTCAGCCGAAAAACACGGGCACCTACAACAAGACGATGGGCATTGATGGCGTGACGCCCATCGTGCAGTTCGCTGGCCTGCCGCCTGAGGCCGACGTCAAGACCACCACGCGCGTGTTTGTGGAGAAGGACGGCGAAGTCTGGTACGGCTCGCAGGACAAGCTGACGAATGCAACGCAAACCCGTCTCAACGACATCGCCTTCGTCCCCATCGCGGCGCAGCTCGGCATCACCGTGCCCGCGAACCCCAACTGAATCGGAGGAGAACATCATGAGTACGCAAATCCATCGTCATCTGCTTTGCGTGGGCTGCAGCATCCTCGCCATCGGCTCGGCCCTAGCGGCAGACACGCTGTCGCCGCAGCAGATCTCCCAGCTCTGGATGGGCAAGACCATGGTCGGTAAAACCGCGAACGGCGAGCCGCTGACCGTGCGCTTCAACACCGACGGCAGCGCCGACATCCATGTGGGCAAGCTGCAGGACACCGGGCACTGGCGCCTGTCGGACACCGGCTATTGCCTCACCTGGACGCGACTGCGTGGCGGCAAGGAACGATGCCTCACCGCCCAGCGCGACGGCGACGGCTACCAGACCTTCATCGACGGCAAGCTCAACGCCGAATTCCGGCCGGAGTAAACGCATCCCATACGCGGGGCAGTAATGCTTGTCCTGTCCAACTGCAATCTACAGGGAGACCGATCATGTGCACTCGTAAACGCTTTGCATCGATCATCGCCGGATTCACCATCGGCCTGACGCTTGCATCCGGCGCGGCACATGCCGCCGACACGCTCACCCCGCAGCAGATCTCGGAGGAACTCGTCGGCAAGACCCTGGTCGGGCGCAACAACCTCAGCGGCGACAAACCGAGCAGGCCTGTGGTGCTGCAGTTCAAGCCGGACGGCACGATGGACTTGGAGGTGCAGACGCAGCGCGGAATCTGGACCGATTCCGGGCGCTGGCATCTTTCGGACACGGGTTATTGCGTGACTTGGGACAAGTTCCAGAGTGGTCAAGAGCGCTGCAACACCGTGCAGAGCGACGGCGGTGCCTATCGCACCGTGCACAAAGACGGCACGCCCAGCATGGAGCTGAGGGTGCGGTAAGCGGGTAGGCGGCGCTTCTTCGGGATGGGGGGATGCACATGCCGCGTGCATGGCAGCGCGTCAGCGTGGGGGCTTATCAGAACCGCGAACACGCGGCCCCACGGAAATTCTCGCGGACACCGCTGATATTCGGGCTCTTGCGCGCCGCGTCCAGAATGCGGTTGGCAACGTCGCGTGGCGCATTGCTCGGGAAAGTCACTTCGACATAGCCGAAGTTGACGATCCGATACTCCACAAAGTCGCTCGCATCCTGATCGAACAGGATTTGATCCATGGCATCTTCCGCCCGCGACGCGGCACTCTGCGCCAGCACAGGGGTCGATGCCAGACAGGCGATGCACAGTGCAAGGCCACCAAGAATTGCAGCAATCGGTTGCATGTCGTCCTCCCAGTATGGGTCGTTTGTCAAAGCAGGCTTGCACAGCGGCCAATGGCCGATGCCACCTCCCGCGCGCGATGCGGTCGCAGCGGCAGCGGCGGGAGGATGAACGTGCGCATGGCGTCTCAACTCAGCAACGCCGCCAGTCGCACCACTTCGGACTGACGGGCACAACTCATCTTGCGGAACACGTTGGCGAGCTGGTTGCGCAGGGTGTTGCGCGACACGCCGAACAGACAGGCGCAGTCGTCCATCGCGTGCCCGGCCACCAGTTCGCGCACCAGCCGGGCTTCGGCGGCGGTGAGCCCGTACACGGTACGCAGGGCGTCGAGGTCGGGCAGGCGGGCTGCGTCGAGCAAGCGCAGGCGCAGCAGGATCAAACGCTCGTGGAACACCTGCAGCTCCTGCGGCGCGGGCGCCAGCAGCAAGCGCAGCACCCGCCCCCAGCCTGCCGCGCAATGCAGGGTTCGCGGCGAATGGTCGGCGCAAACCCCGGCCACGGCGGCGCGCAGGCGCTGTGCCAATTGGGCATGCCGCGCGTGCAGCCGTCCGTCTGCGATGCGCAACGCGGAGTCGCCGGACAACAACTGCATACAGGCCGGGCAGGCACGGTGCACGCGCAGCGTCGGGTCGAGCAGCAGCCAGCCCTCGGCATCGCCCGACAGCAGCGCATCGAGCTTGCACCTCTGCACTTCCGTGGCGCGCACGCGCGCGCGGAAGGCGTGCAACAAGGCATGCCGCAGCGGCGCGAGCTGTTGCTTCAAAGGTTCGCCGTCGACTTCCTGGCTGAAATGCAGGCTGACCGAGGCGATGTGCCGCGCGTCGTTGCACAGGCTGAGCGCGACGGTCTGCTCGATGCGCAGTGGCCGCATGAGGTCGGCGTAATACGGTCCGGCATGCCATACCGACTTCGGCAGGTCGGCTGCGCTGTCGACCCAGTCGCCCGCCAGTCTCTGCAAACCGATCGGCAACATCGGATCGAGCGACTGGAAATGTTGGACATAGGACGCGAGCGCCTGCGGCATCTGCAGGTCGACTGCACTGTGCCCGCAGAGTGCGCCTGCAGTCTTGTCCCAGGCCAGGAAGGTCGCGGACTCGGCGCCACCGGCTCGACGCCACGCATCGAGCACGGCATTCCAGTCGGCCTCCCCGCGCTCCACCGCCTGTGCGGCCTCGCGAACCTGCCCTGCCGTGCGCATGTCCATGCCCCATCTCCGTTGTTCTCGCGCGCGTTCCGAAAGGAACGGCGGCGATGAGTGGGAGCGTGCGGCGCGGTGCGCACCTTCGCATGGGGTGCGTCGTTTGTGTGCAGAGGGAAATGCTAGCGAATCCACCCCGGCCGCATGCATCCCGCATTTCGGCTAGCGGAAAACCCGCAGCTGCCGCGCCGGCTCAGTGCCGGAAATGCCGCATGCCGGTGAGCACCATCGCCATGCCGTGTTCATTGGCAGCGGCGATGACTTCGGCGTCGCGCATCGAGCCACCGGGATGGATGACCGCGGTGATGCCGGCCTGCGCGGCGTTGTCGATGCCGTCGCGGAAGGGGAAGAAGGCGTCGGAGGCCATCACCGAACCGGGCACTGGCAAGCCTGCATGCTCGGCCTTGATGGCGGCGATGCGCGCCGAGTTCACCCGGCTCATCTGCCCGGCGCCGACGCCGATGGTGCGCTGATCCTTGGCATAGACGATGGCGTTGGACTTGACGAATTTGGCCACACGCCAGGCGAACAGCAGGTCGCGCAGCTCTGCCTCGGTGGGCGCGCGCTGGGTGACGATCTGCAGGTCGCCATGCAGGGCAAGATCGGCGTCCTGCAGCAACAGGCCACCGTTCACGCGCTTGGCGTCGAGGCGCGCGGCGGGTTGTGCGTCCCAACTGCCGCAGGCCAGCAGGCGGACGTTCTTCTTGGCCGCGCAAATGTCGATCGCCGCCTGCGACACCGCAGGCGCGATGATGACTTCGACGAACTGGCGCTCGACGATCGCGCGCGCGGTGTCGGCGTCGAGCTCACGGTTGAACGCGATGATGCCGCCGAAGGCCGATTCGGTGTCGGTCTGGTAGGCGCGGTCGTAGGCGGCCAGCAGCGAGTCGCCATAGGCCACGCCGCAGGGGTTGGCGTGCTTGACGATGACGCAGGCCGGGCCGTCGGCGAACTGCTTGACGCATTCGAGCGCGGCGTCAGCGTCGGCGATGTTGTTGTAGGAAAGCTCCTTGCCCTGCAACTGGCGGGCGGTGGCGATGCTCGCCTCGCGCGCGCCCGGCTCGACGTAGAACGCCGCACTCTGGTGCGGGTTCTCGCCGTAGCGCAGCGCTTGCTGCCTGGTGAAGGTGAGGTTGAGTTGGCCCGGGAAGGCACTGCGCGATCCATCGGCCTGCAGCGCCGACAGGTAGTTGGAAATGGCCGCGTCGTACTGGGCGATGCGGTTGAACGCGGCCACTGCCAGGGCGAATCGCGTGGCCTGCGAAACCGCGCCGCTGGACTCGAACTCCGCGAGCGCGGCGTCGTATTGCGCGCTGTCGGTGAGCACGCTCACGCCCTGCCAGTTCTTCGCGGCCGAGCGCACCATGGCCGGGCCGCCGATGTCGATGTTCTCGATCGCATCGTCGAGCGTGCAGCCGGTCTTGGCCACGGTCGCCTCGAAGGGGTAGAGGTTGACCACCAGCCAGTCGATGGCCTCAATGCCGTGCGCGGCGATGGCCTGCATGTGCGCCGGCACATCGCGCCGCGCCAGCAGGCCGCCGTGGACCTTGGGATGCAGAGTCTTCACGCGGCCGTCGAGCATCTCGGGGAAGCCGGTGTGCGCCGCCACCTCCGTCACCGGCAGGCCGGCTTCAAGCAGCAGCTTGGCGGTGCCGCCGGTGGACAGCAGCGTCACGCCCTGGGCGTGCAGACGGCGCGCGAGGTCGAGGACGCCAGTTTTGTCGGAAACGGAGAGCAGTGCGTACATGGGGATCGGGCAGAACTTGGGTCGATGGATTGCAGCGAGGCGGGACAGAGCAGAGCAGGGCAGGGGAGTCGGTGTTCAGGAGTCGTCAGGGATGCTGTGGCGTCGGCGAGGTGAGATGCTCTTGGAGAGGCCGCTCGGGGCGGTGTGCGGCCTCCAGGCATGTGTCCGACATGTTCCGCTCAGGCTGCGCGAGCCATGCGCGCACGCCAAGCATGCTGTGCGCAAGCCGGCCGTCATCAGATGAGCTTGTGGTCCTTGAGCTTTTTGCGCAGCGTGTTGCGGTTGATGCCCAGCCAGTCGGCCGCGAGTGATTGGTTGTCCTGCGTGCGGCGCATCACGGATTGCAGCAATGGCTTTTCCACGGTCTGCATCACCATGGCGTGAATGCCATGCGGTTCGGTGCCGTTGAGGTCGTCGAAATACGCATCGAGACTGTCGATGACGCATTGCTCCAGGGAGGATTTCTTGCTCATCAGGCTGCCAAGGGAAGAAGGTCGAGGCCGTTTGTGCTGCCCAGCATGTCGAAATAAGCCATCACGGCGTCATGCTGCGCCTGCGACTCGGTCAGGGTGTTGAATCGGGCGCGAAACGCGGTGGCGCCGGGCAGATCCGCCACGGCCCAGCCGACATGCTTGCGAGCAGTTTTCGTGCCAGCATCGCCATAAAACCGGTGGTG
This sequence comes from Betaproteobacteria bacterium, assembly GCA_028871675.1. GTDB lineage: Bacteria > Pseudomonadota > Gammaproteobacteria > Burkholderiales > Burkholderiaceae_C > Thiomonas_A. Next base: position 35,811 of record JAGWMO010000005.1, read on the forward strand.
GGCGTCCAGATGTTCCAGCAGCCACAGCCCTTGCTGCTGCAGACTGGGCGAGGCGGGTTCGACGCCGTCTTCCAGCGCCTGGGCGATATGGCCCAGCAGCCAGGGCCGACCCAGGGCTGCGCGGCCGATCATCACCGCGTCGGCGCCGGTGGCAACCAGCACGTCGCGCGCCTTGGCGGCGCAGTCGATGTCGCCATTGGCCACCACCGGAATGCGCAGCGTCTGCTTGATCGCGGCGATGGTGTCGTACTCGGCCACTCCGCCGTAGCCCTGGTCGCGGGTGCGGCCGTGCACCACGATCATCGCCACGCCGGCATCCTGCGCGGCGCGAGCCATGCGCGGTGCGTTGCGTTCGGCGTGGCACCAGCCGGTGCGCATTTTCAGTGTCACTGGCACGCCCAACGGTTGCATGGCCTGCACCACGGCTTCGACGATGCGCAACGCCTGCGTCTCGTCCTGCATCAGCGCCGAGCCGGCCCAGCGGTTGCAGACCTTCTTTGCCGGGCAGCCCATATTGATGTCGATGATCTGCGCACCGCCCTGCACATTGGCGCGCGCCGCGTCGGCCATGTCGGTCGGGTCCACGCCCACCAGTTGCGCTGTCACCGGGCCAGGTTCGCCGGTGTGGTCGCGGCGGCGCGAGGTTTTGAGCGTGTCCCACAACTCGCGCTTGGACGTGACCATCTCGCTGACACAGTGCCCCGCGCCCAGTTTGCGCGCCATCTGCCGCCAGGGCAGGTCGGTGACGCCGGCCATGGGGGCGGCGAACACGCGGTTGGGCAGCACGAAACGGCCCAGGCGCAGCGCGGCAGGAGTGGCTTCGGTGGGTGTTTGTGGACGTGGGGCGAGCATGAGAGAAACGAGCCTGGGCGCGGTGTCCGCGCTGCCTGTTTTTTGTGCAGGAGGCGGATTCTAGTCCTGCGGGTTCGGGGCGCCATGCGCGCCCTTTCGCGCGTCCGGCACGGGCTTGGGCGTGATCTGGGCGGCGGTTTCCCGGCGTTGGCGCAGAACACGCCACAGACGCAGCTTGTCGGGGTCGCTCAGGGTGCTCCAGGCGGCAATTTCATCCAGCGTGCGCCAGCATCCCTGGCAATAACCGCTGGTGGTGTCCATGGCGCAAATCTGGATGCAGGGCGAGGGGACGGACATGGCGGATGGTTGGATGGAAGCTTGCGGCGCAAGGCCGTGGGCATGTCGGCTGCGGCTTCAGGCGACGGGCACTGCCGTGACGGCGCTGGGCGCGGCGTCCAGCCAGCGTCGCAGGTCGTCGGGCGCCAGCGGGAACACCACGTGCGGGTGGCCGGCGGCGGCCCAGATGCGAGTGAAGCGCCACAGGCTTTGGTCGACCAGCGCCAGCGGTGGCTCGCGATGTCCCACCGGGCTCACCCCGCCGATGGCGAAGCCCGTGCGCGCCCGCACAAAGCCCGCATCGGCCCGTGCCAGCGCGCCCACCTGCTGCGCCACCAGCGCTTCGTCCACGCGCCGGTCGCCGGCGCACACCACCAGCACGGCGCGGTCGCTGTCGACATGGCGGAAGACGATCGACTTGGCGATCTGCCCGAGTTGCACGCCCAGAGCGTCCGCCGCCTGTTGCGCGGTGCGCGCGGCGGCGTCGAGCATCACGGGTGGCGCGTCATGCCCCAGCGCCCGCAGCACGGCGGCAACGCGCTGGGCCGAGTCCGACGACGCGAACATCGAGGGCTCCGGGGCAGGATGTGTCATGGCCATGGTCGCAGTCGACGTCGTGCGGATGCTGGCCGCGAGCCGCGGCCCGGTTGATGCGGGCGGGCGCGCAGGCCCCTGGCGTTCCACATGGCGCTGCGCTTCATCTGAGCCACTCAGGCAGCAGCCTGTGCCTGGGTGGAACCGACCTTGCTGCCGGCGCTTTGCCACGTCGTCAGCAGCGCCCGTCCAGCACGGCTGTTGTTTGGGCGACCGATGCTGCGGCTGATGAAGTCGCCGGCTTCGATCACGGCGCGAAGGTCCACGCCCGTGTGCAGCCCCAGGCCTTGCAGCATGTAGAGCACATCTTCGGTGGCGACGTTGCCGGTCGCGCCTTTCGCATAGGGGCAGCCCCCCAGGCCCGCAACCGAGGCATGGAAGATGCCCACGCCCGTCTGCAGCGCGGCGAGGATATTGGCCAGCGCCTGGCCGTAGGTGTCGTGGAAATGCCCGGACTGGCGTTCGATGGGAAAGGCTCTGGACGTGGCCTCGAACACCGCCTGCACCCGGCCCGGCGTCCCCACGCCGATGGTGTCGGCGATGTCGATCTCATCACAGCCGAGCGCAGCCATGCGCTCCACCACCGCGACCACGGCGGCGGGCGGCACCTCGCCCTGGTACGGGCAGCCCAAGGCGCAGGAAATGCTGCCACGCAGGCGTACCCCGGCCGCCTTGGCGGCCTGTGCCACGGGTTCGAAGCGGGCGATGGATTCAGCGATCGAGCAGTTGATGTTGCGCCGGGCGAACGCCTCCGATGCGGCGCTGAACACCACCACTTCGTCCGCGCCCGCCCCCAGCGCCGCTTCCAGCCCCTTCAGGTTGGGCACCAGGGCCGAATACGTCGTGCCGGGGTGGCGGCGGATGGCGGCCATGACCTGCGCGCTGTCGGCCATTTGCGGCACCCATTTGGGCGAGACGAAAGCCGCGGCTTCCACATTGGCAAAGCCCGCGGCGGAGAGGCGGTCGATGAGTTCGACCTTGACCGCCAGCGGCACCGGGTTGGCTTCGTTCTGCAGCCCGTCGCGCGGGCCGACTTCGACCAGTTTGATATGGCGGGGAAGGGTCATCGGGCTCATGCTCGTCTCCTCGTGTTCTGGAACGACAACGGCCTGCCGGACGGGCCGCTTTCAATACCCCAGCCGCGCGTCCACCACGCCGCCGGGCTGCTCGCCGCGCTCGATGGCGGCGATCTTGCGCATCACCTGCGCTGCCGCCGGACCGACCAGGGTTTGTGCGGCCACATGCGGCGTGATGCGGGCACGCGGATGACCCCACAGCGGGTCATCCGGCGGCAGCGGCTCGGTGGAGAACACGTCGAGCGTGGCACTGGCGAGGTGGCCGCTGTGCAGCATGTCGAGCAAGTCATCCTGGTCGAGCACGGCGCCACGGCTGGCGTTGACCAGATGCGCGCCCTTCGGCAAGTGACACAGGGCAGCGTAGTCGAGCAGGCCGCGGGTCTGCGCGGTGAGTGGCAGCAACACCACCAGCACCCGGGTCTGGGCGAGAAAGGCGTCGAGCCGGTCCAGCGGGTAGATCGGCCAGGGGGCGTCGAACCCGGGGCGCGCCTGGCCGCTGCGGCTGCAGGCCAGCACCGGGAAGTCCATCACCGCCACACGCCTGGCGGCGGCAAAACCCATCTGCCCCAGGCCGAGAAAACCGATGTTGAAACTCCCGCGCGGCGGCTGCACCAGGGGCTCCCAGCGGCACTGGCGCTGCAACGCGGCGTAGTCCGCCATGCGGCGCCAGGCGTGCAGCACGGCCTCGCTCACATAGTCGGCCATCTGCCGGCCCATGCCGGCGTCTTCCAGGCGGATGAGCGGCACGCCGGGCAGGCTGCGCTGCATCAGCGGCAGCACGGCGTCGACTCCGGCGCCGAGGTTGAACACGGCGCGCAGGCCGAGCTGGCTGCCGAGCCAGTCGCTCGGGGGATGCCACACCAGGGCGAAATCGGCCTGGGCTTCGGGCTCGGCGCTGGCGTCGATGACCTCGACCGCCAGCTTGAGGTCGGCGGCATGCTGCACCAGCGCCTCGCGCCAGCGGCGAAACGGCTCATCAGGATCCCAGACGGCGAGGCGCATGCGTGAGGGTTCGATGGGGTGCCAAGGTCGATGGGATCAGGCGGCGCTGTCGGCCGTGGTGACGGCGGCATCCGGCTCGCTCGCATCGGCCGGGCGCATGCGCAGCAGCAGAGCGCCTTCCTGAATTTGTTCGCCCACGGCCACCAGCACGGCGTCGATCACGCCGCCATCGATGGCTTGCAGCGTGTGCTCCATTTTCATGGCCTCCAGCACCAGCAGAGACTGGCCTGCTTGCACCGCCTGTCCCGGCGTCACCAGCACCGCGGCAATGCGCCCGGGCATGGGAGCGCTCAAGCGGCCGTTGCCACCCGCACCGCTGGGGCTATGGGTGCCGGCTTCTCGCAGCGACAACATGGCGTGGCCGTCGGATGCGAACACATGCAGGCGCACAGGTTTGGCAGCCTGGCCGTCGTTCCGATCGTCGCTTTGTCGCACGACATGGGCGCGTAGCGTTTGCTCCCCCCAGCGGATGGACAGTGCGAGTTCGTTCGGGCCGCTGGGTACGGCATGCCATTGCAGCGGCTCTGGCTGCGACGCCGCCAAGGCCAGCCGCCAGCCACCCTCGGCGCTGCGCATCAAGCTGGCCGGCAGCGCATGCGTGCCCTGCGTTGCGACTTGCCAATGCAGCTCGCGCGCCGGCAACACGCCGTTGCTCCAGCCGTCGCAGGCGCTCCAGGGGTCGAGGGTTTGGTGTGCGCGCTCGGCTTCCAACAGGGCGCAGGTGGCGGCCAGCGCGGCGTGTTCGGGCGCCAGCGCTTCGGCCAACAGCGTGTCCTGCTCGCGGGCGATCAGGCCCGTGTCCATGTGGACGGCCATGAAGGCGGGTGATTGCACCAGACGGTGCAGGAAAGTCGCATTGGTGTCGGGGCCGACGATGCGCACGGCTCCAAGCGCCTGCGCCATGCGCGCCAGGGCTTGCGCGCGGGTTTCTCCCCAGGCGATGAGCTTGGCGATCATCGGGTCGTAATGCGGGGTGATGGTGTCGCCCTCGCGCACGCCGCTGTCCACCCGCAGCGCGGCAGGGTCGCCGTCCACCTTGAAGGCGACATGCGGCGGCAGCCCCAGGCGTGCAAGCCGGCCGGTGGATGGCAGAAAGCCGGCGGAAGGGTTCTCGGCGTACAGCCGCACTTCCACGGCGTGCCCATGCGGCATCTGCGGCGCTGCGGGCAGCGGCTCGCCCGCGGCCACGCGCAACTGCCACGCCACCAGGTCGAGCCCGGTGATGCACTCCGTCACCGGGTGCTCCACCTGCAGCCGGGTGTTCATTTCCATGAAATAAAAGCTGCGGATGCCGCCGGCGCCATCGCCCTCGGCAATGAACTCCACCGTGCCGGCGCCGACGTAGCCCACCGCTTGCGCCGCGGCCACCGCGGCCAGCGCCAGCGCGGCGCGCTGCTCCGGCGTGAGGCCGGGCGCGGGCGCTTCCTCCACCACTTTCTGGTGGCGGCGCTGCAACGAGCAGTCGCGCTCGAACAGCGCCACGGTGTGGCCGTGGCTGTCGGCGAACACCTGGATCTCAATGTGGCGCGGCTTGGCCACCAGCTTCTCGATCAGCACGGCATCGTTGCCGAAAGCGGCCTTGGCCTCACGCCGGCACGAGCCCAGGGCCGCGGCAAAGTCGGCCGCAGCCATGACTTCGCGCATGCCCTTGCCACCACCGCCGGCACTGGCCTTGATCAACACCGGATAGCCGATGTGCGCCGCCTCGGCCGCGAGCAGTGTGTCGTCCTGTTCGGCGCCGTGGTAGCCCGGAACCAGTGGCACACCGGCCGCCTGCATCAGGCGCTTGGACTCGGCTTTCAATCCCATCGCATGGATGGCTGCTGGCGGCGGCCCGATGAAGACCACGCCTGCATCCGCGCAGGCTTGCGCAAACGTCGCGTTTTCACTCAGGAAGCCGTAGCCCGGATGCACCGCCTGCGCCCCGCAGTCGCGCGCGGCCTGCAGGATGCGCGCGGCGTCGAGATAGCTCTGCGCCGCGGCAGCCGGGCCGATGCAGATGGCTTCGTCGCAAGCCGCCACATGCGCGCCTTGCGCGTCGGCCTCGGAATACACCGCCACGGTGCGGATGCCGAGTTCGCGGCAGGTGGCAGCAACGCGGCAGGCGATCTCGCCGCGGTTGGCGATCAACACTTTCGAGAACATGTCAGCAGGCCTCCAGGATATGCGTGGCGAGATCGCCTGCGACGGCGCTGTGCGCCTGCAGTCGATTTGGCTGCGCCGCTGCGCGCCCCTTGCAGGGACGCTGGTCACCGCGGTTGGCGATCCACATGTTCGAGAACATCTCAACGGGCCTCTGGGGATGAAAGATTCGCGGGGAGGGGATGTCGCGGTTCAGGGCTTGTCCTGCACATGCACATCGGTTACATCATGCATGGGCGGCAGCGCGCGCGACGAAATGGCGGGTGGCGCGGGCGGCGGGCCGGGTTCGGGGCGGCCACTGAACAGGCGCACCATCTTGCCGAGCAGGTCGCGGACGAAGTGAAAGCTCTTGCGTGCCAGCCACACCATGGCGATCAGGGCCAGCACCAGGGCGACGAAGAACACCAGCGGGTGCGCCCAAGACAGCCAAAGGCCTCCGAGTACCAGCGCGTCTTCGCCGAACGAGGCGCCGACATTCGAGAAGGGTTCGGGCGAGGTGTTGATCGCGGCACGGGTGGTGAGCTTGGTGCCGTGGCTGACTGCAGCCAGGCTTCCACCCGCCGCTGCCGCCAGCGCGGCGACGAAACCGTGGTCGAGCCCGAATACGCTGGCGGCGAGCAAGGCGCCCGTGGGAATGCGCAGGAGTGTGGAGATGAAATCGAGCAGGCTGTCGACACCGGGAATCTTATCGCCGATGAATTCGAGCAAGGCCAGCGCCCCGGTGATGCCGACCGCTACCGGGCTGGCCAGCACGTGCAGCCCGACCGGCAACTGCACCCAGCCGGCCAGGCCGGCCACGCCGACGGCGAACATGACCAGGAAGGCGCGCAGCCCGCTGGCCCAGCCGAGCGCGGCGGCGAGGGCGAGGAGTTGCAAGGTGTCGCTGGTGGGTGTGGTCATGGGCGGCTTCGGGCTGTGGCAGCCGGGGGGGTCAAAGCGTGGGCCAAAATGCGAGCAGGCGGCGGACCAGAACGGGATGGAACGCGCAATTCAATGCGCGGTTTGCATTGGAATGACACGACGAGATGCCGGTGCGATCTCGTTGGGTGCAGCTTGCTGGCCCGTGGCCCGTAGCCCGAGCCGGACAAACAGGGCCCAGTCGGCTTCCACGTCGGCGTTGCCGGTCACCAGCAGGGTGTCGCCGTAGAAGATGGAGTTGGCGCCGGCGAGGAAGCACAGCGCCTGGATGCCGTCGCCCAGTTCCTTGCGGCCGGCCGACAGGCGCACCCACGCCTTCGGCATGGTGATGCGCGCGGCGGCCACGGTGCGCACGAACTCGAAGGGGTCGAGGTCGGGCGCGTCCTCCAGCGGCGTGCCGGCCACGCGCACCAGGGAGTTGATGGGCACGGATTCCGGGTAGGGGTCGAGCCCGGCGAGCTGCGCCAGCAGCCCGGCGCGGTCGCGCCGGCTCTCGCCCATGCCGACGATGCCGCCGCAGCACACGTGCATGCCGGCCTCGCGCACGACGTGCAGCGTGTCCAGGCGTTCCTGGTAGGTCCGGGTGGTGATGATGCTGCCGTAGAACTCGGGCGAGGTGTCGAGATTGTGGTTGTAGTAGTCCAGCCCGGCGTCGGCCAGGCGCTGCGCCTGCTGGGCGTTGAGCATGCCCAGGGTCATGCAGGTTTCCAGGCCCATGGCCTTGACGCCCTCGACGAGGGCGGCCACCTTGTCGATGTCGCGGTCCTTGGGCTCGCGCCAGGCGGCGCCCATGCAGAAGCGGCTGGCGCCGGCGTCTTTCGCCGCCTGGGCGTTGGCCAGCACGAGGTCGGCGTCCATCAGCTTGTCGGCTTTCACGCCGACCTCGTGGTGGGCGGACTGCGGGCAGTAGCCGCAGTCTTCCGGGCAGCCGCCGGTCTTGATCGACAGCAGCGAGGAGAGCTGCACCGCGGTGGGGTCGAAGTGGGCGCGATGCGTCTGCTGCGCCTGCCACATCAGTTCGGGCAGGGGCAGGGCGAGCAGGGCTTCGATGCGCTCGGGCGTCCAGGTCGGAGATGCGTGCGTTGTGGTCATGGCGTGGGTCTGTGAAAGGTCAGTTGTTCGCCCAGGACGGCTTGCGGCGCTGCAGGAAGGCGGCGATGCCTTCCCGCCCGTCGTCGCTGGCGCGGGCCTGGGCGATGCGTTCGGCGGTGTCGGCCAGCAGGGCCTCGTTGAGGTGGCGCGCGGCCACGTCGGCCAGCAGGCGCTTGGCGGCGGCCAGGGCCTGCGGCGAGGCGGACTGCAGCGCCGCGCACCATTGTTGCACCTGGGCGTCGAGCTGTGCGGCGTCGGCGGCCGCCTCGTGCACCAGGCCGAGCTGCTGCGCCGTCGTGGCCGTGAACACTTCGGCGGTGAGCGTGTAGCGCTGCGCCGCACGCGTGCCCATGGCGCGCAGTACGTAGGGCGCGATGGTGGCCGGAATCAGCCCGAGCTTGACTTCGCTCAGGCAAAAGCGCGCGGACGCGGCGGCGACCGCCAGGTCGCATGCCGCCACCAACCCCACGCCGCCACCGAAGGCGTCGCCCTGCACGCGGGCGATCACCGGCTTGGGACACTCGGCCACCGCGCGCAGCATGCGCGCCAGTTGCATGGCGTCTTCGCGGTTCTCGGCTTCGCTGTAGCCGGCCATGGCGCGCATCCAGTTCAGGTCCGCGCCGGCGCAAAAGGCCGGGCCTTCCGCCGCCAGCACGATGACGCGGACCCGCGCCTCGGCGCCGAGTTCGATGAAGGTGGCGTGCAGCGCGGCGATGGTGGCGGCGTCGAAGGCATTGCGCGCTTGCGGGCGTGCCAGTGTGACGGTGGCCACGGCGCCGGCACGGGACAGGGTGATGGATGACGGATTCATTGTTGCTGCTGCTCCTGTTGCCGGCGTTCGGCCTGCAGCATCCACACCAGATCGATTTCCGGGCTTGGGTGGCCCATCATGGTGAGCGCGGCGGTGATCTGGCCGCGGTGGTGGGTGCCGTGGGTCAAGGCATGCGCCAGCGTGGCGGCGTAGGGCAGGCTGGTCGGCACGCCTTGGGTGGTGGTGTAGTGCAGGTCACCGCTAAGACGCTCCTCGCTCAAGTGCGCGACAAAAGGCTCCCATGCCGCGACCGCGTCCAGCAGGCGCTGGCGCAGGCGGGCGCGGTCGGGCTCGGCTTCCATGTCGAGCTTGATCTTGGGCGACACGCCCTCGGCCAGGCGCGGAAACCACAGCAGCGCATCGCCCACCAGCAGATGGTTGAGCGTGCCGTGGATGCTCTTGAAAAACAGGCCGCAATCCCGCCGGTAGTTGGCCTCGGGCAGCCGCGCGACATGTTCGTCGAGCAGCTTGCGCGTGGCCCAAGCGTGGTAGCGGGCCATGGTGAGCAGATGGTGACGCTGGCTGGTCATGGTCGGGACGCCATGGTGTGGCGCGGGTGGCGGGGCGGGCTCATTGCACCTTGAACTGCGCCAACGCGGGCGCGGTCATGGTGGGGTGGAATTCCACCAGGGTGTATTCGGCCACGCCGGCCGTGTGAAAGGGGTCTTCGCGCATGATGGCCTCCGCGGCCTCGCGGCTGCTGGCCTGCGCCAGGATGACGCCGCCGGTGCGCGGCTCCATGCGGCCGGACATCAGAAAACTGCCGTCTGCATAGCGCCGGCGCAGGTATTCGCGGTGCGCCTCGAGGTGCTGTTCGACTTGATCGAGGGGGCGGACGTACTTCAGCAGGATGAGGAACATGGCCTAAGCGGGTGTTTGCGGGGTTGCGGATGTGCGTGGGTCAGTGCCGCCAGACCTTGAGGCCGCGCAGGTCTTCCATGACGTCGAAGTCGGCGTCGTTGTGCAGCAGGGCGTGGTCGTGCTCGATGCAGTAGCTGGCTTGCAGCACGTCCACCGCACTGCGAATGGTGTAGCCCATCGCGCGCAGCAGCCGATCGTGCTGCACGGCTTGCAGGGCGTTGTGCTCGCCGCCGATGTCCACCGTGGTCAATTCGGCCAGGGTCTTGCGCGCGGCGAGGTGGTCGCGTTCGTGGCGAAAGCCGCGCAACACTTCGAACAGCACCAGATCGGCCACTGCCAGCGGCGCCATGTCCTCGAGCAGCCAGGCGAGCTGGTCGGTCTGGCGGGTGGTGCGGCCGTTGAAAAAATCGATCCACACCGAACTGTCCACCAGGATCATTTCGCCGCCTTGTCCGGGTCCGCCGCGGGGCCGTAGGCCTTGCGCGACTCCTGCACCATGGGCGGCGCGGCGCCGGCGGCCAGGGGGTCTTCCCAGCGCAGCTTGCCGCGCAGGGCGAGCAGGTCGCGGTAGGCCGCCTGCCGGCGCAGGAGCTGCAAGCCGGCTTCCACCGCGTCCTTCTTGGTCTTGAACGGACCGGCGCGCATGGCGGCTTCCATCAAGGCGTCGTCGATGTCGATGTTTGTGCGCATGATGTGTATAAAGTATTATTTGTGTACATATTATAGGCTTGTCACATCCGGAACACGCCGAACCGCGTTGCGGGAATCGGCGCGTTCAACGCGGCTGAGAGGCCCAGCGCCAGCACGCGACGGGTGTCGGCGGGGTCGATGATGCCGTCGTCCCACAGCCGGGCGGTGGCGTGATAGGGGTGGCCCTGGGTTTCGTATTGATCGCGGATGGGTGCCTTGAAGGCCTCCTCGTCCGCCGCGCTCCAGGCACCGCCCTTCGCCTCGATGCCGTCGCGCCGCACCGTGGCCAGCACGCTGGCGGCCTGCTCGCCGCCCATCACGCTGATGCGTGCGTTGGGCCACATCCAGAGCTGGCGCGGGCCATAGGCGCGGCCGCACATGCCGTAGTTGCCGGCGCCGAAGGAGCCGCCGACGATGACGGTGAACTTGGGGACCTGGGCGCAGGCCACGGCGGTCACCATCTTCGCGCCATGGCGGGCAATGCCCTCGTTCTCGGCTTTCTTGCCGATCATGAAGCCGGTGATGTTCTGCAGGAACACCAGCGGCACGCGGCGCTGGCAGCACAGCTCGATGAAGTGGGCGCCCTTCAGCGCCGACTCGGAAAACAAAATGCCGTTGTTGGCGACGATGCCCACCGGCACGCCCTGGATGTGGGCGAAGCCGCACACCAGGGTGGTGCCGTAGCGCGCCTTGAATTCGTCCAGCTCTGAGCCGTCGACGATGCGGGCGATGATCTCGCGCACGTCCAGCGGCTTGCGCAAATCCAGCGGCGCCAGGCCGTGCAGGTCCTCGGCCGCATAGGCGGGATCGCGTGGTTCGCGCAGGTCCAGCTGCTGGCGCTTGTCGGCTGCGGCGGGCAGGTGGCCGACGATGCGGCGGGTGATCGCCAGCGCCTCGGCATCGTCGTGGGCGTAGTGGTCGGCCACGCCCGAGAGTCGCGTGTGCACGTCGGCGCCGCCCAGGTCTTCGGCGCTCACCACTTCGCCGATGGCGGCTTTGACGAGCGGGGGGCCGGCGAGGAAGATGGTGCCCTGGCCTTTGACGATGACCGATTCGTCGCTCATTGCCGGCACGTAGGCGCCGCCCGCGGTGCACGAGCCCATCACCACCGCAATCTGCGGAACGCCGGCTGCCGACATAGTGGCCTGGTTGTAGAAGATGCGGCCGAAGTGGTCGCGGTCGGGGAACACCTCGTCCTGATTGGGCAGGTTGGCGCCGCCCGAGTCCACCAGGTAGATGCAGGGCAGCCGGTTCTCGGCGGCGATGTCCTGCGCGCGCAAATGTTTTTTCACCGTGACCGGGTAATAGGTGCCGCCCTTGACCGTGGCGTCGTTGCACACGATGACGCATTCGCGCCCGGCCACGCGGCCGATGCCGGTGATGATGCCGGCTCCCGGCGCGGCGTCGCCGTACAGGCCGAGGCCGGCTAGTGCGGAGAACTCCAGGAAGGGCGTGCCGGGGTCGAGCAGTTGCGCCACGCGTTCGCGCGGCAGCAGCTTGCCGCGCGCGGTGTGCTTGGCCCGTGCGGCCTCGCCGCCGCCCAGAGCCGCCAGGGCCAGCTTGGCGCGCAAGTCGTCGAGCAACGCGCGCATGGTTTGTGCATTCGCGGCGAAGGCGACGCTGCGGAGGTCGATGCTGGATTCAAGACGGGGCATGGCTGGGGTTCGGTCCGGGGGAGGCAAGGAATTGGGGGCTGCTGGTCGGGTGGTGTTCTGCCTTCTGGCCTGAAGCTGACGCGCCGTGCTCAGGCCGTGTGCTCCGCCTGCACGCCCAGCTCCTGCTGCATGGCCTCGCGAATCTTGAACTTCTGCACCTTGCCGGTGATGGTCAGCGGAAAGCTCTGCACGAAACGGATGTGGCGTGGAATCTTGTAGTGCGCGATCTGGCCTTGGCAGAACGTGCGGATGTCATCGTCCGTGGGAGACATGCCAGGTTTGGCGATGATCCAGGCGCACAACTCCTCGCCGTACTTCGCATCGGGAACGCCCACCACCTGCACGTCCTGCACCATGGGGTGGCGATAGAGAAATTCCTCCACCTCGCGTGGATAGATGTTCTCGCCACCGCGAATCACCATGTCCTTGATACGGCCGACGATGTTGACGTAGCCCTCGGAGTCCATCGTCGCCAGATCGCCGGTGTGCATCCAGCCCTCGGGGTCGATGGCCTCTTGCGTCTTCTGCGCATCACCCCAATAGCCGTGCATGACCGAATAGCCGCGCGTGCAGAGCTCCCCTGGCGTGCCTGGCGGCACGGTGGCTCCGCTTTGCGGGTCGATGATCTTCACCTCCAGATGCGGCTGCACCTGGCCGACGGTGCTGACGCGCTTGTCCAGCGGCGTGTCGGTGGAACTCTGACAGCTCACAGGCGCGGTTTCGGTCATGCCATAGGCGATGGTGATTTCACTCAAGTGCATATCGCGCACCACCCGTTTCATCACCTCGGTCGGGCAGGGGCTGCCGGCCATGATGCCGGTGCGCAGCGTGCCCATGTCGAACTCCGCGAAGCGTGGGTGATCCAGCATGGCGATGAACATGGTGGGCACGCCGTGCAGACCGGTGCAGGCTTCTTCCTGCACGGTCTGCAGGGTGAGCAAAGGGTCGAACCCATCGTTCGGATACACGATGGTGGCGCCATGCGTGAGGCAGGCCAGGTTGCCCAGCACCATGCCGAAGCAGTGGTAGAGCGGCACCGGGATGCACAGCCGGTCGGCCGCGGTGAGGCGCATGGCCTCGCCGATGAAATAGCCGTTGTTCAGGATGTTGCTGTGCGTCAGCGTCGCGCCCTTGGGAAAGCCCGTGGTGCCGCTGGTGAACTGGATGTTGATGGGGTCGTGCGCGTCGAGGCTGGCGGCGGCCGGCGCCAGGGCCGGATCGCCCGGGCTGCCCTGGGCCATCCAGTCGGCGAAGCGCAGCATGCCCGGCTGTTCGGCGTCCCCGAGCGTCACCACCAGCCGCAGCTCCGGCAGGCGCGCGGCGCGCAGTTCACCCGGGGCGCAGGTGGCAAGCTCCGGCGCGAGTTCGCGCAGCATGGCCAGGTAGTCGCTGGTTTTGAAACGCGTCATCGTCACCAGCGCGCGGCAGCCCACCTTGTTCAGCGCGTACTCCACTTCCGATGTGCGGTACGCGGGGTTGATGTTCACCAGGATGACGCCCACCTTCGCCGTGGCCAGTTGCATCAGCACCCATTCCACGCCGTTGTGCGCCCAGATGCCGACGCGGTCGCCCTTGCGCAGCCCGCTGCGCAGCATGGCGCTGGCCAGCCTGTCGACCTCGCGCCGCAGTTCGGCATAGTTCAGGCGGCGGCCCTGGTGACGCGACACCAGGGCCTCGTGCTCACCCTGGCGCGTGGCCATCGCATCGAAGAAATCGCCCAGGGTCTGGGTGATGAGCGGCGCGAGCGTGCCGCCGCAGGCATAACTGGTGGTAAGGACATCGGCCATGGTTGTCTCCAGGGTTCGGATGCGGCGCTCGGGCGCCGTCGGGTTGAATGCCGGCAAGACTTCAGAACCTTGCCGTCAGCCAGGCGTCGAGCTGGGGCATGCGGTCCACGCCCCAGAAGGGCTCGTCGTCCACCACGAAAAACGGCGCGCCGCACACGCCACTTTGCAGCGCGCGATCGACATTCGCCTTGAGCTGAGCCTTGATCTGCGCGTCTGCGCACCAGGCATCGAGCTGCGTCGGCTCCAGTTCCAGCCCCCGCGCCAGCGCATGCAGCACCGCCATGTCGCTGATGTTGCGGTTGTGCGCAAAGTACGCGTCGAAGCAGGCATGCACCCAGGGCGCGGCCTTGTCGGGATGCTCGCGCTGCAACCCGATGAGCACGCGCGCGGCCTGATAGGTGGCCACGGGGAAGGGTTCGGGATGGCGGTAGGGCACACCGAGAAAACGGGCCGAGCGCGGGATGTCGATGAGGGCGTAATCACCCTTGATCGGCTGGTCCACCAGGGCCTTGACCCCTGTTGCCGCGAACACCGGTCCCAAGAGGATGGGCACCCATTCGAGGCCGCGCTCGTGCTTCGCCGCCAACGCCTCGATGCGGGTGCTGGCGAGGTAGGAGTAGGGCGAGGTGAAGTCGAAATACAAGGTGATGGGGCTGACGGGCATGGTGGGTCTCCGGGGGCTTTGTTGTTGCATTGTCATGGGTCGGTGACGGGCGGGCCAGAACACTCAAGTGCACGCAAGTTCCCGGGCGATGAGCATTTTTTGCACATCGCTGGTGCCTTCGTAAATCTGGCAAACCCGCGCGTCGCGCCAGATGCGCTCGACGGGGAAGTCTTCCACATAGCCGTAGCCGCCGTGGATCTGCATGGCGTCACTGCACACGCGCTCGGCCATTTCGCTGGCGAACAGCTTGGCCATCGCGGCTTCTTTCAGGCAAGGCTGGCCGGCATCTTTCAGGCTGGCCGCGTGCCACACCAGTTGCCGCGCCGCTTCGATCTGCATCGCTATGTCCGCCAGCCGGAACTGCACCGCCTGGTGCTCGGCGATCGGCTTGCCGAACGCGCTGCGCTCGCGGGCGTAGCGCAGGGCCGCCTCGAACGCCGCACGCGCCATGCCCACCGCCTGCGACGCAATGCCGATGCGCCCGCCCTCCAGCCCGGAGAGTGCGATCTTGTAGCCCTCGCCCTCGGCCCCGATGCGGTTTTCCAGCGGCACGCGGCAGGCGTCGAAGCGGATCTGCGCGGTGTCGCTCGCGCTTTGCCCGGTCTTGTGTTCCAGGCGCTCGACGACATAACCCGGCGCATCGGTGGGCACGATGAAGGCGCTGATGCCCTTCTTGCCCGCTGCCCGATCGGTCACCGCCAGCACGATGGCCACGCCGCCGTTCTGGCCGCTGGTGATGAACTGCTTGACGCCGTCGAGGACATAGTGATCGCCCTCCAGCGTGGCGAGCGCCGGGCCGTCGCCGTCGTGGCGCACATGCCTTGCGGTCGTGCGCAGGTTGGACGCATCCGACCCTGCCTGCGGCTCGGTCAGGGCGAACGCGCCGATCATCGCGCCGCGTGCCACCGGCTTGAGCCAGCGCTCCTTCTGGGCCTCGCTCCCCCAGGCCATCAAGATGGAGCACACCGGGCAGTTGTTCACGCTGACGATGGTGCTGGTGGCGCCGTCGGCGGCGGCAATTTCCTCGATCGCCAGCGCCAGCGCTAGATAGTCCAGCCCGGCGCCATCCCATCGCACGGGCACGGCAATGCCCAGGCAGCCGAGCGCGGCCAGGCCTTGCAAGGCCTGGCGCGGGAAGCGGGCCTCTCGCGCCCAGGCGGCGGCGTGCGGCGCGATTTCTGCTTGCGCGTAGTCGCGCACCGCGTCGCGGATGAGTCGATGGTCGTCAGCGAGGAGCATGGTCAGTGTGGAAGCTTGGCGGTGACTTCGATTTCGATGCGCATGCGAGGGTCGATCAAGCCGCAGATCTGTGCCGTCGCAGCCGGGCGCGCGCGGGCAAAGTGCTGGCCGAAGATGGGCGCGAGCTGGTCGAACAGGGCGGCTTCGGTCAGCAGGTAGCGCACCCGCACCACGTCGTCCAGCGTGCAGCCGGCCTCGCGCAAGGCGGCGGTGATGTTGCGAAAGCATTGCCGGGTTTGCTCCACCGCGTCGTCGCTGATGGTCATGGCGGCGTAGTCGAAACCCGTGGTGCCGGAGACATGCACATAGCGGTCATCGACCACAGCGCGGCTGTAGCCGGCAAGGGCTTCGAAGCTGGAGCCGGAGCTGATGCGTTTGTTCACAGCAGTTCCACCGTCATGGCGGTGGCCTCGCCGCCGCCGATGCACAGCGCCGCCACGCCCTTGTTCAACCCGCGCGTGCGCAATGCGCCCAAGAGCGTGACGACGATGCGCGCGCCGCTTGCGCCGATCGGGTGGCCCAAAGCCACAGCGCCGCCATGCACGTTGACGATGTCGTGCGGCAGGCTGAATTCGCGCATGGCCGCCATGGTGACGGCGGCGAAGGCCTCGTTGACTTCCCACAAATCCACGTCGGTCGCCTTCCAGCCGGATTGATCCAGTACCTTCCGGATCGCACCGACTGGCGCGGTGGTGAACCACTCTGGCGCCTGCGCATGCACCGCATGCGAGACGATGCGGGCGATGGGCTTGCAACCGAGCTTGGCGGCGGTGGATCGGCGCATCAGCACCAGCGCGGCGGCCCCGTCGGAAATGCTCGACGAGGTGGCGGCGGTGATGGCACCGTCCTTCTTGAACGCCGGTTTCAAGCCGGGAATCTTGTCGAGCTTGGCCTTGAATGGCTGCTCGTCGCGGCTGATGGCGGTGTCGCCGCCTCGACCCGCCACGGAGACCGGCGCCATTTCCCAGTCGAAGCTGCCGTTCTCGTTCGCTTGCTTGCTGCGCTCGGTGGAGGCGACGGCGAACGCGTCCATCTCGGCGCGGCTGAAGCTGTACTTGCTGACGCAGCTTTCGGCGAACACGCCCATGGCCTTGCCGCGGTCATAAGCGTCTTCCAGGCCATCGAGCGCCATGTGGTCGTAGAACTGCGCCAGGCCATACTTCACTCCCTTGCGGACGAAGGCCAGATGCGGCGCGTTGGTCATGCTCTCCATGCCGCCGGCCACCATCACCTCGGCGGAACCCGCCACCAGCATGTCGTGGGCGAACATCATCGCCCGCATGCCCGAGCCGCACATTTTCGACAGCGTCACGGCCCCGGCGGATTGCGGCAGCCCGGCCTTGAGCGCAGCCTGCCGCGCCGGGGCCTGGCCCTGGCCGGCCATGAGGCAGTTGCCCATGAGCACTTCGTTCACGGCGTCGCCACCGATGCCGGCACGTTGCACGGCCGCGGCAATGGCCGTCGCGCCGAGCTCCCAGGCGGGAACGGCGGCGAAGTCGCCGAGCAATCCCCCAATGGGCGTGCGCGCGGCGGAAGCGATGACGATGGGATCGGAATTCATGATGCCTCCTGAGCGGTTGTTGAGAGGGGCGCCGTGCGCGCCGGCGCGGACACGGACGGCGCACACCGATGGCCGAAGCGGCGCGTCATGTCGTACGGAAACACGTCGAACACATGGCCGTCGCGTGTGCGCTGCTGTTGCCGCTGCCAGTATGCGGCGTCGAGCAGATCGGCGTGGTGGCGCATGAAGACCTCGCGCACCTTGGGGTTGCCGAGCAGGAAGGTGCCGAAGGTCTCGGGAAAGATGTCGTGCGGGCCCACCGGGTACCAGGGCTCGGCTGCCATCTCGTCTTCTTCGCAGCGCGGCGCGGGCACATGGCGGAAGTTGCAGTCGGTGATGTATTCGATCTCGTCGTAGTCGTAGAACACCACCTTGCCATGGCGCGTGATGCCGAAGTTTTTCCACAGCATGTCACCCGGAAAAATATTCGCCGCCACCAGGTCTTTGATGGCGTTGCCGTAGTCGATCACCGCGGCCTCCAGTTGCTCCGGCGTGGCTTCCTGCAGGTGGATGTTGAGCGGAATCATGCGCCGCTCGATGTAGCAATGGCGAATGATGAGCAAGTCGCCTTCCTCCTCCACCAGCGAGGCGCAAGTCGCCTTGAGTTCGGCAATCAACGCGGGGTCGAAGCGCTCGCGCGGAAAGGCCACGTTGGAATACTCCAGGGTGTCGGCCATGCGGCCCACGCGATCGTGCTGTTTGACCAGCAGATACTTGGCCTTGATCTTCTCGCGCGTGGTGTCTTTCGGGGCGGGGTAGAAGTCGCGAATGACCTTGAACACGAAGGGGAACGAGGGCAGGGTGAACACCAGCATCACCATGCCCTTGATGCCCGGGGCGGTGGTGAAGCGGTCGCTGGAATGCCGCAAGTGATAGAGGAAATCGCGGTAGAACAAGGTCTTGCCCTGCTTGGCCAGGCCGAGCGCGCTGTAGAGCTCGGAGCGCGGTTTGCGAGGCATGAGCGTGCGCAAAAACTGCACATAGGCCGATGGCACCGCCATGTCCACCATGAAGTAGGCGCGGGCGAAGGAGAACAGCAGCAGCAGGTCGTCCTCATGCAGCAGCACGGTGTCGATGACGAGCCGACCGCGGGCGTTGTGCAGGATGGGCAGCGCCAGCGGAAACTCCCAGAAGCCGTTGATGATCTTGCCCACTGCGTAGGCGCCCTTGTTGCGGTAGAACAGCGAGGACAGCACCTGGATCTGGAAATTGCCGCGCAGCCGCGCCCCATCCAGTCGCCGCTCCACGGCTTCCAGCACCTGGTCGATATCGCGCTCCAGATGTTCGAAGGGAAGCCGCAACTGGTGGTTGTGGATGATGCGCACCAGCGTGTGGCGCAGGGTCTCGCGTGTGGGGTAGTACGCGCGGAAGGTGGGTTGCGCCGCCGGCTCGTCGTACTCGATGTATTCGGTGGACAGGGCCGGACGCACGAACAGAATGTCGTTGTGGAAATGCTGCCGGTGCAGGATCTTGGTGGTCACCGAATTGAAGAAGGTTTCGGCCAGCTCGGGCTGCAGATGGTTGGTGAGCAGGCCGATGTAATGCAGTTTGGCCTGATGCCAGATGGCCGTGTCCAGATGTCCGGCGTCGAATTCGGTCTGCAGCCGCTCGGTGGCCTCGTCCACCCGGGTGTCGTAGAAGGCGATGCGCTCGCGCTGCGCCCGCTGTTGCCCGGCCCAGTCGGCGGCTTCGAACCGCGCCTTGGCCTCGCGGCTGACCTCGCGGAACAGACGGTAATGCTTGTTGAAGCCGTCGAGCATGGCGCGGGCGATGGCGAATGCCACATGCGAATCCAGCCGGGGTGGAAATTGGTTCATCGCGCAGGCCCACGAAGCAGAAACGCCTCCGACTGTACCCGCGCTCGCGCTTCGGGAACGCGGCGGCACGGCATGCCCCGCTGCAGCCTGCGTGCTAGGCTGAACGACCTCGTGCTGGTCAGGTTGGCATGCTGCGGTGCAGCGCGACGCAAGCCCGTTGCGGCGAGTCGCATGCAGCGCCATGCCCGGTCAGCCTCAGTACCCATCTTGACACTTCCAGGAGACACGCCATGCCCGGACTGCTTCCCGATGTCGACCCCGACGGCCTGCTTGAATACTCGGTCGTCTACACCGACCGCTCGCTCAACCACATGGCCAAGCGCTTTCAGCAGGTGATGCGCGATCTGTCCGACATGCTGAGAACCGCTTACAACGCGCAGGAAGCCGTGATCGTGCCCGGCAGCGGCAGCTTCGCGATGGAAGCCGTGGCGCGCCAGTTCGTGCAGGGCCAGGGCGCGCTCATCGTGCGCAACGGCTGGTTCAGCTACCGCTGGTCGCAAATCCTCGAGATGGGCAAGCTCAGCGACCAGGTCACCGTGCTCAAGGCACGCCGCACGGCCGAGGCCGGCGAGTCGCCCTTCGTCCCCGCGCCCATTGTCGAGGTGGTTGCCGCCATTCGCCGCGAGCGCCCCGCCGTGGTGTTCGCGCCCCATGTGGAAACCTCCGCCGGCATGATCTTGCCCGACGACTATCTGCGCGCCATCGGCACCGCGGTACGCGAAGTCGGCGGCCTGTTCGTGCTCGACTGCATCGCCTCCGGCGCGATGTGGGTGGACATGCAGGACACCCTGGTGGACGTGCTCGTTTCGGCGCCGCAAAAAGGCTGGAGCGGCCCGCCCTGCTGCGGCTTCGCCATGCTGGGCGAGCGCGCCGTGGCCAGACTCGGCACCACCCAGAGCGACAGCTTCACCTGCGACCTGAAGAAGTGGCAGCAGATCATGCAGGCCTACGTCAAGGGCGGCCATGCCTACCATGCCACCATGCCGACCCAGGCGCTGGAGCAGACCCGCGATGTCATGCGCGAGGCCTGCGCCATCGGCCTGCCCAGGCTCAAGGCCGCGCAGATCGAACTGGGCCGGGCGGTGCGCGCCTCGCTGGAGCGCCGCGGCGTGAAAAGCGTGGCGGCGGCCGGTTTTCAGGCGCCGGGCGTGGTGGTGAGCTACACCCGCGACCCCGACATCCAGAACACCAGGAAGTTTGTCGCCGCCGGCCTGCAAATTGCCGCCGGCGTGCCCTTGGCCTGCGACGAGCCGGCCGATTTCATGAGCTTCCGCCTCGGCCTGTTCGGCCTCGACAAATGGGCCGACGTGCCCGCCGCCGTGCGCCGGCTCGAGGCCGCGTTCGACGCCGTGGGCCTGGTTCCTGCGCAGCAGACCCAGCCGCAGATGGCGTGACACGCCCGGCATGCGCGCAGACACTTGATGCAACTGTGGTTCAGGCCGTCTGCGCGAACAGTTCGCGGCCGATCAGCATGCGGCGAATTTCGCTGGTGCCGGCGCCAATTTCGTACAACTTGGCGTCGCGCCAGAGCCGCCCCAGCGGATACTCGTTGATGTAACCGTTGCCGCCGAAAATCTGGATGCCTTCGCCCGCCATCCAGGTGGCTTTTTCGGCACACCAGAGGATGACCGCGGCGCAGTCTTTGCGCACGCCCCGGGCATGGCCGTCGCCGAGGGCATCGAGGTTTTTGCCCACGGCGTACAGCAGGCTGCGCCCGGCTTGCAGCGTGGTGTACAGGTCGGCGAGCTTGGCCTGGATGAGTTGGAATTCGCCGATCGCCTGACCGAACTGCTTGCGTTCATGCGCGTAGGGCACGACATTGTCCAGCACCGCCTGCATGATGCCCACAGGCCCTCCAGCCAGCACCGCGCGCTCGTAATCCAGCCCGCTCATCAGCACTTTCGCGCCGCCTCCGACACTCCCCAAGACGTTCTCGGCCGGCACCTCGACGTCCTGGAAAACCAACTCGCCGGTATGGCTGCCGCGCATGCCCAGCTTGTCGAGTTTTTGCGCCACGGAAAAGCCCTTGAACGTCTTCTCCACGATGAAGGCGGTGATGCCCTTGCTGCCCGCGGCCAGGTCGGTCTTGGCATACACCACCAGGGTATGTGCATCGGGCCCGTTGGTGATCCACATCTTGGTGCCGTTGAGCACGTAGGCATCACCACGCTTGTCGGCGCGCAGCCTCATGCTGACCACGTCGCTGCCGGCGCCCGGCTCGCTCATGGCCAGGGCACCCACATGCTCACCCGACAAGAGCTTGGGCAGGTAGCGCGCCTTCTGCGCCGCATTGCCGTTGCGCCGGATCTGGTTGACGCACAGATTGGAATGCGCGCCGTAACTCAAGGCCACCGAGGCACTGGCGCGCGAGATTTCCTCCATCGCCACCATGTGCGCGAGATACCCCATGCCGCTGCCGCCCTCCGATTCCGGCACGGTCACGCCAAGCAGCCCGAGGTCGCCCAACTTGCGCCAGAGATCCATCGGGAACTGGTCGCTGCGGTCGATGTCCGCGGCGCGCGGCGCGATCTCGGCCTGCGCGAAGTCGCGCACGGCCTCACGCAGCGCGTCAATGTCTTCGCCGAGTTGAAAGTCCAGTCCTGGCAGGTTCATCACGAGTCTCCTTGGGTATCGTCCCGTTCGTGGCCGGCGCTGTTTGTCGCGCGTTTTCGGGTGGTGGTGCTCTCAATAGCCTTTCGTCACCGGCATGATGGTCTGTTGCATGACCGCGCACAGCGTCTCGCGACCATCGTCGGCTTGGTGAACCACTTCGGCCGCCGTGACGATGATGCGCCGGCCGGCGCGCACTACCCGTCCCCGCGCCAGCAAGGTGCCACCGCTGCAGGCTGCCAGGAAATTGATCTTGTACTCCACCGTGGTCACTTCCATGCCTTCGGGCACGACAGTCATTGCGGCGTAGCCGGCGGCGATGTCGGCCAGGGCGCCCATCGCCCCGCCGTGAAAGCTGCCCTGTTGCTGGCTCACACGTTCGGAGTGAGGCAGCCGGATGTCGGCCCTGCCAGGCGCCAGATGCTCGATGCGCGCGTCCCAATGCCGCATCAGCCCCTGGCGTGCAAAACTCTGTCGCACGGCGCTGTCCTGCGCGCGGGACAGCGTCGCGACGGCGGCCTGCAAGCCTTCGGTTCCGGTGGTGGTCTGCTGCATGGTTGGGGGAATGCGATGGCGGCAGGGGTGGATCGTGGGTGTGATGCTGGACAGGCTGGGCGGGTTGATTGACGTTTACGTTAACGGCAATCGTAGCAGCCTGCCGTCACGAGTGCCGCGTGTTGAACCTACCGGGCATGCCCGGTGCCTTGCTTGGCCAGAAGGACACGAGCCCCGGTTTCATGGCCGCCGATCTCATCCAGCGTGGTCTGCAGTTCGGCCATGCGCTCTTCGATGTCACGGCGGTGGGCACTCAAGACGTCGAGGAAGCGGCGCAGTTGCGGTGCCGTGTCGCGCGGCGATTCGTACATCGACACCAGTTCCTTGATTTCCGCCAGACTCAGCCCCAGTCGCTTGCCGCGCTGTGTGAGCTTCAGACGCGTGCGGTCACCTTGCGAGTACACCCGCTGGCGCCCCTCGCGTTCGGGGTGCAGCAGGCCGGCTTCCTCGTAGAAACGAATCGCGCGCGGTGTGAGCCCGAACTCGCGCGCCAACTCTGCAATGGTGTAACGCGGCGGTGGCGGTTTGGTCATGGGGCGCGGGCAGGGAGGGCGGCATCAGATTGACGTATACGTCAAGTTTAATCAGAAGGACTGCGGCGACCAACCAGCAAGCGCGGGAGACCGGCGCTGACTGACCGCGGCCCGCTGCCATCAACTGCGGCGGGTGACCGTCCGTGATCCCGGGGAGATGCTCCCAAACCGCGGGCATGCACCATCCCGATTTTGGCTCTACGCTTCGCATGAACCAGTTGACCTCGAGTCGCGAGCTTCGCCGTCCTCGACCCCCCATCCCGGCCCCTGTCGATGTCCATGTCCGACCCCGTGCCCACACCGCGGCAAACCCGCGAGGACTACACCGCCGCCTACGACAACGCGGCGGCAGTACCCAACGCCTCGGTTTTGCTGCAGGACCTGCTTGCCCGCAGCCAGGCCGTGTATGCGCGGCATGCCTGCACGCGCAACATCCCCTACGGTCCTGCTCCGCGCCAGGTGTTCGACTGGTTTGCGCCCACACAGCCGTTTCGCGAGGGGGGCGCCGTGAACGCCGCGCCCATTCTTGTTTTTCTCCACGGCGGTTACTGGCAATGGCGCAGCAAGGATGATTTCGCCTGCATCGCCGCGGGCCCGTTGGCGGCGGGCTTCCACGTGGTGCTGGGCGAGTACACCCTGGCGCCGCAGGCGCGAATGCCCGACATCGTCGCCGAAGTCGGTTTGCTCCTGGACATGCTGCAGTCCACCCCCGGGCACGGTCCGTCGCAGGGTCAGCCGCGCATCGTGCTGGCGGGGCATTCGGCCGGCGGCCATCTGGCAGCCATGCACCGTAGCCATCCGGCGGTTGCTGCGGTGCTCGCCATCAGCGGGCTGTTCGAACTGGCGCCGATTGCCCAGGGCGCCCTCAACGACGCTTTGCAACTCAGGGAGGAGGAGATCGCCGCGTGCAGTCCGCAACGTCGCATCCAATCCGGCCGCGTCACCGAGGTGGCTGTCGGCGCTGCCGAACTGCCTGAACTGCAGCGCCAGAGCCATGCCTATGCCGCAGCGCTGCAGGCAGCGGGCGAGCCGGCGCAGCTCCACATGCTGCCCGGGCGCAACCACTTCGACATCCTGCACGAGTTGGAGCGGCCGGAGGGTTCGTTGTCGATCCTGGCGCGTGCGCTGGCGAAACGCGCCGGGCTTGGTCCAGCCGGCTGACGCTTTCTGTCGCATCCATGCGCGAAATCGGTCGGTGTGTGACAAAACATGGCAATGCAATGCGGGCTTCTGGCGCAAACGCTCGACGTTTTTGTGACAAGTTGCACGCTCAGTCGTCTTGTTCGCATGGCGCAACTCTTGCTGCTCGCCCGGTGCCCCGACTGGGGGCCAGCGGCGAGTTCGGCGCCTCCACCGACCCAAAATATGATCAGAGGCACGCCATGCTGCAAGCCCAGCGTCCACCGCCGCCGTGCAACCAACAACGCAACGCCAGCGCGGGTTTCACGCTCATCGAACTGATGATCGTGGTCGCCATCACCGGCATCCTCGCCGCCATTGCCATTCCCGCCTATCAAACCTACGTGATTCGCGCCCAGGTTTCCGAGGGGCTCTCCCTCGCAGGCGGCACCAAGCTGGCCCTGGGGGATTTTTACGGGCAAAAGGGCTATCTGCCGGCGAGCAATGCCTCGCTCAACTTGCCCGCCACCATTCAGGGCAACTATGTCAGCAACGTCACGATGCGTAGCGTCGGTGTGATTCAGGTTCAGTACGGCCGCCAGGCCAACAGCGACATCCTGGGCAGCACCTTGCTGCTCTCCGCCCGCACCAGCGCCGGCGCCATCGCCTGGACCTGTGTCGCCGGCGGCAGCAAACCCATCGCCACGGCCTACCTGCCAACCTCCTGCACCTGACCCCTCGGCAGCCCACCGCACGCCGTGTGGCACAAGCTGGCACGCAATCTGCTAGATGAAGAGTGAACAAGTTGTGTTGTTCTCTCATCTCCGGGACTTTCGCCCGCCGCAAGGCGGGCTTTTTCTTGGGCGGCGTTCGCGTATCGTGAAG
Source organism: Betaproteobacteria bacterium (assembly GCA_028871675.1). Classification (GTDB taxonomy): domain Bacteria; phylum Pseudomonadota; class Gammaproteobacteria; order Burkholderiales; family Burkholderiaceae_C; genus Thiomonas_A. Next base: position 60,550 of record JAGWMO010000005.1, read on the forward strand.
AACAAACTGTTGCAGCGCGCACCGATGGATTTTTCTAGCATGTCTGCATGAGGTGCCGAGCCCGGGCACCTTGCCATTCGGGAGACGATAGCGATGCAGATGCGCCATCTCGGCACCAGCGGCCCGCTGGTGTCTGCTTTGGGACTGGGTTGCATGGGCATGTCCGAGTTCTACGGACCCGCGGACGAGGCTCAGTCCATCGCCACCCTGCACCGGGCGCTGGATCTGGGCGTGAACTTTCTCGACACCGCTGACATGTACGGCGCCGGGGACAACGAGGAACTGCTGGGACGCGCCCTGCGCGGGCGCCGCAGCCAGGTGGTGCTGGCCACCAAGTTCGGCAATGTGCGCGGACCCGACCGCAGTTTCGCCGGGGTCAACGGCCGCCCGGAGTATGTGCGCCAGGCGTGCGACGCCAGCCTTCGCCGGCTCAAGCTCGACGTCATCGACCTGTACTACCAGCACCGCGTGGACCCGCAGGTGCCGATCGAGGAGACGGTGGGGGCGATGGCCGAGCTCGTGCATGCCGGCAAGGTGCGCTGGCTTGGCTTGTCGGAGGCGGCGCCCGCTACCATCCGCCGTGCCCATAAAGTGCACCCGATTGCCGCACTGCAAACCGAATACTCGCTGTGGAGCCGCGACCCGGAAGGCGAACTGCTCGATACGGTACGCGAACTCGGCATCGCATTCGTTGCCTACAGTCCGCTCGGGCGCGGCTTTCTCACCGGCGCGATCCGCAAGCAGGAGGACCTCAGCCCCGATGACTGGCGCCTGCACTCACCGCGTTTCCAGGCTGACGCCATTGTCGCCAATCTGCACCTGGCCGACATCCTGCACGCCATGGCCGCCGAGCGTGGATGCACCGCCGCGCAACTGGCGCTGGCCTGGCTGCTGGCGCAGGGCGACGACATCATTCCCATTCCGGGCACGCGACGCATCAGCCGTCTGGAGGAGAACCTGGGTGCGCTGAAGGTGCCGCTGTCCACCGACGACCTGCTGCGCATCCACCAGGCCATGCCCCCGGGTGCGGCGCAGGGCACACGCTACCCCGAGGCGGCGCTGAAGGCCGTGAACCGCTAGGTCTGGCCGCGCCCTTCGCGCCGTCGGGCACGAGGGGCGCGGCGCGCATGCAGTCAGCCACGCTTCGCAACCGCGGTGGATGGAGCGTCAGCCCGGGCGTAGAGTGGAGGTGGCCCAACCGGCCGTTCACAACACCACCACGAAAGCCACAAGGCGCCACGAGCGCCGCAACACACGGAGACCGCCATGCTGCACCAAGCAAGCCCGAAAAACCCCCTGTCCTACATCGACCCCCAGCCCGACAGCCCCTGGCAAACCTACCTGGCCCAGGTCGACCGCGTGTTGCCGTATCTGGGCGACCTCGCGCGCTGGGGCGAGACCCTGAGACGGCCCAAACGCGCCCTCATCGTCGACGTGCCGATCGAAATGGACGACGGCACGGTGCAGCATTTCGAGGGCTACCGCGTGCAGCACAACCTCTCGCGCGGGCCCGGCAAGGGCGGGGTGCGCTACCACCCGCAGGTCACGCTGGAGGAGGTGATGGCGCTGTCGGCGTGGATGACGGTGAAGAACGCCGCCGTGGGTCTGCCGTATGGAGGAGCCAAAGGCGGCATCCGGGTCGAGCCGTCGCGCTTGTCGCGCAAGGAACTCGAGCGCCTGACGCGGCGCTACACCAGCGAGATCGGCATCATCATCGGTCCGCAGCAAGACATCCCGGCGCCCGACGTCAACACCAACGCCCAGATCATGGCGTGGATGATGGACACCTACTCCATGAACATCGGCGGCACCGCCACCGGCGTCGTCACCGGCAAGCCGGTGCAGCTCGGCGGCTCGCTCGGGCGGGTCAAGGCCACCGGACGCGGCGTGTTCGTCACCGGGCGCGAGGCCGCGCGGCGCATCAACCTCCCCCTGGAAGGCGCACGCGTGGCGGTGCAGGGCTTCGGCAACGTCGGCTCCACCGCCGCCGAACTCTTCGCCCAGGCCGGCTCCAAGCTGGTGGCGGTGCAGGATCACACCGGCGCGCTGCAGTCCGAGCAGGGGCTGGACGTGGCCGCGCTGCAGGCCCATGTGCTGCAGCATGGCGGCGTGGCCGGTTTCAAGGGCGGGCAGGCGATCGCTGCCGATGACTTCTGGAGCGTGCCCTGCGACATCCTCATCCCCGCTGCCCTGGAGGGGCAGCTGACCGAAGCGCGCGCCCGCCTGACCACGGCCAAGCTGGTGCTCGAAGGCGCCAACGGCCCGACCTTGCCGGGGGCAGACGACATCCTCGCCGAGCGCGGCGTGCTGGTCGTGCCCGACGTCATCTGCAACGCCGGCGGCGTGACAGTGAGCTACTTCGAATGGGTGCAGGACTTCTCCAGCTTCTTCTGGAGCGAGGACGAGATCAACGCCCGGCTGGACAAGATTCTCGGCGGCGCCTTCCTCCACATCTGGGACACCGCCGACCGGCTCAAGATCCCCCTGCGCACCGCCGCTTTCGTCGTGGCCTGCGAGCGGGTGCTGGAAGCCAGGGCCGAGCGCGGGCTGTATCCCTGAGAGCCCGGCGCCCTCCCCATGGGCGGGGAGGGCTGGGGCGGGGAGGGTTTGCGCGGCGAAACCGTCCCCCTCCCGGCCTCCCCCACGCGGTGGGGGAGGAGAGGACGGCGCTCGCGAGGCTTCGAAGGCCCCTCCCGACCTTCCCCGCCAAACGTGGCGGGGAAGTATTTCAGCGCAGCGCGTAGGCGGTTGCCGTGCCGGCGAACACGGCGAAGCCCAGCCAGTGGTTGTGCTTGAAGGCGGTGAAGCAGCGGGCCGGCTCGCGCTGGCGGATGAGGCGGTAGTGCCAGGCCGCCATACCGGCCGCCGCCAGCAGCCCGAGCGCGAACGGCCAGGCCAGACCCAGTTGCAGCCCGGCGGCCAGCCACATCGCCAGGAAGATGGCATAGCTGGCCATCACCGCGGCCACGTCCATGCGGCCGAAGGTGATGGCCGAGGTCTTGATGCCGATCTTCAGGTCGTCCTCGCGGTCCACCATGGCGTACTCGGTGTCGTAGGCCAACACCCAGAACAGATTGCCCAGCAACAGCCACCAGGCCAGCGGCGGCACCTCGCCGGCCGCGGCGGCGAAGGCCATGGGAATGCCGAAGCTGAAGGCCACGCCGAGAAAGGCTTGCGGCAGCGCCAGCCAGCGCTTGGTGTAGGGGTAGGCGATGGCAATGAGCAGCGCGGCGAAGGACAGGGCGATGGTCAGCGCGTTGGTCAGCAGCACCAGACCGAAGGCCGCCAGCGCCAGCGCGGCGCCGAGCAGCAGCGCCTCACGCTTGGACACCGTGCCGCTGGTGACGGGGCGGCGCGCGGTGCGGCGCACATGGCGGTCGAACTCGGCGTCGGCGACGTCGTTCACGGTGCAGCCGGCCGAGCGCATGAGAATGGTGCCGAGCGTGAACACCGCCAGCAGCGTCCAGCCGGGAAAGCCGCCCGCCGCCATCCACAAGGCCGAGAGGGTGGGCCACAGCAGCAGCAACCAACCGGCGGGGCGGTTCCAGCGGATGAGGTCGAGCCAGAGTTGGAGACGGTCGAACATGGCGCCATTATTCCCCGCGCCCCATATCGACAGCCTGGGCGGCTGGCGCGGTCTCAACCCTCCAAGAGCGAACGCAGCATCCAGGCGGTTTTTTCGTGGATGTCCATGCGTGCCGACAGCAGGTCGGTGGTGGGCTGGTCCCCCGCCTTCTCCGTCAGCGGCAACAGCTCGCGCGCGGTGGCGGCCACCGCCTCGTTGCCTTTCACCAGAATGCGGATCATGTCCTCGGCCTTGGGCGGGATCAGCGGCACGTCACCCAGCTTGGTGAGCTGGCCGTAGGCGGCGTAGGAGCCGGGGGCCGCATAGCCCAGCGCCCGGATGCGCTCGGCCACCGGGTCCACCGCGTTCCACAACTCGGTGTACTGCGTCATGAACATCAGGTGCAGGGTGTTGAACATCGGGCCGGTGACGTTCCAATGGAAGTTGTGGGTGGTGAGGTAGAGGGTGTAGGTGTCGGCCAGCAGGTGGGACAGGCCCTGGGCGATGGCGGCGCGGTCCTTGTCGGCGATGCCGATGTGCACGTTGCTCGAGGTGGCGTGAAGCTTGGGCACGGCGGCCTTGGTGGTCTTGCTCATCGGGGCTCCTTGGGTTGGGCGTGCGGCGTGATGAAGACGTCGATCGTCGTGAAATTTACGCGATGCCCATGTCGATTGCACGCGGCCCACACGAAAGCCGCGCGGCTCAGTGGTCGATGTCGCGCGCCGGCAGGCTCAGCACCAGCAGGGCGCACAACACCATGAAACCGGCCAGCACCAGCACGCCACCGTTGGTGCTGTGCGTGGCCTGCTTCACCCAGCCGACGATGCTGGGGCCGAAGAAGCCGGCGAGGTTGCCCAGGGCGTTGATCAGGGCGATGCCCGCCGCCGCCGCCGTGCCGGTGAGAAACGCGGTGGGCAGGCTCCAGAACAGCGGCAGCACGGTCATGATGCCGCAGGTGGCCAGACTCAGCGTGAGCACCGCGCCCAGGGTGTTGTCGGTCCACAGCGTGGACAGCAGCAGCCCCAAGGCACCAAGCAGCGCGGGAATGGCGACATGCCAGCGGCGCTCGCGCTTCGCGTCAGAATGGCGGCCCACCAGGATCATGGCGATGATGGACACGCCGTAGGGAATGGCCACCAGCCAGCCGATGGCGAGCGGGTCGTTCACGCCCGTGGTCTTGAACAGCAGCGGCAGCCAAAAGCCCAGTCCGTACAAGCCCATCACCACCGAGAAATACACCAGCGCCAGCAGCCACACGCGCGGGCTTGCCAAGGCTTGCAGCGCCGAGACATGGGTTTTGGTCCGGGCTTCGCTGGCGATGCGATCCTGCAGCAAGGTCTTTTCGGCATCTGTCAGCCAGCGCGCCTGGGCGATGCCGTTGTCCAGAAACAGCAGCACCACCACGCCGAGCACCACCGCTGGCGCGCCTTCCAGCAGGAACAGCCACTGCCAGCCGGCCAGGCCGCCGTGGCCGTGGAAGCTGTGCAGGATCCAGCCCGACACCGGCCCCCCGATCAGGCCCGAGAGCGCCACCGCCGACATGAACCAGGCCGTCATCTGGCTGCGCCTGGCCGCCGGGTACCAGTAGGTGAGGTAGAGGACGATGCCGGGGAAGAATCCCGCTTCGGCCAGGCCCAGCAGGAAGCGCGCCACGTAGAACATGGCGGGCGTCTGGATGACCATGGTGAGGGCGGAGATGAGGCCCCAGGTGATCATGATGCGGGCGATCCAGATGCGCGCGCCGACCCGGTGCAGTACCAGATTGCTCGGCACCTCGAACAGAAAATAGCCGAGGAAGAAGATGCCCGCGCCGAAGCCGTAGACGGCGTCGGAAAAACCCAGATCCGATTTCATCTGCAACTGCGCGAAACCGACGTTGACGCGATCGAGATAGGCCACGAAGTAGCACAGCATCAGAAACGGAATGAGTCGCCAGCCCACCTTGGTGTAGGTGGCGGACTCGAAGGTGCTGGCGCCGCGTGCGGCCAAGGGGGTTGCCGACATGGTTGTCTCCTGCTGTGTGCCTCCTCGCGGCAACGGCGCCGCCCCGTCTCTGGGCAGGGTCGGGCGCTTGGGAGCGGTCCGTCGTTTCCGGGGGGAGTGTGTTGTCGTGCCGGCAAGCGTAGCGGCAGGCTGCGAATTTGTCTGCCGCGGGCGACGCGGCGCGTGGATCAGGGGTCGGGTTGATTCGCGGCACCTGCGCTTGGTGCGGGTGCGCCGGACGCGTCTGGCCCGGGCGCCGCCGCGGCCGGTTTCGGGTAGTAGTTCTTCTGCGCCAGCGCCTCGTACAGCGGCGGCGTGAACAGGGCCGACACCCGCGTGGCCAGAAGTGCGGTGGCCATCATCGGAATCACCAGGCCGCCGCCATTGGTCATTTCCATGACGATGACGAAGGAGGTGAGTGGCGACTGGGTCACGGCCGCGAGATACCCCGTCATGCACAGCGCGATGAGCGCCGGCATGGGCGCCCAGGCGAAGGCGGCATGCACCCATTGCGCCAGCCCGGCGCCGATGGACAGCGAGGGCGAGAACAGGCCGCCGGGGATGCCGGCCATGTAGCTGATGATCATGGCCGCCCATTTGGTGATGGCGTAGCCCTGACTCAGCGGCGCCGTGCCCTCCAGCAGATGCCGCGCCTGGTCGTAGCCGCTGCCCCAGGTCTCGCCCCCGGTGGCCACGCCCAGGGCGGCGATCGTCAGGCCGATGACCAGCGCGTAGGCCATGGGCTTGTTCGCACGCCAGAGCTGCAGCGGCCTGGGCATCCAGACTTCCCAATGCAGCAGCGCCCAGTTGAAGGCCGCGCCCAGCAGGCCGCAGAGCAGGGCCGTGGCCAGCACCGGAAGGACGAAACCGATGCCGAAATTTTGCGGCACGCTCATCTGGCCGAAGTACAGGTAGTTGCCCGCCAGCGCCAGCGAGGTGAGGCCGGAGAACACCACGGCGGTGATCATGGTGCCGTTGGTGCGGTTCTCGAAATCGCGCGCCAACTCCTCAATGGCGAAAATGATGCCGGCCAGCGGCGTGTTGAACGCCCCGGACAAACCTGCCGCAGCGCCAGCCAGCAGCAACTGGCGCTCCAGCTTGGGGCCGGCGTGGGGATAGAAGCGCCGTGTCTCGGCCATGATGGCGGCGCCCAGATGCACCGTGGGCCCTTCGCGGCCGATGGTCATGCCGCCGAAAAATCCGAGCAGCGACACGCAGAGCTTGCCGACGATGATGCGCAGACCGAACAAACGGCCCATCAGGGTTACGTCGCGCGGCGCATGCAGCGCCGCAATGACTTGCGGTATGCCGCTGCCCTCGCTGCCCTGAAAGTAGCGCCGCGTGAGGAACACCGCCAGCATGGTGAAGGCCGGAGTGATGAGGAAGGCGAGCCAGGCACGCCCGGCAATCCAGCCGATGAATATGTTGTAGGCATCGGTGCTCCACTGCGCGTACAGCACCGCCACCAAGCCCACCAGCAAGGCGGCACCCCAAGGCAGGCCATATTGCAGGAAAAGCCTGCGGCCGCGACTTCTGACCAGCCTGGCCAGCGCCCGCGCGCGCGCAGCGCTGGCGGTCGGTGCGATGGGGGCCGGGGTCATGGTCAGACTTGGAGGTCGGTAATCATCATAGTAGGAGCCGGACGCGTTGCTGGGCGTGGGGCCGCCCGCATGCAAGCAGGGGTGCTTGTCGTGCAACGACCAGCTTGCTGTCGGCGACATCGGCCTATGCCCGTCATGGATACACGGCGAGGACCCGGACCGGCAGGAGGGGCAGCACTACGATGCACTAAGGGTAAACACCATGGTGCCACGCGGCCGATCAAGACAAAGCTGGCTTGCGTGGCTGGGTCAGCGTCCTGTTCGAGGCACCATCAGCATGCAATCCGCGATCGATCTTTCTCGCGCCCAGTTCGCGATGACGGCGTTGTTTCACATCGTCTGGCCCATCCTTACCATCAGCCTGGCCACTTTCCTGGTGGTCGTCGAGGCGCTGTGGCTCAAGACCGGGGATGTCGCGTACTACCGCCATGCACGCTTCTGGGCCAAGCTGCTGGTGCTGAATTTCGCGGTCGGGGTCGTCTCCGGTATTCCGCTGGAAATGGAGTTCGGCACCAACTGGGCCGGGTTCTCCAACTTCGCCGGCGAGTTCTTTGGCAACATCCTCGGCTTCGAGGGCGCCATGGCCTTCATGCTGGAGGCCGGCTTCATCGGCATCATGCTGTTCGGCTGGGGCAGGGTCAGTCGTGGCGCACACTTGTTTGCGACGGCCATGGTGGCGTTCGGCGCCTCGCTCTCGGCCCTGTGGATCATGGTGGCCAATTCCTGGATGCAAACCCCCGCCGGGGTGACCTTGCAAAACGGCAAGCTGGTCGTGACCGACTACCTGGCCGCCATCTTCAACCCCGACATGATCTGGGGCGTGTCCCACATGTATGTGGCGGCGCTGGAAACTGGGGCCTTCGTCATCGCCGGCATTTCGGCGTCTTACCTGCTGAACAAGCGCCATTCCGAGTTCTTCCTCAAGTCCTTCAAGATCGCGTTGCTGGCGCTGGTGGTGATCGCGCCGCTGCAGGTGTGGATCGGCGACTCCAGCGGCAGCGCGGTGTTCCAGGACCAGCCCGCCAAGGGCGCCGCCATCGAGGGCCACTGGGTCACCAACAAGCCTGGCGAGGGCGCTCCTTGGGCCTTGCTGGCGTGGCCGAATCAGGCGGCGCAGAAGAACGACTGGGCGCTGGAACTGCCCGACATGCTGAGCGTGCTGGCTACGCACACCACCACCGGCCGGGTCATCGGCTTGCGCGACATTGCACGCGCCGACCAGCCGCCCATGATCCCGCTGCTGTTCTACGCCTTTCGCATCATGGCCGGGATCGGTTTCTGGTTCGTTGCCCTGGCCTTCTGGACGGCATGGATCTGGCGCAAGACGCGCGGCAAGGCCGACGCGCTGCTGGCGAACCGCAAGCTGCTGTGGGCCTGGGTGCTGAGCATCCCGCTGCCCTATGTGGCGGTGGAAATGGGCTGGACGGTGCGCGAGGTCGGGCGCCAGCCGTGGATCATCTACGGACTGCTGCGCACCGATCAGGCGGCGTCGGCGCTATCACCGGTCACGCTCAGCGCCAGCATGGCGATGTTCGCTGGCTTCTATGTGCTCCTGCTCTGCAGCTTTGCCGTTTTCGCCCGCCGCTGGTGGCGTGCCGGGCCCGACATCACGCTGGAGCCACCTGCCGCCCCGCGCCGGGTGCTGGACGTGAAGGACGGGGTCTACGGACATTGAGTCTTGCCAGCAGCGCCGATGACAGCCCCCGTGGCCTGGGTGGCGCGATACCAACACAACGCCCCCGGACGAACCGGGGTGACGGGAACCCCGATGGACAGCAGCCTGCAACCCCTCCTCGCCAACACCTGGTTCTTCTTGCTGGGCCTGATCCTGGCGTTCTACGTCATCACCGACGGCTTCGATCTGGGCATTGGCATCCTCTCGCTCGTCACCCGGCGCGAAAACCACCGCAGCGCGATGTTCGAGTCCATCGGCCATGTGTGGGATGCCAACGAAACCTGGCTGGTGGTGCTGGGCGGAGCGCTGTTCGGTGCGTTCCCGGCGGTCTACGCCACGGTGCTGAGTGCGATGTATGGCCCGGTGATGGTCATGATCGGCGGCCTCATCCTGCGTGGCGCGTCGTTCGAGTTCCGCCACGCCGCGCGCAGCAAACGCGGCTGGGACTGGGCTTTCGGCAGCGGCAGCCTCATCGCCGCCCTGGCGCAGGGCGCCATCCTCGGTCAGCTCATTTCGGGGTTCAGCACCGGCTGGATCGGCCTGGCATTCTCCGCGGTCGCCGCCCTGGGCGTGGCCTCGGGTTATGCCCTCATGGGCGCCACCTATCTCGTGATGAAGACCAGCGGCGGCCTGGAGCAAGCGTCGCGGCACCATGCGCGACTGGCCATCTGGACCACGGTGGTCATGGCCGCCATCCTCACGCTGGCCACGCCATTTGCCAGCATCGAGGTCCGCAGCGCATGGTTCGACCCGCGGCGCATGCCGGTGTTTGTGGTTCTGGGCGCTGCAGCACTCCTGGCCTTCCTCTACATCCTGCGCTCGGCGCGGCGCGGTGGCATCCGCGGTCCGTTCCGCGCCTCGGTGCTGCTGTTTCTCGTGTCGTTCGGCGGGCTGGCACTCAGCATCTACCCAGCCATGATTCCCGGGCACATCACGATCTTGCAGGCTGCGTCCAGCGCGCCCACACTGCTGTTCATGCTCATCGGCATTGGCATGCTGCTGCCGGTGATGATTGGCTACAACGCGTATCAGTACTTGGTGTTTCGCGGCAAGATCCTCGTGCATGATGAAGCCGAGTTCATTGCCGATGATGCCGAGCCGAGGGGGCACGCGCATTGAGAGCGGCGGCGCAGCCCCGGCGACGTTGCAGCGAGCCATGGCCGAAATATCCGGATACCCGCAAGTGATGCCTGGCATTGCCACCTAGGGTTTTTACCGGGTAGGATATGAAATAATCGAAAATTTTGAGTTTCGTTAAGTTCTGTTGCAGTGCCATCCGCGTTCACACACCGCCCGCAACCCCCATCATGCGCTCACTCCACAATCTGAATCTGCCCGAAAAGCTGCTGCACACCGGCTTTATTTTTTTGGTTTGCATCGGCCTGCTGGCTGCCGAGGCCTACCTCTACGTCACCCACACCGGGCTCGACGGCAAGAGCGGCGTGACCCTGAAGGACATTCAGATCTCCTACTACGGCGACCGCAGCTCCACCACGCTTCAGACCGTGCTGCCGACGATGATGGCCAACGCCGGCATCCCCGAGGCGCAACGCCCGGCCTTCAAGAAAACCATCGACGACTGGATCGTCGGCGGCGAAACCAAGGCGCAATACGACACCACCGTCCAACCCCTGCTCAAAAGCTGTCTGATGTGCCACAGCGTGGCCATGAGCAAGCAGTTGCACAATCCCCCACTGGCCACGTATGAGGACGTGAAAAACGTCGCCAAGATCAACACCGGCATGTCGTACAGCAGCATGTTCATGGGCGGCATGGTGCACCTCACCATGCTGGGCGTGATTTTCTGGATTGCCGGCTGGCTCTTCCTGCAGACGCGTGTGAACGACCAGATCAAGGCCATTTCCGTGGTCACGCCCTTCCTGGCCATGCTGCTGGACTTTTCCGGTTGGTTCCTCACCAAGCAGAACCCCGATTTCGCCTGGATGGTGCTGATCGGCGGCGCGTTGTCATGCCCCATCGCCATGCTGGAGATGGGTGTGGCTTTGCTTGACATGTGGATTGGCCTGCCAGGTTTCCTGCAGCAGCGTCTGGTGTCGGAAGTGCCGCCTGCATCCAAGTCCGCCCAGCACCCGTTGCCGACCTGAGCCTTCCGGCTGCGCTCTCCATGCAGCGGCATGCATGGCCGCTGCCTCGAGCCGGTGCGCAAGCACCGGCTTTTTCATGCCCGCCAGCGACGCCGACAAGCATCGCAAAGCCGGCGCAGACGCGGTGGCCTCATCCCCACACAGCAGGGGGCTGACAAGCCGGGGACCACCTCTAGAATCGCCGCATGTCCGAACGTACCCCACAGCCTTCCGCGGCGCCGCTGCTGCATGTCGTCATTCTCGCCGCCGGCAAAGGCACGCGCATGCGCTCAGCCCTGCCCAAGGTGCTGCAACCGCTGGCGGGGCAGCCGCTGCTGGCCCATGTGCTGCGCACGGCCCAACTGCTGCAGGCCGAGCGCCGCGTCGTCGTCGTTGGCCATGGCGCCGATGCAGTGCAGGCCCGATTCGACGGCGCCGGGGTGGACTTCGCGCTGCAGAGCCCGCAGCTCGGCACCGGCCACGCCGTGCTGCAGGCCGCTCCGCTGCTGGACGATGCGGCCGTGGTGCTGGTGCTGTATGGCGACGTGCCCCTGGTGCAGCCGGCCGCGCTGGCGCCGCTGGTGGACATTGCTGGCGCCGGACATCTCGCCCTGCTCACCGTGCATCTGCCCGACCCCACCGGCTATGGCCGCATCCTGCGCGATGCCGCTGGCGCGGTGCAGCGCATCGTCGAGCACAAGGATGCCACCGCTGCCGAGCGTGCCATCAACGAAGTCAACACCGGCATCCTCGCCGCGCCGGTCGCCGCGCTCAAGCGCTGGCTCGGCGCCTTGCGCTGCGACAACGCCCAAGGCGAGTACTACCTCACCGACATCGTCGCGCTGGCCTTGGCCGACGGCGTGGCGGTGCAGGCCGTGACAGCCCCCGATGCCCAGGACACCCTGGGCGTGAACGACCGCGCCCAACTGGCCCAGCTCGAGCGCCTGGTGCAGGCGCGCCAGGCAGGTGCCCTGCTCGCCGCCGGCGTGACCCTGGCCGACCCCGCGCGCATCGACATTCGCGGCGAGATGGTCTGCGGCCAAGACGTGTTCATCGACGTCGGCTGCGTGTTCGAGGGCCGCATCGAGCTGGCCGACGGCGTGCGCATCGGCCCGCACTGTGTGCTGCGCGATTGCATCGTGGGCGCTGGCGGCAGGGTCGAAGCGTTTTCGCATCTTGACGCCGCCATCTGCGGCGCCGGCGTGCGCATCGGCCCGTATGCACGCCTGCGCCCCGGCACCGAACTGGCGGACGACGTGCACGTGGGCAACTTCACCGAAATCAAGAACAGCAGCATCGGCCACGCCAGCAAGGCCAACCACCTGAGCTACCTGGGCGACGCCACGGTTGGCGCGCGCGTCAACATTGGCGCCGGCACCATCACCTGCAATTACGACGGTGCCAACAAATACCGCACCCTCATCGAAGACGACGCCTTCATCGGCTCCGACACGCAACTGGTGGCCCCGGTGCGCGTGGGGCAGGGTGCCACGCTGGGCGCCGGCACCACCCTGACCCGCGACGCGCCTGCGCAGCAACTCACGCTGTCGCGCGCCAGGCAGGCCACTGTTCCGGGCTGGTCACGGCCGGTCAAGACCGGCAGATCGAGCGGCAGCTAAGCGGGCGAGCGCAACGAACGCCTCGAACAGAACGCGCGAACCCGGCAACCAACAAGGAAGCTTCTCCCATGTGCGGAATCGTCGGCGCTGCGGCGCGCCACAACATCGTCTCCACCCTGCTGGAGGGCTTGCAGCGGCTGGAGTACCGGGGTTACGACTCCTGTGGCCTGGCTGCCATGCAGCACGGCGCCATCACCCGCCTGCGCACCACCCAGCGCGTGGCCGACTTGCGCATGCAATCTCAGGGGCTGGATGCCGTCACCGGCATCTGTCACACGCGCTGGGCTACACATGGCGCACCCGCCACGCACAACGCCCACCCCATGCTTTCACGCGATCAGGTGGCGCTCGTGCACAACGGCATCATCGAGAACCACGATGAACTGCGTGCAGAGCTGCTGGCTGCCGGCTACACCTTCGACAGCCAGACCGACACCGAAGTCATCGCCCACCTGGTGCACAGCCTCTACACGGGTGACCTCTTCGCCGCCGTACGCATAGCCGCCAGCCGGCTGCGCGGCGCCTACGCCATCGCCGTGCTGCACACCGCCGAGCCCGGCGTCGTGGTGGGCGCGCGGGCTGGCAGTCCGCTGGTGCTGGGTCAGGGGGACGATGGGTTCTACATCGCCTCCGATGGCCTGGCTCTGGCCGGTGCCGTGCACCACGTCGCCTATCTGGAAGAAGGCGACGTGGTGCGCATCAGCGCCGATGCCGCTCAGGTAATGGACGCTCGCCAGCAAGCCGTGCAGCGCGGCTGGCATGCCGTTGAGGCCTACAGCGGCGCTGCCGAGCTCGGCCCCTACCGCCATTACATGCAGAAGGAAATCTTCGAGCAACCGCGCGCCGTGGCCGACACGCTGGAAGGCATTGCCGCCGTGGGTCCCGAGTTGTTCGGTGACCGGTCCGGGCAGCTCGCCGGCGCGCGCCGTGTGCTCATCCTCGCCTGCGGTACCAGCCACTACGCCAGCGCTGTGGCGCGCCACTGGATCGAGACCCTGGCGCGCCTGCCTGTGGACGTGGACGTGGCCAGTGAATACCGCACCCGCAACAGCGTGCCCGACCCCGACACTCTGGTCATCGGCGTGTCGCAGTCCGGCGAAACCGCCGACACCCTTTCCGCCCTGCGCCACGCCCGCAGTCTGGGCATGACGCGCCAGCTCGCCATCTGCAACGTCGCCGGCAGTGCCATGATGCGCGAGTCCGCGCTGCGTTTTCTCACTCATGCCGGGGTTGAAATCGGCGTGGCCTCGACCAAGGCGTTCACCACCCAGTTGGTGGCCCTGTTCCTGCTGGCGCTGACGCTTGCCAAGCTGCGCAGCCGACTCGGCGAAACCGCCGAGGCCGAGCACCTGCAGGCCCTGCGCCACCTGCCCGTGGCGCTGCAGGCAGCATTGGCCACCGAGCCGCAAATCATCGCCTGGGCCGAAGCCTTCACGCGCAAGAACAACGCCCTGTTTCTCGGCCGCGGCATGCACTTTCCCATCGCCCAGGAAGGCGCCCTCAAGCTCAAGGAAATTTCCTACATCCACGCCGAGGCCTACCCCGCCGGCGAACTCAAACACGGCCCGCTCGCCCTCGTGACCGACGAAATGCCCGTGGTCACCGTCGCTCCCAACGACACCCTGCTGGACAAGCTCAAGAGCAATCTGCAAGAAGTGCGCGCACGCGGTGGCGAGCTCTACGTGTTCACCGACGCCGGCACCCGCATCGAGTCCAGCCCCGGCGTGCACGCCATCCGCCTGCCCGAGCACTACGGCCTGCTGTCCCCCATCGTGCACGTGGTACCGCTGCAGCTGCTGGCGTACCACACGGCAGTGGCGCGCGGCACGGACGTGGACAAGCCGCGGAACCTGGCGAAAAGCGTGACGGTGGAATGAGGGGCAGGATGGATACACGAAGGTGATTGCGCAAAATAAAGTCCGTCGGAGGCATGCAAAGTCAGTCGAGGTGAGCTGGTCGTCTCAGGCAGCGCCTTTGCCGGCATGGAGAGCGCGTCAATCGCGCGTTAACAATGCGACCGATTGCTAACCTTCGCACGATCAGGCGGCGGAACGTCAGCTTGCAGCCGCCCGGTGCCCGCGGATGAATTTGCAGCGTGCTCTGTAGCAGGCCATCTGATTTCCATGTCCTGACCTGCAAGACGACATCGACGGATCAAGTTCCGAACACCGTTGGACCCATGGATGGGGCTGAGGGTTGCCCGCAACGGCTGGCTGGAGCAGCCTCGCAAGCGTGCTGTGTGTTGGGCTGCGTCACGATGGATCAGAAGATCAGAAGAACTCGTACTCAACCCGGGCCAGCCACGTCTGCCGAGGTGCCGCCGCATTGATCCCGAGCACCACCCCGAAACGGTATTCGATGTTGTTGGTCGTGCCCGGGACATGCCATTCACCGGCAACAATAGGGCCTGCCTGATACGCGCGATCCCCGGGCCGCCCATAAGCTTCAATGCCCGGACGCAAGGCTGTGGAGACCGCATAGGTGCCCGAATAGCTGTAGCGAAACATGGATGCGCCACTGGCGCCGGCGCCCACCTGTTTCTCCCAGATCAAATTCACCCGGTGGGTGAACCGCCCCATCGTCTTTTCGACCAGCGGCCCAAACTCGACGGCATCCGGTTTGCCGGACACAACCTGGTGTTCGTATGCGGCCAGAAAACCGAAATCGGCCCACGACTCGCCCGCTTGTGTCAACTGAAAGGTGTTCTCGAACTCGTAGCCCAGCAGTTGCCCGGCACCTCCCGGTTCCCGCTGATATCGCGTGAGATAGAGTTCCGGTTTCCACCAATCGGTGAACGCATGGGAGACCGAGAGCTCGCCAGCCTGGCCGCCTCTGAAATCGGCTCGTGGATCGCCATACCCATAACCGCGCAGCTCGATCTCCGACTGGGTCGCGAGGACGTGCGGCGAGTAGACGATGAAGTCGTCCGCTTGGGCCGCGGCGGTGACGAGCAGAAGAATCGCTCCCAGACCGATGGCGCATGAACGCCGGATGCCGTCGTGAACACGAAGGGCCGAAGGTCTTTGAGGGAACGATGAATACACGGGCTGGCTCCTGTGGGGGTGGTTCAAGACGCACGTTCCCGACCGGCAGCAGCGTGCCGCGGATACGAGCGAGTCGCAAAGGGGGATCGATCTAGCGCAGCGACTCGGTCGTTGGGTCCGGAGGCTGCGAGCGCATGCGTGACGCAGGCGACGGTGATGCTCGGCCCACGCGCTGCATGCCGACGACCAGCAGCAGCAACGTGGTTGCGTAGAAGACAAATTGAAGTCCTGTTGGGCTGGCGTCGTAACCGATGAGGATGCCCAAGGTCTGGCCTGCCAACGAGCCGTTCGACAGCAACCAGGAGGTGTCCCACACTTGGGACCCCCAGGACGGCAGCAGATTGCCCTGGACCAGGAAGCGCGCGGCAGTGGATGCCAGTCCCGATGCCAGCAACACCAACATCCAGTTGGTGACCTTGAAGAAATGCTTCATCGGGATACGCAGCAGACCGAAATACAGCGCGAAACCGAGCAGTGCACCGCTGCCGACGCCCAGCGCGATCCCGCCGGTCAACCCCGCCGCGCCGATTCCACCGATGGCCATGCCATAGATGAACAACACGACCTCGGAGCCTTCGCGCAGAACCGCGATCGCCACCACCGCCAGCAACAGGGTCAGTGAACTGGAGCCCACCCTGACGGCACTGCCGATCGCATCCATGTGCTGGGCCGACTCACGGCCGTGTTTGGACATCCACACAACGTGCCAGCCGATCATCACGACGGCAAACAGCAGCACGCAGGCGTTGAAGATTTCCTGGCCGGAACCGCTGGCAAATCGAGCGATGAGGTCAGCCCCCATGGCCACCAGGAGTGCGCCAGCTACACCCAGCCCAATGCCCGCAGTCACGAACCATCCGCGACGCGCAACGCCGCGTGTGGCGGCACAGACAATGGAGACGATCAGCGCCGCTTCCATCACTTCACGAAATACCAGCAAGGCAACACCGAGCATCACATCACTCCACGATCAGCCGGCCTTGAGCCGTGTCTGGATGGAAGTCACCGAAAAACTTGTAGTGACCGGCACGTAACGGCCCAAGGTAAACGAGGGAACTGCTCTTCGGCAGCACGATCTTCTCGCGATTCAAGTCCGTACTCTCGAACTCTTCCGGGGTGGCATCTTCGTTGTGCACGATGAGTTTGAACTTGACGCCGGCTGGCACCTTGAGTTCGCTGGGTTGATAGATGTGATTCTTGATGACCAGTTTGTACTCCGGCAGATCGCGGGCGACCGCCGTGCTGGCGGCCAGAGCGAGCAGCACCGGTGCAGTGAAAAATAGGACATGTCTCATGGCAGGAACTCCGCGGCAATTCAGCAAATGATAACCATTCCTATTCGGAAAATAAAGTGCCTGCCGTGGTCAGCGGTCAACATTGCCGCCGGCGGCGATCAAACTCAATGCTCTCGGCATTCAGGCCGTGCAGGCCCTGTCGCGGCCTATCGAACATCGCGGTCTGCATCAAACTCGATTGCAGTAGCACGTTGGGGTGCAGCGGGTTCCTAATGCCTCGCCGGCCGCGCGCGCCAATGCCGATTGGCCGTAACCAAGCGTCGACGATCAACGATCTCGTGGTGTCCCTTGAAGGCTTTCCTACTCACGCTTTCGTCGGCGCATTCGGTATCAGCGTCAGCGTGAGCCGCCTCGACTGACTTTATTGCGAGCCTGCAATGCCTCGACAATTGGCGGCGTGTAGTCCGACTGACTTTGCATTGCTTGGACGTCCAAGTTGGATCAATAAGTGAGCGGTGAGATCGACGATGGACTTAGTTTGTGTCGATCGCCGGGTGGCAGCTACGTTGCGTTTTGATGCTTGCGCGCCAAGTCCACGAAACCTTGGAGATAGTCGGTCGCGACATCTGCCTTGCGGTAGCCAACGAAGATCTGCTTGGCCACTCCCTTCTGCCCGAGTTTGACCGGAAGCACATCGAACTTGCTTGCCCGCTCATCCACCAGCCAGCGCGGCAAGGCAGCGACGCCCCGGCCGCTCGCGACCATTTGCAGCATGATGTCGGTGGTCTCGATGGTCTTGTGCTTGCGCGGTGAAATCCCGGCTGGCGTCAGGAACAAGCTGTAGATGTCAAGGCGCTCGGTGCCGACGGGATAGGTCAGCAAGACCTCGCCCGTCAACTGCGCGGGTTTGACCCAGGGCTGCTGCGCCAGGGGGTGGCTGGTGCCGACCACCAAGACCTGCTCGTAATCGAAGACGGGCTCGAACATGAGCCCCGGTTTGTGGAGCGGATCGGGTGTGACCAACAGGTCAATTTCATGGTCGAACAGGGCGCCGATGCCGCCGAACTGGAATTTCTGCTTCACGTCGAGGTCGACGTCCGGCCATGCTGAGAGATAGGGCGACACGACCTTGAGCAACCACTGATAGCAGGGATGGCACTCCATCCCGATGCGCAGGGTGCCACGCTCGCCTTGCGCGAACTGACGCAACCGTTCTTCGGCCAGAGTCAGTTGCGACAAGACGCGGTTGGCCACGGAGACCAGGTACTCACCCGCCTGCGTCAAGCGCAAGGTTCGACCCTCGCGAACCCAGATCTCTGTTTGCGCCTGCTGCTCAAGCTTCTTGATCGAGTGGCTCAGCGCCGATTGCGTCAGACACAAGGTCTCCGCGGCAGCCGTGAGCGTGCCCTGACGCGAGACTTCCTGCACGATTGCCAGGTGGGTTCGCTCAATCATTACTGAGCAGAAATCATAGGTTATTGAGAAATGATCATTTTACATCACGATATGGACTGCCTAGGATGGCGATTTTCCCTCCCACAGATACCTATCTGACATGGTCACCACCCATAACCTTGGATTCCCGCGCATCGGCAGCAAACGTGAACTGAAGTTCGCCCTCGAGTCCTACTGGAAGGGACAGTCGTCACGCGACGAGCTCATATCCATCGGTGCGCGGCTGCGGCACCAGAACTGGACCAGCCAAGCGGGCGTCGACCTGATTCCCGTCGGGGATTTCTCCTTCTACGACCACATCCTGGACATGAGCTTCCTGCTTGGAAACATTCCTGGACGAGTGCAGCACTTGCAGGGCGACCCCTTGGACAACTACTTCCGCGTCGCGCGCGGCCGCTCGGCGCAAGCTGCCGATGAGCAGATTGGGTGCTGCGCCGAGGTCGCGGCCAGCGAGATGACCAAGTGGTTCGACACCAACTACCACTACATCGTGCCGGAATTCACGGCCGGGACTTCGTTCAGCCTCGATGCCTCGCGCTTGCTGGCCCAGCTGGAGGAGGCACGGCGCGAGGGGCTCAGGGCCAAGCCCGTGATCGTGGGCCCGGTGACGTATCTGGCGCTCGGCAAGGCCAAGGATGACTCGGAGCGCCTGGCCCTCCTGCCACGCCTGCTCCCCGTCTATGCCCAACTTCTGGACGCACTGGCCGAACAGGGCGTGGAGTGGGTTCAACTCGACGAGCCGATCCTGGTCACCGAACTTGACCTCGACTGGCAGCAGGCCTTCAACATTGCGTACCGCCGACTGCGTAATGGACGCATCAAGATCCTGCTCGCGACCTATTTCGGCGAACTCCTGGAGAACCGCTATCTGGCGGCCAATCTGCCCGTCGACGGCTTGCATGTCGACGCCATCAACGGCCGCGAAGATGTCGCTCCTCTGCTGAATCTGCTGGCACCGTACAAGGTCTTGTCCCTGGGTGTGGTCAATGGGCGCAATATCTGGAAGACTGACCTGACCGCTGTGCTCGACTGGCTTGAGCCCATTGCGCAGCGCCTGGGCGACCGTCTCTGGATTGCGCCCACCTGCTCCCTGCTGCATGTCCCGGTCGACCTCGAAAGCGAGCAGGGGTTGGATGGCGAGGTCAAGTCCTGGCTGGCGTTCGCGCGGCAAAAACTGGTCGAGCTGAGTGTTCTAGCCAAGGCGCTGACGCAAGGCCGCGAAACCGTCAGGGACGCGCTGGCGGCCAATCGGGCGGCTCTGGTCGCGCGACGCTGTTCGCCCCGCGTGAACAACCCCGCCGTTCACGCTGCTGTGGCCGCGATCAAGCCTGAACTCGGACGGCGGTGTTCCGACTATGCAGTACGCGCGCTCAAGCAGGCAGCCATACTCAAGCTGCCGCTGTATCCAACCACGACGATTGGATCCTTCCCGCAAACGGACGCAATCCGCCATGCGCGCGCCGAGTTCAGGGCCAAGCGTCTCGATGCAGCCGGCTACGAGGCTTCGATGCGGGCGGAGATCGCCGACAGCGTGCGTGAGCAGGAGGCGCTCGGCCTCGACGTGTTCGTCCATGGCGAGGCTGAGCGCAACGATATGGTCGAATACTTCGGCGAGCAACTCGAGGGCTTCGCATTCAGCCAATTCGGCTGGGTGCAGTCCTACGGCTCGCGCTGCGTGAAACCGCCGATTCTTTTTGGCGACATCAGCCGGCCGAAGCCGATGACGGTTGCCTGGATCACCTATGCCCAGTCGTTGACCGACAGGCCCATGAAGGGCATGCTGACGGGGCCCGTGACCATCCTGAACTGGTCCTTCGTACGCGACGATCAGCCACGATCCGCGTCGTGCAGGCAGCTGGCGCTGGCGATCCGCCAGGAAGTGTCGGACCTCGAAGCTGCGGGCGTGCGGATCATTCAAATCGACGAAGCCGCGCTGCGCGAAGGTCTTCCGCTGCGCAGGGGGCAGTGGCGCGAGTACCTCGGCTGGGCTGTCGAGAGTTTCCGCATCGCGGCCAACGGCGTGCGCGACCAGACGCAGATCCATACGCATATGTGCTACTCCGAGTTCAACGACATCATCACGTCGATCGCTGACATGGACGCCGACGTGATCACCATCGAGACGTCGCGCTCGGACATGGAGTTGCTTGACGCATTCGACCACTTCAACTACCCGAATGCGATCGGGCCCGGGGTCTACGACATCCATTCCCCCAACGTCCCAACGCAGGCGCATATCGTCGAGCTGATGCGCAAGGCGGCAGCACGGATCCCGGCTGAACGCCTGTGGGTCAATCCCGACTGCGGCCTCAAGACTCGCCAGTGGGCCGAAGTCATCCCGGCGCTTCAGCAGCTGGTCGCCGCAGCGAAGATCCTGCGCGCCAGCGCCGGTTGACGCTGACCGTCATGGCACCGGGCATGCCGACAGAGTTCGCCGTCGGCCGCTCTGGACGGACCTGCATGGGCCGATTCAGACCACTTGGAACATGCGTCTTGCGAAACACGGAGCTCCAGGAATGACGCAGGAAGAGCGATTACAAAGCGCGAGCAATTTTCGGAGAAGCGGATCGTAGCCGTGCTCAATCTGGCCGAGCTGGACACACTTCAAGTTTCAGTTCGACTTGCTCATCAGTCGGGTTTCGTGCCAACCATCCGTTGAAGGCGGCCGGGACGCGACCCTGTAGCGTCGTGGCGCCCGAGCGATGTTCCGGCCGCGCGAAATGGGCGTCACGACGAGAATCGCACACACCACCCGTCGGGATAGATGGTGCCACTCACCAGTCGGCAGCTGCCGGTGTCGGTGGCAGTTTTGCCGGGGATGAAATATGCGCAGTTGCTGCACTGCTGGCCGTCGTGGGGCATCTTCTGGTAGTGCACCGAAGCTTGGCTGAGCAGGCCGTCATCTGCTCGCGCCTGGCGGCTGGCCAGCGCGGCACCGGTCGTCAGAACGGTCAGGAGCAGGCCGCCGCTGCGCAAGAAGGCGCGGCGTTGGGCATTGTTGGATGCGGGATGTGGAGTTGTACGTTCCATGAATCTGGCTCCTGAATGGAGTGAACCGGACCGGTCAGCATGCACCGGCCCGGTGGGGTTTACTTGTGCACCACGTCCGGCTCCATCGGCGCCAGGATGGCGAGCAGCTGGTTCTGCAGGCCCAGGGGCACGCTATTGCTGTTCATGGACTTTTGCAGATCCTCCACCAGGGCATTGAAGTCGGCGGTTTTCAAGTTCATGCCCTTGTGCGCTTGCTGCATGTTCAGGCCGGTGTACTTGCAGGGGCCGCCGGTGACTTCGCAGATCTGGCTGACCAGCTCCATCTGCAGATGGGGAATGTTGGTCCTGGCGAAGTAATGGTTGATGCGGTTGTCGGCCACCACATTCGCGAGCATGTCGTGCACGACCATGGTGATGGCCGGCTTGCCGCCGAGCTGCTCATACAGCGTGGGGCTGGAGGCCATCTGGGCATGCGCCAAGGTGGGCAGCGCCATGGCGCAAGTCAGGGCCACGCTGGCAAGGTGGCGGATCAGGGTGGAGGATTGCAGTTTCATGAGGATGGCTCCTGGAAGAGATCAGATGTAGCGTGGGTTCAGAGGTGCGTGATGCGGACGCGGTACCCACGCCATGGATCAGAATGTGGCGTTGAGCGACAGATACACACCCTTGTTGCTGGCCTGGAAGGGCAATGGTCCCAGGTCGGCGTAGGCGGCGGTGAGCGACATGCTTTTGTTAGGGAAGTAGGCGACGAACACGTCCTTCATCGTGCCGGGCGAACCGATGGTGGTGGCTGCGGCGTTGGTGGGGTACTTCATGCTGTCGGGCTGCTGGCGGACCTCACCGCCCAGAGCTACGTCGGGGCGCAGGAAGACCGCGGCCGAAGCCTCGAGTTCGGCGTGGTAGCTGTTGTCGCTCTTGGTGCCGAGAGCGCCGGCGATGCCGTTGTTGCTGTTGGTGCCAAAGCCCAGCAGGCCCATGGCGTTGGCCTTGGTGCCGCGCAAGGTCAGGTTGACCAGGGTGACGCGGTGGAAGATGCCGTTCAAGAACACCTTGGTGGCGGCAATATAGAAGTCGGTGCCGGAGTCACTGGCCGCACCCAGGAATTTGGGGATGCCGATCGGCCCCAGGCCCGAGAAATTGCTGTTGAAGTCATTGTTTTTCTTGTACTTGATGCCCACCGACACTTGCGGATAGGGGGTATAGAGGATGTCACCGAACAGGCGGGCCTTCAAGCCCAGCACGTCCATGCTGATGGTTTGGTTTCCCAGATTGATGATGGGGCTGGGAGCGGCCACGACGCCGAGGCCGCCGGCCTGATTGCCCAGCACGCTGAGATTGGACAGACCGCCCAGGTTGACGTTCAGTACTTCGTGCGCCACGGAGATTTCCAGGCGGTTGTGGATGCCCACGGAGGCCCCCAGCGAACTTAATGAGTAGTTGGGCACGCGCACAAAGGTGCCAGAGGCCGAGCCACCCACTTCATCGCCCGTGTCGTAGCCGGAGATCACGGCCCATGGGGTCAGACCCCCACCGGTGGATCCGCCCACTTCGGTCACGCCGCTGGTGGCCAACAAGCGGCCACCTTGAGCGTGCGCGGCCGTCATTCCCAACACCCCAAGCGCCGCAACGGCCGTCGCGGCGAGGGTTTTCTTCCAGCGATTTGCTTCCATAGTCCCGCTCCTGATGGTCAGTGGTTACCCTCCCCTGGCAGGGAAGTGGATCGTGCCCGATACCCGTTGGAGAGTCTGTTTCCGAGCACGATGATGGGCATACGCACCACGAGCGCTGCTGGATTCACGATCGTGACTTCTTGCGTGCGCATATGTGAGGAGTTGTGAACGCAAGCCCTTCACCAGGGTGATGGAGGCTTGTCCGGGATGCCCTGGTGCCGTGCAACAGGTCTTACCATCGCGGCATGAACGACATCACCACCACGACCATTCCCCCCAGTCCCGAGGGCACGCCGGGCCGCTCCCACTTGACCCCCTCGGGGGGCGGGGCGGCGCAACGCGGCGACCCTGGGGGCACGCACAAAGAAACGCCGGGCCGCTCCCAAGTTTCCTTGACCCCCTCGGGGGGCGGGGCGGCGCAACGCGGCGACCCTGGGGGCACTTTGTACTGGGAAGACTTCCCTCTCCACCATGTCACCGACTGCGGCAGCACCACGGTGAGCCGCGCTGCCATTCTCGACTTCGCACGCCAGTTCGACCCGCAACCCTTCCATCTGGACGAGGAGGCGGCGAAGCATTCACTGTTTGGCGGATTGGCTGCCAGTGGCTGGCATACCTGCGCCATCGCCATGCGGCTGATGTGCGATGCCTATCTGCTGCGCACCACCAGCCAGGGCTCTCCCGGCATCGACGAGCTGCGCTGGCTGAAACCCGTGCATCCCGACGACAGCCTCAGCCTGCGCATGACGGTGCTGGAGACGCGACCGATGCGCAGCAAGCCGCACCTGGGCCTGGTGCAGTCGCACTGGGAACTGTTCAACCAGCATGGCGACTGCGTCCTGACCATGAAGGGCTGGGGCATGTTCAAGCGGCGCGACGTTGCCGCCGCTGACGCACCCCAGGAGCAGGCGGCGCCGTGAACATGGACCTGCCGATCGGGCTGCAGTCGCGCTTGTGGGTCGCGGCGCAGTTCGTGCTGATTGCCGCCATGCTGTTGTGGCCTGCCGACTGGCGCTGGAATGGGCTCGCCATCGCCTTCGGCCTCGCCGCCCTCGCTCTCGGACTCTGGGTGTTCGTCTTCAACCGCCCGGGCAATTTCAACATCCGTCCCGAGCCAAGGTCTGGGGCTCAACTGATCACGAGCGGGCCTTACGCCTGGGTGCGCCACCCCATGTACGTGGCACTGCTGCTGGGCATGGCGGGGGTCGCGGTAGGGTCGCACAGCCTCGTTCAGGCTGGCCTTTGGTTATGGCTGTTGATTGTGCTGCATTTCAAGGCGGCGCTGGAAGAGCGCCTGTTGCGCCAGCGCTGGCCGGATTACGCGGCGTACGCCCAGCGCACCCGGCGCTTCATTCCCGGCGTGTGGTGAACCAGGCGGCCGCCGTGAGCAGCAGGCAGCCGGCCAACACCGTGGCATCGGGTTGTGCCATCAGACCCCGAGCAATCCAGGCGTTGAAACACCAGGCCATCAGCACCGTGGCCAGCGGCGCAAGCCGCATCAGCGTGGCCAGAGGCCTGGGACGTTGTGCCACCCCGGGTGCGAACCACAGCAGCGGCAACGCCAAACCGCCCAGCAACACCTGCGCACCGAGCGCGGCCCAACCAACGCTGCTTGGATGCGTCAGCCAGTTTTCGCCTGCCGCCACCGAAGCCACGGGCAGCACCACTGCCGCGCCGATGAGTTGATAGAACAGGATTTTCTCGCCACCGCAATGCATCAGCCTCGGGCCGCGCGCGATGCGGGCCTCTATCGCCCAGACCCCACCAGCCAGCAGGGCGACGGCGAGGCTGGCGGCCGCTGCCGCGTGAGCGGCCAGCAGCAAACCGGCCGCCGCAAGGACCAAGCCAGCCAGCGGCCTCATGCCAGACTGCGCAGACCGGGCGCGCAGCCCATGGCCTCGGCGGAGCACCCCCCAGAGACTCAGGCAGGCTTGTGCCGCTACAAGCGCGGCGAAGACCAGCGCTACGGCTTGCGGTGCCGGCAGGCGCGCCAAAGCGAGATACATCAAGCCCAACCGGGCGCTGAACAACAGGCCGAGCACGGCGCCAGGCGCAAGGGTGTTGTCCTGCGCGAACACCGGCACATTGCGCCAGCGCGTCCACAGCCACACCAGGAACAGCGCCGAGGTGGTCGCCACCGAAGCCTGCAGCAAGGGCGGAACGCTGGCCGCTGCCAGGCCGATGGCCAGTGGCTGCGTGGTCCAGAGCAAGCTGCTCGCCACAGGACCGGACAGCACGCTGCCTGCAGTGGCAGCACCGGATTCCGAGGCGGCGACGTGATGGCTCATCGCCGACGGTCCAACGCGCTCCAATCGCGACCCGCCCTGGAAGTGATCAAGACAAGCTCACATCTGTGGCTGCGCAGGACCGGCTCGCCTCCGTGCCTGGACCTCAGCTTTTTTTCGCATCGCGGTCTGCCGCCAGAGCCGCGGCCACGCCTGGGCGGGCTTGCATGCGGGTCATGAAGGCTTGCAGTGCGGGCCAACTCGTGAGCGCAGGGCCGGTGGCGCCGGCCCAGGAGAGTACGGTGTACAGGTAGGCGTCGGCCACGGAAAAGCCGCTGGGCAGCAGATAGTCCTGCTTGGCGAGGGTTTGGCTGATGAGGTTGAAGCGTTCGCCGAGGCGCTGCTTTTGCGCCTCTTTCACAGCGTCGGTGGAGGCCGGGTTGAACAGCGGGCTGAACTGTTTGTGCAACTCGGTGGAGATGAAATTCAGCCACTCCTGCAGGCGGTAGCGCTCCAGCGTGCCATGGGCCGGGGCGAGCTTGGCATCAGGCTTGCGGTCGGCCAGGTACTGCACGATGGCCGGGCCTTCGGTGAGGATGCTGCCATCGTCGAGTTGCAGCACGGGCACATAGCCCTTGGGGTTGATGGCGCGGAAATCGCCGCCGCCGTCCAGGGTCTTGGTCTGCAGGTTCACTTTCACCATGTCGGCCGGCAAGCCCAATTCGCTGAGCACGATGCGGGGCGAGAGAGAACAGCTTCCGGGGCTGAAATACAGTTTCATGCAAATCTCCAGGTTGGGCCGCGTGGCCGGGAACGTCGAGGCATCGCGGCGACAGCAAAGGGTATCGATGCTAGTCCGCGCCCCAGGTTTTTGCAGGCGCGGATCGGGGACGGCGCCCAGACTGGGGCGCCGCATGCGCTAGCAAAGGTGGTAAGAGCCTGGCGGGCAACCCGCCGCAAGTTCGTGCCGACTTCAGGCTGACGCACGGGGCGGCCGCCGCTCCGTGGGCGCGCTCAGCCGTCGAGCCCTTCCTGCACTTGCTCGGCGGCGCGCAGCACGGCGCGCGCCTTGGCCTCGGTCTCGCGCCATTCCATCTCCGGCACCGAATCGGCCACCACGCCGGCGGCGGCTTGCACATAAAGCCAGTGGTTCTTGATGATGCCGGTGCGGATGGCAATGGCCAGGTCCATGTCGCCGGCGAAACTCCAGTAGCCCACGGCGCCGCCGTACAGGCCGCGGCGCGTGGGTTCGAGTGCGTCGATGACCTCCATCGCGCGAATCTTGGGCGCGCCCGACAGCGTGCCGGCGGGGAAGGTGGCGCGCAGCACGTCGAGCGCCGACAGGCCAGGTTTGAGCAGGCCCTCGACATTGCTGACGATGTGCATCACATGCGAGTAGCGTTCGATGGCGAAGGCCTCGGTCACCTTCACGCTGCCGGTCTGGGCGATGCGGCCGAGATCGTTGCGCGCCAGGTCGATGAGCATCAGGTGCTCGGCGCGCTCCTTCGGGTCGGCCAGCAACTCCCGCTCGTGGCGCGCGTCGTCTTCACTGTTGGTGCCGCGCGGGCGGGTGCCGGCCAGCGGCCGGATGGTGACTTTCTCGCCGCCCGCCACCGCTTCTTGCCGCACCAGAATTTCGGGCGAAGAGCCCACCACCTGGAAGTCGCCGAAGTTGTAGAAGTACATGTAAGGCGAGGGGTTGATCGAGCGCAGCGCTCGGTAGAGCGACAGCGGCGGCTCGGCATAACGCTTGCGCAGGCGCTGTCCCACTTGCACCTGCATGAAGTCGCCGGCGGCAATCAACTCCTTCGCCTGCGCCACCGCCTGCAGATAGTCGGCCTTGTCGAACTCCCGCTCGGTTGGCGTCACGGTGCTGCGCATCATGGGGGGCGCCGCGACCGAATAGCGCAAGTGTTCACGCAGCGTTTGCAGCCGCGAGCGGGCGCGGCCATAGGCCTCGGGCTGGGCCGGGTCGGCGTAGACGATGAGGTAGAGCCGCCCCGTGAGGTTGTCGATCACCGCCAGCTCCTCGCTCAGCAGCAGCAGGATGTCGGGC
Source organism: Betaproteobacteria bacterium (assembly GCA_028871675.1). Lineage (GTDB taxonomy): Bacteria > Pseudomonadota > Gammaproteobacteria > Burkholderiales > Burkholderiaceae_C > Thiomonas_A. Next base: position 87,753 of record JAGWMO010000005.1, read on the forward strand.
AGGTCCAGCGGGTCGGGCTTGGGATTCTTGGCCGCCGAGGCCATCAGCTTGGGCTCGATGTAGCGCGCCGCGTCGTAGCCGAAGTAGCCGGCCAGTCCGCCACAAAACCGCGGCATGCCGGTGGGCAGGGCGACGTTGAAGCGGGCGTAGTACGCCTCGATGAAATCCAGCGGCGGCTGCTCGGAGGTCTCGACCACCATGCCACCCCGCAGCACCTGGGAGATGCCGTTCTTCACCCGCAGTTCGGTGCTCGCAGACAGGCCGATGAAGGAGTAGCGGCCGAAACGCTCGCCACCGACCACGGACTCCAGCAGGAACGTGTTGCGCCCGCCCTGGGTCGGGTGGGCCAGTTTCAGGTACAGCGACAGCGGCGTTTCCAGGTCGGCGAAAGCCTCGGAAACCAGGGCGATGCGGTTGTAGCCCTCGCGGGCCAGGGCTTGAAATTCGAGTTCGGTCATGGCGTCTTCTCAGGCGCGGCCGGTGGTGGCCGCCAGGTTCATCTGCTGCGGCCGGCCGTGGCCAGCCGCGAAGTGGGGCCGCTGGCAGCGCGCGCGGCGCTCAAGCGGCGTCAGCAAGTCGGGAGTCGGGCCGCCAGGGCCAGGCTCCCCGGTCTGCGGAACCGGAAACATGCTTGCGATGGATGAACATGAAGGTGTGCGAGCCTCGATCGGCCACTCGGCGCGACGAACTTGACTGTAGCAAACCCGCAGGTCGTTGCCGCGCGCGCGGCGGCCTGTCGAGATTGCATGGCGCCCGTTGCCGGGGGCGTCGGCTGCATCGACCCTGGCACCGCATTGGGGTGATGCACGGATTGCCAGACCGGCCGAATTGTCGGAAACTGAACGATCGTGCTTTTTTATCCCGAAACCTCAGGAGACTCCATGACCACCCGCCGCCTTGCCCCGCGCCTGTTCGCAGCCGCAGTTTGTGCCGCCGCCCTGCAAATCCTCACCCTTCAGGCCGCCCACGCCCTGGACATTCATGGCGTGCCGGTGGACGAAACCCAGCAACTGGGCGGAAAAACGCTTCCTCTCAACGGAGTGGGGACACGCTATTTCCTGTTTTTCAAGGTGTATGTCGCCGCGCTCTACCTGCAGCAGAAAACCGGCAACGCCCAGACGGCGCTCGATATGCCGGGGCCGAAGGAGATGCGCCTGGTGATGTTGCGCGACGTCACCGGCTCGGAACTGGGCAAGAAGCTCACCGAAGGCATCCAGAACAACGTCTCGGCGGAGGAATTCAGCGGGCTGATTCCGAGCCTGGCGCGACTGGGTGGTCTGTTCGCGCAAAAGCGCGACCTCAAGACCGGCGAAGTCGTCACGCTGCGGTTCGTTCCAGGCCATGGAACGGTGATCGACATCGACGGTGTGCCTGCCGGCGCGCCCTATACCGATCCCGATTTTTTCAAGGTGCTGCTGAAGATCTGGCTCGGCAAGAATCCCGCCGAGACGCGCTTGAAAAGCGCCTTGCTCGGCGACGCTGCCGTGAGCCAATGAGGGGTGGGTGCGGCCTGGCGGCCGCGGTCCGCTCCCCGGTGACCCGCGCGATTCGCCCGAAAACCGGCCGCAAGATTGCGGATGCTCACAGCTTGTTGCGAAATCGCACGACGCTGGAGCGCAGTCGGTGAATAATCATGCGCTTATATAGCTTGCATCAGCGAGCACCACCCGAGGAGTCACCCATGAGAAAACTGATGTTGTTCACGGCACTGGCCGCAATCTTTGCCACCGTCAACGCCGATGCTGCCATCCAGGTCGGTGGCGTGTCCGTCGAGCAGTCGGCACCCGCTGATGGCGTGCCGCTGTGGATCAATGGCGCGGGCATGGTCAACCTCGCCGGCCACAGCCTGGCCGCGGCGCTGTATGTGCCCGAGAACACCACCTCCAACTCGGCCATCATGACGGCGAGCATGAAGGAGTTGCGGCTGATCCCCGTCAAGCCCATGGGTGGCGCCCAGCTCGGCGACGCCATCGACGCGCTGGTGAAAAAGAGCGTCTCGGCGGCCGCGTACAAAGGCTACGGGCCCGATCTGGCGAAGATGCAAGCCATGTTCAAGAGCGTCAAGACCATCGGCGCCGGCGAAACCGTGTCGCTTCGCTTCTTCAACAAGCAAGGTACCTATGTGATGGTGCCGAATGGCCTGAAATCGGCGCCGATCGGCGGTCCCGAACTGTTCGACAGCATCGCCCGCGCCCTTCCGGCCCGGGTCATCAACAGCGCTGCCGTGCAACGGGAAAACCATCCCTCGGCGCACTGCCTGGGTTGCGCAACGCCAGGAAAAACCATGTGATCAGGTTGCGGCCTCAAGGCGGCAGCCTGTGTGGGCAAGCCGGCGTCGGAGTCATCCGTCGCCGGCTTTTTCGTCAGATGGGCACAGTTGGGAAGCGCTCGCCCATGGCTGAGAATGATCTCGACGCGTCGGCCTCGCCCTCATGCAACGTGGTCCGGTAACACCATCATCACGCTGGAGCCATGACGCAGTTACCGACGTTCAGTCCCGCGATGTGTGAGCGCGCCGTGACCGGCGCAGGGCGATACACGAGCAGCAGGGGGATCACGGGGAAGCAAGCGCGACGGGATGGCCAGCGCAGAGGCACGAGAGGGGGCCATGGCCTCATGGGCTGCAGCAGAAATCCATCGTGTCACGCCGCTTGCCGGGCGTTGCCCGGTGTTGTCGCCGGCGGCCATCTCATGCATGAAGTCATGCAAAGCATGCAATTCTCCTCGGGGCCATCGCTCAACATAATGGCAGCGCTCGAGTCCGGTGCACATGCCGGATGGAGCCGATCCGCCCAGGCGTGGATGCGGAGCCAGTCAACCCAACAATGCGATCAGGAGACCCATGTCAAATTCCAGCATCAGTGAGCGGATGGATCGGTTGCCGATCACGCGACCACACAGGATCGCCATCCTGGCCCTTGCGTTTGCGTACTTCTTCGAGTTCGCCGATCTCAACACCTTCGCCTTCGCCGCGCCCGGGGTCATGAAGGACTGGCATATCGCGGTCAGTGCGGTGGCCTTCATCACCTCCGCGAGCTTCGGCGGCATGTTCCTCGGTGCCGTCACGGCCGGCTGGCTGGCCGACGCCATCGGGCGCAAGCGCGCGCTGATCTTGACCGTGCTGTGCTACGCGCTGTTCTCGCTGCTCAACGCGGCGTCGTGGAATGTGCTGTCGCTGGCGGCATTCAGGTTCCTCACCGGCGTGGGCTTGTCGGGCATGACGGTGACGGCCAACACCTACGTCAGCGAGTTCTTCCCCGCGAACGTGCGCGGCAAGACCATGGGACGCATCATGACGGTGGGTCTCGTGGGCATCCCGGCCACGGCCTGGTTCGCCAGGGCCTTCGTGCCCATGGCGTCGTGGGGCTGGCGCGCCGTATTCGTCTGGGGCAGCCTGGGATTGTTCGCGCTGCTGTTCATCGCGCGCATGAAGGAATCCCCGCGCTGGCTGCTGCGCCGCAACCGTGAAGCGCAGGCGCTCGCCATCGTGGAGGAACTCGAAGCCCTTGCGGCCGCGCGCCCGGTGCCCGCGATCCCGGCGGCCGCGCATGTCCATCACGAGCCGATCGACTATGGCCGCAGGGTTCCGCTGGCACGGCTGTTCGAGCCCGCGGAGCGCAAGCGCACCCTCATCCTGGTGCTGGTGTGGGTGTTCCAGACTCTCGGCTTCTATGGTTTCGTCGCCTGGGTTCCGACCCTGCTGGTCAAGCACGGCTTCTCGGTCGTGCATTCGCTGACCTTTGCCAGCGTGATCGCCGTGTGCAATCCGTTGGGCGCCATTCTCGCGTCGTACCTGGTGGAGCGTTTCGAGCGCCGCTGGTTCATCACCGTCGACGGCATCCTGATCGCGGCGTTCGGGCTGGGCTTCGGACTGTCCTTCCAGCCGGAGGCGATCCTGGTGTTCGGAGGACTGGTGATGCTCAGCATCCAGGCCATGGCGGTTGGCCTGTACACCTACACGCCGGAGATGTTCCCGACCGATGTACGCTCTACCGGCATGGGGCTGACCTACGGCGTGGGCCGACTGGCCAACGTGCTGGGCCCCTTCGTGGTCAGCACGCTGTTCGAAGCCTATGGATACGGCAGCGTGTTCATCTACATTGCTGCGTGCTGGCTGGTGGTGTCCGCGGTGGTCGGCTTGTTCGGCACGTCCACGACCGGCCGATCCCTCGAAGCCCTGCATGCAGCCGATTCGGCCCGACAGGGAGCCCTGCGATGAACGACACGAGCGACTGGATCGGCCGCCGTGAGACACGCGACGACGCGGTGACCGCCGCACCCGTGCGCGGCCTGAACGCCACGCTGGATCGCGAGCCAGCGGAGGTTCGCCCCGGCATGGTGCTGCCGCCGTTGTGGCACTGGCTGTATTTCCTGCCGAGCGAGCGCCAGAGCGACATCGGCGCCGACGGCCACGCCAGGCGCGGCGGCTTCCTGCCGCCGATCCCGTTGCCGCGTCGCATGTGGGCAGGAAGCGAATTCGAATTCCGCGCGCCGCTGCGCGTGGGCGACGCGATGAGCCGCACCAGCACCATCGTCGACGTGAGCCACAAGCAGGGGCGCACCGGGCCCCTGGCCTTCGTCAAGGTGCGGCACGAGATTCGCCGCAACGGCGCGGCCGATCCCGCCATCGTCGAGGTCCACGACATCGTCTACCGTCAGGCGCGGCAACCGGGCGACGTGGACCCGCCGCCGGTGGCCGCCCCAGCGGCCGCGTGGAGGCGGCAGATCGTGCCCGACGACGTGCTGCTGTTCCGCTACTCGGCCCTGACCTTCAACGGCCATCGCATCCATTACGACCGCAAGTACGTCACCGAAGTTGAGGGCTACCCCGGCCTGATCGTGCACGGCCCGCTGATCGCCACGCTGCTGCTCGACTTGTTGCGCCGCCAGTTGCCCGATGCCGATGTCGCGGCCTTCAGCTTTCGCGCGCACCGCCCGACCTTCGACCTGCATCCCTTCGCCGTCTGCGGCGCGCCGCAGGGCGACTCCCGCACGGTGCGGTTATGGGGCGAAGACCACGAGGGCTGGTTGACCATGGATGCCGTCGCCACCCTGCGATGAGCCCGCAACGCCAAACACACTGCTCATGCAAGCTCTGCAAGGACTCACGGTCGTCACCCTCGAGCACGCGATCGCCGCGCCACTCGCCACACGCCATCTCGCCGATCTCGGGGCGCGGGTCATCAAGATCGAGCGCCCGGGCGTGGGCGATTTCGCGCGTGGCTATGACGCCCGCGTGCGGGGCCTGGCGTCGCATTTCGTCTGGGCCAACCGCAGCAAGGAGAGCCTGACGCTGGACGTCAAACACCCGGCGGCCCGGCAGATCCTCCAGCGCCTGGTGCTCGAAAAGGCCGACGTCGTCGTGCAGAACCTGGCGCCCGGGGCCAGCGCGCGCCTGGGGCTGGATCACGCGACCCTGGCGCAGCACAAGCCCTCGATCATCGTGTGCGACATCTCCGGATACGGCGCGGACGGCCCCTACCGCGACCGCAAGGCCTACGACCTGCTGATCCAGAGCGAGGCGGGCTTCGTCTCCGTGACGGGCACGCCCGAGGAGCCGTGCAAGGCCGGGCCGTCGATCGCCGACATCTCCGCCGGCATGTACGCCTATGCGAGCATCCTGGCGGCCCTGCTGGAGCGCGCGCGCAGCGGCGTCGGCCGGCGCCTGGACATCTCCATGCTGGAATCGCTCACCGAGTGGATGTCCTACCCACTGTATTACGCCCTCGATGGCGCGTCCCCGCCGCCGCGTACCGGAGCCGCGCATGCCACCATCTATCCCTACGGTCCCTTCCCTACCGGCGCGGACGGCGCCAGCGTGATGCTGGGACTGCAGAACGAGCGCGAATGGGCGAGTTTCTGCGACAAGGTGCTGTTGCAGCCCGCGCTGGCGTCGGATTCGCGCTTCAGCGGCAACGCCGGGCGCGTGGCCTCGCGCGAGGCCTTGCGCGAGATCATCGTCGAGGCCTTTCGCACACTGAGCGCGCCCCAGGTGGTGCAGCGGCTGCAGGATGCGCAGATCGCGAACGCCCGCGTGAACACCATGAAGGAAGTCTGGGAGCACCCGCAGCTCCGGGCACGGGGACGCTGGCGCGAGATCGGTTCCCCCGTGGGCTCCCTGCCGGCACTGCTGCCTCCGGGGAACTGGGACGACGGCGACCCCCGCATGGATCCGGTGCCTGCGCTGGGCGAGCATACCGACGCCATCCTGCGCGAACTGGGCCTGGACGGCGAGGCCATCGAGGCGCTGCGCGCGGCGAATGCGGTATGAGCCAACAGGCGCGCAGCTATCTGTTCGTGCCGGGCAACCGGCCCGAGCGCTTCGACAAGGCCACAGCCAGCGCCGCCGATAGGGTGGTGATCGACCTGGAGGACGCGGTCGATGCGTCCGCGAAGGGCGAGGCCCGCGACCATGTCAGGCAATGGGTTGCGCGGCGCGACACGCAGGCGCTGGAGCGTGTCGCGCTGCGCATCAACGACGCGGGGTCGCCGTGCTTTGCCGACGACCTGCGCCTGCTCCGCGACACGCGCATTCGACAGGTCATGCTGCCCAAGACGGAGCATGCCGAGCATGTGGCGCAAGTCCTCCAGGCGGCTCCCGACGCGCTCGTGCTGCCCTTGCTGGAAAGCGCGCGTGGGCTCGAAGCCTGCCGCGGCATCGCCGCCGCGCCCGGCGTGCTCAGGCTGGTCTTCGGCACGCTGGACTTCGCCCTCGACCTCGACCTGGACATCGACGACGACCTGCAGCCCCTGGCGGAGGCGGCCGCGCACATCGTGCTCGCTTCGCGCCTGGCCGGACTGGCGGCGCCCGTCTCCGGCGTGACGCCGCAGCTTCACGACGAGGCCCGCCTGTTGTCGGATTGGTCGTGGTTCCAGCGCAGGGGCTTCGGCGCCAAGTTGTGCATCCATCCGCGCCAGGTCGATCCGGTGCACGCGGCGCTTGCTCCGGATGCCGCGGCGCTGGACTGGGCGCGCCGGGTCGTGGCCGCCGACGCGGCCGGCTCGGGGGCCGCCAGCGTCGATGGACGCATGGTGGACCGTCCCGTCGTGCTTCAGGCTCTGCGCATGTTGCGCCGAGCCGGGCTTTGATCTCCTTCCTCCTTTCGAACTTCGCACCATGGCTTCTTCCATCATCGATTCCACCATCTTCCAGGGCATTTTCAGCAGCGACGAGATGCGCCAGGTGTGGTCCGACGAGAACCGCACCCAGAAGTACCTGGACATCGAGCGCGCGCTCGCCGTCGTGCAGGCGCGCCTGGGGCTGATTCCCCAGCAGGCCGCCGACGAGATCGCGCGCCACTGCAGGGTCGAGCAGATCGACATGGCCCGGCTGCGCGAGCAGACCGAGCGCATCGGCTATCCGGTGCTGGGCGTGGTCTCCCAGCTCAACGCCTTGTGCCGCGACAAGCTCGGCGAGTACTGCCACTGGGGCGCCACCACCCAGGACATCACGGATACCGCGACGGTGCTGCAGATTCGCGAGGCACTGGCGATCGTCGAGCGCGAACTGGCCGGCATCTCGGCCGCCATGGCCCGGCTGGCCCGCCAGTACCGGGAGACGCCGATGATCGGGCGCAGCAACCTGCAGCAGGCGATTCCGGTGACCTTCGGCTACAAGATGGCCGGCCTGCTCTCGGCCGTCGAGCGCCACCGCGAACGCCTGGCGCAGCTCAGGGAGCGGGTGCTAGTGGGCGAGTTCGCCGGCGCCGCCGGCACCCTGGCCTCGCTCGAGCGCGGAGCCCTGGAGACGCAGGCCGGGCTGTGCGCGGAACTCGGGCTCAAGCAGCCGCTGATCGCCTGGCACACCATTCGCGACAACATCGCCGAGGTCGGCGCCTTCCTCGGTCTGGTGGGCGGAACGCTCGGCAAGCTCAGCATGGACGTCAAGCTGATGATGCAGACCGAGGTGGGAGAGGTCTACGAGCCCTATCACCATGGGCGCGGCTCCTCGTCGACCATGCCGCAAAAGCGCAACCCCATCGCCAGCTGCTACATCCACGCCGCGATCAGCGTGGTGCGCCAGCATGCCGCCTCGCTGATGGACGCCATGGTCGCGGATCACGAACGTTCCACCGGCCCGTGGGAAATCGAATGGATCGTGTTGCCCGAGGCCTTCTGCCTCATGGCGGGGGCCCTGCGCCAAAGCCGGCAGGTGCTGGAGGGCTTGCAGGTCGATCCCGTGGCCATGCGGCGCAACCTCGACCTCACCGACGGCCTGGTGATGAGCGAGGCCGTGATGATGGGCCTGGGCAAGCACATCGGCCGCGAGTACGCGCACGATCTGGTCTATGACCTGTGCCGGCAAGCCATCGCCGACGGCAAGCCGCTGCTCGAACTGCTGTGCGCGCATCCCGAGATTTCCGCGCATGTCGATCGCGCCGGGGTCGAGCGCATGCTCGACCCCGCGAACTACCTGGGCCAGTCCGCGGTGATGGTGGACCGGGTGCTCGCGACGCTTCGCTGAGCGGCGGCCCGGGGCGCGCTCAACGCGCCGCGCGCGGGGCGGGCGAAGGTGTCGCCGCGGCCGACTTGCGCGCCTTCGGCGCCGGACGCCTGGCGGCGACGAAATCGTAGAGTTGCTGGGCCTCGGGCGACAACTGGCGCCCCTTGCGCTTGATCAGGCCGATCCGCCGGCTGACCTGGGGCTCCCCCAGGGGAATGCTCATGAGCAGCGGATGCTCGTACTGCGGCATGGCCAGCGACGGCACCGCGGCCACGCCGAGCCCGGCTTCGACGAGGCCGAGCAGGGTGGTGACATGCTGCGCCTCGTAGATCGGGCGCAGGCGCGTCGAGGTGCCCACCAACGCCTGGTCGAGCAGCAGGCGATTGCCGGAGGACTTCGCGGTGAGGATGAAGTCGTGGTCCTCCAGGTCGCGCCACGTCGCCTTGCGCAGCGCAGCCAGCGGATGATCGCGGCGGCAGGCGATGACGAAGCGCTCCGTCAGCAGGGGCCGGTAGTCGATCTCGGGCTCGGAGCCGCCGAGAAAATTGATCCCGAAATCGGCTTCGCCACAGGACACGGCCGTCAGTACCTCGTTGGCGCTGGCGTCGAACACGCGCACCCGCAGCTTGGGGTATTGGGTCCTGTAGCGCTGGATGACGTTGGACAGGAAGTAATAGACCGTCGAGGGCACGCAGGCGATGCACACCTCGCCCATGCGCGCCATGCCCACTCCACGTACGGTCAGCAAGGTTTCGTCGAGCCCGTCGAGCAGGCTACTGATGCTGCGCGCGAACTCGCGGCCGACGGCAGTCAGCTTGACCTCGCGCGTGGTCCGCTCGAGCAAACGGATGCCCAGGGCCTGTTCGAGCTTGTCGATGCGCCGGCTGAAGGCGGGCTGAGAGATGTGGACCGCGTCCGCGGCCTTGCGGAAATTGCCCAGTTCGGCAACCGCGCGAAACGCGATCAGATCGTGCAGTTCGAAGTTGATGGCCATGGAGCATCTCGGCAAGATTCGGCATGCCGCAGCGGTCACGAACCGGGCGGTGTCGGTCTGACCCGGGCCGTAGTCATGGTAGAGCACCGCGGGAGCCATGCCACGCGAGCGGCCGGCCGCCACGCAGACGCATCCACGCCACAGGGGAGGTGGCGCGTTCAAGATCCCTCGACTGCCGATCGCGGCGGCAGGCCCGGTGACTGTGCGCGAACCGCGGAAGGCGCTTGATGGGCCCGCATGGCAAGCGCGCGCGGGATCAGACTGGCAAAATGCCCATGCCGATCCATCTGCTTCGACACCAAGTTTCCTGCCTCGGATCAGTTGGCCGGGCGGATTTCGACACGTTGTTCTGCGCACCTCGCCTCCATGCTTCGCTACCAGATCCTCCCCGTCACTCCCTTCGCCCAGAACTGCTGCCTGCTTTGGGACGACACCACCGGCGAGGCAGTTTTCACGGACCCCGGGGGCGAGATCGCGCGCCTGGTGCATGAAGCCGAGCGCCGAGGGCTGCGCGTGGTGGCGATCTGGCTGACCCACGCGCATATCGACCATGCCGGCGCCGCCGGCGAGCTGGCGCGGACCCTGGACGTGCCCATCGTCGGGCCGCATCGCGACGACCAGTTCTGGATCGACATGCTGCCGCAGCAGTCGACGATGTTCGGCTTCCCGCCGGCGCAGGGCTTCACGCCGGCGCGCTGGCTGGTCGACGGCGACCAACTCTCCCTGGGCACGCTGCGTTTCGACGTGCGCCATTGCCCGGGCCACACCCCCGGTCACGTGGTGTTCCACCAACCCGAGGCCAAGCGCTGCTGGGTGGGCGACGTGCTGTTCGCAGGGTCCATCGGCCGGACCGATTTTCCGCGCGGTAATCATCAGCAACTGCTCGACAGCATCACCCAGCGGCTCTGGCCCATGGGCGACGATACCGTCTTCATTCCGGGACATGGCCCGGAGTCCACCTTGGGTGAAGAGCGCCGCAGCAATCCTTACGTCGGCGGCACGTGACACTCGAGGACGCGCCTTAGCGGCTCATTGCGCTTTCAGTGCGGATAGCGGCGCCCGCTGAGCATGGCGAGCGGCAACACGCGGCGGCTGCGCAAACTCGCCAGCGTGACGCCGCCGAGATGCAGGACGATCATGACCCACATGGCGTCCACCAGCGAGGCATGGGTCGACTGCAGTGCATCATTTCCCCAGAATGTGTCCGTGGTGAGCCAGTGCCCACTGCATGCGAGGGCGCCAAGCAGCAGCATGTGTCCGGCGATGGCCCAGCCGGCCAGGGGGTTGTAGCCGATTCTTAATGCGGCACGGCCGTGGCACAGGTCGCTCGCATAGCGCCACAGCTGTCGTGGCCCCACGATGAACGTGGTGAAACGCAAGGCCTGCGGACCGTTCAGTCCGTAGAACAGGCGCCAGAGCAACAGGCCCGCAAGGGTGTAGCCCAGCCACTCGTGCGCCTCACGCCATGCCGATTCAAGGGCCCAGGCGCCGACGAAGGATGCGGCCAGAGCACCGTGGTACAGGCGCAGGACCAGTGGGATGCGATCGTCGGGCGCGGCCGTGGCGGAAGATGCGGTCAATGGCGTTCCTGCTTGACGATCTTGCCGTCGCTCGGGTCGAAATAGATTTCAACCTTGGCGCCGGTCTTGTCCTTGCCGTAGATCTCGTAGCAATGCCCGGAGGTGGTCTTGAACTTGGCAATCACGTAGCCCTGTGCTTCAAGGTCAGTGCGGAACTTGGTTGCGTCCAACCATTGGGCGGGAGGCTTCCGGGTGCATTGCGGCCCGGCCAGGGCGGGTGTCGGACTCAGACCGATCAGGAGGGCGGCGCAGACTGCGCCGGTGGTGGACAAGGCATCACGTGGCATGGGTTGAGAACGTCGGTGTCAAGATGATTCAAATCATAACGATTCCTATTCTCTAAAAATCCAAATCCCTCATGAGGGCGTGGGCTCTGGCCCGCAGGACCCCCCACGCGCCCTGCCGTCCCTCGCGTCCGCCCCCAGGCCAACCTCAGCGGCGGATGGAGCCCTGAACAGGAGGCCCGGTGCTTCAGCCTTGGACCTGCAGGTCTGACATCACCATTTTCACGCCGGGTATGGCCTGGGCAATCTGCACCGCGCGTGACACGTCCTTGGCATGGACGACGTTCCCGGTCAAATGGACCACGCCTTTGCGCGTCGTCACGTGGATTTGCAGGCTCTTGAGCGACTGGTCTTCGAGCAGTTTGGCCTTCACCTTGGTGGTGATGAGCGCATCGTCCAGGGATTTGGCGGCACTTTCCCCGGGGCTGCGCGACGACGTGGCGCCGCTTGTCTGGCCCTGCATGCCGGGTTGCGGCTGCAACGCCGAGGGCGTTGGCATCGGAGCGGGCGTCTGTTGCAGGACGGCAGCTTGCGCTCTCACGCCACTCAGCGCGAGCGCGATCAGCGTGGCACCGGTGACAGGAATGATGTTGCCAAGGCGAGAGTTGGTCGTCATAACGGATTCCTTCGTGGGCAGTGTCAGCAGCCAAAGCGCTGCTCGGCCTGCATGCTGCAAGCCCCGTGCCACGCACGAAAAAACTTGGCAAATCAAAAGCTTGTGAACGTATTGCAGCGCTCGGCAAGGATCGCCGGGGTCGCGGGACGCGCCACGGCGTCGCCATGACCCGACAGCGCCTCGACTGCCATGGCTAAGTGGTTGATTTGTCCGTGTTTGCAGTGTCACTGCGGGGCGACACGCACACCGTGGTGGCCGGGCCTACGACACGCCGTAACGCGTGCGGTAATCGCTCACCTGTGGCAACCACTGGGTGAGTTGCGCGTCTTGCGCTGCGCCCAGCATGGCGAGCAGGGCGTCGAGGTTGGCAATGGCCACCACCGGCAAGCCATGGGTCGTCTGTACATGCTGCACGGCCGACTGCTCCAGGGTCTGGCCGCCGATCGCAGCTTTTTCCTGCCGGTCCAGGGCAATGAGCACGGCCGCAGGGGTGGCGCCAGCTGCCCGCAAGAGGCGAACCGATTCGCCGACGGCGGTGCCCGCGGAAATCACGTCGTCCACAATCACCACGCGCCCGGTCACCGGCGCACCCACGAGGCTGCCCCCTTCGCCGTGGTCCTTGGCCTCTTTGCGGTTGTAGGCGAAGGGCACGTTGCGTCCGCGCCGCGCCAGTTCGATGGCCACGGCGGCGGCCAGGGCGATACCCTTGTACGCGGGGCCGTAGAGCATGTCGAATTCCACGCCGCTGGCCAGCAGTGCGTCGGCGTAGAACCCGGCCAGACGGCCGAGCTTGAGACCGTCGTTGAACAGCCCGGCATTGAAAAAATAGGGCGTGTCGCGCCCAGCTTTGGTGACGAACGCACCGAAGCGGATGACGCCGCTGTCGACGGCGAAGCGCACGAAGTCCTGGGCAATCGTGTTGGGCGGGGCGCGGACGGGCTCGGGTGCTGGCGACATGGCTGGATGCGGTAAGAGGCGGGGACGGTCACGTCCATGCGGCACCATGCGGCGGCTGTACACGCGTGACCGAGGGCTATGCTACGGCCTGCCCCTTCCACCACGCATGTCAGCCCCCGCCCCTGCCGCCACTCGACAAACGCCGCCGTGGCATTTGCTGCGCCAGGTGTTCGGCAATCGCCGCATGGCCGCATTGCTGCTGCTGGGCTTCTCGTCCGGTTTGCCGTTGGCTCTGACGGCCGGCACCTTGCAGGCCTGGTTGACGGTGGAGGGTGTGAGCCTGAAAGCCATCGGCTTCGCCACGCTCATCGGACAGGCTTACGTGTTCAAGTTTCTCTGGGCTCCGGGCATGGACCGCATCCACCCACCGCTGCTGGCGCGCTGGCTGGGGCGGCGGCGCGGCTGGCTGTTGCTGATGCAGGCAGCGCTGGCGGCGAGTCTGGGCGCCATGGCTGTTGTCGGCATCCCGGCGCCGGGGGCCGCCATGGCCTGGCCCGGACTCGAGCATGCGGCGTCTGCGCTCGGCGTGGCCGCCCGCGAGATGCGCCTGGTTCCCGTGGGCCTGCTGGCGGTGGCCGTGGCCTTCTTTTCGGCGTCGCAAGACATCGTCATCGACGCCTACCGCACCGATCTGCTGCCGCCGCAGGAGCGCGGCGCCGGCGCAGCCGTGGCTGTCCTGGGTTACCGCATGGCGATGCTGGTGTCGGGCGGGCTGGGCCTGTGGCTGGCGGCCGAATATCTGGGTTGGCGCGGCATGTACGCGCTGATGGCGATGCTCATGGCCGCGCTCATGCTGGTCACGCTGTTCGCGCCACCCACGCCCGGCCACATCGCCCCGCCGCGCAGTCTGGCCGCCGCGGTGGTGGAGCCGGCGCGTGAATTTTTTTCGCGCCAGGGCGCGGTGGCGCTGCTGGTTGCCATCGTGCTGTACAAGCTGGGGGATGCCTTCGCCGGGGCGCTGTCCACCACCTTCCTGATTCGCGGGGCCGGTTACACCCCGGCTGAAGTCGGGCTGGTGTACAAGACCATGGGTCTGGCCACCACCATTGCCGGTGCCCTGCTCGGCGGTGCGCTGTTGGCGCGACTGGGCTTGTGGCGCGCGCTGGTGTGGTTCGGCATCGCCCAAGGCTTGTCGAATCTGGCGTACTGGGGGCTGGCGGTGCTGCCGTCCAACCTGCTGTTGATGGGCGCTGCGGTGGGCATCGAGAATTTCACCGGGGGCATGGGCACGGCGGCTTTCGTCGCCTTTCTGTCGGCGCTGTGCGACACCCGCTTCTCGGCCACCCAGTTCGCGCTGCTGTCGGCGCTGTCGGCGGTCGGCCGGGTGTATGTCGGTCCGGCCACAGGCTATCTGGTGCAAGCCTGGGGGTGGCCGCATTTTTACCTGTTCACCGTGGTGGCCTCGGCTCCCGGCGTGCTGATGCTGCTGTGGTTGCGCCGCGTGGTGGAGACACAGGATCGTCTCCATGCGCCACGCTCGCAGTAGGCCAGGCCCGTCCGCGCGGCACCGTTCAGCCGCCACCCCAAACGGCACCCGCTGCCTATACTGCCCCCCGATGAAACCCATCTTCCATCCCGAACAATCCTTGCAACTGGGACGCAACACCCTGGAGATCGAAGCCGCTGCCGTGTTGGCACTCGCCGCGCGCATCGGCCAAGCGCCGCTGGCCGATGCATTCACCGCGGCCATGCGCTGCATCCTGGCTTGCAGTGGCCGCGTCGTGGTCTCGGGCATGGGCAAGAGCGGGCATATCGCCCGCAAGCTGGCGGCCACGCTGGCGTCCACCGGAACTCCGGCTTATTTCGTCCACCCGGCCGATGCCAGCCACGGCGACCTGGGGATGGTGACCGATGCCGACGTGTTCATCGCCCTGTCCAACTCAGGCGAGAGCGAGGAGCTGGTGCGCATCGTGCCGCTGATCAAGCGCCTGGGCGCCAAGCTCATCACCATCACCGGGCGCGTCGATTCCACCTTGGCACTGCATGCCGACATCCACCTCGATTGCGCCGTGGAGCAGGAAGCCTGCCCGATGAATCTCGCGCCCACGGCCAGCACCACTGCGCAACTGGCACTGGGCGACGCGCTGGCCGTGGCGCTGTTGGATGCGCGCGGCTTCGGCCCTGATGATTTCGCCCGCACCCATCCCGGCGGCAGCTTGGGCCGCAAGCTGCTCACCCATGTGGCCGACGTGATGCGCGCCGGCGACGCCGTGCCGCGCGTCGGGCAGGCCGCGCCGTTTTCCGCCGCGCTGCTGGAGATGACGCGCAAGGGCCTGGGCATGACCGCCGTGGTGGACGATGCCGGCGCGCTGCTCGGCGTCATCACCGATGGCGACTTGCGCCGCCTGCTGGAACGCGACGTGGACCTTCGCCTGCTCTCGGCCGGCCAAGCCATGCACCCGAATCCGCGCACCATCGGCGCGGGCGCGCTGGCCGTCGAGGCGGTGCAGATGATGGAGCAGCACCGCGTCAACCAGATGCTGGTGGTGGACCTGCACAACCAGCCCATCGGCGCACTGAACATGCACGATCTGTTCGCAGCCAAGGTGGTCTGAGTGCCGAGCCAGCCATGACGCCCATCCCCGTGACCTGCGATACCCGCCCGCGTTTGAACTTCGACGCTGAAATCCTGCTGCGGGCACAAGCCGTGCGCGCCCTGCTGCTCGACGTCGACGGCGTGCTCACCCCCGGCGATCTGCTGGTGGGCGAGGGCGGCGAAGTCATCAAGCGCTTCTCCACGCTCGACGGCCATGGCCTCAGGCTGCTGGCCGCAAGCGGCGTGCGGCCGGTGGTGGTGTCGGGCCGCGACAGCCCACCGCTGCGCGAGCGTCTGCGCGAGCTGGGTCTGGAGGCCCATGCCGTGCTCGGCAAGTCGCGCAAGCTTCCCGGGGCCGAGGACCTTCTGCGCGAGTTGGGTCTGCGCTGGGAGCAGGCCGCCGTGATGGGGGACGACTGGCCCGACCTGCCATTGCTGGCGCGCGCACAATTCGCGGCCTGCCCGCCCGTGGCCCATCCCGAAGTGCTGGCGCGGGTGCATTACCGCACGACGGCTGCGGCCGGTTTCGGCGCCGTGCGCGAAGTCTGCGATCTCCTGCTGGTGGCGCAAGGTGCGTATCGCCGCCTGCTCGAGCAGGCCATCGCCGGCGAGGAGGAGAGCCAGATCCAGCCAACGCCCTTGTCGACCTCGCCACTCCGGGGGAGTTGACACATGTCACGCTGGATGCGCCTGTGGCGCCGCATGTCCACCTTCTTGCCGCCGCTGTTGATGGTGCTGCTGGCGGCGTTCAGCTGGTGGGTGGCGCGTGAAGCCATGCATGCCGGACGCGGCCCGGGCGGCGTGCCAGAGCCACCACAAAAGCCCGATTATTTCCTGCACGACTTTCACACCAGTTCGTTCAACGCCCAGGGGCAGCTCACCGCCCAGCTCAGCGGCACGGCGATGCAGCACATCCCCGGCAATGACACCGTGCACATCACCCGTCCAGTGTTGCGCGCCCTGAGCCCGCAGGGTGTGATGACCACCGCGCATGCGCAGAACGGCATCAGCAACGCCGACGCCAGCAACGTGCAATTGCTCGGCGACGCGGTGGTGCATCGCACCGTGCCTGGAGCGCCACCACTCATCGTGCGCAGCGACTTTCTCAACATTTTTCCCAATGCCCAGCGACTCTCGTCGAGCCGTCCAACCACGGTGCAGCGGGGCGGCACGGTGTTCTCCGGCGGCAGCCTGGAGATGAACGGGCTGGACGGCACGTTCGCCATGCAGGGCAAGGTGAATGGCAAGCTGGTGGGCGCGGGAGGCTGATTGCCGCCGTGTGCAAGGCATGGCACCGGGACCGCATGGCGCCAACACGACAAACGTCTGCGCGGGCTTACGATGGTTTCAACCAGATCTCGTCCATGAACAACCACAACCGAACCGACGCCGCGCATCCACCCACGGCCCTCATCACCGGCGCATCCAGCGGGATAGGCGCGGCGCTTGCGCAAGCCTATGCCGGGCAGGGCTGGAGGCTGGTTCTGGTGGGCCGCAGGGCCGATGCATTGGGCGCAACCGCCAAAGCCTGTGCCCAGGCGCAGGGCCTGCAAACCGTGGACCCGATGCGCATACGCCTCATCACGCTCGATCTGTTGCAAACCGAAGCCTGGCGCGAGCATGCCGGCGCCCTGGTGCAAGGCTGGGGCTGCCCGCAGGTGGTCATCGCCAACGCCGGCATCAGCCATGGCGTGGACCTGGCGCGCGCGGAGGACTTGGCTGTGGCGCGTCAGGTGATGGACAGCAACTGGCTGGCGGCCTTGGCCACTCTGGCGCCGTTCATTGCGCCCATGCGCGCGCGCGGCAACGGCACTCTGGTGGGCGTTGCCAGCGTGGTGGGGGTGCGCGGTCTGCCGGGGCACGCGGCTTACTGCGCGAGCAAGGCGGCACTCATTCATGCGCTGGAGAGCCTGCGCGTGGAATTGCGCGACTCGGGCGTGCGCGTGGTCACCATCAGTCCCGGCTACGTCGCCACGCCACTCACGGCGGGAAATCCCTTTCCCATGCCTTTTCTCCTGCAGCCGGACGCCTTTGCGCGTCGCGCGCTGCGCGCCATCGAGGCCGGCCGAGCCTATGCCACCATTCCCTGGCCGATGGCGGTGGTGAGCAAACTGCTGCATGTGCTGCCGCGCGCCTGGTACGACCCCATCATGGCCGGACAGCGGCGCAAGCCGCGCAAACCCAAAAGCTGAGCAGGTCCGACAGGGTGGCGCACTGCTCACCTGCGTCCGTCGTGCAGGCAGGCGTCCATGTCGGGCTCGTGCACCCAAGGCGCAACGGGCGTTGTGCATCGCGCTAAGCTCGCAGCATGAACAAACATCGCAAGCATCTGGCCGCCCGCAACTTCCCTTCGGCTGTGGAAGAGGCTGCCAAATTCAAGTCGCCATCGCGCTATGCCGGACCGGAAAGCAGCTACCGTCTGGCTTTCACCGACACCGCTTTTTTGCTGCAGGACGACCTGCGCCCGGTGCGCATGCAACTCGAACTGCTCAAACCCGAAATGGTGCAGCGCGAGCATGGCATCGAAGCCACCATCGTGATCTTCGGCAGTGCCCGCATCCTCGCGCCCGAGCTTGCCCGCGAGCGCCTGCAGCAAGCCGAGGCCGCAGGCGATGCGCCGGCCTTGGAGCGCGCCCGGCAGGCGCTGGAGATGTCACGCCACTACGACGAGGCACGGCGTTTCGCCGCACTCGTGACGCAGGCCTCCCGCAGCATGGAGCAGCCCATCGTCGTCGTCACGGGCGGTGGCCCGGGGGTGATGGAAGCAGGCAACCGCGGTGCGGACGAGGCCGGCGGCCAGAGTATCGGCCTGAACATCGTGCTACCGCACGAAGAGCAGCCCAACCCCTACATCACGCCCGAGCTGTGCTTTCAGTTCCATTACTTCGCGCTGCGCAAGATGCACTTCCTCATGCGCTCGGTGGCGCTGGCGTGTTTCCCCGGGGGTTTCGGCACACTCGATGAATTGTTCGAGGTGCTGACGCTGACACAGACCGGCAAGGTGCGCAAGCGTCCGATCTTGCTATTCGACCGTGCTTTCTGGACGTCGCTCATCAATTTCGATCACCTGGTGCAAACCGGCATGATTGCGGCCAAGGACCTGGAACTGTTCCATTTTGTCGAAACTGCCGACGAGGCCTGGGCCATCCTGCAGCGCGAGTTGGGGCTGGACAACGGCGCAACTGCCGAGAGCGACAGCCACTGAACCCGGGGGTCACGCCATGTACCGAGCCATTTGCCTGATCGGCGCGCCCACCGACATCGGCGCCGGCGCGCGCGGCGCGTCCATGGGCCCCGAGGCCATGCGCGTCGCGGGCGTGCGCGAAGCCCTGGAGGGGCTGGGCCTGCGTGTGCACGACCACGGCAACCTGAGTGGCCCCGCCAACCCCTGGCTGCCGCCGGTGAATGGCTGGCGCCACCTGCCCGAGACGGTGGTCTGGAACCGCACGGTCTACGCCGCATTGCGCGCGGCGCTGAGCGCGGGCGATCTGCCGGTGTTGCTCGGGGGCGATCATTCGTTGGCCATCGGCTCCATCAGCGCCGTGGCGGCCTATTGCCGCGAACAGGGGCGCGGCGTGCGCGTCCTGTGGCTGGACGCGCACGCCGACTTCAACACCAGCACCATCACCCCCAGCGGCAACATCCACGGCATGCCAGTGGCCTGCCTTTGCGGCCATGGGCCGCGCGAACTGCTCGAGTTGTCGGGCCAGGTGCCTGCGATGGCGCCCGACAGCATCCGCCAGATCGGCATCCGCAGCGTGGACGCGGGCGAAAAGCGCCTGGTGCACAGCGTCGGCCTGGAGGTGTTCGACATGCGCTTCATCGACGAGCACGGCATGCGCGAAACCATGGATCAAGCGCTAGCCGGCCTGGACGCCGACACCCATCTGCATGTCAGCTTCGATGTCGACTTTCTCGACCCCGGCATCGCACCCGGCGTCGGCACCACGGTGCGCGGCGGGCCAAGTTACCGCGAGGCCCAGCTATGCATGGAAATGATCGCCGACTCCGGCCGCCTGGCCTCGCTCGACGTGATGGAGCTCAACCCCGCATTCGACGTGCGCAACCGCACCGCCGAGCTTGCCGTGGATTTGATCGAGAGCCTGTTCGGCAAATCCACCCTGATGCGGGCCTGAGCCCGTTCAAGGCCGCCTTGCGGTGTCGCCGTTCGGCGGCGACGCGGCTGGCGCCGGAACTGCGGCCGACGTGCCCAGCAACAGCAGCAAGGCCAGGGCGATGAGGACGATGCCCAAGCCCTCGTCGGCATTGGGCCTCTCACCCAGCAGCGCCCAGGCCAGCAGGACGCCCGTCACCGGAATGGCAAGGCTCGACAGGCCGGCCACGCCGGCCGGCAAGCGTTGGACCACCAGCAGCCACAAGGTCCACGCCAGGCCCGAGGCCAGCACCACGTTGAAGGCCAGGGCAGCGAGGAAACCGGGCGTCCAGGTCACGGCGCGTTCGGGGATGAAGCCGGCCAGCAGCACCAGACAAGCGGTGCCGAGCAACATTTGCCAGGCCGTCAGGCGCAGCGGCGACAGCGCTTTGCCCTGGTGTGCGAACAGGCGTTTCGCCGCCACGGTCGAGACCGCCCAGCTCATGCCGCCGCCGACCGCCATCCAGGCGCTCGTCAGGTCGACTTGTACGTTCCACGGCTGCAGGATGAGCAGCAGTCCGATGGCCGCCAGCACCAGGCTGGCCACTTGCGGCGGGCGCAGGCGCTCGTGCAGCCAGGCCCAGGCCAGCAGCACGGTCCAGAACGGCATGGTGTAGGCCAGCAGCGCCGTTTTGCCGGCGCCACCATGCACCAGCGCCCATTGCGCCAGCGCGGTGAAGCCGGTGGTCTGCGTCAGGCCGATGAGCAGGGTGGGGCCGAACGGCGGCGGCGCCAGACGCTCGCCCCGCAGCCGCAGCAGCAGGAACAGCACTGCGGTGCCACCGGCATAGCGCAAGGCGGAGAAATAGAACGGGCCGCTGTCCAGCATCGCCAGTTTCATCACGATCCAGTTGCTGCTCCAGATCAGGGTGAGCGCCAGCAGGGCGAAGACGGCGGTTTTGCGCGAGGGGTGTGCCGACATGGATGCAAAGACTTGCATCCTAGGCGGAACTTGGCCACCCGGTTGGAGACCTAGAATGAGGGGCAGTGCAAACGGACGCACTGCCCTGATGAAGTGCCGTGCACGCACGTTGAAGGTTTGCAGCGTGTGAATCCATGTTTCTGAAGAGGAAACCGGAGCCATCCGGAATCAGCCATGTCGATTTATCCCCTATTCGCCTATCTCTTTGGAGTTGCTGCCATGGCCTTGGTGGGCGGCGTCCTGCTCGCCCTGCGCCACAGCTTGCGCGCCTCGCGCACAAACCGCGACCTGCAGGGCTGAGGTCCGGCTCATTTCGCCGGTGCGTCGAGCACCGCACACGGGGTTCAAGCGCCCCGGTGTCGTTGAACACAATGGCACCATCAATGTGCATTCAAGCTTGACTTGCCCCAAATCCATGCATTGACGGGGCGATACACGCACCGATGTTGAGCGTTTTGTCGATTTGCGGCAGGTTTTTCCCTGCAGTGTTCGATCGTGCACAACACGAACGCCAACAAGGGGCGCATGCACTGAAATGGAACAGATCTTGCATGCTTTGAGGATTTTTTGCACCAATTGCGGGATGTCTGCCCGCTGCGCGCAAAACCGACCCTGAGGAAGCCCCCATGCAAGCCTTGCAACAAAGCAGTGATGTCCTCTTTCTTCTTCTCGGCGCCATCCTGGTGCTGTTCATGCACGCCGGGTTCGCATTCCTGGAACTGGGCACGGTGCGCAAGAAAAACCAGGTCAATGCCCTGGTGAAAATCCTGGTCGATTTTGCGGTCGCCACGCTGACCTATTTTTTCGTCGGCTACGGCATCGCCTACGGGGTGCATTTTTGGGTGCCGGCAGCCCAACTCAATCAGGACGAGGGCTTCCAGCTCGTCCGCTTTTTCTTTCTGCTGACTTTTGCCGCCGCGGTTCCGGCGATCGTCTCAGGCGGCATTGCCGAACGTGCCAGGTTCTATCCGCAACTCATGGCCACAGCGGCCATCGTCGGTGTGGCCTACCCACTGTTCGAAGGCGCGATGTGGGGCAATCGTTTTGGCGTGCAGGCCTGGTTCGAACAGGTTTTTGGCGCTCCGTTCCACGACTTCGCGGGTTCCGTGGTGGTGCACGCCATGGGCGGCTGGATCGCGTTGCCTGCCGTTCTGTTGCTGGGTGCAAGACGTGGGCGCTACAAGGACGGCCGGGTCAATCCCCATCCTCCATCCAGCATTCCGTTTCTGGCACTCGGTTCGTGGATTTTGATCGTGGGCTGGTTCGGCTTCAACGTCATGAGCGCGCAGAACATCAGCAAGATTTCCGGCCTGGTGGCCATCAACTCCCTCATGGCCCTGGTGGGCGGCACGCTGGCAGCCTTGGTGGCCGGGCGCAACGACCCGGGTTTCGTCCACAACGGCCCGCTCGCCGGGCTGGTGGCGGTGTGCGCGGGCTCGGACATCATGCACCCCCTCGGCGCCCTGGTCACCGGGGCCGTGGCTGGCGGGCTGTTCGTGTGGATGTTCACCTTGACGCAAAACCGCTTGCGGATGGACGATGTGCTCGGCGTCTGGCCGCTGCACGGCTTGTGTGGCGCCTGGGGCGGCATCGCCGCCGGCATCTTCGGCCAGACGGCCTTCGGCGGCATGGGCGGCGTGAGCTTCTGGAGCCAGGTGGTGGGCACGCTGGCTGGCGTAGCCTGGGCACTGCTCTGCGGGCTGGCGGTCTACGGCCTGCTCAAGGTGACGATCGGCATTCGGCTCGACGCCGAAGCCGAGTTCCAGGGGGCCGATCTGGCGATCCACAAAATCAGCTCCACCCCCGAGCGCGAAGTCAGTTGGTGAGCGTCGCTGCCGGAACAAGGGCACAGAGCGTATCGGTCGACGGTTAGTGACCCGTGCGCTGGCGCGCAACGGACGGTCTGCCGGGCCGTGATGTTTCCGGCCATTCCGTGAAATCGTTCACAGTCTTTTCCGGGCTTCATTCCTACAGTGCAAACCATGCGATCGGCCCCGGGGGGCCGGTCTTTGGCACCCACCATTGCAGCGAAGGATGAAGATCATGGCCCATACCAATGCCTCCAAGAATCTCTCGGCGCAACACAAGGCCGTGGCGCTGAACGACCCCCCGGAGGAGGGGACCAAACTCCCCTCGAACACAGTGCGCGCCGCCAGGGCGCAGGCAGACTTTCTCGCCGGGCAGCGCTTCACATGTGAGCACATCGCGCAAATCGCGCAGATTTACATCGACCACCTCGGCATGTGCCGACTCGAGCCGGTCACGATTCAGGCGGTTGCTGCGTCTCAGGGTTTCGACGCCATCGTCGTGGACGACGACGGCCAGGGTTATATTGCCCTCGTGGCCACCGAGCTGTTGCCCACGCACGGAACCTATCGCTTAAGCCGCCAGGTCAGGCAGCGCGGCATGGCCGAAGAGCTCTTCGTGGTGGAGCAGAGCCGTGCCGGGCTGGAGCACGGCGAAGCGCAAAACAACTATTACGTACATATCCTGCGTCGGCTGTCGCATTGAGGCGGCTCATTTCGGATGCGCCCCCGCGCTCGTGCCGGGCGCCCGATTTGCGGCACATGCCGCGGGCCCAGCCGGTGATCACGCTGCCGTGCTCTCACACCGGGTAATCGGTGCGCTTGACCACGGTGCGCAGCGCGAAACTGCTCTTGATGCGCACCACATGCGGCAGGCGCGACAGCTCTTGCTTGTGCAGGCGTTCATAGTCCTGCGGGCTTTCCACTGCAGCGCGCAACAGGTAGTCGAAATCGCCTGCCATCAACTGGCATTCGAGAATGTCGCGGCTGGCTGCAGCGGCTTTCTCGAAAGCCGCGAGCACTTCCTCGCGCTGGCTGTCCAGCGTCACCTCGATGAACACGGTGGTGGCGCGGTCGATGGCGCGTGCATCCAGCAGCGCCACATAGCGCGCGATCACCCCCGTGTGCTCCAGACGCTGCACCCGGCGCAAGCAGGCTGAAGCCGACAGCCCCACATGGTCCGCCAGTTGCGCGTTGGGCATGCGGCCATCGGCCTGCAACAGGGTGAGAATCGAGCGGTCGTAACGGTCAAGTTCGGTCATGGCGGCGACATTGGAAGAATGCGTGCAATTCTGCGCTGCATGAGCCCTGAAAATCCATAGAAAATTGTGTTCATCAGGGATTTCTGGCATCGATCTTGCAATCGGATTTCGTCTCCCAGGACCGATACTTTCCCCATCTTTGCAAGTGGCAAGGAACCACGCACAACCAAGGGGAAAACAGCATGTTGATCGGCGTACCAAAGGAAATCAAAGTGCATGAATACCGCGTCGGCCTCACGCCGGGCGCGGTGCGTGAACTCACCCACCACGGCCACCGCGTGCTGGTGCAGGCCGGGGCCGGGGCCGGCATCGGGACCAGCGATGCCGATTACCAGGACGCTGGCGCGGCCATCGCGCCCGATGCCGCCAGCGTCTTTGCGCAAGCGGACATGATCGTCAAGGTGAAGGAGCCCCAGGCAGCCGAGTGCCGCATGCTGCGCCCCGGCCAACTGCTGTTCACCTACCTGCACCTGGCACCCGATCCCGAGCAGGCAAAACTGTTGATGGCCAGTGGCTGCACCGCCATCGCCTACGAAACCGTGACCGATGCCCAGGGCGGCCTGCCACTGCTCGCGCCGATGAGTGAAGTGGCTGGGCGCATGGCCGTGCAGGTCGGCGCCGTGGCCTTGCAAAAGGCCAGTGGCGGCCGCGGCGTGCTGCTCGGCGGTGTGCCGGGTGTGCCGGCTGGCGATGTGGTCGTCATCGGCGGCGGCACCGTGGGCACGCATGCCGCGCGCATGGCCGTGGGCCTGGGCGCGCGCGTCACCATCCTCGACAAATCGCTTCCCCGCCTGCGCCAGCTGGACGAACTGTTCGACGGTCGTGTCACCACCCAGTACTCGACGCTGCACGCGCTCGACGCCGCCGTCACCCAGGCCGACCTGGTGGTGGGCGCCGTGCTGGTTCCCGGTGCCGCGGCCCCCAAGTTGGTGAAACGCGCACAGCTCGGGCGCATGCGTCCGGGCAGCGTGGTGGTGGACGTCGCCATCGACCAGGGTGGATGTTTCGAGACCTCGCGCGCCACCACGCATGAAGATCCGACCTATGTGGTCGACGGCGTGGTGCACTACTGCGTCGCCAACATGCCTGGGGCCGTCGCGCGCACCTCCACCTACGCCCTGAACAACGCCACCCTGCCATACACCCTTGCGCTGGCCGACAAGGGCTGGAAGCAGGCCTGTACCGAAGACCCGCATTTGTGCGCCGGCCTCAACGTGCATGCCGGTCGCATCACTTACGCCGCCGTGGCCCAGGCCCTGAACCTGCCCTACACCGCTGCCTCCCAAGCGCTGCTGGACCAGCCGACTGCCTTGCTGGTGGCCTGAGGGTTGAAGGAGCCGCCGCGTGGCGTGACATGCCTGCCGGGAGGCAGGTGTCAACTTTGCTCACGCCATGTCGTTAGAACGGTGCCGCCTCCCGGTCGCCCCGCGTGGGTCCGGGTTGGGGCTCAAAAGCGTCCCGCTGCATCTCGGCATGGAAGATGGCTGTCTCCTCTCGAAGCGCCGGCTTTCCAGCGCCGATGGCCGCGGGGCTATCCTGCACCCTGTTCGTGACTCCTGGACGCATCATGCAAACTCCAATTCCTCCACAGCCACCAACTGGCAATTCCGCATCCAAATCCGTCTGGATCGCCGCCGGCGTTCTCGGGACCCTGATCGTCGTGCTGCTGGCCGCTGTGCTCTACAAGCTGAGCGCCGGCCCTGCCTCGCCGACTTCCCAGCCACTGGCGCCCATGGCCACGGCGTCGCTGCCGGCAGGAGCCACCCCGGCGCAGGCTGGCGGTACCGGCGCGCAATCGGCGGTGGCCGTGACCAACGCCATCCCGGCTGCCACCGGGGCATCGCAGTTCGCGCCGCTGCAGCCACCCAATATGCAGTCGCAGCGACCGAACCGCGTGGCCACGCCGCAGCGGCAAACCCAACCCGTGGCCGATCATGATCGCAACGCCGCACCGCAGACCTTCGCCCCGCAGTCGGCGCAGACTCCCGCGCCACAGGCGCCGGTCTGCGCCAGTTGCGGCACCGTGGTTGCCGTCACGCCGGTGCAGGAACCGGGCCAAGCCAACGGCATTGGTGCCGTGGTTGGAGGCGTGGTTGGCGGCTTGCTCGGCAATCAGGTCGGCGGCGGCAACGGTCGCACCGCGGCGACGGTCATCGGCGCGCTGGGTGGCGGCTATGCCGGCAACGAGGTGCAAAAACGCGTCAATGCCCAGACCGTCTACCGCGTGGATGTGCGTATGGACGACGGACGGATGCGCAGCACCACCCTTGGAGCGGCTCCGCCCATGGGCCAGCGCGTGCAGTTCGGGGCGAATGGCGGGCTCAGTCCCCTGCCCTGAGGGGCCTCCGGCTCGGGCTTTGACCCATTGCGTCCGGCCTGAGCCGTCTGCACGCCAAGGCCGCCGAGTCTTGCAAGCCTGGGCGGCGCGACCGCATCATGGGCGCGGCAACCTGCTGCACCTGGTGTTTGTCAGTGACCCGCCATCACCCGGCGAAACTGGATGGCCTCTGCCAAATGCGCCAAGGCGATGGACTCCTGGGCCGCCAGATCGGCGATGGTGCGCGATACTTTCAGCACGCGATGCGCGGCGCGCGCCGACCAGCCCAGGCGCTTGAGGGCGCCCGCCAGCCAGTTGGAGGCGTGCGCGTCGAGCACGCAGTGGACATCCAGCGCCGCACCCGTCAACGCCGTGTTCATGCAGCCCTGGCGCTGAATCTGCCGCTCGGCCGCAGCGGCGACCCGCGCGGCGATGGCCTGGCTGGATTCGCCTTGGGGCAGGCGCAGCAGTTCGTCAGGCTCCAGCGCGCCCACCTCCACCTGGATATCCATGCGGTCGAGCAGCGGCCCGGAGATGCGGCCCTGGTAACGCGCCACCTGCTCGGGCGTGCAGCGACAAGTGCGCGTGGCGTGGCCGAGGTAGCCGCAAGGGCAGGGGTTCATGGCGCCGATGAACTGGAAGCATGCAGGGAATTCCGCCTGTCGCGCCGCACGCGAAATGTGGATGCGCCCGCTTTCCAGCGGTTCGCGCAGGCTTTCCAGTACGTTGCGGTCGAATTCCGGCAGTTCGTCGAGAAACAAGGTTCCCTGGTGCGCGAGTGAAATCTCGCCGGGTCGCAGCACGGAGCCGCCACCGCCGCCCACCAGCGCGACCGCGGAGGCGGTGTGATGCGGGCTGCGGAAGGGCCGCTGTCCCCAGCGCGCCACATCGAAGCGGCCCACCAGGCTCAGTACCGCCGCGCTTTCCAGCGCCTCGTCGGGCTGCATCGGCGGCAGCAGGCCGGCAAAGCGCTGCGCCAGCATGGACTTGCCGCTGCCGGGCGGCCCCACCATCAGCGCGTGGTGCTTGCCGGCGGCGGCGATTTCGAGGGCACGCTTGGCGGCGCTGTGGCCGCGCACTTCGGCCATGTCGGCCACGTCCGCGGGCGGGGCGGGAGGCTGTGGGGCAGGGCGCAGGTCGGCAGCCTCGCACTGCTTGCACAAGTAAGCCACCACTTCGCTCAAATGGCCCGCGCCGAGGACGCTGTCGGGCGCGACCAGCGCGGCTTCGGCGGCGCTCTGCGCCGGCAACACGAAGCACAACGCACCGTTGCCGCCCGTGTTCTGTCGCGCGATGGCGAAGGCCATGGCCAGCGCACCGCGCACCGGACGCAGCGCGCCCGACAGCGACAACTCGCCGGCGAACTCATGGCCGGCCAGGGCATGCGGTGGGATCGTCCCCTCGGCGGCCAGCAGTCCGAGGGCGATGGGCAGATCGAAGCGGCCCGACTCCTTGGGTAGATCGGCCGGCGCCAGATTGACAACGATGCGCCGCGATGCCGGGAAGGCAAAACCGCTGTTGAGCAGGGCGCTGCGCACCCGGTCGCGGGCTTCACGCACCTCCGCCTCGGGCAGGCCCACGATCGAAAAGCTCGGCAAGCCGTTGGCCAGGTGCACCTCCACCTGCACCGGCGGCGCCTCCAGTCCAAGCAGGGCGCGGCTGGCAACCTGGGCCAGAGACATGTGTCAGGGCGCCGCTGGTTTGTCGCGCGGGGCGGTCAGCGGTGCTTCAGCAGAAAGCGCCGGCCCGCCGGAAGTTTTCTCATGGGGGCTCGGCGCGAGTCCACTGGCGCCTGGTTGTGTGCCTTCCAGCGCGGCCACCTGCGCCTCCAGTTGCGCAATGCGTTGGCTGGAGGCGGCCAGCATGGCTTGCAGCGCGTCGAACTCGTCGCGCGTCACCAGATCCAGGCGTCCCGCAGCGGACTGTGCCAGCGCGCGCGCATTGCGCTGCATGTCCTTCAACGGTGATTTGTCCAGCGCCTCGGCGGCGCGGCGGAAGAAGGCCTTGGGCGAGTCGGGGGTCGATGTGGTCATGGTGCGGAGGGTATGAGGAGAGGGGGTCGTGAGGCATGGAACCTGGGAGCCAGCCGCCATTGTGGCGGTAATCGTGGCCGCGTTGGCAAGTCCGACGCATCGGACTTGTCGCAAGCAGGGATCGGCGGTGCCTCGCGGCCTCCAAGCGCCGACATGTCGGGGGACACGCCCGACCTCCAGGCAGGACACCGCAGCAGGTTGGGCAGGGAGTATTGGACTCCAAGTCCGCTGGCCCCAAGGGACTTGCCCATGCACAACAACGGCACAAAGCCCGGTATGCGTGCGCCAGGCATCGGCGACGCACCGGAAAACGCACCTCACAAGAGCATTGCGCACAAAAACAGGGCTTTCGCCACGGAAACAACGGGCGCGGAAAGGCCTGGGTGTATCCAGGCGGGCCTGGCACGAAAGCTGCAAAGCCATGTCCGGGCTTGCCACTGTCCAGCTTCTCACTGTCCCCTACTCGATTGCTTGCCAACGTTTCTGGAGAACCCTGATGAAAACAAGAGTCCTCGCTGTCTGCATCGCTGCTGCTTACGCTTACACCGGTTTCGCCTCCGCCCAGACCGCTCCGGCGGCTCCCGCAGCACCCAGCCTGGGCGCGGTGCTCGCGGCCACGCCCGGTCTGAGCATCACGGGGTATGTGGCGTCCACCTACACCCACTTCGATACGACGCCCCTGCTGCGCGCCTTCGACACCAGCCAGAACGGCTTCAAGCTCAACCAGGCCGCAGTGACACTGGCCTATCTGCCGACGTCCGGTGCTGGCGCGCAGGTGACGGCGATCGCGGGATCGGATGCCAAAATCCTGCGCAATGGCGAGTGCTACCAAAACGGGAGTGTTAATTGCGGCTCTGGCGGCCAGTTCGACCTCAACAACGCTTTCGTGCAATATGCCACCGGACCGCTCACGGTGATGGCCGGCAAGTTTTCCACCCTGGCCGGGGCTGAAGTCGTCAACCCCGCGGCCGACAACGAGATTTCCCGCTCGCTGCTGTTCTGGGACATGGAGCCCGGAACCCACACCGGGGTGCGAGCGGCTTATGCCGTTTCGGGCGCGCTGACCCTGACCGCTGGCGTGAATAACGGCTGGAACTTCACCAGTTCGCCCGCCGGCACCGCCAAGACGATCGAGCTTGGCGCATCGGGTTCGCCAAACAAGATGTTTTCGTATTCTGGCGCGTTCTACTCGGGTCAGTCGCCCCTGTATGGCGGCAGCCCGAACGGCACGCTGCAATTGCTCGATTTGGTCGGCACCCTCAATGCAACCGACGCCCTAAACTTCGTCGCCAATGTCGACATCCTGTCCAAGGACGATTACCTGGGAGTCGGCACCGGCAAGGGCAAGGCGAATGGCCTCGCCCTGTATGCGAACTACAGCCTGACGGACCAGTGGATGTTGTCAGCGCGTGGCGAATACATCGACGACAAGGACGGCATCGTCTCGGGCATCAACGGAACGTCCAACAAGCTGAAGGAATTGACCCTGGCCGTGAATTACGCGCCGGTCAAGAACCTCAAGCTCTCGGTCGAAGCGCGCCAGGACAAGTCGGACGTCGCGATTTTCACCAAGAACGGTGCCTCCACCAACAACCAAACGTCACTCGAGTTGCAAGGCATCTATTCGTTCTAAGCATCCACCCCACCCCCATCAGGAAGGAGCAACCCATGAAAATGATCATGGCCATCATCAAGCCGTTCAAGCTCGACGAGGTGCGTGAAGCCTTGTCCGGCATCGGCGTGACAGGCATCACCGTCACCGAAGTCAAGGGCTTCGGCCGGCAGAAGGGCCACACCGAGCTGTATCGCGGCGCGGAGTATGTCGTCGATTTTCTGCCGAAAGTGAAAATCGAGGCCGCCGTGCCCGAAACCCTGGTCGAACGCACCATCGAAGCCATCGAAACCTCGGCCCGTACCGGCAAGATTGGCGACGGCAAGATTTTCGTCTCGGCTCTCGAACAGGTCGTTCGCATCCGCACCGGCGAGACCGGTGGCGACGCGCTCTGACACCCGCCCTCAAGAAAGGTCCCCAACATGAAAAAGTTTCTCGTCACGATTGCGCTGAGCATGGCGGCCCTGGCCGGCCCTGGCAGCGCCTGGGCTCAGACCGCCAGCAGCCCTGCCGCGGCAGCGCCCGCGGCGGCAGCACCCGCAGCAGCGCCAGCAGCCCCTGCTGCGGCGCCGCCTGCAAAGGAAGCCATCAGCTCGGATCCGAATGCCAGCATCAACCCTGGCGATACGGCTTGGATGCTCACCTCCACGGCACTCGTGTTGATGATGACCATCCCTGGGCTGGGCCTGTTTTATGCCGGCATGGTGCGCAAAAAGAATTTGCTCGACACCCTGGCGCAGAGCTTCGTCGTCACCTGCCTGGTCACCGTGCTCTGGTATGTCATCGGCTACTCACTGGCATTCACGGACGGCGGCCCCTACATTGGTGACCTATCGCGGTTCCTCTTGCACGGCATGGGGAAAACGACGGTTTCGGATCTTTCGGGGACGATTCCAGAATCGGTCTACATGACGTTCCAGATGACCTTCGCGATCATCACCCCAGCCCTCATTGCCGGCTCGTTCGCAGAACGCATGAAGTTCTCCGCGCTGATCTGGTTCATGAGCCTGTGGCTGATTTTTGTCTATTGCCCGATTGCTCACTGGGTCTGGTCCGCCAATGGCTGGCTGGCCAAGCTCGGCGCCCTTGACTTCGCTGGCGGCACGGTGGTCCACCTCAACGCCGGTGTTGCGGGCATCGTCACCGCGCTGTTCCTGGGCAAGCGTGTGGGCTACGGCAAGGAGCCGATGCCTGCACACAATCTGGCCTTCACCATGATCGGTGCTGCGCTGCTGTGGGTGGGCTGGTTCGGCTTCAACGCTGGCTCCGCCGTGAACGCGGGTGGTCGCGCCGGTATGGCCATGGCCACGACTCAAATCGCAACGGCAGCCGCTGCGCTGGCCTGGATGTTTGCCGAATGGGCTGCGCGCGGCAAGCCGACCCTGCTGGGTTTGTGCTCGGGCGCCGTCGCTGGCCTGGTGGCCATCACGCCGGCCTCGGGCTTCGTTGATCCGACGGGCGCAGTCATCATCGGCATCGCTGTCGGTGTGGTGTGCTTCTGGACCGCGACCTACATGAAGAACATGTTCGGCTACGACGATTCGCTGGATGCTTTCGGCGTGCATGGCATCGGCGGTGCACTGGGTGCGATTCTCACCGGCGTCTTCGCGGTCAAGGCCATCGGCGGGACTTCCGGATTGCTGGAAGGCAATCCGGGCCAAGTCATCAAGCAGTTGGTGGACATCGGTTCTGTCATTGTCTGGGACGCCGTGGTGACCTACATCATCCTGAAGGTCATCGACATGACCATCGGCGTGCGTGTGTCGGAAGAAGACGAGCGCGAAGGTTTGGACATCAGTCAACATGGAGAGCAAGTTGCCTGACCCACGACAAGTTGACTTCAACCCGGGGTGATCCTCTCGCTCCGGCCGCATCTCCAGCGGACTGTTCAGCCCGGCCTCAAGCCGGGCTTTTTTATGGAACGCCGCCAGACATGCGCGGGCAGGAATCACGCGCCTCTGTCACAATCTGCGGGTTTCCGCGCTTGACGCCCTGCCTTCGGCTCGCCGCGCAGTCGCCCCCAAACTCCAACGAACCGTTCTCGCATGATCCCCCATCTCATCTCCACGGAAAGTGGCCCGGTGCTCGAACTCGAGCAGCGCATTCTCGAAGCCCAGCCCGCCATCGAGCGCTGGTTCCGGCTGGAGTGGATGGAGCATTCGCCGCCGTTCTACGCCTCGGTGGATTTGCGCAACGGCGGCTTCAAGCTCGCGCCGGTGGACACCAATCTCTTTCCCGGCGGCTGGAACAATCTGTCGGATGAAATGCTGCCGCTGGCGGTGCAGGCGGCGATGGCGGCGATCGAGAAAATCTGCCCCGAGGCCAAGGGTCTGCTGCTGATTCCCGAGAAGCACACGCGCAACACCTTCTACCTCGAAAACCTGGCGAAGTTGACGCAGATCTTCCACCAAGCCGGGCTCAAGGTGCATGTCGGCACGGTGGACGAGACCATCACCGAACCCAAGAGCGTGTCCCTGCCCAGCGGCGGCGAACTGCTGCTGGAGCCGCTGGTTCGCAGCAAGCGCCGCCTGGGGACCAAGGACTTCGATCCCTGCACCATCCTGCTCAACAACGACCTGTCATCCGGCGTGCCGACGAACCTCGCAGGGTTGTACGAGCAGTATGTGCTGCCTCCGCTGCAGGCGGGCTGGACGGTGCGGCGCAAGTCCACGCACTTCAAGAGCTATGACGATGTGGTCAAGCGCTTCGCCAAGCTCATCGGTGTGGATCCGTGGATGCTCAATCCCTATTTCGCCCAGTGCGGCAACATCGATTTCCAGGAGCGCCAGGGTGAGAACTGCCTCGCCGACGCCGTCGACACGGTGCTTGCCAAGGTGCGCAAGAAGTACAAGGAATACGGCATCCACGAAAAACCTTTCGTTGCCGTGAAGGCCGACGCCGGCACCTACGGCATGGGTGTGATGATGGTGCACGACGCATCCGAAGTGAGAGACCTCAACCGCAAGACGCGCAACAAGATGAGCGTGGTGAAGGAGGGCATGGAGGTGCGCGACGTCATCATCCAGGAAGGCATTCCCAGCATCGAGCGCCTGCAGGAAGCGGTGTGCGAACCCGTGGTCTACATGATGGATCGCTACGTCGTCGGCGGTTTTTACCGCGTGCACGCCGACCGCGGTCCGAGCGAAAACCTCAACTCCCCCGGCATGCATTTCGTCCCGCTCGCGTTCGACGAGCAGTTCAACGTCACCCATCCGGAAGCGAAGCCCGGCACCAACGGCCCGAATCGCTTTTACATGTATGGCGTGATCGCCCGCCTGGCACTGGTGGCTGCCAGTTACGAGATGGAGCGCACCGATCCCGAGGCCGAGACGGTCTGAGTGGGCGTGAACAAGTCCTCAGAGCTTTCGACCCGCGAGCCCCTGCCATGAACCTGCTGTTCGTTGCCGACCCGTTGGAGGACTTCAACCCCAAGAAGGATTCGACCCTGGCGATGATGCGGGAGGCGCAGCGTCGCGGCGATGCGGTCTGGGCGTGCGAGCCCCGCCACCTGCGTTGGTCCGGAGGAGGCGCGACGCATGCAGGACCGGTGCGCGCACGGTGTCGCCACATCCAGGTTCTGGACGCCGCCGGGCCCTGGTTCATCGAAGTCGAGCAGCTCGACCGCGCGCTGCACGCCTTCGATGCCGTGCTGATGCGCAAGGATCCACCGTTCGACAGCGAATTCTTCTACGCCACGCATTTGCTGGAACAGGCCGAGCGCGAAGGCGCACATGTCTACAACGCGCCGCGCGCGCTGCGCGATCACCCGGAAAAACTCTCCATTCTGGAGTGGCCGCAGTTCATTCCGGCCACGCTGGTGAGCCGCGACATGGCGCAACTGCGCGCCTTCGCCGCCGAGCATGGCGACATCATCGTCAAGCCGCTGGACGGCATGGGCGGCGCCGGCATTTTCCGCCTGCGCACAGGTGCCGGAGGCAGTCCGGACGTGAACCTGGGCGTGGTGCTGGAAACCCTTACCGACTGGGGCCGCCGCAGCATCATGGCCCAGCGCTTCCTGCCCGAGATTGCCCAGGGCGACAAGCGCGTGCTCATCATCGGCGGCGCACCGGTGCCGTTTGCGCTGGCGCGCATTCCCCAGCATGGCGAAACCCGCGGCAACCTGGCAGCCGGCGGCAAGGGCGTGGCTCAGCCGCTCACCGCCTCCGACCGCGCCATTGCCGAAGCTCTCGGCCCGACGCTGGCCGCACGCGGCCTGCTGCTGGTGGGGATCGACATCATCGGCGAGCGGCTCACCGAGATCAACGTCACCAGCCCCACCTGTTTCGTGGAGATCACCCAGCAAACCGGCTTCGACGTGGCGGCTTGCTTCCTGGATGCACTGAGCGCCTAGCGCCGACAACGCTGTAGGGGATTCCTGGATCGGTTTGCGGACCTGTCTGCCTCAGGGTGGAAACCCGGCGGGGCCCGTGTTTCCGCGCTGGCCTGCTTGCGGCCCGGCCGTCGTTGCTGCAAGTGGCTTGACGTCTGCACGCGGCCTTGCCGGAGGACTCCACACCCGTGCCTGACCCCAAGCCGGTGCGTGGCAGCACCACAGCGTGGTGTCGTGCGGGATGCAGGCCGTCTTGATCCCCATGCCGACCGGCGTCTGGGTAAGATGGCAAGGTCACAAGGCATGACGGGACCGCCTGGCCCAGGCTGCGGTTGGGTCCCGATCGAAGGGGGAAGGCATGCCGTCGATCATGGCACCTGCGCGCGTGATGGCCAGTGCGCTGCTGCTGGCGTTCGCGCTGCTGGCCGCTGCCGTCGGCGTGGCCACGTGGCAACCCTGGCTGAGCCTGCAGCTGCGGGTCGTGGCCCCGCCAGGCCTGGATGCCGAAGCGGGCCACATCGAGGTGCTGGGCGCAACGCGCGCAAGTCCCGCGGCGTCGATGCCAGCGCATGCGCGCATCGTCGGTATCGCCCCGCTGGATGCCGATGGTCGTTTGGGCCCCGTCATGGCGCTGCAGGGCGATGACCTGCTCGAAGAGCCCGATGTGCTCGACAGCTACGCCGAGATGCGTTACGACACCAGCCAGCGCCTGGAGCGCGCGGGGCTGCAGTTCGATTGGCAGCTCGATGCATCCACAGTGCACCGCCTGGACCTCGATGCGCGCCATCAATATCAGATTCATGCTCTGGTGCACGAGGCCGTGAGCAACAGCATGCGACACGTTGTGGCCAGCCGCGTCAGCATCAGCCTGAGCTGCGAGCACGGCCATCTGCATTTGTGCATTGGCGATGATGGAGCAGGCTTCGACCCGACCCAGATCAATCAGGGCCAGGGCCTGCGCAACATGCGCGCACGCGCACAGGCCTTGGGTGGCGAGGTGCATTGGCGCTCACGCAGCGTCCTTGCCCAGGACCGAGCCACGACGACGATGTCGACGCCCGGCGTCGGGACGCTGGTGGAGATCAGCTGGCCGGTTTCGCAGCGAACCTGGTGACACGAACGCCTGCAAGCCGCATGGGACCGCGTCGTGCTGGCGCTCTACTTGCCGTTTGCTGAGCCATTCTTCGCGTTGAGCCACTGCATGAATTCGGCATACGGCTTGGGGCTGCCGGCTTCCCAGCCGGGAATGTGCAACATCGTGTTGAGTCGATCGGACGCATTGCCGAGCATGGCGGCGCGCACCTTGTCCACGGTCGCGGCAGGCGTGCCGGGAGCAGCCAGCAACGCCCAGAAGGGCATGGACTGATGGGCTAGAACGATACCGCCCTCGGCCTTCCATTTCTTCGAGACGAGGGGTGTGACCGCGCCGATCACCGCCGCATGCGTGGTCTGCATGAAACCGGTGACGGCATTTTGGTAATCGACGTAAATGGTTTTGGGCGGTGTGCCTGCGCGCTGCAGCCAAAGCTTGGTGGACACCTTGTCCACCAAGCTGCCCTTGGTGGGTGTGAGCAGCAACGCGGCTGGTGACTTCCAGACATCGGCCACGGCCACGCAGGTGGCAGGCGGCGCATTCGTCAGGCCAAACATGGCGAGCGTCGGACCGCCCAACAAGACCTCATCAGGCTTTCCGGGGCAGGGTTGGGCAATGAAGTCCGTGCCGAACTCGACGGGGGATTTCGCCATCGCCACGAGTTGCCAGCCCTTGCTCAGGAGGGCCGCGCTCAAGTTGGGTGGTTTGCTGAAGACAAAATCAAAATGGCTGCCCTCAGCTGTTTGCTTGCCGGCATCGGCTTTGGAGTAGTTGGCTTCCCAAATCACCTTGCGCCCCGCCGCGGCGCCGATCACATCGGCGAATTCCTGTGCGGTGTTGCCGAGTGCGACCGCGTTTTCCTGCACCAGTCCATTCTGGATGCCCAGCATCAGCGTTGGCGAAGCCGGTGCTGGAGCCGCATGCGCAACGGGGATCAGGCCCAGCAGCAAGGAAAACAGCAGATTCGAGGTGAGCCGTGCGGGTCGCTTCATGGAGTCGAGGTCGTTGTGGGGGAATCGTTGCTGGGGCCGAACAGAGACCGTGGCGGAGCACACCCAGCAACGGGGTGCGGCGTTGGCGTCAAGTATGCATGATGGCAGGTTTCTGCACGGCAAGCTATCAAGGTTTGCATGCATCACAGGGCATCGCCTGCGTCCGATCTCCTCGTCGTCGCGATCCCGCATGGGCAGCGGCGCGCCGCGACACGAGTCATGGCGGCGGCGCGATGCGTGCGCGAGACCCGCCCCATGTTGACTTAAGCTGCAGACTTTGTCTGCGAGCCTGCCATGCCCGATCTTCACGCCCTGTTTTTGCCCTGCCCACGCGGGCTCGAGGCCATGCTCGCGGCGGAGATGCGACAGATCGGCGGCACCACGCTGGAAGTTGGCGACGCCGTGGTCAGCGGCGTGCCGGCGCGTGGCACGCTCGACGATGTGATGCGCCTGAACCTGCACAGCCGCCTGGCCTCTCGCGTGCTCCTCTGCCTGGGCCGCGCCCCGGTGACGCAGGCCGATGACGTCTACCGGCTGGCGCTCAAGCTGCCCTGGGGGCGCTGGTTCAAGCCGTCGCAAACCCTGCGGGTGGACGTCACCGCCGAACGCATTCCGGCGGAGCGCCCATCCGGCAAAAAACCGGTGTGGCCGGCTCTGGCCCGCAGCGGCCACGACAGCCCCGCGCGCGGCGGCGGCTTTCTCGACAGCCTGCATTTCACCGCCCTGCGCGCGAAAGATGGTGTTTGCGACCACTTTCGCGCTCGCGGCGAAGAGCGCCCCAGCGTGGATCGCGAACAGCCCGATGTGCGGGTGCAACTGCACCTCACCGCGAGCGAAGCCCTGCTGTACCTCGACACCTCGGGCGAGGCGCTGTTCAAGCGCGGCTGGCGCACCGAACATGGCGAGGCACCACTGAAAGAGAACCTCGCCGCCGGCTTGCTGATGCTCTCGGGCTGGACTCCGCACGCCGCGCTGTTCGACCCGCTGTGCGGCGCCGGCACGCTGGCCGTGGAGGCGGCACAGATGGCGTGCAACATCGCCCCGGGACTGGGCCGCAGCTTCGGTTTCGAGCGTCTGCAGGGCTTCGACCGCGGCGCCTGGATCGGCCTGCGCCAGGCGGCCCATGCGGCGCGGCGCGCGCCGCCGGCGGCCATCATCGCCGCCGACATCGACCCGCGCATGGTGCAGCTCACCCGCGCCAACACGCAGCGCGCCGGTGTCGAGGGCGCCATCCGCCTCCAGCAGGCCGATGTGATGGACGCGGTGCCGCCCGTGACGTTGGCGCCGGGTGAAGCCGGGCACATCGTCACCAACCCGCCGTACGCCGAGCGCATCGAGGCCAAGGGCCGTGAGGCCGAAGACTTCCTGCCACGCCTGGGGGACTTGCTCAAGCAGCGCTTCGTCGGCTGGCACGCCGCCTTGCTGCTGGCTGATCTGCAGGCCGACAAGGCCTTGCGTCTGAAGCCGGCGCGGCGCTACGTGGTCTACAACGGGCCGATTGAATGCCGCTTGTTCACCTTCGCCCTGGTGGCCGGCCGTCCAGCGCGCAAGGCCGAGGCGGAACCCGCCTGAGGCTGCCGTGACGGGGTGGGGCGCCTCGCGCGACGCTCAAAGCCCGGTCTTCGCGCTGGGGAAGAACAGCGGCTCGCCGTTGATTTTGACGCCGGCGATCGCCTGCTGGCCGATCGGTGAGGTGAGCCAGTCGATGAAAGCGCGGCCCTGCGCGGCCTTGACCTGCGGGTGTCTGGCGGGGTTGACCAGCATGACGCCGTAGGGGTTGAAAAGGACCGGGTCGCCTTGCATCACGATGGTCAGATCGCCCCGGTTTTTGAACGCCAGCCAGGTGCCGCGATCGCTCATGGTGTAGGCGCTCAGGGCCGCAGCGGTGTTGAGCGCCTGTCCCATGCCCGCGCCGATTTCGCGATACCACGTGCCGCGCCCCTGGGCCACGGGATCGACACCCGCCTGCTTCCAGATGCGCAGCTCGGCGGCATGCGTGCCGCTCTTGTCGCCGCGCGAGATGAACAGTGCCTGGCTGGCCGCAATGCGCCGCAATGCGTCCGCCGCGGACTTGCACTGGGCCACAGCCGCCGGATCGGAGCGGGGGCCGACGAGGACGAAATCGTTGTACATCACATCGCGCCGGTCCACGCCCCACCCGTCGGCCATGAAGCGTTCTTCCGCCGCGCGGTCGTGCACGAACACCACATCGGTATCGCCGCGCCGGCCGATGTCCAGCGCCTGCCCCGTGCCCACGGCCACCACCTTCACGGCAATCCCGGTGTCCTTGGTGAACAGCGGCAGGATGTGGCCGAACAAGCCCGACTGCTCGGTGGATGTGGTGGACGCGACGACGATGCCGCCTGCGGCTTGCTGCTCGATTTGGGCCTGCGCCGCCAGCGGACACAAAGCCAGCGCTGCGGCGCTGATCAGACCCGCGATGTGCAGGCGTAGGCGGGTGAACATAAGAGATCTCCTTGGGGTGCGGTACCGCCGCGTCGCGGCGTGGGCTGAAGCGGTTCGTGGCTGGTTTGCAGTTGGCCGTGTTCGAGGCGCAGCACCCGCTGCGCCAGCGCAATCTCCTCCGGGCGATGGGTACTGAGCAACACGGTGATGCCCTGTGCCGCGAGGTTTTGCACGTCGTGCAGGATGGCTGCGCTCGCCTGTTGATCGAGATGGCTGCAGGGCTCGTCGAGCAGCAGCAACTGAGGCTGCACCATCCAGGCGCGCGTCAGTGCCAGGCGTTGACGCTGGCCGGACGACAGGCTTGCGGCGCTGTGCCGCGCGCGATCCTTGAGACCCGCGCGGTCAAGCGCAGCATTCAACAAAGCGCGGCGGTTGTCGGTGGGCGTGGCAACCAGGGCCAGGCGCAAGTTGTCTTCCACCGACCCGCGCAGCAAGGGGGTGTGCGCAAACACCATGGCCTGCGCGGCAAAGGCCAGACCGTCCCGCGGTGGCGTCTTGCCGGCGAAGCGCAGGGCGCCACAACGCGGCGCGTCGAGTCCGTGAATCAAGCGCAGCAGGCTGGTCTTGCCGGCGCCGTTGGGTCCCACCAGCGCGGTGATGCCGCCGCGCTCGAGTTGCAGGTCGAGGCCATGCAAGATCCAATGCGCGCCACGACGCAGGCCCACGCCCTGTAGGGTGATGGGGAAGAGCGACGCCTCGTTCATCGCCGCTCTCTCTTGCCGCTACGCGCTGTTGCACGGCGAGTGCGCCTGCCCTCGGGGCGGTTTCGCGACTGTCTCATGCGCCCTCCCCGTACCGCGCCGCCGCTTGCTGGCGCAGCAGCGCGGCAGCGGCATTGACCAGCAACACCAGCGCCATCAGGACCGTGCCCAGCGCCAGTGCCAGCGGCAGGTCACCCTTGCTGGTTTCCAGCGCGATGGCGGTGGTCATGGTGCGGGTGTAGCCCTCGATATTGCCGCCTGCGATCATCACCGCGCCCACCTCCGACACCGCCCGGCCGAATCCGGCGAGCGCGGCGACCATCAGCGCATGGCGGCAGTCCCACAACAGCCAGCGCATGCGCTGCAGGGCCTGCAGGCGCAGCGAACGCAGCGTGTCGCCGTGCAGTCGCCAGGACTCGGCCACGATCTGTCGCGTCACGGCGGCAATCAGCGGCGTGGTCAGCAGGGTTTGCGCCAGAATCATCGCCGGCACCGAAAACAGCAATCCCAGATCCCCCAGGGGCCCGCTGCGCGACAGCAGCAGATACACCAGCAAACCGACGATCACCGAGGGCAGGCCGAGCAGGCTGTTGAGCAGCGCCACCAGCACACCGCGCCCGGCAAACGCATGCACCGCGAGCCATGCTCCCAGCGGCAGGCCGAACAGCAAACCCAGCGCAACGCTGGCGCCGCTGACGCGCAGCGAGACGCCGACGATGTGCCAGGTGGCCGCATCGCCTGTGGCCAGCAGTTGCCAGACGAGAGAGAGCATGAGGTGATGTCAGAACGCAGCGATGAACATCTGAATACTAACGGTTACCAGAAGAAGCATTCGCGTTGAACGGTGGCCTGGGCCGCGCAACTCCCAGGGCCCGTTCACGCTCAGCTTGCAGCCGCGCCGGGTGTGTTGAACGCCACAAGCGGACGGCGTCGTGGCCATGCGCCGCCCAAGGCCTCCGGCTCGAAGGGCTGTCTCCAGGCCGGGCTGCCGGGGCGTCGTCGGGGTGAGGGCAAGGTAGGCCGCTTGCCCACACCCTCCGCCTTGCATCCATCCGCACCAGGAGACAACGCGGGTGCAGACAGAACTTGAACAGTTCCTAGTCCGCCAGCAACGCCAGGCGCAGGATCTCGGCGCTGTAATGCCGCGCCACTTCGGTGGTGAAGCGGTCGAAATCCAGGTGAGCGTCGGCGTCGGCGCGGTCGGAGATGCTGCGCACCGCGGCAAAGGCGACGCCATAGTCGGCGCACACCTGGGCCACGGCAGCGCTTTCCATGTCTACCGCCAAGGCATCGGGCAGGGCTGCGCGCAGATGCAGCGCTTCAGCCGCTCCGCTGACGAAGCGGTCGCCGCTGAGCAACAGTCCGTGATGCACCCGCGGGGCATTGATGCCCAGAAATTTCAGGCGTGTCGATGCGGCGGCGCCCTGCGAATCCCAGGCGATGGCGGCCTGGGCGGCTAGCAACAAACGCGCCGACCAGACGGCATCGGCGGCGAAGTGGCTGGTGCTGGTGAAGGGAACCTCGTAGCGCGGGACCAGCGGCGAGGCATCGAGGTCGTGCTGCAGCAGGTCACGCGCGACCACGATGTCGCCGATCCGTACCGCCTCGCCAAGACCTCCGGCGGTGCCGGTGAACAGCAGCGTGTTGCAGCCGAACTCGGCGATCAGGCTGGTGGCGCTGGTCGCCGCCGCCACCTTGCCGATGCCCGACAACACCATCATCACCTCGTGCCCATGCAGTCGACCGCGGTGATAAACACGCTTGCCGTGCAGCCGCTGCGGCTGCATGGGGATGAGTTGTTGCAGCAGCATCTGCTGCTCGGCCTGCATGGCGCACAAAATGCCCAGGCGGAATGGCTCGGTCATGGCGGGACGTGCCCCCGGTTGTGCGGCTTGACGGCCGTTGCGTCATCGGGAAGGGGGCGGCATCGGTCTGCGCAATGCGGCGCCGGGCCTGCCCGCGCGGGTTCGGACGGCACGAAGCTCCGACGATTTTGGTCACGGGCTGGCACGCGCCGGATCATGGGTCAAGGGCCTGTGTTGACGCGGGCGCCGGCCCGAGGTCGAGGGCGTCGGTGAACAGGCCATCGACGCCCGCTGCGCACCATTGCGCCAATGCGGCTGCCTGGTTCACGGTGTACAGACGCAGGGACAGGCCCACGGCATGCACGGATTGCACCAACTCCGGCGTACACGCCCCTGCATCCAGATGCAGGGCCTGCAGTGCCAGGGTCTGCGCGGTCTCGCGCCAGTGCGGCGGCAAGCTCTCGCACAGCCAGGCGCGGGGCAGTTGGGGTGCCGCACGCCAGGCACCCTGCAAGGCCGCAAGGGAGAACGACGACAGGCAGGGCGGCTGCGCGGCATCGGCCCACAGCCTGGCGGCAGCCTGGGCGATGCGAAACCCCCAGTCGGCTTGCTGCGCGGCGCCGGCATCGGTGTCGGGCTTGATTTCCAGATTGAGCCAGACGTCCTGCCCGGACAGCAACGCCGCCACGCTTTGCAGCGATGGAATGCGCCGATGCGCAACCCCGCTCGCGCCCGGGCGGTCGCCTTCAGCGCCGCGCTCGTCAGTTAGGCGAGGCTTGAATGCAGCGCACGCATCAAGCTGCGCCAGCCGTTCCCAGGGCTGCCAGCTGGCGCGACCGGAGGCCAGGGTGGTGCGGTCGAGCCGATCGTCGTGCAACAGGAAGGGCACGCCGTCGGCGCTGAGTTTGATGTCGCATTCAAAGGCCGTGAAGCCAGCCTGCAAGCCGGACAGAAATCCGGCAAGCGTGTTTTCCGGGGCCAGCCAGCCGCCGCCACGATGGGCGATGCGCTGGCAGGGCTTCATGGAGAAGAGCAGGTGCACCATGGCGGCACGCGAAAAATGTAATTCGATGTAAATTTATTGGACCATCGACATATTTTTCTAAATATAAAGAAATACAAGGTGCTGTATGTCTTGCGAGGGCCATTGCTGTTCATCATTGCATTCATGAATCAGCCTCGAAGCCTCATACATGCTTGTTTATAAGAAATCACGAATATTTTCTTGTTGAACGGCGTGCGCCCAGGAACGTCGTGCTGACAGCATGGCTTCCCAGAAAATTGGATTGATTTCATCGAAAACAGTAGTTTGTGTTCGGCCATGAAACAACCTGAAATGGATTGATCCGCCACGTTGGGCGGATTCCAGGCCAGCAGTGGCCGAGAGACCCCGGAGGAGGCATTCATCATGACATTCAAGAAACCCGACATCGACACCATTGTGCGGCGGCAGTTGCTGCAGGCTGGCGCGCTCGGTCTGGGCTCGGCGCTGCTCGCACGCAGTGCCCTGGCCGCCGACATGGTCAAACTGCCGCTGCCCGGCGGGCCCGATGAGCGAAGGCTCACCCATGCCTTCCCGCAAAAGGGCACGATGATTTTGCAACGCACCCGTCCGCCGTTGCTGGAAACGCCATTCTCGGTCTACGACAAAGGTGTATTCACCCCGGTCAACGAGTTCTACGTGCGCTGGCACTGGGCCGACATTCCGACGCACATGGACCCCAAGACCCATACCGTGACCATCGGCGGGCATGTGAACAAGGAACTCAAATTCACCGTGTTCGACCTCATGCGCAAGTTCAAGCATGTGGAACTGGCGGCCGTGAACCAGTGTTCCGGCAACTCACGCGGTTACTTCCAGCCGCGCGTGGCCGGCGGCGAGTGGAGCAACGGCGCGATGGGCAACGCCCGCTGGGTGGGTGTGCGGTTGAAGGACGTGCTCGACGAGGCCGGTGTCAAACCCGGCGCGGTCCAGGTGCAGTTCGAGGGCTCTGAGCGGCCGGTTATTGCCACGGCGCCGAACCTGAAGAAATCCCTCAACGTGGACCATGCACGCGACGGCGAAGTGATGATCGCCTGGGAGATGAACGGCCAGTCGCTGCCGCTGCTCAACGGCTTTCCGTTCCGCCTCATCGTCCCCGGCTGGTACGCCACATACTGGACCAAGATGCTGCAGCACGTGACCGTGCTCGACCACGAGGACACCAATTTCTGGATGCACCCGGCCTACACCATTCCCGACAACTGGCCGCAGGCGAACATGACGCCGGGCGAGAAGGACGTGAAGTTCGTGCCCATCAACAAAATGGTGCCGCGGTCCTTCGTCACCAATCTCACGACTGGCGCGAAGGTTCCGGCGGGACGGCCCGAACTGGTGCGCGGCATCGCCTTCGGTGGCGACACCGGGGTGAAGATGGTGGAGTTGTCGATCGACGGCGGCAAGACCTGGATGCCGACCCAACTCGGCAGGGACTACGGCAAATACAGCTTCCGCCAATGGACCACGCATGTGAAGCTGGACAAGGGCGCGCAAACGCTGATGGCCCGCTGCACCAATAGCGACGGCCTGCAGCAGCCCATGACGCCGAACTGGAACCCGGGCGGCTTCATGCGCAACGTGGTGGAAACCACCACCGTGATGGCTGTTTGAACGAGGAGACCCGCATGAACGACACACAACGCATCACAGCACTCGGCCTGGCGCTTGCCGCATTCGCCGCAACGGCCCTGCTGCTGACCAGCCCGGCCCAGGCCGTCACCCTCAAGAGCACCAGCGTCAAGTTGCCCGAAAGCACACGCGTGTTTCCGGGCGACTCGGCCGGCGCCAAGGCCGCCAACAGCTACTGCCTGATGTGCCATTCGGTCGGCATGGTGATGAACCAGCCCGATCTAGGCAAGGCCGCCTGGCTGGTGGAGGTCAACAAGATGAAGAACGCCTTCAAGGCGCCCATTCCTGAGGACCAGGTTGCCGTCATCGCCGACTACATCGACAGCATCAAGGGCAAAAAGTAAGGGCGTCGGCGGGGGCGGGACAAGCTCATTGCCCGCACTGGGCCTTGAGCTTGTCGAGTTGGCTGTAAGTGATGGGCTTGCCGCCCACGGTGGCGGCGTCGATGGCCTGCACCATGCAAGGCGTGGAGGCGCTCATCTCCAACTCCGCGGGGTCCACCGGCAAGCCATCGCGGCGCCAGCGCAGCAGGCCCAGGATGATGATCAGCACCAGAACGCCGACGCCGATGCCGATGAGTCCCTGCCATTGCACGTTGAGCGGCTTCTTCGGGCTGATGCTGTTCGGGGTCATGGCAGTGGGCTGGTTGACGGCGTTGCTGGGCGCAGGGGCGAAGTTTAGGGCCCGGCCCCCGGTTCCAGCCAGCCTTCAGGCCGCATGCAGCAAAGCCGGGTTGAGGGTGTAGGTGCCGCAGATGCTGGCTTGCGCCAGCACATGGCCGGCGATGGCGGCACGCACCTGCTGACCGGTGAACGCGCCGTCCACCGCGCAATGCGCAACGTCGAGCGCGTGGAGCGTGAACATGTAGTGGTGCAGCAGCGCATCGTTCCACGGCGGGCAGGGGCCGTCGTAGCCGTAGTACAGCCCGGCCATGTCCTGGTCGCCCTGGAACCAGGCGGTGTAATCGTTGATGCCGTGGCGCGGCACGGATCCAGCCAATGGCGGCTTGCCGTGCGGGGTCACGCCGGCGCTCATGGCGCCTTCGGCAATGGCGCGCCAGTCCCGCGGGATGTCGACCAGCACCCAATGGAAAAAATCCACGCGCGGCAAGTCGGCGGGCACGGTGCGGCCATCGAGGTTGACATCGTCGGCGCGGCTCGGGACGTCCGGATCGTGGCTGATGAGCACGAAGCTTTGCGTGCCGGCAGGAACCTCGCTCCAGGCCAGCTGGGGGTTGCGGTTGTCCGACAGGGCCACATGGCCCACGGAGGACGGTTTGCAGAAGGCGAACTGGGTCGGAATGGCTTGCTGGTCCGGGAAAGACTGGCTGCTGAGTTGCATGGTGGACTCCGGGGCAGGGGGCGGGTGCAGCGGTGGGGCGCT
Organism: Betaproteobacteria bacterium; assembly: GCA_028871675.1. Lineage (GTDB taxonomy): Bacteria > Pseudomonadota > Gammaproteobacteria > Burkholderiales > Burkholderiaceae_C > Thiomonas_A. The sequence continues at coordinate 132,705 of JAGWMO010000005.1, forward strand.
CGAGATGGGCGCGCGATGGGGCTGTCGCCAGGGCTGTGTGGCGGCGGGTGTGCGTCAACCCTGGCTCGAATTTAGCGCAGCCCGCGCCTCCGCGCAGCCCCGGTTGGGGGTCTGTCGTCGCGGCTCCGGGGCTTGGCCGCCGGCTCGTCGCCGCAGCTTGGTGCGGTTGCAGCCAGGGACATCCCGGGTGTGTGCCGCTGGCGCGGCTGGCCATGACGGTGACGCGTCATTCAGGCAGTTGGGCGGAGGCGTCGGGTGGGCCGCATTCCTCCTGGTGGGTTTCCTCGTCCTGCGGCAGGGTTTCAATCGTGACACCAATGCCGGGAATGGCATCCATCAGCGCCTTTTCCACCGTCAGCCGGCAATGCGCGGCGTGGCCCAGCGTCCACTGCGCGGGCATGTGCAGATGCATGCTGACGAAGCGGCGGGTACCGGCGCGGCGGGTACGCACATGGTCAAAGCGCATTTCCTTGCTGCGGTAGCACACCAGCACCTGCTCCACCGTGACCAGATCGTCGTCGGGCAGGGATTTGTCCATCAGCCCGTCCACCGAGCGCGCCATCAGGCTGTAGGCCTCGCGCAGGATGTGCAAGGCCACGGCAATGCCGATCACCGGGTCGAGCCAGAGCAAGCCGGTGATGGGGACCAGCACCACGCCGACGATGACGCCGGCGCTGGTCCACACGTCGGTGAGCAGATGGCGACCGTCCGCTTCAAGCGCGATGGAGCGCAAGCGCTTCGCGCCCTTGAGCATCCACCATGCCACGCCGGCATTGATGGCGCTGGCCAGCGCGATGAGCGCCACGCCGGCTGGCACCGACTCCACCGGACGCGGCGCCAGCAGCCGCTGCACAGCCTCGACGATGATGAGCGCCGCGGCCACGCCGATGAGCAGGCCCTCGATGCCGCTGGAGAAATATTCCGCCTTGGAGTGGCCGTAGGGATGGTCGGCATCCGGCGGACGACCGGCGATGCTGACCATGAGCAGCGCGAAGCCTGCGGCCACCACATTCACCATCGACTCCATCGCATCCGACAAAAAACCCACCGAGCCGGTGAGCTTGTAGGCCAGCATCTTGAGCGCGATCACCAGCACGGCGGCGACGAGCGAGACATGGAGGTAACGACGGATGTGCATAGGTCGGGAGTTGTGGGGGCTAGCGTCCGTTGCACCAAGGCTTGCGCTCGGGCAGGCCTTGGTGTCGCCAGACGGATTGTGCATGGCCGACATGACGTCTTCATGTCGGGGCGAAACGCGGAACATTCGCCTTTGCATCGCAGCCCCCCAGTCGCTGCAGGCTCCTGAAGAGCCGTACGACGCAGGTATGGCCGCGACAAGAGGAATGCGAAAACTCGCGGCGACCTTGCGTGTTCTCATGGGGCGCAGGGCTTGTCACAATCCTGCCGATAGACTGCAACGTTGACCGGCTGCGCCCTGGCGGCCCGGTGCCCACCCGCACACCCATGTCCTTCGCCCTGCGCCGCCTGCCACTGCCCGTGCCCAACCGCCGCGACCTGCTCGCGCTGCCGCTGGTGATCGCGCTCTTCTTCATCGTCAGCCATGCCGGGCATCAGATGACGGTGCCCTACCGGCTGGGGCAGGGCATCCCCATCTCGCTGTCGCCTACGGCCCTGCCCGAGTATGGCCTATATACCGTGCTGCGCATGCTGGCGGCGCTGGTGGTGTCGTTCATGTTCACCCTGGGTTACGCCTGGCTGGCGGCGCACAACCGCTACGCCGAGCGCCTTCTGGTGCCGGTTCTGGATGTGCTGCAGTCGGTGCCCATCCTGGGCTATTTGTCCATCACCGTCACCGGTTTCATGGCGCTGTTCCCGGGCAGCCTGGTGGGGGTGCAACTGGCGGTGATCTTCGCCGTGTTCACCTCGCAGGCCTGGAACATGACGTTCAGCCTCTACCAGTCCCTGAAAACCGTGCCGCGCGACCTGCAGGAGGCCGCCACGCTCTACCGCCTCAACGCCTGGCAGCGTTTCTGGAAGCTGGAGCTGCCGTTTGCCATGCCCGGGCTGCTGTGGAACACGATGATGTCGATGTCGGGTGGCTGGTTTTTCGTCGTGGCGTCGGAGGCCATCACCGTGGCGAACCAGACCGTCACGGTGCCCGGCATCGGCTCCTACATCGCCCGGGCCATCGCCGCGAAGGATCTCGGAGCCATCGGCTGGGCCATCGCGGCGATGATCGTCATCATCCTGCTGTACGACACGCTGATGTTCCGCCCCATCGTGGCTTGGGCCGACAAGTTCAAGTTCGAAATGACGTCCTCCGGCGAGGCTCCGCGCTCAGCCGTGCTCGATTACCTGCGCCGCACCCGAGTGCTGCGCCTACTGGCGGTGATCCCCGCCGCGCTGTGGGACTTGACGGTGCGGCTGAGCCCGCGCGTGGAACCCAAGGCCCCGCCGCCCGCCGCCCGCCGGCGCTGGGGCGACGGCCTGTTCTACGCCGCCGTGGCGGTCTTCGCCGTCTGGGCGGTGGTGCGCCTGGTGCAGGTGCTGCCGCGCGATTTCGGCTGGCCGCTGGTGTTCCATGTCCTCGGACTGGGGCTCATCACCGGCTTCAAGGTGTTCGTGCTGGTGGGCCTGTCGGCCCTGATCTGGGTGCCCATCGGGGTCTGGATCGGTCTGCGCCCGCGGTGGGCGCAGGCGGTGCAGCCGCTGGCGCAGTTCCTCGCCGCGTTCCCGGCCAATCTGCTGTTCCCGCTGGTGGTGGTGGCCATCGTGCGCTGGCATCTCGATGTGGACGTGTTCACGGCGCCGCTGATGATTCTGGGCAGCATGTGGTACATCCTGTTCTCAGTCGTGGGCGCGGCGTCGGCCATTCCGTCCGACATGCGCGAAGCCGCGCAGAATCTCGGATTGCGTGGTTGGCTGCTCTGGAAGCGGCTGTATCTGCCGGGGGTGTTTCCTGGCTTCGTCACCGGTGCCATCACGGCATCGGGCGGGGCGTGGAACGCCAGCATCGTGGCCGAAGTGGTGAGCTGGGGCGACAAGACCCTGGTGGCCACCGGATTGGGCGCCTTCATCAGCCAGGCCACGGCGCAGGGCCGCAGCGCGCAGATTGCCCTTGGCGTGGGCGTGATGTCGCTCTACGTCATTCTGGTCAACCGCCTGTTCTGGCACCGCTTGTACGAGTTGTCCGTGCGCCGCGTGCGCCTGGACTGAGTGCGCTGGTCACCGCGCCTGACGCCACATCTGAAGTCGCACAGCAAGGAGACAAGACCATGGCCGCCGTTGCGCACACCTTGCATTCCCAGCCCGCCGCCGCCACGTCCGGCCTCGCGCCGCAGCCGCAGGAGGGCGTCGATATCTTCCGCGCCGAACATGTGCGCAAGGCCTTCAAGGCACCCGACGGCACCGATCTGCTCATCCTCGACGACATGAACATGCATCTGCGCGAGGGCGAAATCCTGGTGCTGCTGGGGCGTTCCGGCTCGGGCAAATCCACCCTGCTGCGCATGCTGGCCGGGCTGATTCCCTCCAGCGACGGCACCCTGCTGCATCGCGGCCGCCCCATCGATGGTCCGGTCCCGGGGTTGGCCATGGTGTTCCAGAGCTTCGCCCTATTTCCGTGGCTCACGGTGCTGCAGAACGTCGAGCTGGGGCTGGAGGCGCTCAAAGTGCCGCCGACCGAGCGCCGGCAGCGCGCGCTCGCCGCCATCGACCTCATCGGTCTGGACGGCTTCGAGTCGGCCTATCCGCGCGAGCTGTCGGGCGGCATGCGTCAGCGCGTGGGCTTCGCCCGCGCCCTGGTCATCAACCCCGACGTGCTGTTGATGGACGAGCCGTTCTCGGCACTGGACGTGCTCACCTCCGAGACCCTGCGCACCGACCTGCTCGACCTCTGGGCCGAGCGCAAGATTCCCACCCGCGGCATTTTGCTGGTGTCGCACAACATCGAGGAAGCGGTGCTGATGGCCGACCGCATCCTCATCCTCGGCTCCAATCCCGGGCGCGTGCGCGCCGACATACCGGTGCAGTTGCCGCAGCCGCGCGATCGCGAGTCGCAGGAGTTCCGCGATCTGGTCGAGCACATCTACGGCATCATGACCGCCCGCCCCGCCGCCAGCGTGAACGTGGCCCAGCGCGGCGCCATCAGCATCGGCCACCGCCTGCCGCATGTGTCGATGAACCAGATCGCCGGCCTGCTCGAAGAGCTGGCTTCGCTGGAGCAGGGCAGCGGCAACAGCCGCATCAGCCTGCCCGAACTGGCCGAGGACATGCACTTCTCGGTGGACGATCTGTTCCCGCTGATCGAGGCGGTGGAACTGCTCGGCTTCGCCCAGGTACTGGAGGGGGATATCGAACTCACCCCGGCCGGCCGCGTCTTCGTCGAGGCCGACGTGCAGGAGCGCAAGGCGTTGTTCGCGCGCCACCTCATCGACCGCGTGCCCTTGGCCGCGCGCATTCGCGCCGTGCTCGACGAGCGCCACAATCACCTCGCGCCCGGCGCGCGTTTCCGCAACGAGCTGGAAGACCATTTCAGCGAGGAAGAGGCCGAGCGCGTGCTCGACACCGCCATCGACTGGGGCCGTTACGCCGAGGTCTATGCCTACGACGACAACGCCGATGTCTTCAGCCTGGAGAACCCTGGCGAGGACGAGGCCGAAGGCCTGGCCGCCTGAGGCGTGTCGACGTCGCTGCCAGGCCGAGCAAGTACCGCCCATGCCCTGCGTCGACCTCGTCTATTTCAACGCCGGTGGCGGCCACCGCGCCTCGGCCCTGGCGCTGCAGCAGGCCATCACCGCGCGCGGCCTGGGCTGGACGGTGCGACTGGTTCATCTCACCGAAGTGCTCGACCCGCAGGGCAGTTTTCGCAAGCTCACCGGCATCGCACCGGAAGACCTGTACAACAAGCGCCTGGCGCACGGCCTGACGCTGGGCCTGGCGCAAGAGCTCAAGCTGCTGCAGGCGCTCATCCGGCTGGCACACCAGCCCCTGCTCAAGTCGCTGCAGCAGCATTGGCTGCGCACCGAGCCGGACATGGTGGTCTCGCTCATCCCCAACTTCAACCGCGCCCTCGGCCAGAGCCTCGCGGCCAGCCTGCCGGGGGTGCCGTTCGTGACCGTGCTCACCGATCTGGCCGACCATCCGCCGCATTTCTGGATCGAACCCGGGCTCACCCAGCATGTGGTGTGCGGCAGCTCCCGTGCCGTGCAACAGGCCCGTGCGGCCGGCCATCCAGCAGCGTATATCCACCCCACATCGGGCATGATCATCCGGCCGGATTTCTACGGTGAGCCGACCGACTTCGACCGCGCCGCGCGACAGCAAGCCCTGGGCCTGGACCCGACTCGCCCCACCGGCGTGCTGATGTTCGGCGGCCACGGCTCGCGCAGCATGCTGGGCATCGTCCAAAGCTTGCCCGAGGTGCAACTCGTTGTCCTGTGTGGCCACAATGCCAGGCTTGCCGGCAAGCTGCGCGCCCTGCCGGCCACGGCTCCGCGCCTGATTCTGGGCTTCACGCCGGACGTGGCCGCGTGGATGCGCCTGGGTGACTTTTTCATCGGCAAACCCGGCCCTGGCGCCTTGAGCGAGGCCCTGCAGCTCGGCCTGCCCGTGGTCGTCACGCGCAACGCCTGGACCATGCCGCAGGAGCGCTACAACACCGACTGGGTGCGCGACAACGGCTTCGGGCTGGTGCTGCGCAGCTTTCGCGGCATCGACGCCGCGCTGCCCGAACTGCTCGCCGCGCTGCCGGACTATCGCAAACGCGTGGCCGCGTATTGCAATCGCGCGGTGTTCGAAGTGCCTTGCATTCTCGAGCGCATCCTGCGGGCCAGCGCGTCGGACGCGCCGCTCGATCTTGCCGTCACGGGGACGCTTTCCGGTTCGCGCAGCCCATGATCCAGGGACTCCTGCTCGCGGCCGGGCGCTCGCAGCGATTCGGGACCGACAAGCGCTGGGCCACCGTGTCGGGCCGGCCGATGGCGCTGCACAGCGCGCTGCAATGGCGTGCGGCCCTGGCGCAGGTGCTCGTTGTCCTGCGCGGCGAGGATGCCGAACTGGCCGCGCTCTTGCTTCAAGCTGGCATTGCGTTCACCCATTGCCCGCAGTCCGCACGGGGCATGGGCCAAAGCCTGGCCCATGGCGTGATGCACACGGCTCAGGCGGCGGGCTGGGTGATCGGCCTGGCCGACATGCCGCTGCTGCGCCCCGCCAGCATCGCTGCCGTGGCGCAAGCCGTGGCGCCAGGGCGTATCGTCGTGCCGCAACACCTCGGCCAGCGCGGGCACCCCGTCGGCTTCGACCGGGTGTTCGGCCCGGACTTGATGGCCTTGCAGGGCGACTCGGGCGCCCGCGGCGTGCTGCGGGCTCACCCTCACGCCGTGCAGGCCCTGGAGCTGGATGATCTCGGGGTGTTGTTCGACGTCGACCTCCCGGAGCAGCTGCCGCGGTAAGCCACCGCAGCGATGTTCACGACGCCACGAAGCAAGTCACGGTTCCAGGATCATTGGCATCGACACCGAGTTGGTCTTTTGCCTGGCGCACATCCAGGTCGCGCGGCAAGGGCACACCGTTTTTCACCGCGAGGATTTCAGCCATCACGCTGACCGCGATTTCTGGAGGTGTCTTGCTGCCGATGTAGATGCCGATGGGACCGCGCAGCCGCTCCAGCGCAAGCTCGGTCTGCTCGAAGTGGACGATGAGCCGCTCCTTGCGCTGGCCGTTGTTGCGCCGCGAGCCGATGGCGCCGACGTAGAACGCGTCGGTGTGGATGGCTTCCAGCAGCGCCAGGTCATCGAGCTTGGGGTCGTGGGTGAGTGCGACGACGCAGCTGCGCCGGTCGGGATTGAACGCGGTGACCACATCGTCCGGCATCTCGGTGAGCAGTTTGGCGCCGGGTACGTTCCAGCCGGCGCGGTATTCCTCGCGTGGATCGCATACCGTCACCGCAAAGCCGCAGAACAGCGCCATGGTCGCCAGATAGGCGGCGAGTTGTCCGGCGCCGATGAGCAGCATGCGGTATTCGGGGCCGAAGGTGTTGACCAGCACATGCGCGTCCAGCGCCACGTCACTGGGCACGGCGGCAGGCTGCAGCCACACGCGGCCGTCATCCAGCCCCAGGTGGCGGTGCATCAAGCGGCCGGCTTCGAGCGCCGTCACCAGCTCTGCCAGCAGCGCAGGATCGGGGTCGAACTCGAGCACCAGTTCCAGCGTGCCGCCGCAGGGCAGGCCGAAGCGATGAGCTTCATCGGCGGAGATACCGTATTGCACGCGCTGCGGCGCACCGCTGGGAAAGTGCACGGCCGTGCCCGCGCCCCGGTTGATGGCGGTGTACCGGTCGATAAGGTCATCTTCGATGCAGCCGCCCGATACCGATCCAGCCACCGCGCCATCGTCACGCAAGGCCATGATCGAGCCCACCGGGCGTGGCGACGAACCCCAGGTGCGGGTAACGGTGGCTAGCAGTGCGTGGTGCCGGGCCTGTCGCCAGTCGCGCAGGGTACGCAGCACGAGCAGATCGATGTTCTCCATGGTGGAGCCTCCTCAGGTCTGTCCATGCCACAGCCAGATCAGCGCCAGAACCAGTGCAACGGCGGCGGCGATCCAGGCGAATGGCAGGCCGCGAGCCTTGCGCGGACCGGGAATGGCCGGGGTGGTCTCGGCCGGGACGTGATCGACCGCCGCGGCTGGGTGCAGTGCCTGCATCTGCTGGTCGAAGCGCTTGAAGAAATCCTCGGCGATGGAGCGGGCAGCGCCGTCGATCAGGCGTTGGCCGATCTGCGCAATCTTTCCCCCGACGGTGGCGTGAACCGTGTACTGCAAAACGCAACCGCCGCCATCGTCGCGGTCGGCCAGACGCACTTGCGCTTCCCCCTTGCCGAAGCCGGCAGCGCCACCCTGGCCGTCGAAAGCGATGGTGTAACTGTCGGGGGGCTGGATATCACGCAGTTCCAGCCGGCCCTTGAACTTGGCCGCCACCGGGCCGATGCGCAGGGCCAGGGTGGTGTCGTAATGCGTGGGATCGGTGGCGATCAGCTGCTCGCAACCGGGTATGCACTGCTGCAGTATGGCAGCGTCATTCAGCGCATCCCATGCCTGCTGGCGGGTGACGGTCAGTGGACGATTTCCTTGCAGGTCCATCGGTGCGGTCCTTTCATGGCCTAGTGTTGACGGATCAGCGTAGCCAGGCTGCTCGCCAGTTGCTCCAGACTGACGAGGTTATGCACGGCAAGCATGGCATGGGCTCGACGATGAAGTGCTGCAGCGCCACGCGCGCTGGGTTCATAGCCGTCGAACCGCAGCAGCGGGTTGAGCCACAACAGCCGCCGGCAGCGACGCAGCAGCCAGGCGAGTTCGGCATCCAGAACGGCTGGCTCTCCGGTGTCCAGGCCGTCGCTGATGAGCAGCACCAAGGTGCGATGCCCCACCAGGCGCCGGCTGTGCGCGAGGCGCAGCGCAGACAGCGACGCACCCAACTGTGTGCCGCCGGCAAAGTCGGCGATGCGGGTGTTGACGTCGGCCAGCATGATGTCGGTATCGGCGTGCCGGAAGGCCACGGTGAGGTCGGTGAGACGCGTGCCGAAGGCGAACACATCGCGCTGGCGCAGAGTGCGGGTCGATGCGTGCAAAAACGCGAGCAGCAAACGGATGTAGCGCTCCATCGAACCGGAGACATCCACCACCACCAGCAGCGGTAGCGGCTGGCGCCGTCGCCGCAGCCGTGGCAGTTCCATCCACTCGCCGCCGGTGCGAGCGGCGCTGCGCATCACGCCTGGCCAATGGGCGCGAAAGCCGCGGCAGTCGGGTTCGGTACGGCGGGAAGGCAGGCAAGGAATGGGCAGTGGGATATCACGGGCCAGACGCTCGACGAGTCGGTATTCCTGCCCGCCCAGGGCGTTGAAATCAGCGTGCCGCAGGCGCTGCGCCGCGCTGGCGGTCATGAAGGCGTCGATGTTCACCTGGTCATCGGCCGAGGGGCGTTGGGCCGCGGGGGGCTGGCGCGGCGCCAGGGCTTCACGAACGCGGGGGTGGCGTTTGGACGGCTCGGCCCGGCCTTCTGCGCTGGGCAGCAGTTGCGCCAGCAATCGACTGGCGACCTTGGGGTCGCGGAAGAAGGCGTCGAACAGCTCCCGGAAGACCAGGCGGTCTTGCTCGCGGCTGACGAGCACGGTCTCCAGCGCGGCGCCCAGGTCGATGCGTTGATCCACACCGACCAACACCGCTGCTTGTCCGGCTAGAGCGATGCGCGCGCTGTCCGTGCGCACGCCGGCACGGCGCAAAGCGCGTCCGAACCCGGCAAGGTTGTCGGCGAATTTGCCATGGCGGGCATCTCCGAGCTGCATGGCGGAGTATTCAGCCGGCAGGGGCGTTGGCGGTGTCGGCCGGAATCAGCAGCTCGGCGGCCAGATCGCGGGAGAGTGCGGCAACGTCCTCGCGCTGCTTGAACAGGATGCCGGCCGTGTCGCTGACCACTTCGGGGTCGAGCGTGAGGGTGTCGAGTGCGACCAAAGCCTTGGCCCATTCCACGCTCTCGGCAATCCCCGGAACACGCTGAAAGCTCCCGGCAAACGGGGCGCTGCGCAGCCGCGCGACGAACGCGGCCACCTGCCGCGAGAGCTCGTCGCGGGCTTGTGGCACCTGGGCCTGGACGATGGCCAGCTCGCGCTCGCGCTCGGGGTAGTCCAGCCAGTGGTACAGGCAGCGGCGCTTGATGGCATCGTTCAGCTCGCGGGTGCGGTTGCTGGTGAGGATGGTCACGGGCGTGGCAACGGCGCGGACGGTGCCCAGTTCGGGAATGCTGACTTGGTATTCACCCAGATATTCCAGCAAGAAGGCCTCGAAGGGCTCATCCGCACGGTCGATTTCGTCGATGAGCAAGACGACTCCGGGTTCCGGGGCCTGCAGCGCCTGCAGCAGCGGACGGTGGATGAGATAGCGCTCCTGGTAGACCTCGCGTTCAATCTGCGCCGCTTCGGCGCGACCCTCGGCAGCGCGCATGTGCAACAACTGCGCGGCGTAATTCCACTCGTACAGCGCCTCGCGTTGCTCGAGACCGTCGTAGCACTGCAGTCGCAGGATCGCCCGGCCGAGCGCCGTGGCCAGCGCCTTGGCCAGTTCGGTTTTGCCGACACCGGGTTCGCCTTCCAGCAACAGCGGGCGTTGCAGCCGCAGAGCCAGGAACACGGCTGTGGCCAGCCGTCTGTCGGCGTAGTAGCCAGCCGTCTGCAAAGCCGCCATGAGGGCATCGATGCTGGCCGGAGGAGAGCTTGTCATGATGGCTTGTGAGGGGTGCAGTCAGCATCGCACGCGCACTCCAGGCCCGCCGGGGTTGCGGGCCTCATGCAGCACAGACCGGTGAATCGGATGCGATTTTCCAGGCGCTCACGCTCAGCCCGCCAGGGACTTGGCGACGGCGCGCTGGGTCATCACGCCGATGAGGTGGGCACGGTAGGCGGCTGAACCGTGCAGATCGCTACTGAGCTCGCTGTCGTCCATGGCAACCTTGGCTGCGGCTTCGGGGGTGTAGCTAGCGTTGAGTGCGGATTCCAGGGCGGCATGGCGAAAGACGCCGTTGCCGCCGCCAGTCACGGCCACACGCACGCCGCCTGGGGTCTGTGCCACGAAGACGCCGATCAGCGCGAAGCGCGATGCGGGTTGTTTGAACTTCATGTACGCGGCGCGCCTGGGGATGGGGAAACTGACGGCGGTCAGGATCTCGTCGTCTTGAAGCGCGGTGGTGAACAAACTGACGAAGAAGGCGTCCGCGGCGATCTGCCGTCGGGTGGTATGCACCGTGCCGCCGAGTCCAAGCAAGGCGCTTGGGTAGCAGGCGCTGGGATCGTTGTTGGCGAGCGAGCCGCCCAAGGTGCCCATGGCGCGCACCTGGCGGTCGCCGATGTGCGCGGCCAGGTCGGCCAGCGCGGGCAGGGCCGAGCGCACCTCGGCGCTGGCGGCGACGTCGGCATGGCGTGTCATCGCGCCGATGCGCAAAGCGTCGCCCTCGCGGCGGATGCCGGCAAGATCGGCGATGCCGGCAAGGTCGACCAGTGACTCGGGGCGCGACAGTCGCAGCTTCATCGAGGCCAGCAGGCTTTGCCCGCCCGCCAGTGGCTTGGCCCCGGCGCTGGCGTACCGCTGCGCATCGGCCGCGGTCGATGCCCGTTCCAGATTGAAGGCGTACATGATGCTGTCTCCTCAGACTTGTGCGGCGTGAATGGCGTCCCACACACGGTAGGGCGTGGCGGGCATGTCGAATTCCTTGATGCCCAGGGGGGCGAGGGCATCAAGCACGGCGTTGATCACCGCCGGCGGCGAACCGATGGCGCCGGCCTCGCCGCAGCCCTTGGTGCCCAGTGGGTTGTGCAGGCAGGGCGTGCAAATGGTGTCGAGCTGGAGCAGGGGCATGTCGTCAGCCCGCGGCATGGTGTAGTCCGAGAACGAACCGGTGAGCAGTTGCCCGGTTTCCGGGTCGTACACGCATTGCTCCAGCAAGGCCTGGCCGATGCCTTGGGCGATGCCGCCGTGCACCTGGCCCTCGACGATCATGGGATTGATGATGGTGCCAAAGTCGTCCACTGCGGTAAACCGGTCCACCCGCGTGACCCCCGTGGCGGGGTCGATTTCCACCTCGCAGATGTAGGTGCCGGCCGGATAGGTGAAGTTGGTCGGGTCGTAGAAGGCCGTCTCGTTCAGCCCCGGCTCCAGCTTGTCCAGCGGGTAGTTGTGAGGGACGTAGGCGGCGAGCGAAACCTGGGCGAAGGGCACGCTCTTGTCGGTCCCCTTGACGGTGAAGACGCCGTTGGTGAATTCGATGTCGGCGTCGCTGGCCTCCAGCAGGTGCGCGGCGATTTTCTTGGCTTTGGTCTCGATTTTGTCCAATGCCCGCATCAGTGCGGCGCCGCCGACGCTGATGGAGCGCGAGCCGTAGGTGCCCATGCCGAAGGGCACACGTCCGGTGTCACCATGCACGATGTCCACGCTCTCCACCGGCACGCCAAGCCGTGCCGCCACGACTTGCGCGAAGGTGGTTTCATGCCCTTGGCCGTGGCTGTGCGAACCGGTGAAGACCGTGACGCTCCCGGTGGGATGGACACGAACCTCGCCGCATTCGAACAACCCCGCGCGTGCTCCAAGCGCGCCCGCGATATTGCTCGGAGCCAGACCGCAGGCCTCGATGTAGCTGGAGTAGCCGATGCCTCGGCGCAGGCCCTTGGCTTCGCTGGCGGCACGGCGGGCGGGGAAGCCGGCGACATCGGCCAGTTCCTGTGCCCGGGTCATGCAGCCGAGATAGTCGCCGGTGTCATACTGCAGCGCCACCGGGGTCTGGTGGGGCCACTGGTTGATGAAGTTGCGACGACGGATCTCGTCCTGCCCCAGACTCAACTCCCATCCGCAGCGTGTGACCAGCCGTTCGAGCAGATAGGTGGCCTCGGGCCGGCCAGCGCCGCGGTAAGCGTCCACCGGGGCGGTGTTGGTGAACCAGGCATCGACTTCGACATGGATCTGCGGGGTCCTGTACTGCCCGGCCAGGAGCGTGCCGTAAAGAATGGTGGGGATGGCAGTCGAGAACGTCGACAGATAGGCGCCCATCGCGGCATGGGTGTGCACGCGCAGGGCCAGGAAATGGCCGTCTTTGTCCATGGCCATCTCGGCATGACTGACGTGGTCGCGGCCATGGGCATCCGACAGAAATGCTTCGCTGCGATCAGCGGTCCACTTGATCGGCCGGTTGAGTTTTTTGGATGCCCAAGTGAGGCAGACGTCCTCGGCATAGAGGTAGATCTTGGAGCCGAAGCCGCCACCCACGTCCGGGGCGATGACGCGCACTTTGTGCTCGGGCAGGCCCATGACGAAGGCCGTCATCAGCAGGCGCTCGACGTGCGGATTCTGGTTGGCCACGTAGAGCGTGTAGTCGTCGGAGCTGCGGTTGTAGTAGCCAATCGCTGCGCGCGGCTCCATCGCGTTGGGCACGAGGCGGTTGTTCACCAGATCGAGCTTGGTGACATGGGCGGCCTGGGCGAAGGCGGCATCCACGCCCGCCTTGTCGCCAAGAGCCCACTTGTAGCAGTGGTTGTCGGGCGCCGCATCGTGGATGGTGGTCGCCTTGGCCGCATCGGTGACGCGCGTGACGGCGGGCAGCACGTCGTAGTCGACGTCCACCAGTTCGGCGGCGTTCTTGGCCTCCTCCAGTGTTTCGGCCACGACCATCGCGACATGGTCGCCAACGTAGCGCACCTTGCCCTGTGCCAGGATGGGATGGGGCGGTTCTTTCATCGGCGTGCCGTCCGTGCTGGTGATGAGCCAGCCGCAGGGCAGGCCGCCGACCTTGTCGGCCGCCACGTCGGCGCCGGTGTAGACCGCCAGCACGCCCGGTGCGGCGAGGGCGGCTTTCGTGTCGATGCCCTTGATCACGGCGTGGCCGTGCGGTGAGCGCACAAAAACGGCATGCGTCTGGCGCTCGAGTTGGATGTCGTCGGTGTACTGTCCGCCGCCGGTGAGGAAGCGGTAGTCCTCTTTGCGGCGAACGGCTTCGCCGATGTGGGGTAGTTTGGCAAAATCGGACGCGCCCATGGTGTGGTCTCCTCGGGATTAGGGATAGGGAGGTGCTGTGCCGGCGGAGCCCTCGGCCTCGAACCGCAGGCTCCGGTGGGCTTTCAGGCCGAGACCATCGCGTCGCGGCCTTGCTGCACCGCCTTGACGATGTTCTGGTAACCGGTGCAGCGGCAAATGTTGCCTTCGAGAAGTTCACGGATCTCGCCATCACCGGCCTTGGGGTGGTGTTTGCACAAGTCCACGGCGCTGAGCACCATGCCTGGTGTGCAGAAGCCGCACTGCAGACCGTGGCACTCCTTGAAGGCGGCTTGCATGGGGTGCAGGTCACCCTCGGCTGTGGCCAGTCCTTCGATCGTGGTGATGCGCGCGCCTTCGGCCTGCGCCGCCAGGAGATTGCATGACTTCACGGCGCGGTCGTTCATCAACACGGTGCAGGCACCGCACTGGGCTGTGTCGCAACCCACATGGACGCCAGTGAGCCGCAGATGCTCGCGCAAGGCTTGAACCAACAGGGTGTTGGGTGCGACGTCGAGCGACACCGCCTTGGCGTTGACGGTCAATGAGACTTGCATGATGGGCTCCTCGTAGTGTCGTGTCACAACAGGATGTTGCACACGCCGTTGTTTTGCGTCTCCGATTGTTGAGCGGTGAAGCGCCGGCCTCAAGATCAAGTTCTACGGGTAAACGCGAATTTCCGCTTTCACCGATCAGAAATTCTCAAAATGAAACAATGGTTCAGGCCGCTTTCGCGCTGTCGAGGTCTTGGCTTCGGCGCGCGGTGTCTGCGCCAACGCACAGTCTGGATCACCCGCGTGGCGTTTTCCGGCGAGATGGAGCGCCTCGTGCAAGGAGGGAAGCATGCAAGCAGCGCCAGTCGATCTGAACGATCGACGGTTGAAACAGATTGATCGTGCTCGCCAGTTGGTCATTGCCGAGGGGCACGGCTTGCCGGCGCCGGGCCTGGGGCCGCAGCGCGGCTGGATCGAAAGATCGTGGCGGCGCTGTCTCGAAGGCGGGCGCAGACCGGAGCAGCGGCTTGAATTCGATAGTGTGTCCGCGTCGAGCATTCGTGCCAACGCGGAGTGCCATCACACACTCCTGCAAACGGCGCGACCTGTGCTGGCCGCGCTCTCGCGAGCAATTGCGCGCACCCGCTACTTTGCCATCCTGACCGACGCCGAGGGTATCGTCCTCGACGTCGCCCTCGGCGCCGGCCATGACGATCGCCGCATCCGTGCCATCGCGCGCGTGGGCGTCAACCTGTCCGAGCCCAGTATCGGTACCAGTGCCATCAGTGCCGCGCTCACCGAACTGCACCCGGTCTGGTTGCATCGGGGTGAGCATTTCTTTGCCGATACCAACGTCTACAGCTGCGCCGGGGCCCCGGTGTTCGGCCCGGATGGTCGCTGCCTGGGCATGATCGACCTCACCGGTGTCCTGGCCGAGGAGCGGCCCGAGCTGATGCATCTGGCGGCGCAGGCCGCGCGTTGCGTCGAAAACGCGCTCACGCGGCAACGACCGCATGCTCTGTGTGTGCATCTGAGCTGGCCGGGCCAAGCCCAGGGCGGAGATCAAGACGGGCTGATTTGTCTGGATAACGACGGATGGATCGTGGGCGCGAACCAGGCCGCGCGCCAGATGATCCCCGACCTGTCCGGTCTCGCTGCGGAAGCCGTGCATGCGAATGACCTGTTTGCCGTGTCCCACGCCGTGTTGTTCGAGCGCGCGCGGCTGCGTGAACTGTCGGAAACGGGCCCGCTCGAGGTGCCGCTCTGGTCTGGCCTGTCTGCCCAGATCCTGCCGGAGACGAATGTCTGGGGTGCCAAGCGGGGTGCTCCTGCCGCAAGCCTCAACCCGCTCTCCTTGCGACAGTACGAGGCAGCCCTCGTGCGCCACGCCTTGCGGGATGCCCAGGGCAACGTGATGCAGGCAGCCCGTGCCTTGGGCATCAGTCGAGCGACCTTGTACCGCAAATTGGGTCACAAGCCCTCGCCTTGAGTTCAGCCCTTGGTGCACAGCCGGGTTCCGGCCGCCGCCCGCGCCCCCAGGAGTCGGCGGGGATCCCGGTCAGTTCAACAGGACGCGCCGGGCGACCGCTGCGAGCGGGCGTTCGGCCCAGCGCTGCATGCGCCCGCCCAGCTGCAAGGGTTTGAGCGCCATGCGCACGGCCAGATCGATGGGATATTGCGCGCTCATCCGTGTGTATACCTGCCGGCTCACGTCGTCAAACGAAGGCGGCTTATCGCGGCCGCGGAAATACCAGGCCGCGGCATGCCGCAAGGCGATGTCGGCGTCGCTCTGGCGCAGTTCGGCGACACGTCGCCACAGCGCCGCCATGACCTTCGGGCGACCCAGGGCTTCGCGCTCGCGGTACTTGAGAAAGTAGCGGTAGAAATGTTTGTAGTGCTGCACCTCGTCGTTGCGGATATGCCAGGTCAACTCGCGCAGCACTGGCTCGTCGCACACGGTGTTGAGCGCCTGGTAGTAAGTGGTCGTGCCCATCTCCACGATGCAGCGCGCCACCATTTCCTGGCCCCGCGTGGGTTCGAGTTGCTCCTGTGTGCACAGCTTGGCGTATTCACTGAAGAAGTCGGCGTAGGCGCCGTCCCAATCGAACTCCGGCCATACCCGGTGGATGTAAGCCTTCAAGGCGCGGCCGTGCTGCAATTCCTCCGGCTCCCAGTGCTCGACCAGCCAGGTGCCGACCTCGGCGTCGTCGGCAAAATAGTCGACCAGGTTGCGGGTGTAGGTGTCGGTGCCGCTTTCAATGAATGAAGCGCTGCACACCAGCAGGAACAGGTCGTCGCGTTGGCGCAGGCGGGCGCAGTCGATGGGCGCAAAGTCCAGATCTTCAAGGCGCCAGCGCAAATCAGGGCGGTGTGAGGCTTCAAGCGATACGTTGTGCATGGCTGATCTCCCAAGTGGTTGGGGATGGGATCCTGCTTGCCCCACTTTAGTTCGGGTTTTCCTGGGTGTCTCGAGGCTTGGCAGCTCCGTCACCTGTCGGGAAGTTGCCCGGTAACTGTCGGTAAACTTCATCCGGGAGTTCGATGTCCGACCCCGCTTGAGGAGAATCAAAATGCTGCAAAGAAGCCTTGTCATCGCCGTGGCCGGCGCCCTGGTTCTAGGGGGCTGCGCCAACATGAATTCATCGCAGAAAAGCACGGCACAGGGGGCCGGAATCGGCGCCCTGGCGGGAGCCGCCATCGGGGCGCTGACGGCAGGCGGAAACACCGGCCGCAGCGCTGTCACGGGTGCTGCGGCCGGTGCCGCGGTCGGCGCCCTGGGCGGCTACCTGTGGAACCAGCATCTGGAAAAACAAAAGCAGCAGATGGAACAGGCCACCGCCGGCACCGGCGTGCAGGTGACGCAAACGGCCGATAACCGCTTGAAGATCAACGTCCCGGCGGATGCCGGCTTTGCCACCGGCAGTGCCCAGATCAACAGCCACCTGTATCCCGCGCTTACACAACTCGCCACCGGGCTGATGCAGAACCCGACCGAATCGGTGCAGATCCTGGGCTACACCGACAGCACCGGGACTGACACGATCAATTACCCCTTGTCGGACAACCGCGCCTTGAGCGTGAAGAACTACCTGGTGTCGCGCGGCGTGCAGCCCCAGCGCATCGCCACCCAGGGCATGGGACCGCAGAACCCGGTCGCCAGCAACGCCACCGCGCAGGGCAGGGCGATGAACCGGCGCGTGGAAATTTACGTCGCCTACCCGTCACAACCCTGAGCGGGAGCGAGCCCTGGAGACATGGCCCCGCCTGGCCGCTGCGCGACGGTCGCGGGGCTTGCCGTCAGCCGGCTGGCGAAGACGCACCGGGATGCATCTTCGCCAGCAAGGCCTGGCGGATGGCGCGAAGCTTGGCTTTCACGTCGGCTTCGCCGGCGGGGCCCAGCCGCATCATGATTTTCTGTCCGGCCGAGGCTGACTCCAGACGCGGATCGGCGTACTGATACAGCACTTTCGGCTGCGCCAGCAACACCGGTGGTTTGGGTTCGGGCGCAGCCAGCAGGTTGTCGATGACCACGAGCAGCCGGCTGTTGAAGTCGCCATGGGGATAGCCCAGTTCGGTGTAGGCCTGCTGGAACAGCGGGTAGAACTCCAGGTAGACCTCCACCAGCGCTTGCGGCCTGACCTGTTGCAGAACCTGCAGATAGGGTGCATAGCGTTGCGCGTTGTCGGAGCTGATGGCCAGGTCCGCGCCCGTGCCGCTGGTGCGGAGAGTCCCAGGCACCGGACTGACCGGCCAAGCTTTCACCGGTGCTTGCCGACGCGGCAGGTTGTCGATGGTGGCGACGATGTGCAGGATGAGTCGGTGCGGAATCAGCCATTGTGCAAAGGCCTTGTGACCGATCAGGCCGGCGAGCGCCTGGCCGAAGGCGCCATCGCTCTGGTCGAGCCGGGGCAAGTTGGCCGCGCTGCGTTGTGGCAACACCAGTTGCGGCGCCGACGCCGGCGATGATGCCGGCACCGAGGCCGGCCCGGCGACTGGCTGGTTCTGCGCCGCTGTGGCCGCGGCGCTGGCGCTTGGGTGCAACTCCGCCGGCTGATGACTGCGCTGCCAGTTGACATAGCCGATGGCAGCCACTAGGGCCACGAGCACGACAGCGACGATGAGCATGGGGTTTTTCATGGTCATTCTTCCATGGAGGTGCCATCGACTTCGATGCGCATGACCGATAAGGCGCGGGTGATTCGTTGCAATACCTGCCGTAGGTATACCCCAGCTTGGCCTGCTTCACAAGCACGGTCCGGGCATGTGCCGACTGTCAAATCTCTGACACGTCGGTCATGTAACTTCTTGTGAGTCATGTCAGTGAACGTGACATCACTGACAGACGATACCGCCCAGGCGGCTTCGTGCCCATCCGCTCACCTCGACCGAAGGACCATGCCATGACCCCAATCCCCACCTTGTCGCGCCGGCAAGCACTCAAGCTGTTCACCGGCGCTCCCCTGTTGCCGCTGGCCGGCGGCCTCGGCGCAACCTCATTCTTGACCGCCTGCGGCGGCAGTTCCGGCACCGCGGCGGCCACACCGCAACCTGGCCCGGCCCAGGCCGCCGCGCCCACTGCGGCCAGTTTCAGCGCCATGGCCGCCCCTGCCCTGGCCGATGCCGCCGCGATGGCCACCACCAGCGTGGCCTCCAGCCTTCGAGTGGCCTACAGCAATGGCAGCACACAAACCTACAAGCTTGGCTACCAGCCGATGTTCATCACGGGGGACCAGGTGCCGAATCTGCTGGGCGGCACCGTCCTCGCCGGGGGTTATGTCGACATCAACGGCAACCCCATCATCGACAAATCCGTCAGCGGGCAGGAGCGCCCGTTCTATTCCGACTGTCCCGATGGGATGAGCCTGCTGCAGACGGTTGCCGGCGCCGACAAGGCCGGGCTCGGCGTCAAGGGCCATGTGGTATTTGCCGTCGTGCAGTTCGAGTACACCACGCGCGACCAGGCGCAAGCCAGCCAGTACGGCCGCCTGCCCTCGCCGATCGCCGTGCTCACGCTCGACCAGGACCCTACCACCGGTCAGCTCGCCCTGGCCCGGTACTTCAACGTGCCGACCAAGCCGGCGTATGGCCTGTGGATCACCTGCGGCGCCAGCCTGTCGCCGTGGAACACCCACCTCAGCAGCGAGGAATATGAGCCCGACGCCTTCGCCATCGCCAACAACAGCCAGTTCAAAGCGTTCATCACCAATCTCCACGGCGACGCCAACGCCGTGAACGACCCGGTCAAGGCCAATCCTTACCTCTACGGCCACCTGCCCGAGGTCAAGGTCAACCCCGACGGCACCGGCAGCGTGGTCAAGCATTTCTGTCTGGGCCGCATTTCGCACGAACTGGTGCACGTCTGCCCGGATCAGCGCACCGTGCTGATGGGCGACGATGCGACCAACGGCGGGGCCTTCATGTTCGTCGCCGATCAGCCGGCCGATCTGTCCTCGGGCACGCTGTATGTGGCCAAGGCGACGCAGACCTCGGGCAGCGGTCCGGGCGCATTCAGCCTCCATTGGATCAAGCTGGGCAATGCCACCAGCGGCGAAATCGAGCAGTTGGCCAAGACCCTCAAACCGACAGACATCATGGATGTGGCCATGACCAATCCCAATGATCCGAGCTTCACCAGGATCCGTTTGTCCGGCAAGGACAACTGGGTCAGGCTCAAGCCCGGCATGGACAAAGCGGCAGCCTTCCTGGAGACGCACCGCTACGCAGCGCTGGTGGGCGGATCGATGAGCTTCACCAAATGGGAAGGCACGACGGTGAATGCCAAGGACAAGGTCGCCTACGTCGCGATGAGCTACATCCAGGCCTCGATGATCGACGGCACCACCGACATCAAGGTCCAGGGCCCGCGTGCAGGCGCCACGTATGCGATGAACCTGAAGGCGGGGCAGAAGGACGCGAGCGCCATGGCGATTGCCAGCGACTGGGTGCCGGTGGACATGGCGCCGCCCGCCGCCCTGGTGGGTGAAGATCTGGCCGTACCCGACGCGTTGGGCAATCTGGCCAACGCCGACAAGGTCGCCAACCCCGACAACCTCAAGTTCTCGGAAAAGCTGCGCACCTTGTTCATCGGTGAAGACAGTGGCATGCACGTCAACAATTTTCTGTGGGCCTACAACGTCGACACCAGGCAACTCAGCCGCATTCTGTCGTGCCCGGCTGGAGCCGAGTCCACCGGTTTGCAGGGTGTGGACGACATCAACGGCTGGACCTACATCCTGAGCAATTTCCAGCATCCGGCCGACTGGGAAACGCCGTTGCACGACAAGATCAAGTCCACGCTCGACCCACTGATCAGGGCCAACTACAAAGACCGCTGCGGTGCGGCGGTCGGCTACATCACCGGGCTGCCGCAAACAGCCCAGGCTTGAAGCGCCGCCGGCCAGCCGGTGCGTTGTGCAGCCGGCATGGCGGCGGCTTGGCTCGCCCAGGGTCGGCTCGCAACCCTACCCCGGTGGGTGTCAGGGCGATGGGGGTGGCCCTGCGTTTCCCCGAAGCGCCGGCCTGACCATGATGCCGGGCCGACCGCGGGCCGTCATGGTGGTTTGCGCGCCTTGGGCGAAAAAGGCGGATTCAGGCATGGCCATCGACCTTCGCGGCCGGCCATGATTCCGAGTGCTCTGCAAGGTGATGATGTCGCCCTGTCGCGAAGCCTTGCGTAACGGCATGAATCGCCAGGGGAATCGCAATGCGACAAACGGGGTTTTGAGCCGGATGCGGCGGCGGCTTGCACCGGCCGGATACGCCGGTTTAGGCTTCGCCATGGCGGCCGAAGAGTCGTCCAATTCCCGGAGGTCTGTGATGTTCGACGCGCATGAATCGGCAGGGCAGTGGTCGCTGGGATTACGCATCGAGAGCGCCGCGGATGCGCGCCT
Source organism: Betaproteobacteria bacterium (assembly GCA_028871675.1). Lineage (GTDB taxonomy): Bacteria > Pseudomonadota > Gammaproteobacteria > Burkholderiales > Burkholderiaceae_C > Thiomonas_A. The sequence goes on from JAGWMO010000005.1 coordinate 153,616, forward strand.
GGCTGCCTGGTTGCGAACACGGCTTGGGGCGCAGCCGCTGCGCGAAGCGGCACAGGCTCTGACGAGCCGCAAGCAGCCGAGGCCACTCAAGGTCGCGCGGGCGCTTGGGCTGACGCTGCCACCCGAGTTTGTGCCGAGTGGCGCCATGCCCACATTGCACGATCTGCGCCGCCACGACCAGGCTCGCCGCCAGGGCTGGCCACAGCCCTTCGACGGGCGGTAGATCCGCCGCCGCAATCGCACCACGAGCGCGCCGTCACGCCGCTTGCCAGAACGCCGCGGCGAAGAGCGCCGCCACCAACACCCAGCCGCTGGCAGAAGGCATCCATGGCGCAACGATCCATGCCAGCGCAACGGCCAGCAGGACCGAGGCGACATTGCGGGCGTCGCCAAAAATGAGATGGAGGATTTTTTTCATGGATGTGCGTCCTGCGTGGCGAGTTGCGGCATGCGCAGCTTGAAGGCTGACAGCCGCCCAGCGACTGCGTAAACCGTGAACAGCAACACGAGCGTGGCGTCGCCCAGGGGCCAGACCTTGGCTTCATCGAGCAGGCCGCCCAGGCTCCAGAAGGTGCCGAAGGCCAGCAGGGCGCAGGCGACGGTGAACTTGAGGGTGTTCTCCGGCACTTGGGTCAGCGGCTTGCGCAGTACCAGACCCACGGCGATGACGGCCAGCAGCGCGGCCACGGCGCTGCCAGCGGCCTGGCCGTAGCTGATGGAGCGGCCCAGGGCCACGACCAGAAGCCAGACCTCCAGGCCTTCGAGCAGCACGCCTTTGAAGGCCACCGCCCAGGCGACGCGAGCTTCGGCATGGCCGATCTTTTCGCGCGTTGCGGCGAACTCTTTCGCTTCGTCGTGCAGCGTGGTGCGACCGGCGTAGCGGCGGATGGCCTTCACGTACCAGCGCAGGCCGAACAGCAGCAGGAACAGGCCGATGGCGGCGCGGATGATGGCGATGTCGGCCTGCACCACGTCCAGCCCCGCGCCGGTCACGGCAATGAGCGCTGCGACCACGGCCAAGGCCGCAGCGGCGGCTCCGGCGGCGCGTGCCCAGCCGATGGACAGCGCGACCGCCAGCACGATGGTGAAGGCCTCCACCCACTCGACGGCGCAGGCCAGGAAGACGGCGGTCATCCCGCCCCATTGGGTTGTATTCATCCAGCCAGTTCCTCGGTTGTCGTCGTTGCGGGGTAAAGCAAAGCCTGCGCGGCGGCGATGCGCAGGGTGATGGTGCTGCCCGCCGCGGAGTGCAGAGCGCCGGGCAGCGCGTCCGGCAAGGGCAGGCGCAGCGGCACGCCAAACAGGTCGATGCGCAGTTCGGCGTGTTCGCCCACGGCGAGGTGGCCGAGCACGCGCGCCTGCGCTGACCAGCATGGTGTGTCGACGTTCAAGTGGGCGTGTGGCAGATGCAGCGCCGAGGCGCGCAGGTAGAGGGTGTATTCGCCCTCGGGCTGCTCCGCCTGAATGGGGCTTGCGGCCACCACGCCCCAGGGGGCATGCAGCCGGCCTGCGCGCAGCGTCACCGGCCAGGCGCCAAGCGCGCCGGTGAAGCGCGCCACAAACGCCGTGGCGGGCTGGCGCAGCAGGTCGCGCGGGGCGCTCAGTTGCAGCAGGCGGCCTTGCGCCATCACGCCCACGCGATCCGCCAGGGCCAGCGCCTCGCGGTGGTCGTGGGTGATGTAGAGGGCGCTGATGCCATGCTCGCGCACCACGCGGCCAATCAGGTCGCGCAGCTCCTCACGCAAGCCCGCGTCGAGGTTGGAGAGTGGCTCGTCGCACAGCAAGAGCCGTGGTCGCACCGCCAGCGCACGCGCCAGCGCCACGCGCTGCTGCTGCCCGCCCGACAGGGCATGCGGATGGCGGTCAGCCAGGTCGGCCAGGCCCACGTCGGCCAGCATGGCATGGGCGCGTGCGCGCGATGGCTCGCGCCCCAGACGGTGCAAAGGCAGCGCGACGTTGTCGAGTGCGCTCAAGTGGGGCCACAGCGCGTAATCCTGAAACACCATGCCCAGTTGCCGCTGTTCCGGCTGCAGGAAGGAGCCGTCCGCCGCGTCCACCACGGTGTCGCCCAGGCGCATGCTGCCGCTGTCGAGCCGCTCCAGCCCGGCGACCAGGCGCAGCAGCGTGGTCTTGCCCGACCCGGAAGGGCCGAGCAGGCAGAGGATTTCGCCTTCCTGCAATTGCAGGCTGACGTCGTGCAGCGCGATGGCCGCGCCGAAGCGCTTGCGCGCGGAGTCGATGTGCAGCAGCGTCATGGTTCAGGGGGTGCCGAGTTGTCGCCAGGCCATGGGGGTGAGGCGCAGATAGGCCCACCGCGCCAGCAGGGCAAAAGCCAGCAGCACGGCCATGCCCAGCACCTGCAGGCGGGCCTGCTGGTGCAACTGGAAGCCGCCGGCGTATTGCAGCAGGGCGACGGCCAGCGGCGGGTGTCCTGCGGGGTAGAGCAGTTCGGAGGCGGGCAGCTCGAACGCAATCGACAGCACCGCCAGCAGCCAGGCGTAGAACAGCGGCCCGGCCAGAAGCGGCAGATGCACATGGCGCAGGGTTTGCGTGCGCGTCAGTCCATGCACCCGCGCGGCGTCGGCCAGCGAGCGGTGCAACTGTGCCACCGGTCCGAGCAGCACGCGACTGGTGGCGGGTATGGCCAGCGCCACGTAAGCCATGCCCAGCAGCACGCTGCCACCATACAGTGGCGCGTAAGGCTGGTTGTAGGCCTGCAAATAGGCGGCGGCCAGCACGATGAGCGGCAGCGCCATCATCGCCAGCAGGGTGACGTCGAGCATGCGGCCCACCCGCCCCGGGCGGGCAATCAGCCAGGCGATCGGCAGGGCGATGCACACGGTCAGGCTGGCCGCCACCAGCGCCAGTTGCAGCGAATAGCGGATGGCGGCAAGCAATGGAGGGAGCGAAGCGGCAATCTGCGCCCAGCCGGCCTTCGGCCACGCCACGCCCAGCGCGGCGAAGGTGGGCAGTGCCAGGGCGAATGCGGCCAGCGCCAGCAGCAGCGCGGCATGCAGCAGTTGATGGCTGGCCTGCAGCCGCACCCGTGCCGCAGGCCGGTGCTTGGCGCCCAGGGTTTGATGCTGGCTGGCGCGCCGCCCCACGCGGCTCTGCAGCACCAGTGCGGGCAGCACCAGCGCCAGCAGCAGCCAGGACGTGGCCGCCGCCAAGGGGAAGTTCAGCGGCATGCCGTTCACCGCCTGATCGATGGCATACGTGCCCATGGTGAAGCCGCTGCTCGCGCCCAGCGTGGCCACCACGGCGAAGTTGCGCAGCGACTCGGCGTAGGCCATGGCGAAGCCGGCGGACAGTGCCGGCAGCAGCGCGCTTAGCCCCAGGCGCAGCCGCCACAGACGCGACAGGCCGTGCACCCGCGCGGCTTCCTGCAGCGCGGCGCTGCTGTGGCGCAGGCTGCCTTGCGCCACCAGAAAAACATAGGGCACGACCTTGAGGGTCAGGGTGAGGATGATGCCCACCGGGCCCAGCAGCCGTTGCGCGGCGTGCAAGGCCATGGGCCACGCCGCCAGCGGGCCGATGGGCGCGGCCAGCAGCATCCAGCCCGAGGCGAGGAAGAAATCCGGGAAGATGAGCAGCAGCCACGCCCCGGCTTCGATCCAGCCGCGTCCGCGCAGATCGGTGCGCTCGCGCAGCCAGGCCAACCATAGGCCGAAGGGCAGCGAAAGCACGCCCACGGTGAGCGCCACCCACAGCGAGTTCCACAGCGCATGCAATGCATAGCCGTGGAAGGCGTGGCGCAGCGGGGCAAGCGTCGGCCGCAGATCACCCTGCAGGACATGCGGCAGGAATGCCGTGAACAAGAAGCCCAGCAGGGGATAGGCCCACAGCGCGGCAAAGGTCACGGTGGCCAGCAGCAAGCCGATACGCAAGGCCCCGCGGCCTCCAGCGGCGCGCGTGCCGCCGGGTGCGCGCATCGACACCAAGGCGGGTTCGGGCTGCCAGCACAGCTCTGGATTGCGGGTAGTCATGGGCGTGGTGTTCAGCGCGCGCTCGGTGAAGGGTCAGCGGGCGATGTGCGCGGTGAACCAGTCGATCACTTGCGGCTCCTGCGACCCCCACTGCGCCGGGTCGAGCACCAGCGGCTGTACCGTGCCGAGCAGCTTCAGGCCGGGCAGCGCGGCGGTGCCGTCGATCAGGGGCCGGTAGTTGGAGTCGGCATCGGGGTCGCCCTGCTGCATCGCGGCTTGCCCTGCGGGCGACAGCACCCATTGCACGAAGCGCCGCGCCTGCTGTTGCAGCGTGCCCGACACCTGCTTGCCGATGGCCAGGTCGGACGGCAACACGGTGGCAGGTGCGGGCGTGGCGATGTGCAGCACGGGCATCTCGTGCAGGAAGCCGATGGCCGCCGAGCTCTGCACCATGGCGGCGGCGATCTGGCCGTACTGCAGCGCGCGCAGGGTCACGCTGTTGGTGGGAAACACCTTCAAGCCGTTGGCTTTGAGACGCTCGAAATAGGCCTTGCCCGGCTTGTCCCCCAGATGTTGCAGCAGGCCCGCGACCAGCGGATAGGTGGGGCCGGAGATGGCCGGGTTGTCCATGCCGACCTTGCCGCGCAGCGCGGGCCGGGCGAGGTCGGCCCAGGTCCTGGGCCAATCGGCCTGCGCGATGGTCTTGGGGTTGTAGAGGACGACCCCGGCATAGGTCACGCCCACCGGCTGCCAGCAATGGTTGGGCGGCACGAGTTGCCGGCCCAGCGCCGTGTAGCGCACGACAGGTGTCCAGCCGCATTGCAGCAGGCCTTGCGTGGCGAAGGTCTGCATTGCCTGGTTGCCGTCCAGCCAGAGCACGTCCCACTGCGGGTTGCCGCTCTCGGCCTGAACCCGCGCCAGCAACGGGCCGGTGCTGAGGTGAATGAGGTTGACGGGAATGCCGGTGGCCTGGGTGAAGGCTTGCGCGACATGCTGGTCGTAGCCCATCGCGCCATAGACGGTGAGGGTGGCGGCTTGTGCTTGGGCGCAGGCGCCAAGGCCGAGGAGCGTGGCCGTGGCAAGCTGGCGTGCAATGCGGCGAGCCAGCTTGCGTGTGCGGCGTGATGTCGAGGCCATGGTCGTCATTGATCGTTCAGGCGAAACCGCACCCCAATGGTGAAGGCCATGGTTTTGCCTTGCAGCACACGGGGTGTGACGGGATAGGGGGCGTTGCGCACGGCATCGAGCGCGGCGTGGTCGAGCGGGCCGGCACCGCTGGACGTGACCACGCGCAAGTGGCTGACGACGCCGTCGCGAAAGTCGAAACCCACCAGCGTCTTGCCGGAGAGCCGCATCAGGCGCGCGGCTTGCGGATAGCGCACTGCCGCCTGGATGGCGCTGCGCAATGCGGCCTCGAAGCTGGCCTGGATCGAGGCGATCTCAGGTGCCGGGGGTACGGGCGGCTGCGGCGGAGCAGGCGGCGTGGGGGCCGCCACCGGCATCGCCGGTTGGGTGTCGGGCGCCGGTGCGGGCGGAGCCTGCACCTTGGGGCTGGGAGGCGCAGGCTGCACCTCGGGTTGGGGCCGCGGCCGTGGCAACGCCTTGTGCACCACCGGTCTGGGCTTTGGCATCGCCTTGGGAACCGGCTTGGGCTCAGGCGGCTTGGGCACGGGCGGAGCGAGCGTCTGGGGCGCCGGCTTCGGCGCGTCGAGCACGATCTGCATCGGCGCGGGCGGCGGCGACGTCACGTCGTGATCGGCCAGCCCGAGCAGCGCACCGACGATGACGACCTCCAGCAGCAGCGCAGCGCCCGCCGCCAGCGGCCAGCGCTGCGCGTCATGCGGCTCACGCCAAGGCTGCGGGCCCTGCTGCAGCACGGCGCTCATGAGCCGCTGCCCCCGCCCTGGCGCGCCGCCAGGCCGATCTTGGTCACACTCGCCTTGCGGCAAGCGTCCATCACCGCCATGAGCTGCTGCAGCGAGGTGTCTTTGTCACCGGCCAGGGTCACCTGCAACTGGTCGGGGTGCTGCTGGCGTTCGAGCAGGGC
>JAGWMO010000045.1:0-12885 GCA_028871675.1 Betaproteobacteria bacterium
AAAGTCCATGAACAAACTTGCTCTCGCCATCGTCATCGCCGGTTTTGCCGCCGCTCCCGCGTTCGCTGCGATGAAGGAAAAACCCGTCAAGGTTGAACTCGCCGCGCAAAACAGTTCCGGTGAAACCGGCTATGCCATGCTCTACCCGCATGGCGCCAAGACCAAGGTCATCGTGCATCTGAAGGGCACGCCCAAGGGCGTGACCCAGCCGGACCATATTCACAAGGGCACTTGCGCCAACCTCGACCCCAAGCCCGCCTACATCCTCAAGCCGGTCGTGGGCGGCAAGTCCGTCACCATGGTGGACGCGTCGCTGGCTGATCTGCTCAAGGAGCCGATGGGCATCAACGTGCATGCAAGCCCGACCGACCTGAAAAAATACGTGGCTTGTGGCGACATCACCGCCGCGAAGTAAGCGCCCTCCGGGCGCACCGTGAAAAAAGCCGACCCGGCGGGTCGGCTTTTTTCATGCGAGCCTGCACAGGCAGCTTCCGGAACGCCCACCGGACAGAATGGCAGGACTCAGATGGCCATCACGCCTTCAGGTGGGACGCCAACCACACCAGTGCGACGAAAAGTGGCTGGTGCAGCATGTAAATCGTGAGTGGCCAGCGCCCCAGAAAAGCCAGCGGGGGCATGCTCGGCAGGACGGCCAGGGGCTTGAAATCAAGCCGTCGCAACACCACGCCCAAGCCGGAGCCAACCCAGAACACGCCAATCCAGGGCAGGAGCGGCACGTAGTCTTCAGTGATGGGTTTTTGCGTGATCAACCCGGTCCAGTTCCATGCCGGAGGATTGAAGAAAGGATGGCCCCAGAGTTGCGGTGCGGCGATGGCAAGAGGCGCCAGCAACAGCACCCAGGCACCGAGACGACGGCTGAGCAGATGATGCACCAACAGCATCACGGCCACGCCTTGGAGGATGCCGAAGTAGATGAAGCTCTGCGGAAACGCCAGGTAACTGCCGACCACCACCAGCAGGCCGCAGCCGAAAATCTGCCCCCAGCGCCTCCAGAACGCGGCCTCGCGCCGGCCTCGCGCATCGCCATAGCTTTGCGCCAGGCCGGCCGTGAACAGGAACAGGCTGACGATGCAGATGCGCTGCCACAGCCACCAGGGGCTGGTGTAGAAGTCGGTGTGGATGAAGCCGAACCAGTTCAGGTCGAAACTGAAATGAAAGCTCATCATCCAGACAATGGCCACACCGCGCAGGGTGTCGAGCCCACCGAGACGTACGCGTCGTGGGCCGAAGTTCGGGCTGGTGGCCGGGCTCATCGCAGCCATGGCAAAGGGCTCAGGCGCACCATGCCCTGGCGTTGTGGAACATGCGCATCCAGGGCGAAGCATCGCCCCACGCTGACGGCGCCCAACTGAACTGCAAACCGCGGGAGACTCGCTCGGGATGCGGCATGAGAGCGGTGAATCGGCCATCCGCCGTGGTCACGCTGGTAAGGCCACCCGCGCTGCCGTTGGGGTTGAAGGGATAGGTCTCGGTCGGCTGGGCGTTGCCGTCGACGAAGCGCATGGTGCGATGCACGACCGCGGCGTCACCTTGTTGAGAGAAGTCCGCATAACCTTCTCCATGGGCGACGACAATGGGCATGCGGCTTCCGGCCATGCCGTTGAAGAAGAGGGAGGGCGAGGCCAGCACCTCCACCATGGCCAGCCGAGCTTCGTATTGCTCGGATTTGTTGCGGGTGAAACGCGGCCAGGCGCGTGCGCCCGGAATCATCGGCGCCAGCGCGGCAAGCATTTGGCATCCGTTGCACACACCCAGGGCGAAGGTGTCGCTGCGGCTGAAGAAGCGCGCAAAGTCGTCGGCCAACTGCGGGTTGAACAGAATCGAGCGCGCCCAGCCCTCACCCGCGCCCAGCACGTCGCCGTAGCTGAACCCGCCGCAGGCAACGAAGCCACGGAAGTCGGTCAGTTGCGCCCGGCCCGTCATGAGGTCGCTCATGTGCACGTCGAAGGTGTCGAAACCCGCCTGGTGCATGGCCCAGGCCATTTCGCGCTGTGAGTTCACGCCTTGCTCGCGCAGAATGGCGACCTGCGGGCGGGCACCGGTCGCGATGAAGGGCGCGGCAATGTTTTCACGCACATCGAACGCCAGCGCCGCGTGCAGCCCGGGGTCAGTGCCGTGGACGGCGGCATGCTCGGCGTCGGCACATTCGGGGTTGTCGCGCAAGCGTGCGATGGCGTGCGACACATGGTCCCAATGCCGCAGCAAGGTGGTGCGGGTCTCGCTGCAAATTTTTTGCGTGTCGCGCCAGATCTCGATGATGTCGTGCTCGGTGACCTGCCCGACCACGTGGCTGCAGACCGAGAGGCCATGGTCGCGCAGGGTCTGGAGCACGGCGTCGCGGTCGGTGGCTCGCACCTGCAATACTGCACCCAGCTCTTCGTTGAACAGCGCGCGCAATGCCAGGTCGTTGCGGCGCTCGGCCACCTGTCCAGCCCAATTTTTGGCGTCACCTTCATCGGGCATGGCCTCGGCCGCGGCAATCAGCAGATCGAGGTTGAGCGCCAGGCCGGTGCGGCCGGCAAACGCCATTTCGCAAGCTGCCGCCCACAGGCCGCCGTCGCTGCGGTCGTGGTAAGCCAGTACCCTGCCCTGTTCGCGCAGAGTGCCAAGCGCGGCCGTGAGGCGCAGCAGGTCTTGCGCGTCGTCCAAATCGGGCACGGGCGCGGCTGTCTGTTGCAGCGCCTGCGCCAGAATGCTTCCACCCATGCGCTGTCTGCCGTGGCCCAGATCGATGAGGATGAGCACGCTGGGGCCAGCGTCGAGCCGCAATTGCGGAGTGAAGGCTCCGCGCACATCGGCCAGCACGGCGAAGGCCGAGACCAGCAACGAGACCGGTGAGGTTACGCCACGGCTCTCGCCATCCTGCTGCCAGCGGGTGTGCATGGACAGCGAGTCCTTGCCCACGGGCACGCCGATGCCCAAAGCCGGGCAAAGCTCCATGGCCACGGCCTGCACGGTGTCGAACAGCGCTGCGTCCTGTCCCGGCTGACCGCAGGCGGCCATCCAGTTGCACGACAGCTTGACCTGCGCCAGCGAGGCGATGGGCGCTGCCAGCAGATTGGTGATGGCTTCGGCCACGGCCATGCGACCGGAGGCGGGCGCGTCGCTCACCGCCAGCGGCGTGCGCTCGCCCATGGCCATGGCCTCGCCGCGCGTGCCGGCATAGTCGGCCAGGGTGATGGCGCAGTCGGCTACCGGCACCTGCCACGGACCGACCATGGGATCGCGGTGCGACAGCCCGCCCACGGTGCGGTCGCCGATGGTGATGAGAAAACGCTTGCTGGCCACGCTGGGGTGGCGCAGCACCTGGGTGCAGGCCCACTCAAGTGTCACGCCGGTGAGGTCCACGTCAGGCAGGTTCATGGCCAGGCGTTGCACATCGCGCACCATGCGTGGCGCCTTGCCCAGCAGCACCGCGAGCGGCATGTCCACCGGCTGCTCGGGCAGCAGCGCATCGCTCACCTGCAGTTGTGGTTCGGCTAGCGCGCGACCGACCACGGCGAAGGGGCAACGCTCGCGCGCGCAGAGCGCGGCGAACGCATCCAGCGACTGTGGGGCCATGGCCAGCACGTAACGCTCCTGGCTCTCGTTGCACCAGATCTCGCGAGGGCTCATGCCGTGCTCGTCCACTGGCACGTCGCGCAACTCGAAGCGGGCGCCACGCCCGGCCCCTTCGACCAGTTCGGGAAAGGCATTCGACAGGCCGCCGGCGCCGACATCGTGAATCGCCAGGATGGGATTGGCGGTGCCCAGGGCGCGGCAGGCGTCGATCACTTCCTGCGCGCGCCGCTGCATCTCGGGATTGCCGCGCTGCACCGAGTCGAAGTCGAGATGCTCGGCGTTGGCGCCCGTGGCCAGACTGGAGGCCGCGCCGCCACCCACGCCGATGCGCATGCCGGGGCCGCCGAGCTGCACCAGCAACGTGCCGGCATCGAATGGCAGTTTGTGGGTGTGGTCATCGGCCACTTCGCCCAGGCCTCCGGCCAGCATGATGGGCTTGTGGTAGCCCCAGGTGCGTCCGCCAGCCGGCTGCTCGAACACGCGAAACACGCCGGCCAGATTGGGACGGCCGAACTCGTTGTTGAAGGCGGCCGCACCGATGGGCCCTTCAATCATGATTTGCAGGGCGCTGGCAATATGGCCGGGGCGGCCGACGTCGTCACGCTCCCAGGGCTCGGGCTGCGCGGCGTCAAGCCGCAGGTTGGACACATGGAATCCGGCCAGGCCAGCCTTCGGCCGGCTGCCGCGCCCAGTGGCGCCCTCGTCGCGGATCTCACCGCCGGCGCCGGTAGCGGCACCCGGAAAGGGAGAAATGGCAGTGGGGTGGTTGTGGGTTTCCACCTTCATCAGTGTGTGCACCAGCGCCGGCTCGGTGGCGTACTGATGCTGCTCACCCTGCGGTTGCCAGCGCTGCACCTCGCCTCCATGCATCACCGCGGAATTATCGGAATACGCCACCACCGTGCCTTGCGGACTGGTGGCGTGTGTGTGGCGGATCATGCCAAACAGCGACAAAGGCTGGGGCTGACCGTCGACGATGAAGTGCGCGTTGAAAATCTTGTGGCGGCAATGTTCGCTGTTGGCCTGCGCGAACATCAGCAGTTCCACGTCGGTGGGGTTGCGCTTGAGCTGCTGCGTGAAGGCCTCGGCCAGGTAGTCGATCTCATCCTCCGACAGCGCCAGCCCCTGCGCCACGTTGGCGCGCAACAGCGCTTCACGCCCCTGCCCCAGCACATCCACCGTCTGCAGCGGCTTGGGAGCAAGTTCGGCGAACAGGCGCTGGACGTCGTCGCGCCGCAGGGCCACGGTTTCGGTCATGCGGTCGTGCAGCAGACTGCCAAGTGCGAACAGGTCGTCATCACGCAGGCTGGGTGCCTTGCTGAACAGCCCCGCCGGCTTCAAGACGAAGCGGTATTCCACCACGCGCTCGATGCGGTGCACCGGAGCGCCGCAGTTGTGGGCAATGTCAGTCGCCTTGCTGGACCAGGGGGAAATGGTGCCCAGACGCGGCATCACCAGCAGCGCCGGGCCCTCGGTCGGACCGTCGTAGTTCGGTCCATAGCGCAGCAATGCAGCCAGGCGATTCTGCACGATGGTGTCGGGCTGGCTGTCGGTGACAGCACAATGCAGCAGGCGCGCATCAATGTCGCTCACCAGGGCAGCCAGCCGAGGTTGCTCCGCCTGCAGACGCTGCATGAACGCTCGACGGCGGAATGGCGACAGCGCCCGGGCGCCCTCGAAGGTGGAAATATGCATGGACGGCGCGTGCGAAGTGGACAAGCTTGATGGAATGCAAGTGGAAGGAAAGGGCAGCAAGCACGCCGGCCCCGGGCGTCACGGCGTGGAGCGGGCGAGGAACGCCGGAGCAGGCCGAGCTTGCGCGCAACGCATTTTAGGGTGCCACCCTGCGATGCATGCGGCCGCCGGCTCCACGCCTGCCGAGCCGCATGTGCGGTGAGATAATGCATCCACCATGAGTATTTCGATCAAAACCCCTGACGATATCGCCAAGATGCGGGTGGCCGGCCGGCTCGGCTCGGAGGTGCTGGACTACCTCACGCCGCATGTGAAACCCGGCGTCACCACGCGCGAGCTCGACCGCCTGGCGCACGATTACATCGTCAATGTGCAGCAAGCCATTCCTGCCCCGCTGAACTATGCGCCTCCGGGCTACACGCCCTACCCGGCGTCCATCTGCACCTCGGTGAACCATGTGGTCTGCCACGGCATTCCTGGCGACAAGATGTTGAAGGACGGTGACGTCATCAACATCGACGTCACCGTCATCAAGCACGGTTTTCATGGCGACACCAGTCGCATGTTTCTGGTCGGCAAGGTGCCCGGCCATGTGCAGCGCCTCTGTCAGACGACGTATGAAGCCATGTGGCACGGCATCGTGCGGGTGCGGCCGGGCATTCGTCTGGGCGACATCGGCCACGCCATTCAGGTTTTTGCCGAGGGCGCCGGCTACAGCGTGGTGCGCGAGTTTTGCGGCCATGGCATCGGCCGCATGTTCCACGAAGATCCGCAGGTGCTGCATTACGGCCGCCCGGGAACCCTCGAGGAGCTGCGTCCCGGCATGGTTTTCACGATCGAGCCCATGATCAACGCCGGACGGCGCGACATTCGTGAAATGCCCGACGGCTGGACCATCGTCACCAAGGATCGCTCGTTGTCGGCGCAATGGGAGCACACCGTTCTGGTCACGGACACGGGCTATGAAGTGCTCACCGTCTCGGCCGGCACACCCGCACCGCCCGAGTTCGTGCGCGAGTACGCGAACGCTGCCTGAAGCGCCCGGTGTCCCTCCCGCCCACCAGCCCGACCTTGCCGTCTGCGGTCGTTGTCCCCGAGCCGTTGTCCACCGCCGACACGCGTCGCGCCTGGCGGGATGCGCGGCAGGCGTTGCTGGCCGACTTCACCGTCCATCCACAGCGCGTCAGCGGCCTGGTGCAGGGTTTGTCACGCGCGGCAGATCAGTCGCTGCGAACACTATGGGCCGAGGCTGGAATGCCGTCCGACACCGCCCTGCTCGCCGTGGGCGGATTCGGGCGCGGCGAGTTGTTTCCCTACTCCGACGTGGATGTCCTCATCCTGCTGCCGGATGCCGCCGGACAGGCCACGCAGCAGGCCGCCGAGCGCTTCGTCGCCTCGTGCTGGGACGCGGGCATCGAAATTGGTCCCAGCGTGCGCACGGTCCAGGCCTGCATCGAAGAGGCCGCGCAGGACGTGACCGTGCAGACCACGCTGCTCGAAGCGCGCGCCCTGGTCGGCGACGCCGCGCTGGTGCGACGCTTCCGCAAAACCTTCAAGGCGCACCTCGACCCACGGGCCTTCTTCCAGGCGAAGATGCTGGAAATGCGCCAGCGCCACGCCAAGTTCGAGAACACGCCCTACGCGTTGGAGCCCAATTGCAAGGAAAGCCCCGGCGGCCTGCGCGACCTGCAAATGCTGCTGTGGGTGGCGCGTGCCGCCCGGTTGGGCGGTAGCTGGCAGCAATTGCGCAAGAGCGGTGTGCTGAGCAGCTATGAGGCTCACAAGATTCAGGCCAACGAGCGCACGCTCAAACGCATCCGCGCGCATTTGCACCTGGTGGCCGGGCGGCGCGAAGACCGCCTGGTTTTCGACCTGCAAACCGCCATCGCCAGCTCGCTAGGCCTGAAACCTGACCCGACCAAACGCGCCGGCGAAGGTTTGATGCAGCACTACTACTGGGCCGCCAAGGCGGTGGAGCAGCTCAACCAGATCGTGCTGCTGACCATCGAAGGCCGGCTCTGGCCGGAACTGGCGGCGCAGCCGGGCGTCCCCATCGCGCAGATCGCGGACATCGAAGACGGCCGTTTCCTCGACAAGGATGGCCGCCTCGAACCGGCCGACCTCTCGCTCTACGAGCGCGACCCGCCGGCGATCCTCGAAACCTTCGTGGTCTTCACCCAGGCGCCCGGCATCCGCGGCCTCACCGCGCCCACGCTGCGCGCGCTCTACCACGCCCGCGAGCGCATGGACGCCGCATTCTGCCGCAGCCCGCGCAGCCACAGGCTGTTCCTGCGCATCATCCAGTCGCCGCAGGGCGTGACCCACGCGCTGCGCCTGATGAACCGCACCAGCGTGCTTGGGCGCTATCTGCGTGTGTTCCGGCGTATCGTCGGGCAGATGCAGCACGATCTGTTCCACGTCTACACCGTGGACCAACACATCCTCATGGTGGTGCGCAATGTGCGGCGCTTTTTCATCCTCGAACATGCGCACGAATATCTGTTTTGCTCCCAACTCGCCGCCAGCATGGAAAAACCCTGGCGCCTGGTGCTCGCCGCGCTGTTCCACGACATCGCCAAGGGCCGCGGTGGCGATCACTCCACCCTCGGCACGACCGAGGTGCGGCGCTTCGGCAAAGCCCACGGGCTGAGCACCGAAGACACCGAATTCGTCGCCTTCCTGGTCGAGCATCACCTCACCATGTCGCGCGTGGCGCAAAAGGAAGACCTGAGCAACCCCGAGGTCGTCACCCGCTTCGCCGGCAACGTGGGCGACGAGCCCCACCTCACGGCCCTCTACCTGCTGACCGTGGCGGATATCCGCGGCACCAGCCCCAAGGTGTGGAACGGCTGGAAAGCCAAGCTGCTGGAAGACCTCTACCGCGCCACCCTGCGCGTGCTCGGCGGCCAGGCACCCAACCCCCAGGCCGAATTGCAGCAGCGCCAGCAGGAAGCACGCCGTCTGCTCAACCTCTACGGCATCGACGAGCATGGCGCCAAAGCACTGTGGGACACGCTCGATTCACGCTATTTCCTGCGCCACGAGCCAGCCGATGTCGCCTGGCACACCCGCCAGCTCATGCGCCGCGTGCAAAGCGCCGACCCGGTGGTCATCTCCCGCCTGGCTCCCTTCGGCGAAGGGCTGCAGGTGCTGGTGTATTGCCCTGACCAGCCGGATCTTTTCGCGCGCATTTGCGGTTTTTTCGACAGCCACAATTTCAGCATTCTCGACGCCAAGATTCACACCACCCGCAGCAACTGGGCGCTGGACAGCTTCATCGTGGTCGAGCCCTATCTGTCCGAGCATTACCGCGAACTCATTTCGATGGTGGAAGTGGAGCTGGCCCGCACCCTGGCCGCGCGAGGGCCGCTGCCCGAGCCTGTGCGCGGCCGCGTGTCGCGCCGCGTGCGCCATTTCCCGGTGCAGCCGCGCGTGGAACTGCGCCCCGACGATCGCGGCCAGCGCTGGATCCTGAGCGTGCGCGCCAGCGACCGTACCGGCCTGCTGTTTGCCATCTCCCGGGTGCTGGCAGCGCGTGGCATCAGCGTGCAGTTGGCCAAGATCATGACCCTGGGCGAGCGCGTCGAAGACACCTTTCTGCTGCAGGCCCAGACGCAGAATCTGGGCAGTGAAAAGTCCCAGATCGCGCTGGAAAACGAACTGCTCGAAGCCCTGTCGAACTGAACGGGGCCAGAGCCCTGCTGCAGCCGTCAGTCGAACCCTCCGGCGCGTGCCAGCCGGGCGCGCAGTGCGTCGAGTTGCTGCATCAGCTCCAGCGCCAGTGCGGCACCTTCCAGGTTCACACCCAGATCCTGCTGCAGATGTTGCACCTTGCGCGCCGTGAACAGGGCCTGCCCCGCGAATCGCCAATCTCCGGGCTTGTGTGCCGGGCCAGAGAGCGGCTCCAGGATGCCCACTTGCACCAACTCCATCACCCAGGTCTCGGGTTGGGCACAGGCCCGGGTGAGGTCGCGCAAGTCCAGCAACACACCTTCGTCCATGGTCGTGCAGGTCAAAGCATGGGTTTGCATGGTTCAAACTCCCGTCAGACGCCCAGTTGCAGGCGCGGATTGAAACGCAACTCGGTGGCCAGGCGCTTGTAGGCCTCCACGGCCTTCGGACTGTCTGCTGGGGGCAATACCACCTTGAGTTCGATGTACAGATCGCCCGGCTCCGCGGCCGGCAAACCCCGGCCCTTGAGACGCAATTTGCGTCCACCTTGCGAACCGGCGGGAATATTCACATCCACCTTGCCGCCTGGCGTGGGGGCCGTCACCGCGCCGCCCAGCGCCGCTTCCCAGGGTGCCACCGGGAGGGTGAGATACAGGTCCTTGTCGACCACGCGGTACCAGGGGTGCGGCTTGAACTGGATTTCGAGATACAGATCGCCGCTGCGTCCATCCGGCCCCGGTGCGCCCTGGCCGGCGAGGCGCAGGCGCTGGCCCTCGCGCACGCCGCGCGGTATCTTCACGTTCAAGTTGCGCTCCTGCACCACGGCATGGCCCGCAGCGTCCACCTGTGGGCTTTGCAGGGTGATGCTGCGCTCGGCACCGTGGTAGGCGTCGTCCAGATCGATGACGATGCGCGCATGGTGATCGGCCGGGCGCGCGGAGCGTGCCGCAGTCGCTCGTGATGAGCGGCGGCCGCGTTCTGAGCCACCGAACAGTGATTCGAAAAAATCACTGAACGCCGCCGCCTCTTCGGCGTTCATTCCCTGCCCGCCCTGCGGCGCGGCGCCCGAGAACTCGAAGCCCTGGCCCCAGTCGGGCGGCGGCTGAAAGTCCTGGCCGGCACGATAACTGGCGCCGAGTCGGTCGTAGGCGGCACGCTTTTCCGGGTCTTTCAGCACCTCGTAGGCCTCGCCCAATTCCTTGAATCGTTCCTCCGCTTGCGGCTCCTTGCTGACGTCGGGATGGAACTTGCGCGCCAGCTTGCGGTAGGCGCGCTTGATCTCGTCGTCGCCGGCGCCGCGCTCGATGCCCAAAGTTTGGTAGTAGTCCTTGAATTTCATGCGTGTGCTCGCAAATACCAGTTCAACAGCAAATCGGTTCGACCCTGCCGGGTTTCAAGCCCTATTGTGGGACGGCTTGGCGGTTGGAGCGTCTGATCCGCATCAAACCGCGGCCCTCATCGCTCCCGCAATCCAGCCCATCCGCAACGGTCGGTCGTGAGCTTCTTCATCGTTACCGTTGGAGTCGGGCGAGGTGTCCGACCCCCTTCTTGTACAAGGAGCACGCATCATGGTTGCAACATTGTTTCGGACCCCGGCAAGCCTGTTCGCCGATCTCGATCGCATTCAGCGCGAGATGGAGCGCAGCTTCGGCCTGCCCACCAGCATCCGCGCTGCGGGTGGCGCTGCCTTTCCGGCCATCAACATCGGCTCCACGGCCGACGCGGTTGAAGTCTATGCCTTCGCCCCCGGACTCGACGCCAGCAAACTCGACGTGACGGTCGACAACAACCTGCTGACCCTGGTCGGGGAGCGCAAGCTGGCCGCGCCGCCCAAGGGTGGCTCGGTCTATGCCGAGGAGCGTTTCGACGGCAGCTTCCGCCGCGTCATCAGCCTGCCCGACGACGTCGACCCGGCGCAGGTCCAGGCCCGCTACTCCGACGGCGTGTTGCGCGTGCGCATCGCCCGCAAAGCCGCCCTGCAGCCCCGCCGCATCGCCATCAACTGAACTGGAGGACATCATCATGAGCACCGAAGTCGTACAGCGCGAAACCCAGCATGTTCCAACCGCCGCGCGTCAGGCCCAGCCGGTGTCACCGCGCGTGGACATCGTCGAAGATGCCGACGGCATCACCTTGTTCGCCGACATGCCCGGTGTGCCGCGCGACGCCTTGCACGTGCAGGTCGAGGGCGACACCCTGACGCTGCGCGGCGACATCGCCATCGCTCTGCCGCCAGGCATGGACCCGTACTACGCCGAGCTGCGCAGCAGTGCCTGGGAGCGCAGCTTCACGCTGTCGCGTGAACTCGACACCAGCGCCATTGCCGCCACGCTGAAGGACGGCGTGCTGGACCTGCGCATCCCCAAGGCCGAGCACGCCAAGCCGCGCAAGGTCGACGTGCAGTTGACCTGAGCGCCCCGGGTTGCAGCATGGCCGCGACCCGGCACGCGGTCGTGGCAGCCGCGTGCCGTGGCAGCGACGGCGAGCGGTTTGATCGCTCGCCGTCGCGCATGTCATGCGCGCAAGGATGCCACCAGACGCTGCGGACGCAGCAGCAACTCCAGCGCGTCGTCGATCGAGCGCGTCAGCATATCGGCCGCGGCCAGGGTCGCCGCTGCGCAGCCCTCTTCGCCCAGCACGGCGATGCCCAACGCAGCGGCTTGCAGCATGCGCGCATCGTTGCGGCCGTTGCCGATCGCCACCACGCCGGCGGTGCCCAGCGCCAGCACATAATCGCGCTTGATGCGGGCCTGATCGGCAGGCGGCAACACATGCAGCCTGCAATCCAGCCCGTCCAGTTGCGCGGCGGCCGTGCCGTTGGTGTCGCCGGTGACGACATGGACCGTCAGCGCAGCCGCCAGCCGCGCCAGGCGCTCGGCCACCCCGGGCAGGAGCCGGCCGTCACGGGCCAGCGTGCCGTTGAAGTCCAGCACCAACTGGTCCAGATGCAGGTCGCCGAAGTCGGGAATTTCAAAGCTGAGCATCGCATGGCCCCATGGAAAGCAGCAGGCAGTGTAGGGGTACGCTGCGTCCGGCAGCCATCGCGCTGCCCTACGGCGTGAACCAGCCCTAGCCGGCCAACCCGTCTTCCATGGCTTTGCGGGTGTTCTTCAGCGGAGCCGGCAGACGCGCCTCCAGGAGCTTGAACAGTTCGCCATGCAATTTCAACTCAGCCTGCCAGGACGCTGGGTCGGCGCCGATGATGCCGGCGTAACGCTCACGGCTGAAATCCAGGCCGCCCCAGTCGAGATCGTCGTACCGCGGGCTGATGCCGAACAAGTGGTTCTCGCCGCCGGCCTTGCCCTCGATGCGCTCGATCATCCACTTCAGCACGCGAGCGTTTTCGCCATAGCCCGGCCAGACGAACCCGCCATCGGCACCCTTGCGAAACCAGTTGACGCAGAAGATTCTGGGAAGTCTTGCGCCTTGCGCCGCAAGCCGGGATTCCATATCCAGCCAGTGCCGGAAATAGTCGCCCATGTTGTATCCGCAAAACGGCAGCATGGCGAAGGGGTCGCGGCGCACCACGCCCTGTTGGCCGACGGCCGCGGCGGTGGTTTCCGAGCCGAGCGTGGCGCCCATGTAGATGCCTTCCATCCAGTTGCGCGCCTCGGTGACGAGGGGCACGGTGGTGGAGCGGCGACCGCCGAAGATGAAAGCGTCGATCGGCACACCCGCGGCATCGTCCCAGGCCGGATCGAGAGCCGGGTTGTTGGTCGCGGCGACGGTGAAGCGCGAATTCGGATGGGCGGCTTTGGCGCCGGTTTCCCGGGCGATGGCCGGCGTCCAGTCGCGCCCTTGCCAGTCGATCGCATGGTGTGGCGCCGCGCCCATGCCTTCCCACCAGACATCGCCATCGTCGGTAAGGGCGACGTTGGTGAAAATCACGTCGTGTTCCAGGCTGCGCATGCAGTTGGGGTTGGTCTCGAAATTGGT
>JAGWMO010000046.1:0-12684 GCA_028871675.1 Betaproteobacteria bacterium
CCCTCGAACTGCACCGGGTAGAACAGCAGGCCGTTGAGTTCGTCGAGCACCGGCAGCACCGACTTGCGCGACACCGAGGTCCAGCAGCCGAAGATGGCGGCCACCTTGTCCTGCGAGATGAGTTGGCGCGCCTTCTCGGCGAACAGCGGCCAGTTGGACGCCGGGTCCACCACCACGGGTTCGATCATGTGGCCGTCCACGCCGCCCGTGGCGTTGATCTCGGCGATGGTCATCAGGTCCACGTCCTTGAGCGCGGTCTCGGAGATGGCCATGGTGCCCGAGAGCGAATGCAGGATGCCGACCTTGATCGGCGCCTTCTTCGATGCGATGGCGGGGAAGGACAAACTGCTGGCTGCTGCGGCGGCGACGGTGGTGCCGACGGTTTTCAAAGCGGTACGACGATCCATGTTGAGACTCCCTCCGGTGGATGCGAAATGCAAGCACCACGTCAGCAAGTCCCGTGCCACGTCGGGATGAAGCTCGTCCTGCGCAGGTCGTGCGGCTTGTGCGCGCCCCTGTGCGGCGCAGGCGGGCGCAACGCCGCCGCCTGGCTGCAATTCGGTGCGCTTGCACCGGCCGCCGCACCGACTCGATGCACTGCTTTGGTGTGTTGATTCGCGCATCCTGGATGCGCCCGCCGCACCACGCCGGCAACGCACAGGTATGGTTTTTGCGCTGCTCTTGCTGCGCTGCCTTGAGCAGCGGATGCACCGGCGCAGGTCCGCCCCATCGGCGGTGCACAGCGCTAAGCTGACCCCACGTGCTGACCCAGCACACCCACCACGAACCGCCAGCCCATGGACCTCACCCCGCGCGAAAAAGACAAGCTGCTGATCTTCACCGCCGGCCTGCTGGCCGAACGCCGCAAGGCGCGCGGGCTCAAGCTCAATGTGCCCGAGGCCATCGCCTACATCACCGCTGCGGTGATGGAAGGCGCGCGCGACGGTCGCACCGTGGCCGAACTCATGAGCCACGGCCGCACGCTGCTGAGCCGCGACGACGTGATGGACGGCGTGGCCGAACTCATCCCAGACATTCAGGTGGAAGCCACCTTTCCCGACGGCACCAAACTGGTGACCGTGCACCAACCCATCGTCTGAAACGGAGCCGCGCATGATTCCCGGAGAATTTTTTTGCGTCGAGGGCGATCTCGTCCTCAACCCTGGCCGCCCCACCCTCACCCTGGTGGTGGAGAACGCCGGGGACCGCCCGATCCAGGTCGGCTCGCATTACCACTTCGCCGAAACCAACCCGGCGCTGCGCTTCGACCGCGCGGCCGCGCGCGGCATGCGGCTGAACATCGCATCCGGCACCGCGGTGCGCTTCGAGCCGGGCCAGCAACGCACCGTGGAGCTGGTGGCCTACGCCGGCGCCCGCGTGGTGGTGGGCTTCCGCCAGGCCGTGATGGGCAAGCTCTGAGGCCCTGCGCCCATCACCGCCCGCTCAACACTTTCGAGGTCCAACACCCATGCCCACCCTCTCCCGCCGCGCCTATGCGGACATGTTCGGCCCCACCGTGGGGGACCGCGTGCGCCTGGCCGACACCGAACTGCTGATCGAAGTCGAGGACGACTACACGCTGCGCGCCGGCGGCTACGGCGAAGAGGTGAAGTTCGGCGGCGGCAAGACCATCCGCGACGGCATGGGCCAGGGCCAGGCCACGCGCGCCGGGGGCGCGATGGACCTGGTCATCACCAACGCCCTCATCCTCGACCACTGGGGCATCGTCAAGGCGGACGTGGGCATCCGCGGCCAGCGCATCGCCGCCATCGGCAAGGCCGGCAACCCCGACGTGCAGCCGGGGGTGGACATGGTCATCGGTCCGGGCACGGAAATCCTCGCCGGCGAAGGCATGATCCTCACCGCCGGCGGCATCGACAGCCACATCCACTTCATCTGCCCGCAGCAGATCGAGGAAGCGCTGATGAGCGGCGTCACCACCATGCTCGGCGGCGGCACGGGACCGGCCACCGGCACCAACGCCACCACCTGCACGCCGGGGCCGGAAAACCTCGCGCGCATGCTGCAGGCGGCCGACGCCTTTCCGATGAACCTGGGCTTTCTCGGCAAGGGCAACGCCAGCCGCCCCGACGCGCTGCGCGAGCAGATCGACGCCGGCGCCATCGGCCTCAAGCTGCACGAGGACTGGGGCACCACGCCGGCGGCGATCGACTGCTGTCTGGCGGTGGCCGAGGACACCGACACCCAGGTCGCCATCCACACCGACACGCTCAACGAGAGCGGCTTCGTCGAGGACACCATCGCCGCGTTCAAGGGCCGCACCATCCACACCTTCCACACCGAAGGCGCCGGCGGCGGGCACGCGCCCGACATTCTGAAGGTGCTGGGCGAGGCCAACGTGCTGCCCTCCTCCACCAACCCGACGCGGCCGTTCACCGTCAACACCATCGACGAGCACCTCGACATGCTGATGGTGTGCCACCACCTCGACCCCAATATCGCCGAGGACCTGGCCTTCGCCGAAAGCCGCATCCGCCGCGAGACCATCGCCGCCGAGGACGTGCTGCACGACCTCGGCGCCATCAGCATCATGTCCAGCGACAGCCAGGCCATGGGACGCGTCGGCGAGGTCATCCTGCGCACCTGGCAGACCGCGCACAAGATGAAGCTGCAGCGCGGCTGGCTGGCTGCGCCGGATGTGTCGGCCCCCTCCGGTTCGGCGCTCCACGCCCCGCCCCCCGCGGGGGGCAAGGAAGCTCGGGAACGGCCCGTCGCTTCCTTGCGCGAGGCCGTGCAGCGCGAAGCCCGCAACGACAACTTCCGCGCCAAGCGCTATGTCGCCAAGTACACCCTCAACCCCGCGCTGGCGCACGGCATCGCGCATGAGGTGGGTTCCATCGAAGTCGGCAAATGGGCCGACCTGGTGCTGTGGCGCCCGGCCTGGTTCGGCGTCAAGCCCAGCGTCATCCTCAAGGGCGGCTTCATCGCCGCGGCGCTGATGGGCGACGCCAACGCCTCCATTCCCACACCGCAGCCGGTGCACAGCCGCCCCATGTTCGGCGCCTTCGGCGGCGCGCGGCTCGCCACCTCGCTCACCTTCGTCTCGCAAGCCGCACTGGCCGCAGACCTCGGCACCCGCCTGAAGCTGCACAAGCCGCTCGCCGCCGTGCGCGGCTGCCGCAGCGTGAAAAAAGCCGACATGGTGCACAACGCCTACGCGCCCCACATGCAGGTGGACGCGCAGACCTACGAGGTCCGCGCCGACGGCCAGTTGCTCACCTGCGAACCCGCCACCGTGCTGCCGATGGCGCAGCGGTATTTCCTCTTTTGACTTCCCCAAAACCGGAGACTGGAATGCCAACCTTGACTCACCTCGTCACCTTTGCCCTGGTTGCTCTCGGTATGGTGCTGACACCAGGGCCGAACATGATCTATCTCATTTCACGTTCGATCTCGCAGGGCCGTACTGCTGGCCTCATCTCCTTGGGCGGGGTAGCGCTGGGTTTCGTGTTCTACATGCTGTGCGCCGCATTCGGCATCACGGCGCTCGTGCTGGCGGTGCCCTATGCGTATGACGCGCTGCGCTTCGGTGGCGGCTGTACTTGCTCGTTCTCGCCTGGCAAGCGATCAAGCCTGGCGGCCACTCGCCGTTTCAGGTGCGCCATCTGCCCGTGGACCCGCCGCGTCAATTATTCGCCATGGGCTTTGTCACCAATCTGCTGAACCCCAAGATTGCGGTCTTGTATCCGTCGCTCCTGCTGCAGTTCATCGACCCCGCGCACGGCTCCGTGCTCGGTCAGTTGGTGGCGCTGGGCATGACGCAAATCGCCATCAGCCTGGCGATCAATGCCTCGATTGTTCTCATGGCGGGTTCGATTGCCGGCTTTCTGGCGCAGCGGCCAGCGTGGATCACCGTGCAACGGTGGCTGATGGGAACGGTGCCGGCCGCATTGGCCGTACGGGTGGCCACAGAGCCGCGTCGATAGGCTGGTCGATCTTGCGGTCGACCGTTGCTCAACACTTGCATTCTTCAGTTTGACACATAAACTGTGGGCACAGCTTATGTGTTATTTTGAATGGAGGCGGCATCATGAACATCACCCTGTCCGTGGATGAGCAGGTTGCCGAGCGTGCGCGTGCTGCGGCGCAAGCCATGGGCAAGAGTCTGAACCAGGCTGTGCGCGACTATCTGGAGCGCCTTGCCGGGGAGCAGCAACGCGCCGCAGCAGCGGATGCCTATGTGCAGTCGGCGCTGCAAAGCCCCGGACGCCTGCGCGGCTGGACCTTCGACCGGGAGCAACTCCACATGCGCAACGAGGGCGAGCCCCGGTGAATGCGCGCAGCTTCATCGACACCAATGTGCTGCTCTACGCCGATGCGGGCGACGCTGGAGACAAGCAGAAACTTGCGGTGGCCCTGATCCGCAGCCATATGGTCGAGGCGTCAGGCGTGGTCTCGACCCAGGTGCTGCAGGAGTTCGCCGCCGCCGGGTTGCGCAAACTCGGCTTGCCGCTCGAACTCGTTCGTGGGCGCCTTGAATTTTTCACCGGATTCGAGGTGATCTCTGCCTCGCCGCAAGCGATCTCGCAGGCGCTGGATGTGCGGCAACGCTGGAATCTGTCGTTCTACGACGCCCTCATCGTGCAAGCCGCGCAAGCCAGCGGCTGCACCGAACTGCTCACCGAGGACTTGCAAGCCGGGGCCACTATCGCTGGCGTGCGGGTGGTCAATCCCTTCGGTTAGCGCAACTGCAGATGCGCCCGTATCCACGCCGCGAATTCATCTTCTGCCATGTCGCCGTAGGCGACGGCGAGCATGGTGAGGGCGCAGGCGGCATCGTCGGCGGCGAGTTCAGAGCCGTTGAGCACGAGGAACCATTCGGTGGCGACGAACGCGGTGCGCTTGTTGCCATCGTGCGCGCCAGTCCCCAGCCGTAGGCGGCGGCCAATGCGGCGGCGTCGGGCTCGCCATGGGCCGCCAGGGTCTCCGGTCGCGCCAGTGCAGACTCGAACAGCCCCGCATTGCGCGTGCCGGAAGCGCCACCGTGTTCGGCCAACTGTTCCTCATGCACCGCCCGCGGCACGGCGGGGTCGAGCCAGGCCCAGCGGCTCATTTGGCCAGTTCACGCAGGGCGTGGCGCCGCTTTTTCATCACACTGCGTGCGGCAAGCATTTGTTCCTCGAACTCGGTGCTGTAGGGCGAAAGCATCACCGCCCCATTCGCTGCCTCGGTGACGAACAGCGTGTCGCCTTTTTCCAGTTTGAGGCGGGCGAGGAGTTCCTTGGGCAGAATGACGCCGACCGAATTGCCGATCTGGGTGAGTTTGAGGGCGGACATGCTGTTCTCCCGGGCCGGGCAATGAAGTTATAACGGTTGTTATTTAGGCTCCGACCCGCCGATTTGCAAACCTTCCGATTCTGGACTCCGAACACCGCCATGCTCACCGTCAACAAACACCTTCCCGCCGGTCGCGGCCTGGCCCGTGCCTTGCGCGAGCGCGCCGCCACGCTGACCCTCGACTGGGACACCCGCGGCAAAAGCCGCTTCGACGCGCACGACAGCAGCGGCCGCCATGTCGCCGTGTTCCTGCCGCGCGGTGCCGTGCTGCGCGGCGGCGACATGCTGGTGGCCGAGGACGGCTCCTTCCTGTGCGTGCAGGCTGCGCCGCAGCCGGTGCTGCAGGTGCGCCCCTGCGCCGCGCACGGCACGCCCACCGATCTGCTCCGAGCCGCCTACCACCTGGGCAACCGGCATGTGCAGCTCGAAGTCCAGGCCGACTGCCTGCAGTTCGAACCCGACCCGGTGCTGGCCGACATGCTGCGGCGCCTGCACCTCATCGTCAGCGAAGCGCAGGCGCCATTCGAGCCGGAGGCGGGAGCGTATGCCGCAGGGCATGCCTACGCACACGGACACGATCATGACCACGCGCATGGACACGATCATCCTCATGGACATTGAGCCGCAACCCTCCCCACCCCAGCCCTCCCCACAGGTGGGGAGGGGGCAAGGCCGCTCTGCGCCCACAGCCGCTCGCCCCTCCAGCATCCGTGAAGAGGGTCGGGAGGGGCAACCCAGTAGCTCGCGCAGCGCTGCTCACTCCTCCCCCACGGGTGGGGGAGGCCGGGAGGGGGAGTCTCGTGCGCCACGGCTCCCCCCGTTCCCTGAAGCGCATAACCCCACCCCCCAGCTTGCCATGATGTGGCTGTCCTCCCCCGCCTTGCCAGTGGGCGGTTTCAGCTATTCCGAGGGGCTGGAAGCCGCGGTGGATGCGGGTCTCGTGGTCGACGAAGCCCAGACGCTGGCCTGGCTGCGCGGCCAGTTGCAACTCACCCTCGCCCGCAGCGAACTGCCCGCGGCCTGCGCCGCGCATGCGGCGTGGACCGCAACCGACTTTGGGGCGCTGCGCACCGTCCAGTGCTGGGTGCTGACCACGCGCGAAACCTCTGAGCTGCGCCAGCAAAGCCAGCAGATGGGCCGCTCCATGCTGGAGTGGCTACGCAATCTGCACCCTGACCATCCCGCGCTGCCGCTGGCCGCACAACTCGAACCCGCCCCCGCCTGGCCACTGGCCTTCGCCCTGGGAGCACTCGCCCTGGGGCTGGACGCCGAGCAGATGGCGCACGCCCTGGCCTTCTCGTGGCTGGAGAACCAGGTGCAGGCCGCGATGCGCGCCGTCCCGCTGGGCCAGAGCAGCGGGCAGCGGCTGCTGGCCGCGCTCACCCCCGACATCCCCGCCGCCGTGGCGCAGGCACGAAACCTGCAACACCACATGGACGACTGGCAGAGTTTTTCGCCCCTGCTGGCCATCCTGAGCAGCCGCCACGAAACCCAATATTCCCGATTGTTCCGCTCATGAACCCACAACCTTCCCCGCCGTCCACCTCGCCGCTGCACCGCATTGCCCGCCGCACCAAGCGCCTGCCGCCACTGCGCGTGGGCATCGGCGGGCCGGTGGGCTCGGGCAAGACCACCCTGCTCGAAATGCTGTGCAAGGCCATGCGCGCCCGCTACGACCTGGTCGTGGTGACCAACGACATCTACACCAAGGAAGACCAGCGTCTGCTCACCGTGGCCGGCGCCCTGGAGCCCGAGCGCATCCTGGGTGTGGAGACGGGCGGCTGCCCGCACACCGCCATTCGGGAAGACGCCTCGATCAATCTCGAAGCGGTGGACCGCATGCTGGAGCAGTTCCCCGACGCCGACATCGTGTTCATCGAGTCCGGCGGCGACAACCTCGCCGCCACCTTCAGCCCGGAACTGAGCGACCTCACGATCTACGTCATCGACGTCGCCGGCGGCGAAAAAATCCCGCGCAAGGGCGGACCCGGCATCACCAAGAGCGACCTGTTCGTCATCAACAAGACCGACCTGGCTCCCCATGTGGGCGCCAACCTCGACGTGATGCGCGCCGACACCGTGCGCATGCGTACGGGCGCTGACGGTCTGCGGCCCTTCGTGATGACCAATCTCAAGACCCTCGATGGGCTCGACGAGGTCGTGCGCTTCATCGAAACCAAAGGGCTGCTGCACGCTGCCTGATGGCACGCAACGCCACCCATGCCGAGGCAACAGTGCTGGCGTTCCGCCTCGTTCCTCCTGGCCCTTCCCACCTCGCCTCGACCCCGCACCGATGAACACCCCCGCGCCCCGCCTGCTGCTCCTCGCCCACGGCTCGCGCCAGCCGGAATGGGCGCGGCCCTTCGAGGCGGTGCTCGCCGCCGTGCGCGCCGTCCGGCCTGCGTTGCAGGTGGAACTCGCCTACCTCGAATCCATGCAGCCTTCCCTGGCGCAAGCGCTGGATGCGGCCGGCGAGGCGGGCTGCACGCAACTGCATCTCGTGCCGCTGTTCCTCGGCGCGGGCGGCCATTTGCAGCGCGACATCCCACAAGCCGTGCGCGATGCGCAGCAGCGGCATCCCCGGCTCACGGTGCGCGTTGCCGCCGCCGCCGGCGACAGCCCGGACATCGTCGCCGCGCTGGCGGCCTACGCACTGCATTGCGCGCAGGATTGAGGCGGGTCCAGCGGCGCTCAGCGCCCAGGCCCTAGCGGTCGATCGACGACAGGAACTGGCGCAACTCCGGGGTCTGGGGCGAGGCGAACAACTGCTCGGGCGGGCCCATTTCGTGAATACAGCCCGCGTGCATGAAGACCATGCGGTCGGACACTTTGCGGGCAAAGCTCATTTCGTGCGTCACCATCAGGAGCGTCATGCCCTCGTTGGCCAGCGCCTCGACCACGCGCAAGACCTCGCCGACGAGTTCGGGGTCGAGGGCCGAGGTGATTTCGTCGCACAGCAAAACCGCAGGCTCCATCGCCAGCGCGCGGGCAATCGCCACCCGCTGTTGCTGGCCCCCCGACAGTTGGTCCGGGTGCGCGTCGAATTTTTCTTCCAGGCCCACGCGCTTGAGCAACTGCCGCGCCTTGGCCTCGGCATCGCTGCGCGACACTCCCTTGACCAGGGTTGGAGCCAGCATCACGTTGCGCCCCACGTTGAGGTGGGGAAAGAGGTTGAAGCTCTGGAAAATCATGCCCACATGCTGCCGCAGGGCGCGCATCGCCTGGGCATTGCCCTGGATGAGCGGTTGGGCATCGACCAGCAACTCGCCGTCGTCGAAGTGCTCCAGGCCGTTGATGCAGCGGAGCAAGGTGCTTTTCCCCGAGCCGCTCTTGCCGATGATGGACACCACTTCGCCAGGCGCCACGTCGAGGTCGATGCCCTTGAGCACTTCATGACTGCCAAAACGTTTGCGCAGCCCACGGATGCGAACGGCCGGATGCCCCGGGCTCGGCTCAGCGACTTGCATGCAGTTTCCTTTCAATGCGCTGGCTGTAGGCTGAAATCGGATAGCACATCACAAAATACAGCGCCGCCACGCAGCCGTACACCAGGAATGGCTTGAAGGTGACGTTGGCCATCATGCCCCCGGCCTTCGTCAACTCGACGAAGCCGATCACCGAGGCCAGCGCCGTTCCCTTGATCACCTGCACCAGGAAGCCCACGGTCGGCGCGATGGCGACGCGCAAGGCCTGCGGCACGATCACATGGCGCAGTTGTTGCGGGAAGCTCAACGCCAGGCTGCCGGATGCCTCCCATTGCCCCTTGGGAACGGCGTCGACGCAGCCTCTCCAGATTTCGGCCAGGTAGGCACTGGCGTAGAGGATCAACGCCACCGAGGCCGCCGTCCAGCGCGACACATCAAGACCGAACAAGGCCAGGCCGAAGTAGGCGAGGAACAACTGCATCAGCAGTGGCGTGCCCTGGAAAACCTGCACATAGAGCGCGACGGCCCGGCCTAATCCGGCGCGTCCCCACTGGCGCACGACCAATAACGCCAGACCGACCAGGCCGCCGCCCAGGAACGCCACCAGCGACAGCGCGATGGTCCAGCGGGCGGCGAGCAGCAGATTGCGCAGGATGTCCCAGAGCGTGAAATCGACCATGGCTCAGCGTCCGAAAAGGAAACGGGGGCCAGCCCAGTACAGCAGCTTGCGCAGCCCGATGGCCAGCAGGAGGTAGATCGCCGTGACCACGATGTAGGACTCGAAGCCACGGAAATTGCGCGAGGCGATGAGGTTGGCGGCGTAGGACAGCTCGGGCGTGGAGATCTGGCTGCACACGGCCGAGCCGAGCATGACGATGATGATCTGGCTGACCAGTGCCGGCCACACCCGGCGCATCGACGGCGGCAGAACCACGCGCAGGAACACCTGCCTGGACGTCAACGCCAGGCTCGATCCGGCTTCGATCTGCCCGCGCGGGGTCGACTGGATGCCGGCGCGCAGAATCTCGGTGGCATAGGCGCCGAGGTTGATGATCATCGCCAGCGCCGAGGCTGCGCCGGGAGAGAGCCGCAAACCCAGGCTGGGCAGGCCGAAAAAAATGAAGAACAGTTGAATGATGAACGGCGTGTTGCGAATCACCTCGACATAGGCCGACACCACGGCACGCAGCCACCGCGCCTGGCCCCAGGTGCGCGCCCAACTGCAGGCCACCCCCAACATCAGACCAACGAGGGCCGACACCACGGTGAGCGCGACCGTCCAGGCCAGCCCCTGCAACAGCAGGGGCCACTGCTCCAGGACCGCAGCGAAGTCCAGATGGATGCTCATGGTCGATCGCCTGCGCGTGCGCTCATGGTCTTACTCGGGAAGCTCGCCCACGGGGCGGCCCAGCCAGTGTTCGGACAGTTTGTTCAACTCACCGTTCTTCTTGGCCGCGTCGATGATGGCGTTGACCTTGTCGAGCAAGGCCTTGTCACCCTTGGGCACGCCGACGAAATTGGGCGAATCCTTCAGCACGAACTTCATTTGCGCACCCAGGCCGGGGTTGTGCGTCATCATGTTCGACGCTACCGAAACCCCCGTCGCCACCAGTTGCGACTGTCCGGAGACGAAGGCGGCGATGGTGGAGGCGTTGTCCTCGAAGCGCATGATGTTGGTGCTGGGCGGCGCGACCTTCGTCAGCTGGATGTCTTCCACCGAGCCGCGCGTCACCGAGATGGACTTGCCGGCCAGGTCGGCGGGGCTCTTGATCGTCATGGTCTTGGGGCCGTAAACCGCCAGGAAGAACGGCGAGTAAGCGTGGCTGAAATCGACGACCTTCTCGCGCTCGGCGGTCTTGCCCAGGGTCGAGATCACCAGGTCGACCTTGCCCGTCTGCAGATAGGGAATGCGGTTGGAACTGCTCGCCGGCACCAGGTCGATCTTGACGCCCATCTCCTTGGCAACGTACTTGGCCATGTCGACGTCGAGCCCTTCAGGCTGCATGGTCGTGCCGACGAAGCCATAGGGCGGAAAGTCGGTGGGGATGGCCACCTTGAGAACCTTGGTCTGCATGATGTGCGCCAGGGCATCGGCCTGGGCCGGGGCTGCCAGGGTGCACAGCAGCGTGGCGAACAGCATGGGCAGGAATTTGAACAATCGCAATGACATGGCACTACTCCTTGGATGATGCAAGTGTTGAAAAGGGATTGGAAAACGGCTGCAAGGCAAAACGCAGTTGTTGCAAGGGATCGGGGCGCGAATCGAGTTGCAGGCCGCGTTCCACCGCCCGGATGTGGCTGTCCATGAGGCGGCCAGCCAGTTCCAGCTCGCCATGGGCCAGGGCGTCGACGATGTCGACATGTTCGGCGCACGACTGCTGGGCATGATGGGTGGACTGGTAGAGCATGGCCATGAGCGTGGTTCGCGCCGTGAGGTCACGCAGGGTGTCGGCCAGCAAGGCGTTGCCCAGGCATTCGGCCATGCAGACATGAAAGTCGCCCAACAGAAAACTGCGGGTGGCGACGTCGGGCGCGGCCAGCGCGGCCGTTTCCCGCTGCAGGTGGTCGCGCAATTGGTCGAGCGCCCGCGGCTCCACCCTGTCGAGGTGATGCAATAGGCCGACCTCGATCACGCGCCGCGCCAGGAAGGCTTCCTGGGCTTCGCTCGGCGTCGGCTCCACCACCGACCAGCCGCGCGCCCCCGCCTTGACCACGCCGCGAACGGCGAGCCGATGCAGCGACTCGCGCACCTGGGTGCGGCTGACCGCAAACAGGGCCGCCAGTTGCGTCTCCACGAGACGGGCTCCCGGCTGCAGGCGCTGCGCCAGGATGGCGGCGATGATGCGATCGGCGATGGCGGCGGCAGAAATCATGGCGTGGGTTTTCCACGCCGATGGCATGCAAGTCTCATGCCAGTTTGTATACGATCGTTGTGTTCAATCGTTGTGCACAGATGGCTGCCGGGTGCCACAGCCGTGTCGCTGGTGCTGTGTTTCGGTGCATGGCGCACCGCGAACACCCATCCTGTGCCGTATCGGCATCTGAATGTCCGATGACGCCGATACCGATCTCCGTCGGCTTGCGTGGCGCACAAACGCTGCACGATCGGCGGACGCGCCACGCGGCGGCAGGGCATGGAATTTGCTCGCGTGAGAAGAGCCATGTCCCGCTCCCGCCCCTCCGGCCCTGCCCCCCGCGTCCAGCAGCGTAGCCTGAAGGTTGCCGTCATTTCGCCCGACCCCGCGTTGGGGGAAGGGGATGCCGACCACCAGCGCCAGGCGCAGCGCTGCGCCGTGCTGGTGCAGGGATTGCTGGATGCGGGCTACGAGGTGGTGGCGGTGCTGCCGGCCTCGCCCGACCTGGACGAGCGCATCGCCGCCGCGGCGCCGGACCTGATGATCGTCGACGCCGAGTCGGGTGTGCGCGACCTGCTGGAGCATGTGGTGCTGGCCTCGCGCGATACGCCCCGGCCCATCGTGCTGTTCACCGATGACGACGATACCGTGACCGCCCAGCTCGCCATTGCCGCCGGGGTCACCGCCTACATCGTCGACGGGCTCAAGCCCAACCGTGTGAAGCCGGTGATCGAAGTGGCGCTGGCGCGCTTCGAGCGCGAGCAGGGGCTGCGCGCCGAGCTGAGCGCGGCGCGGCTGCAGCTCTCCGAGCGCAAGCTGGTTGAGCGCGCCAAGGGCATCGTCATGCAGCGCCAGGGCTGCAGCGAGGAAGACGCCTTCAGCCGCATGCGCAAGCTGGCGATGGAGAAAGGACTGAAGCTGTCCGACGTGGCGCAGCGCATTCTGGACACCGCCGGGCTGATCTAGGGCCTGTTCACGCTATTTCTTCACCTGCGACGGGGGACTGGGCAGATGCAGTGCAAGGCGCAAGCCGCGCCGCGGTGCTATGCACCGCAAGCGGCTTGCAACGCCGCAATGCGCTGCCCAGTCCCCCGTCCCGCAGGGTT
>JAGWMO010000022.1:0-51702 GCA_028871675.1 Betaproteobacteria bacterium
GGTCAGACGTGTTCGACTACATCGAGCGCTTCTACAACCCGACGCGCAGGCACTCGACGCTCGGCTACGTCAGCCCGATACAGTTCGAGAAAGCTCAAGAAGCTTAGGTCGGTGTCCATTGAACCGGCAGCAGCCCAAGGTCCTGAATCCGAGCGACAAGACAGTTTGGCGCAAAGTGTCTAATTTTCAGACCGTTGCACAGACCGTTGCATTTTGCAGGCGAAGCCACCACTCCGCGATGACTTTTTCTTGCCAAACTGCGGCAACTATGTTGCACTGGGTTTTAACCTCACAAAACCCTGACTTCGCCTCGATTACATGAACCGGCACGCACTGCTATGGATTTTGGCCTTGTGTTTGCCAGGTTTCGTGCCAGCCCACGCTGCATCCCCCTGGAGCGCAGGAGCGGGCCTCAGCACCCTCGGTGCTGGGCTGAGCGTCAGTCGTGACATCGTGCCCGGGCGTCTGCGCATCGAGGCGTCCCTTCAAGGGGCGAATCTGAACCACGGCTATGACAGCGGTGGGGGCCACACGGACGGCGCGGTGCATCTGCGCAGCGCCATGCTGCGGGCGAACTATGCGCCGTTTCAGGGTCGCTTTTTTCTCAGCGCCGGGGTGCTCTACAACGCCTCACGCATCAACCTGCAGGCCACCCCATCGGCGGGGGGCTATGTCCTCAACGGCCATACCTACAGCACGCAGGATGTCAGCAGCCTGGATGGCCAGGCGCGCTATGCGCGCTGGGATCCCTATCTTGGGGTGGGCTGGAGAGGGGTGATGCCCTCGGTCGCCACGGGCTGGCACTGGCAGGTGGATCTGGGGGTGCTGGATCAAGGCAGCGCCACGGTGAATCTCCAGGGCGTCACCACGCTTGGCGGTGCCCAGCAGGCGGCGCTACAGAACGACCTGAATGCGCAGCGCCAGGCGCTGGCCACCACGATGAATCATCTGCGCTGGTATCCGGTGCTGGGCCTGACGCTGCAGCACAGCTTCTAACAATTCTCAAGGGGTGGCCTCGTGCGCTTGAACTCTGGAATGACACGCGTGGCCGTCTGGCTGGCGATGGTTGTGGCACCGACACTGGCTCTGGGGGCCTGTGGTGGAGGGGGATCAGGCAGTGCAACCCTGAGTTGCCCGACCTGCAAGCCGACTCCGGCGAAGTCGACTTCGGCACCCAAACCCAGCGGCTCGACACCCGCCAAGCCCGCCTCAGCCGCCTCGACAGCGGCCAAGGCACCCTGGCCGATGTCGCCAACACCACAGCCTGTGCAGGGCGTGCTGACAGGGCAGGCGCTGCGTGACTATGTCCTGAACTCGGCGCGCTACATGATCGCCCATCCCAATTTGCTCGATCAAACCCCGACCATCGCGGGCATCACCAACGCGCATGGCATCCGGGTGGACATCTACAACTGGATTCAAGGGCTGCCCATGACCCCCGCCCAGAAGGCGGCCATGGTGCAGTACGCGCATTCGACGCAGGATGAGTTACTAGTGGATTTAACAAATAAACAGGCGGTCGCAAACGCAGATGCCGAAGATGGGGATGCAATTAACTGCCTTGGTGATTCGTTGGGTAGCGCATTTAACGGCCACGACTGGAGCGATGCCATTGACTTCATGATCGCCAACACGCCGATTCGCCAGAAGGCCTATATGGCCTATAACGACGCGCCGATAGGGCCCAGCGGGCTTCCTTCCGGCAACACCTGTAAAGCTTACTGACGCAGAACATGATGAAGCGATGGCCTCGTTTGTTTCTGCTGGTCGCCGTATGGGTGACATGCCTGGTGCCCGTGGCGTCCCATGACATCGCGCTAGCGCAAACTTGCCCGGCACATAAGATTGTCATCCCATTTATCAATGGCGTATTTGTGACAATAAATGGCGCTAAATCCGATTTATTTATATTAAAATCCGCCGTTTGCGCCAACCCATCCGACACCACGATGTGTCAGAACGGCGATTTCGAGAGGCTCTACAACGAAAGCGGTCTGAACAACTTGCCAGCCGACCAGGGCACTTTGCAAAGTGCCCTGAGCCTAGTCACAGGGGCTTTTCAGGACATCATCGAGACGCTGTGGCAGATCGCCCACCAGAATGCGCGCACGTCGCCAAACTGGTTCGACTATCTGCTGTACATCTTCATGCATCCGGTGTCAGCGAATGTGATTTCGCTGATGGCCTCGCAGGAGGCTTACGCCGCTGCGCATCCGCCAACGCAAGCTGATGTGGCGTCCATGGAAACGGCGATGGATGGATGGTACGCGGCAGGCGACGACATCCTGCTGACGGCGTACTCGCAGGGCAATTTGTTCGCCTATCCGGTTTTCAACGATTTCGTCGCGAAACATGGTATTAATGACATAGCGTTCTATGGGATCGCTCCGCCTTCTTCGCAGGTCCCTGGTGAGTACACACTCAATAGCGATGATCTCGTAATCAAACTCGCATCCGTCGCCGACGCCACGCTCAATCCAGGCAATCCACCACCGACCCCTAACGCCTCGCAGTTGTGTACGGCCTATGTGGCGCCAACAAATTTGACGAATATTGATGCGGATGTTGGCTGCCTCGCGGATCATGGATTGAATTACTATCTTGATAATTCGCTTGGCACAAGCATAACAGGGTTTTTATATGATTATTATATATCACTTAAGGCATCTTCTCAGCCACATGGGCCGATCACCTATACAATAACTGATTACGGGCCGGCCATTTATATACCAACCAATTTCAATTCCTTGATCGACGAAGAAGTTTACCTAGAGAATGCAGCAAAGAATTATACACACAGCATCGAATCAAGTTACCATCTTCCGTTAAATGATCCAGTGTTTACCGGACCATGGTTAGGTAATTACACACCAGGCGGTAATTTTGTAATAGGGAGAGATTACACAATAGTTTCCGTTAATGAAAATTTCGTGGCTCAAGATTACGCCGACTACTATTGCCCAAACTCCACTGGCGTTTTTGGTATGCAAGTTTATGATCCAAACGATATGCCAATCACTCTCCCCCCGCGCTGCAAGTCTGTCATCGCGTGCCACTAATGCTACGAAGCTAGACCTCGTATCTTCCCCCAGCCAGTTCGGCGAAGGGCAAGAATGCAGGTGTTGAACAGGCCGGTCGGGATGATGTCGGCTAGACCTTGTGCCATGGTTTGATCTCTCAAGCCCCAAGCCCGTGGGTCAGATAGACGCTCCCGACCGTTTCCGAGAAGTGAAGCAATCGAGAAGGCCAAGCCGTTGAATCAAGGGCTTGGCCTTCTTGCTATCCAGTCTTGATTGTTGGCGCCCACTTGGAGCAATGCCAGGTGAGTTTCGAGAAACAGTGGCGTTTGTGACTGGCCGCTTCTCATGCGGCGAATGACTCTTGTGGGTCGATTGTGTGAGTTCGCTGGCGCCGAAACCGGACTTTCGGCAGCCCTGCGTCGCGTACGTCAGCAATATGCGTCATTGCAGCCGTTGCGACGCACAGGCCCCAACGGCTGCTACGGCCGACTTGCTGACAGCCGCGCGTCACGACCAACCCCTGTGGGTCGGTGCACACTCTCACATCAGATTCCAGATACCCTTACTTGATCACCCGCCGCAGGTCATTCCAGTCCGTGCGCACACGCGACACCCCAGCATGCATCCTGCCACGCACCAGCCATGCAAGGTTGCCGAGGAAGGGCCGCGCCATGCGCCACAACTCGGGGAAGAGAATCGCCCACAACCGCCATTGCTTGCGAAACAGTAGCAGCACGGCTCCGGCGCCCATGATGCCCATCCAGATGTCGCCAGAACCGTTACCCAGCCCCATCGCCAGATGGAACACCCAGGCGGCGAGGAAGAACGGCAGCAGCAGGATCAGCGTACCCAGGGTGTTGCGAAAGTAAAACCAGTACAGCTTGAGTGTGTGCATGCAGGTTCCTGTTCAGCGGTGTGCCGTGGCTTCTGAGAGCACTTTCGCCACCCACTTGTTCATGCTCTGCCCCTCACGCGCAGCCGCCTTGGCCGCCGCCGCATGAATGCTGGGATCGATCCGCAGCATCAATTTGCCGGACGCCGGTTTTTCAGGGGCCTGTTCCAGCTTCGCGCAAGCGTCGATGTAGTCATCAATCGCTTCGTGGAATGCGGCCTCGAACTCGGCCACAGACTCCCCGTGAAAGCCGATGATGTCGGCGATGTCCAGCACACGCCCAACCAGGATCTTGTCATCCGGGTCATAGGTCATGCTGGCGGCGTAGCCCTTGTAAGTCATCACGTTGTTCATGGGGTCACTCCAATCTTTTCCAGGTACTCCCGCGCCAGCCTGACGCGGTATTTCAAGGCTTCTTTCTGCGGGTGCGGCCGGTGGAAGTAGGCACGCAGCCCGTCTTTCTCGAACGTCACAGACGATCCGCTTCCCTCGATGACGCGGCACCCTGCCGCCACAAGCAACGCCTCGATGCGCGCCCACTCCAGATTGCCGTTGATCGGGCTGGCGAAGATCGACTCAAGCGTCTTTTTTTGCTTGCTGTTCATACAACAATGATAGCACAAAAAGATTGCAGTTGCAAGTCGTCTCGCTATCACGCCGCGTGCCGCCCCTGCGCATATCCGTGTGTCCACGCTACACCGGAGATTCGCCGTGCGCCGCTCATCCTTTCTTGCCCCTGTCCTCGTTGCCTTGCTGCCCGGCGCATTTCCGCCGGGCGCGCTCGCCGGACAGGTGAGCCTCGACCTGTCCACGTCCTGCGTCCACACCAAGGCCGCAGCGCGGCACAGTCTGAACCAGGTCAACCCAGGACTGGGCCTTGAGTACCAGGCCACGCGGGACATCGGTCTGGCCGGTGGGTTCTACCGCAACAGCTTCGAGCGCACCAGCGCGTATGCGTTGGTTGACTGGACGCCGCTGCACCTGCGCTTGCCGGCGGGGCTATCTGCCAGCATGGGCATCTCAGGCGGCGTCGTCAGTGGCTACGCCAACGTCAACCCAGTTGCGCCGTTTGCGGCTGCCGCCCTGATCAGGATTCGTGGCGCGCGGCGATGGGGGATCAACCTCGTAGCCGTGCCGAACGTTTCAGCCAGTTCGGGCTTCATCGGCCTGCAACTGGTGGTGCCGCTGTGAAGCCCACTGCTTTACTGTGGGCTCGCCGCTTGCTTGCTCTGTTACTGCCCGCCATGGCGGGGTTGGCCTGGACGCTTTCCAGCCGCCCCTGCGGCGTTGTCCTGTCGCCCCTGCTCATCGTCGGTGTCATGCTGGCGGAGAACCGTCGCTGGCGCTTCCTGGCTGCGCTGGCCTACTTTGGTGTCGGCGGTTTGGCTCTGCCGTCCGAGGTGCAGAGCTTCTTCGGTTCGGGCTGGGTCGTTGGTGTCGGCTTGTGGGTACTGTCGAGTGTGCTGCTCGCCATGCCCTGGGCCTGGGCGTCACGTGGCTGGCATGTTGTGCTCGTGCTGTTGCTGGAAGCCGTGCCGCCGCTGGGGCTGTTCGGCTGGCTGTCGCCGCTGGCAGTGGCTGGGGTGTTCTATCCGGGGTTGAGATTGCTGGGCTTCGCGTTTGGGCTCGCGATCCTGTGGACGCTGGCGGTGCTGGTCCAGGCTCAATCCTCGACGTCCGCGATCACGCTAGCCATGGTGGCCGCGGCGGCGCTGTCGGGGGTGTCGGTGTGGGCGAATGCCGCCTACACGCCACCCGTCACACCCGCTGGCTGGGTCGGGGTGAACACCCATGTCGGCCATGAAAACGGTGACGTGATGGCCGAGGTCGCGCGCAACCGGAGATGGATTAGTCAAGCTGCTGGGGCGGTGCGCTTTGAAGCAAAGTCAAAGTCAACGGCAGGGGCAAAGAAACAGGGTGGGGTTGTGGTCGTTCTACCCGAGGATGTGGCGGGAACCTGGGGGCCGGGGACGGCGGCGCAGACGCAGGCCGCGATGCGTCCGGGCGATGTGTGGCTGGTCGGCGCGTCGGTGCTTGGGGCGCAGCATTGGGATGGCCGCTACATAAACGCGGTTGTGGGTCTCGGGCGGCGCGGCGATGCGCTGCTTTTCGCATCTCCCGTGCCCGTGCCTGGTGGAATGTGGAAACCGTGGGATGGCGAGAAGTCCTACACGGTTTCGCGCTGGTGGGAGCCAGTGCAGACCGTCGCTGGTGTGCGCACCTGGGCTTCGATCTGCTACGACCAAGGCTTGTCCTGGCCGTGGCTCCAGGCGCTTGTGCAGCGACCTGCGGTGGTGCTACGGGTGTCGAACTATTGGTATGAGCCTGCTGGGGCCGTGGCGCCCCGTGTGGAGGCAGCCACGACCGCGGCTTGGGCAAGGCTCATGGGCGCGGCCGTGGTGACGGCGGTGAATCGGAGTGCGGCTTTTGCGACTCAATAAAACTCTGGCCCGACAAAACCCTCGATGGCTGCCGACCGGGTTTCGTAGCGCCATGCCTCGGCATCGGCATCGCCGTGCAGCTCGGACCACGGCGTCGCGTCGTAGTTGACCAGCGCCCGGCGAAAGACCTGCTGCATGGCACCGAGCGCTGCGGCGATGGTGGCGTGGCGCTCGAACAGCACCGGCTGCGGCTGCTCGCGCTCCCAGGCGGCAACCAGGAAATGCGGGTCTTTCAGCATCGGCTCGCGCAGGTAGACGAACAGGCCCAGTTCCTGCGCCGTCGGCTCGCGTGACGCCATCATTTCCATACGCATCTCTTTGCAGGCTTTGGCGGTCTCCGGGTCGAGCCACTGCCTCTCGCCGATCTGGCGCAGGCCCTCGTTGCGCACGGTTTCGTTGCGGGCACGGCGCGGGGTGAGGTTAGTCGCAGCGGCGACGGGCGGGGTGAGCGGTGTAAACGGGGTGAACGGGTCGGTTGGGTCAGGCGGTTCCATGTCGGCTCTCCTTCAATTGTTGATCGTGATGTGGTCAAGCTGGCGCCGGTGGCGATAGGCCGCCACGCCAGTTGCTAGGGATATGCGGCGACGCGGCAAGGTGCATGGGGGTGTTGTGGTGCGCGCCACGGTGGCCCTTGCGGCCAGCGCCTAAACCGCCGCCAGACCCGTCCGGGTCGGGATCGTCGTCCGGGTCGTCGTCCCGCGCCAGGTCGTCCTCAATATCCAGCGCCACCTGCTGCAGCAAGTCTTCGAGTGCTTCGTCCGTCAGTGCCTCATCCATCTCATCGTCCGCTGCGAAGGCGAAGCCAAAGGCAGGGGCAAAGAGAGTCTTTTCTTGCCCCTGTGGTTGGGGTTCTGTGACGGCGTTGCACTGCGCCGAGTTCCCCTTATTAGTATCTTTATAGGAATTCGGCGCAGTCGTTTCGGTGTGCGAGGGGACGGTCTCAAGGGTGGCAGCGGCTGGTGCGGCCATCTTTTCTTGCCCCTGCCTTTGGGTCTCGTCTCCCCCGCCGACCTCATTGGGCTCGATCGTGGCCGGCGCCACCGCGGCGGTCGCGGTAGCCTCTGCAGGGATATGTCCGTGAGCGGCAGCAATCGATTCCGTCGGCGCGTCGTCGGCTGTGGCGTCGTCCCGGCGCACGCGGGTTGCTGCTGGGAGCATGCCGCTGGCGCGAAGTTCGCGGATGCGCGCACGGACAGCTTCCGTCGACGCGCTACGGCGCAAGCCGACCAGCGCCGCACGCACGCTGCGCTCGCTCACGCTTTGACCAGCAGCCCGCACCATCTCAATCGCCTCGTCCACTGCCCCGAGATCCGGCTTCGGTCCGCTGATGCTGCGCGGGTTGCGAACGCGATCGTGGATCAGCACACCGTACTTTGCAAGCGCCGAGTCCATCTCGACGGTCTGGATACCGCCCCAAAGCTGAACTTGCAGCGGGGCGGTATCCCGAGGGTGATTCACTGCCCGGTTTCGGCCGATGCCTTGCGCCAGGGTCTGCGCATATTCGTCGAGCAGCCAGGCGCGCACTTCGCGCATTAGGGGCAAAGGCGGACCGTCGGCATCGGGCTTGTCCTTGTTCATCACCTTGTCCCAAGCGGGCCACTGGATGCCACAGTCCGCCAACGCTGCGCGCGTCGCTGCATACAGCCCGGCCACTGTGTTTTCCGACAAGAGCGGCATGCCGACCAGCGCCAGGTGCCGCCCACCCCAGCAGTCCAACCCTCGGTCGTGCCGGCCGTACCACCCGATCGGCACTCCTGTATCGGCCTCGAACTGCTGCGCAGCGACCTGCGCTGCATCGTCGGCCCGGCGGGCCACTTGCGAGTAGCGGAGATAAGCCATGTGGGTGAGGATGGCCGCCGGCTGTGGCGATTGCGGCGCGATCAGGTCGCGGATCTCCGCGAGGTGAGCCCGCGCCTCATCGGAGTAGGCGGCTTTTTTCACATCGCCACGCGCATACAGATGCCCGGTCATGCGCGTGACGTGCATGTTCTGGCAGGCGATCGCCTCGTGGGCGTGCCCGCCCATCTTGGTGATGAACTGGCGCATCGCCAAGCTCATCGTCGCATCCAGGAAAATGACGCTGCCATGGTCCCGCGCCCACTCGATGATCGGGCTGGTCTCATAAACGAACAGCGCGCCTTTCTCCTGCCGCATGGTCCCGGCCTGGCAGTTGCGCGCCAGGGTGGACAGCGCCCTTAATGGGATAAAGAAGTCGTCGTTTTCGTGGGAATAACTCACGTTCTCCCACTTTGCTGTGCCTGAGGTCGAGCCACCAGCTTTTGTCACCTGCTTCTGCATGTTGATCACGCGCTGCGCGTCGA
Organism: Betaproteobacteria bacterium; assembly: GCA_028871675.1. Lineage (GTDB taxonomy): Bacteria > Pseudomonadota > Gammaproteobacteria > Burkholderiales > Burkholderiaceae_C > Thiomonas_A. Next base: position 8,675 of record JAGWMO010000022.1, read on the forward strand.
CGGGCCGATCCCCGGCGATCTGCGCGCCGACATCGACGAACAATTGATCGATCTTTGGCGCCAGTTCACGCATTGAGTGCGCCTGGCTCAGTTCTTCAGCCTGCGCCGCCGTCAGATTGTTTTTCTTCCCGAGTGCGGTGATCGTTTGCTTCAGGCGCTCCAGCAGTCCGTCGAGTCGATTGCGCCACACCTTTACGTCACCGGCGTCGATTTCGACCTCGCCGGCCATGGGGATGTGCTCGTCAACGATGACGAGCCTTTGAGCTTGACGCATGATCTCTCCAGACCTCGGGTCGACTTCGCGCCAGTCAGCCATCGCCTGGCTGAACGCAGCAATCGGGGCCACCAGTATCGGAGCGGCGATCTGATCTGGCAGCCCACGGAAGAGGAACTGGCAGGGCGGCGTTTGGGCCGGATCCATGCCGCGGGTCTTGAAGAAGTCGGTCGCGCGCTGGAGCCGCATTGCATCTCGACTGACGAACTGCAGTACGCCAGCATCGCCGTTGGGGCATTTGCGGCAGAGCCCCTGAGCGGGTCGATGATTCTGGTCGCCTGCATCGGCAACTCGTTCCATGCGGTAACAGGCGTGCGCTCCTGGGTCGCATGGGGCCTCGTTTGGCTTGCTCTCAGATGGCTCCCGTCGGCCCTGGTAAACCACTGCACCCCATAGTTTCAGCCGCTCCGCATATTCCTGAGCTAGCTGGTGGGTTGGCACCAGAATGACGAGGGGCAGACCAGCGGCGTGCGCCATGCCCACCAGTGGTGTGACACCCACGCTTTTGCCTAGGCCAACCGTCGCAAGGATCCCCAGCGGGGGCAGGGGTGCAGGCATCTGCATCTTAGGCGAGCCAGGGGCTCGGCGCCGGTTCGCCTGGCGTGCGTCGTCGGCCGCCGCGATCTTCTCCGCGTGCCGACAAAAATATTCGGCCGCCGCCGCCGCCATCGCGTCGCGCCCGGGCTGTAGTTCGGCTGTCCGCGCCTCGCGGGAGGCCTGGGTGATGGCGTTGTGAGTAAAAGTTGGCGCGTCCATGTCCATCCTTGGTGTGGACTTGGATATGCCGTGGGCACGGCATGGGCGTGGGGCAGGCGCGGCAACAGCCGCGCCCACCGCCGGGGCGGCGATGGGCATGGTCGGCCTCACTTACTGAATTTGCCAGTGCCGCGCGGGCGCCCGGGCTTGCGCCGATCTGAAGTGGACGCGGCGAATGCCGACGCAGGGGTGGTGGGCATTGGGGTTGCGCCAATCAGCGCTTCGACATCGCAAATCCGCCAGATCCTCCGCGTCCCAGCAATCGGGCTGCGTGGCGGGATGCGCGGATCGCCGCGCATCATCATTCGCGGGACGCTTGTTGGGGAGACCCCCAACAGTGCGGCCAGTCCCTCGACCCCGGCGTGACCCGGCGGAACGATGGCAAGCCGACCGGGCGGCCGACCGCCGCGGCCGCCGTTTTGATTTTGCACTGGCGCGAGTGTGCTCATGCTGCACCCCTTTGCACAGAGGAGGAAGCGGCCTTGCGCGGGCGGCCAGGGCGGCGGGGTGCGGCAACGGGCGCAACGGCAGGCGCCGATGCCTCGATCCGCACCCCGGCCCGGCGAAGAAAATCCTGGAGGTCGGATTCTGCGACGGCGAACCGCGCGTCCAACTTGACCAACCTGAGTGATTGGCCGCCGCCCAAAAAAGAAAGATAAGACCCGTCATCCTGGAGGCGCGCCCTATTTTTGATCGTGTCCCGACCCTGCGGCAGGTACTTTTGGCAGACCTCGGCCAAACTGTAAATTTTTGGAAGTTCCATGGTGGAAACCTTTGAAAATCAAGGGTTTGCGCTTTTGCGCTGTTCCATGGGGGGTGCGTCGCGGATGGCGGGCGCAAAAAAAGCCGCCGGCGCGAGGCGCGGGCGGCTGGTGTGGCGGCTAACTTTTAGGTCAGCGCCGGGGTCAGCGAATCGCCCGCGCAGGCACCGGCGGCGGCGGGGCGCTGCGCCAGGACTCTGGGAGTTAGGGCGAGGGATGCAAGGGCACGGGCACCGACCGCAGGTGGCGGCGGCGGGGCGGCGCACCTGTTGATGGCGGCGCGCTCGGCAGAGATCAGGGTCTCTGATACCTGCGGCGGGGTAAGCCCAGGCTCATCCCCAACCTCAGATAGGTCCGCCCCGCCCAGGCAGGGCGAAACAAAAAGCATCCGGGCAACCCCAAACCGCAAGCCAAAGGCCGCGCTGGCGCCGTACTTCGCGCCGGCGGCCTGCATTGTCTTGGCTTGGATTGGGTTCATATGTCAAACTCTAAACCAAAAAATCAAGAAATGCAACACGAAACAGAATACTTGACTATTCTATCGGTCTAAGTCCACGCAACAAGTTCCGTCGTGACAGCGCCTATAAAAGATTATCCGCCCCAATCAAATAGCGCCAGGGGGAATCCAGGGGGTGCGGGATTGTTTGGATTGGTGTGCTTTTGGGGGAATCTAGGGGGAATGCGCTCCCCAAAAGGCGAAAAAAAGCCCACATTGTTAGTGTGGGCTTGTTCTCTAACTGCTTGATTTACTTGATAAAACTGGTGCGCCCGGCAGGATTCGAACCCACGACCCCTTGGTTCGTAGCCAAGTACTCTATCCAACTGAGCTACGGGCGCAAATAAAACAGCGATTATATACCGCTGTGGGAGCGCGCCATCGCCGAATGGCCCGGCTACTGGCGGCAGGCACGGATCGGCGCCGCGACTCGGCTGTTTCGGGGAGTCGTCGACTTGGGCCGAAGCGACAATGGACGGCCATGTCCATCGCACGGGTCTTCTCGCTCAGCCTGCTCCTGCTCGCCACCAGCCGCCTGCTAGGCGTTCTGCGCGACGCCGTGATCGCCATCCAGTTCGGCCTGAGCGGGCATGCGGATGCGGCGCTCGTGGCCATGTCTTATCCGGACTTGACCGTCTCGCTGCTCTGGGGGGCGGCGGTACCGGCGGTGATGGTGCCGCGCATGGCCGGACGCGCACCCGAGGTCATCGCCGCCGAGGCGGCGCGCTGGAGCCGCTTGGCGTTGGTGGCCTTCGCCGGCGCCGGGCTCGCGAGTTGGCTGCTGCAGGCTCCCATCACCCATTGGCTGGCTCCCGGGCTGGCGGGGGTCGACGCCCGACTGGCCGCCCATACCCTGGGGCTGGCGGCACTGGTGGCGCTGCCGGCCGGTGCGGTCGCCATGGTCGGTGCCGCCGCACTGCAGGCACAAGGGCGCCTGCAGTGGCAATACGCCGGGAATGTGGTGTTCAACCTAGTGCTCATTGCCGGGCTGTTGCTGGCCGCGCACCTGCACGAATTCAACTGGATTGCCGCCAGCATCGCCGCCGCCGCGGTCGCCAGGTGGGCGCTGATGCGGCGCGTTGCCCACTTGTCACGGGCACCATCGGCAAACTCGCCTTGGTGGCCCGACGCGAGCGGACTGCATGCTGCCGCACTGGCGTTGGCAGCCTCCGGCCTGACGGTGCTCTACACCCTGTCCGCGCGTGCCTTCGCATCGAGCGCCGGGCCTGGACGCCTGGGAGTTTTCCATTACGCCCAGCGCATCGGCGAGTTGCCACTGCACACCCTGTTCGCCGTGGCTGCAGCCCTCGCGCTGGCCCGCTTGTCGGCCGCAGAGGCTGCTGGAGATGCGGCGGGTGCGCGTCTGCGCGGGCGGCAGTGGATGCAGTCCATGCTGCTGCTGGCGGCGTTGCTGGGCGCCTGCGGCATGCTTGCCGCCCCGCTGGGCGTGCGCCTGGTGTTTGGCTGGGGGCAGATGCATGCGGCCGATCAGGCTGAGGTGGTGCAATCCATGCGCTGGATTCTGGCGTTGTTACCGCTGCAGGCGGCGCAACTGGTGCTGGCGGCGAGGCTCAACAGCCACCGCCGCATCGCCGATCAGGTGCTGGGCTATGGCTGCGGGCTGCTGGCGCTGCTCGCCGTTGGATGGTGGCTGCCCGACGTCTGGTGGCGGGCATTGGCTGCCTATGGCGCGGCATACCTGGTGGCCACCACCGTGTTGTGGCAACGCCTGGGCTCGCGCACCGACGATTTCGAGTGGCGCAACGGCGGCCTGCTGCTGGCCTCCCTGGCACTGCTGGGCGCCCTGGGCGGGCTGCTGGGCGCCGCACCCGCATGGGCATCGGGTGTGTTGCCCCTGGCGCTACCCGCCGTGCTCGCAGGGCTGTTGTTTGCCGCAGGTTTGGCCGTGTTGCTGCGTTGGGACACTCTGGGTTCGGAGGTCGGCCGCAAGCTGTTGCGCCGTTACACTCGACGCTGACGCAAACAGCCGAATCTCCCCCAGATGGACTGGATTCAGATCACCAACAACCCTGAATTCGCAGCCTTGGCCCAGGACTGCGGAGTGGGCCGCATCATGGTGGATCTGGAGCGACTGGGCAAGCAGGCGCGCCAAGGCGGACTCGGCACGTTCATCTCCGACCATCGCCCCGAAGACATCGCCCGCGTGCGCGCGGCGGTACCGGCAGCCGATCTGATCGTGCGCGTCAATCCGCTGCACGCCGGCAGCAGCGACGAAATCGAGCAGGCCATCGCAGCGGGTGCCGACACCCTGATGCTGCCGATGTTCGAGCAACGCACTGCTCTACAGACCTTCTTGCGCCACATCGCGGGCCGCGCTCGCGGCATGGCTCTGCTGGAAACCCGCGCGGCGCTGGAATCGCTGCCCGCCTGGGCGGCCTTGCCGGGGCTGGATGAAATCTACGTCGGCTTGAATGACCTGCATCGCCAACTCGGCGCGTGCTTCATGTTCGAACCTTTGGGCAATGGCATGGTCGAGCGCGTGGCGCGGACCGCCCATGCAGCGGGCAAGCGCTTTGGCTTCGGCGGCATCGCACGGCTGGACGAAGGCATGCTGCCGGGCCGCGTGGTGCTGGCCGAACACCTGCGCCTGGGTTCCAGCAGCGTGATTCTGTCGCGCACATTCAACCGCGAAATGTTTGAGGGCGTGCCGAAACACGGCCACGCCCAGGCAGGGCTGGGGTGGCAAGCCGTCTACCGCCGCGAAATTGCGCGACTGCGGCACGCGGCGCACGTGTTGGCCACACGCACGCCGGATGAAGTGGAGAGCGATCGCCTGCTGGCCTGCGACCTGATCGGCAAGGCTGCCGCCATCTTGAGCGAGCCGGTGCCGGCAGCCGCACAGCCGCAACAAGCGTCGACCGCTTGAACACTTGGCCTCGCTCGGTCGGGCTCCATCCGGCGCGGCTGCGCACGCAGCGCTGCCGCGATAGGGGCTGATTTCCCCATGAAGCGCCTGTTCGACCTCGCCATCGCCGTACCTGCCACCTTGCTGCTGGCGCTGCCCATGGCCGTGGTGGCCGCGGCGGTCTGGCTCGACAGCGGGCGCCCGGTGCTGTTCGGCCAGGTGCGCGTGGGACTCGGCGGCCGCCCTTTCAAGATTCTGAAATTCCGCAGCATGGTGGTGGATGCCGAGCGCCTGGGGCCACTGCGCACCGCCAGCGGGGACTCGCGCATCACCCGCGTCGGACGCGTCTTGCGGCGCACCAGCCTGGACGAGTTGCCCCAGCTCATCAACGTGCTGCGCGGTGACATGAGCCTGGTCGGCCCGCGTCCCGACGTGCCGGCGCAGGCAGCCGACTACACGCCCGCCGACTGGGCCGCGCGCTGCAGCGTGCGCCCCGGCATCACCGGCCTGGCCCAGGCGCTCTACCGTTCGCACGCCACAACGCAGCAGCGCCTGCAAGCCGATTTGGACTATGTGCGCCGCCACAGCGTGCGGCGTGACCTGCACATCATCGGGTTGACGGCAAGGCAACTCTTTCGCGCCAGCGGCAACTGAGCGCGCCGGGATGGGCCGTGCGGAGTAGGCCGTGTCACCGACAATCGCGTTTTTCACTTCGGCTTGAACCATGTGCGGCATCTACGGCTATTTCGACCGTTCCGGCAGCAGCCTCGCGGCGCACACGCTGGCAGCGATGGACAGCAGCATCGCCCACCGCGGCCCCGACGACAGCGGCGTGTTCGCTGCCAAGGCCGTTGCGATCGGCAACCGCCGCCTGTCCATCATCGACATCGCTGGCGGCCATCAGCCCTTCGTCAGCGACGACGGACGGATCGCGCTGGTGCAGAACGGCGAAATCTTCAACCATGTGGAACTGCGCGCCGCGCTGCAGCGCCAGGGCGTGCGCTTCGCCACCGACCATAGCGACACCGAAGTGCTGCTGCGGCTGTATGAGCGCGAAGAGCTGGATTTCCTGCCCCGGCTCAACGGCATGTTCGCCATCGCCATCTGGGATGGGCGCGAGCCCGAGAACCCCCGGCTTCATCTGGTGCGCGACCGCATCGGCGTCAAGCCGCTGTTCGTGCAGGACGACGGTCGGCAGGTGCTGTTCGGTTCCGAAATCAAGGCCATGCTCGCCGCGCAGACGGCCAGGCCCATGCTCGATCTGCCTGCGCTGCAGCACTACCTCGCCTACAACTACGTCCCGCCGCCCTTCACCCTCTTCGCGGGCATCCGCCATGTGATGCCGGGAACGGTGCTCAGCGTCAGCCGCGCCGGCAGCAGCACGCGCCGCTGGTGGAGCCTCGCCGAGCAGACGCCCGCGCCGCAGGGCTTCGCGCAGTGGCAGGAGGAATTCCTCGCCCTGCTCGACGATGCGGTGCGGCTGCGGCTGCGCGCCGACGTGCCCTTCGGCGCGTTTCTCTCGGGCGGAGTCGATTCCAGCACCATCGTGGCGCTGATGGCCCGGCATGTGCGCGAGCCCGCGCGCACCTTCTGCATCGGCTTTCCCGACGCCCGCTTCGACGAATCGTCCTACGCCCGCGAAGCCGCACAGCGCTTCGGCGCCACGCACCGCGAACGCATCGTTCAGCCCGACATGCTCGATGACTGGGCTCGCGTGCTGTGGCATTGCGACCAGCCGCACGGCGACGCCTCGTTCATGCCCACGCGCGAGGTCTCGCGCCTCGCCGCAGGGCTTGGCCCCCACGCTGCGCTGCCTACCGAGGAGGCCATCGCCTTGGGGCGTCCCGGGGGTGCTGGCGTCAAGGTCGTCCTCACCGGCGACGGCGGCGATGAGCTGTTCGCGGGCTACGACAAATACGCCAGCTTCATGGCGGACCCCGCGCTGCGCGAGCTGCCGGCCGCCGACTTCGCCCGGCACTATGTCGAGCACACCGGCCTGTTCGGCGAGCAGGCGCGCGCCGCGCTGTTCCAGCCCTGGCTGCGGCAGAGGCTGGCGGGTGTGGACAGCGTGCGCGACGTGGCCGCGCCCTGGTTCGAGCAGGCCGCGCACTTCGACCGCGTCAACCAGATGCTCCATCTCGACATGATGCTGCTGCTGCCCGGCAACAACCTCGTCAAGCCCGACCGCATGGGCATGTCCGTGTCGCTCGAGGCGCGCACCCCCTTTCTCGACTGGCGCATGATGGAGTTCGCCTTCCGCGCCGAAGGTCGAACCAAGCTGCACGAGGGCGACAAGAAACACTGGTTCAAGCGCGCCGTCGAACCGCTGATCGGCGAGGATCTGGCCCATCGCAAGAAGCAGATGTTCACCGTCCCCATCGGCGAGTGGTTCCGCGGCCCGCGCAAGACCTGGCTGGCTGCGCTGCTGTTCGCGCCGGGGGCGCTGGGCGCCCGGTTGTTCGACATGGCGCGGGTGCGCACACTGTTCGACGACCATGCCTCGGGTGCCGCCAACCACACCCGCGAACTGCGGGCGCTCGCCGCGCTGGAGTTGTGGGCGCAGCAGTTCGAACCCCGGCTTCCCACATGAGCACTCCACCCCCTCGGCGCGCGCAAGACAACGCCGCGCCGCCGCAAGTTGTCTTGCCCCCCTCGGAGAGTGGGTTGGGCGCAGCCCAACCCAGGGGGCCGTCCCGCATCCTCGCCGTGGCCTACGGTGGCGGCCATATCGCCATGATGCTGCCGGTGCTGCGCGCCCTGCGCGCCCGGCGGCCCCACTTCACCATCACCCTGCTGGCCTTGACCACCGCCGCCCGCGTGGCGCGCGATGCCGGTGAAACCCCGCTGGGCTACGTCGACCTGCTGCCGCTGCTGTCGGCGCAAGAGCAGGCGCAGGCCTTGGCCCTGGGCCGCGCGCTCCAGCCAGGCAACACCCACCCCGACATTCCCGAGGCCGAGACCGTGGCCTACCTCGGCATCAACGCCTGGGATCTGCAGCGGCAACATGGCCCGGAGGCCGCGCAGGCGCTGCTCGACACCAAGGGGCGCCAGGGCTTTTATCCCCTGCACGTCTTCCGCCGCGTGCTCCAGCACCTGCAGCCCGATCTGGTGCTGGCCACCAACTCCCCGCGCAGCGAACAAGCCGTGGTCGATGCCGCCAGCGAAGCGGGCATTCCCAGCCTGGCGCTGCTCGACCTGTTCGCCTTGGGCGCGGCGCTCCCGGAAGCACGCGAGCGGGCTTCACCCCCCGAGGGGGAACAACAGCCTCGGGGCGGCCCGCCGGCTTTTGTCGGCGACGCCTTCGCCGCCCGCACCCGCTACCCCAGCCGGGTGTGCGTGTTGTCCGAATCGGCGCGCGACAACCTGATCGCCGCCGGATGGCCCGCGGAGCGCATCGCCGTCACCGGCAACCCGGCCTTCGACGCCCTCAACGCCCCACAAACGCGCGCAGCCGGTCTCGCGCTGCGCGAAGTTCTCGGCGGCGCGCAGCAGCATGAGAAAACGTCGGGCCGCCCCAAGTTTGCTCATCCCCCTCGGGAAGCGGTCACTGCGCAGCAGCGGTCTCGGGTCGCTCTCATTGTGCTGGCCCTGCAGCCCGAGCCCCTGCATCACGCCGCGTCGCCCGGCCGCACGGGCGACCCCGCGCTGCCTGAGCGCATTCTCCACGCCAGCATCGCCTGCGTGCGCCAGCACTCCGATTGGCGGCTCATCGTGCGGCCGCACCCCTCGCAGCCCGCACCCCCACTGCCCGACGATCCGCAGTTCCGCCTGTCCGCCTCCACCGAGGCGCTGCACCCCCTGCTGCACGCGGCGGACGTGGTGGTCACCGGCACCTCGACGGTCGCCCTCGAAGCCCATCTGGCGGGCACACGCGTGCTGCAACTGCTCGACTCCATCGCCGCGCCCGCCATGCCTTACCGCGCGCTGGGCGTTGCCGACGCGGCGTGTCACCTGATCGATCTGCCGTTGGCCCTCACCGCGCTGCTCGCCCAGCCCAAGCCCAGGCGCATGGCAACAGCCGCGGGCAACGCGGCAGACCGGGTCTGCGACGAGGTGCTGGCCCTGCTTGCGGCCCACTCCGCTGCAGCACCCACAACCGACACCCGAGCAGGTCCCCACCTATAATCTGTACATCGTTTCTGTACATTTTTGGGCTGGACATGATCACCATTTCGCTCAGTGCCCTGCGCAGCAACCTGCCGTCCCTGGTGCGCCGGGCGCAGCAGGGCGAGCGCATCGCCATCACCGTGCACGGAAAACCCGTGGCCGAGCTCGGCCCCAACCGCATCCCCGGTCAGCGTGAGGCCGCGCTGCAGCGTCTTGCCGCGCAGCGCGGAACCGTGATCACGGGCGATGTGCTGGCGCCGCTGGCCGACCCCTGGAGTGCCGATGCCGATCATTTGTGACACCCACGCCCTGCTGTTCTGGGCCGATACGCCGCAACGGCTCGGTGCAGTGGGGCGCCAGACCATGGCCGATGCCGCCGAGCGCGGCGATCTGGCCTGCTGCACCATCAGCCTGTGGGAAGTCGCCATGCTGCATGCCAAGGGCCGCATCACTCTCGCTTCCAACAACGCAACCGATTATCTCGACGACATCGTCAGCGCGTTGAACCTGCAGGTTTTGCCCATCACCCCCCGCATCGCGCAGCGCACCCAGAGCGCCGATTTCGTCCACAGCGATCCGGCCGATCGCATCATCGCCGCCACGGCGCTGGAATGGCGCGCCCCGCTCATCACGGCCGACGAACGACTGCACCGCCTGCCGGGGCTGCACTGCATCTGGTGAACGCCATGACCACCATCGCCACCATCTGCGCCCGCGGCGGCAGCAAGGGCCTGCCGGGCAAGAACATCCTGCCTTTCGCAGGCCTGCCGCTCATCGCGCACAGCATCCGCTTCGCGCTGCAGCACCCGGCCATCAGCGCCGTGTATGTGTCCACCGACGATGAAGCCATCGCCGCCGTCTCCCGCGAGGCGGGGGCCGTGGTGCCCTACCTGCGCCCGGCGGAACTGGCGCGCGACGATGCACCGAAGCTGCCCGTCATCGAACATCTGGTGACGCACCTCGAAGCGCAGGGGCAGATCATCGGCCGTATCGTCGATCTGCAGCCCACCTCGCCGCTGCGCGCCCCGGTTGACCTCGACGGCTGCGTGGCCCGCGCCGACGCGCCCGACGCGCCGGGGCTGGTGCTCACCGTGTTCGACAGCGGCTTCAACCCCTACTTCAATCTGGTCGAGCAGTTGCCAGACGGATTGGTCTCGATCAGCAAGGGCGTTGGCCTCGCCGCGCGGCAGAGCGCGCCGGCGGTGTGGGCGCTGAATGGCTCGATCTACGTCTGGCGGCGCAAAGCCCTGGCGCATGCCGCGCAGCACGGCCTGTGGAGCGTGCCCGTGGCCGCCCATGCCATGCCCGCCGCGCGTTCGGTGGACATCGACACCGCTGACGACTTCGCCCTGGCCGAGTGGCATCACGCCCGGCAGCAGGCACACGCACAACCCTGAACAAAGGCCATCATGCCCTGCGATCGCGTCTTTCTCATTGCCGAAGCCGGCGTCAACCACAACGGCCAGCTCGACCTCGCGCTGCGACTCGTCGACGCCGCGCGCGCCGCCGGCGCCGACGCCGTGAAGTTCCAGACCTTCCGCGCCGAAGACCTCGCCCTGCCCGGCACCGCCACCGCCGCCTATCAGCAGGGCGCCACCGGCGAGACCGATCAATTCGCCATGCTGCGCAAGCTCGAACTCAACGCCGAGCAGCACCAGAGCATTGCCGCACATTGCAAGCAGGTCGGCATCGAGTTCATGTCCACCCCGTTCTCGGAAGCCGCGGTGGATCTGCTCGTCAGCCTCGGGGTGCGGCGGCTCAAGCTGTCGTCGGGCGAACTCGTCAACCGTCCGCTGCTGGACAAGGCCGCCACCACCGGGCTGCCGCTGATTCTCTCCACCGGCATGGCCACGCTGGACGAAGTGCAACGCGCCGTCGGCTGGGTGCGGGCGGCATGGGCGCGGCGAAGCATGCACCGCACCGATAACACGTCAGACCCCGCCGCCGCGCCGCCCCAAGGCGGGGTCAGCCCCCTCGGGGCTGAGAGCCGCGGCTCCGGTCTGGCCTGCGCCAGACCGGACGGCACGAAGGGGCCTTGCTTGGAGCAAGGCCCGAGCGTTGGGGCACTGCTCCCTCCCCTCACCCTGCTGCAATGCACCTCCGCCTACCCTGCCCCCGATGACGCGCTCAACCTGCGCGCCATCGCCACGCTACGCACCGCCACCGGCCTGCCCACCGGCTATTCCGATCACAGCCTGGGCAACACTGCCGCGCTCGCCGCCGTGGCGCTGGGCGCCTGCGTGGTGGAAAAGCACATCACCCTCGACCGCACCCTGCCCGGTCCCGACCACCGCGCCTCCAGCGAGCCCGCCGAATTCGCCGCGCTGGCGCAGGACATCCGCCGCATCGAAGCCATGCTGGGCGACGGGGTCAAGGTGCCGCGCCCCGATGAAATCGACGTGCGCGCCGTGGCCCGCCGCAGCGTGGTGCTGGCCACCGCCCTGCCCGCAGGTACCGTGCTGCGGCGCGAACACCTGCAACTGCGCCGGCCCGCCAGCGGCATCCCCGCCGCAGATTTCGACACCGTCATCGGCCAGCGCCTGCGCATCGACGCGCAGGCGGGCACGGTGTTGCAGTGGAAAAACCTCCAGGAACTGATCCAGGGCGATGCGGAATAGATTTCTGCGCCCACATGTTGGCACAGCACGGGCCACATGACCTTCAAGGGAGAGGACGAGGAAGCGCGGCTGTTCGATGTGGGGGCTACGCGGGCGACGGTCCGCAGGAAATCACGGTGCATGGCCGATCGGTGGCGGTCGTGCTGTCGCGCGCCGATTACGACCGCCTGGCGGGAACCGGTGAATCGCTCGCCGCCTTCATCCGCCGCTCGCCGCTGGCGGATGCCGATGATCTCGACTTTTCGCGTAGCCCCAGCCGCACGCGAGAAACCAGCCTGTGAGCTACCTCGTCGATACCAACGTTCTGTCCGAACTCCGACGCCGTGAACCGGAGCCCGCGGTTGTGCGGTGGATGGAAGCGCGACCAGCCACGGCCTTGTTTTTGTCCGTCCTGACGGTCGGCGAATTGCGCAAGGACATCGAGGCGTTGTCCAAAGGCCAACGCAAACAACAGTTGCTCGACTGGCTGGACGTGGAGTTGCCCGCCTTCTTCGCCAACCGACTGCTGCCGGTCGATGCCAAGGTCGCGGACCGTTGGGGAAAATTGCTGGCACAGGCCGGCCACCCCCTTCCCGCCATCGACAGCCTGCTCGCCGCCACCGCCCTGTCCCACGGACTGACCCTGGTCACCCGCAATGTGCGTGATTTTCAGTTTGCAGGGCTGACGATCATTGATCCTTGGGGCGCGGGATGACGTCACGACTGGCTGTAGTGATCAAAATGCTATGGGGCCAGACCCTAGTCCGTACTCCGCATGAACATGCGTCCTGCGCGGGTCATTCGGGTGCTGCTCGAGGTGCGTGCAAACAGCAACACGCCCAGCTCTTCGTCCAGTTCCTCGATGGCGCGCGACAGCGGCGACTGTTCAAAGTGCAGCGGCATTGCCGCGCGGCCGAAATGGGGTTCCTCCGCGAAGGCCAGAAAACAACGCCGATGGCGAAGTTCAATCAGCCAATCTCCTATCTGACGGATCGCTCGTAGCGAAGCGGTGCGAATCTACCGCAACGACCTACAGGTGCACCCAACGCCAGATGCCGGCAGGCCAGCCGGATAGGGGTAAGTGGGCCCAGGTCGCTAGGAGCCACACGAGCAGTCCCCCTAAAAGGGCGTGCGGTCTGAAGTTGCCGAACGTCGCCCGACGCTCGGCGATCGCTACGAAGGGAAAGTAGCTGGTTTGCCGCATCCAAGCGAGCCAGCCCTCTGGGTCGATCGAGCTTTTCTTCCTATCCTGAAACGAAGCACCGACGAGCGCCAAGACGATGATGGCCCCGGAGAGGATGATGTTCTTCTCGACGGGAAAGACGAGTATGTGGCACATACCCCATAGCGCGAATGACCACATCATGGGATGGCGCGTGATTCCGTAGACACCACGCGCCTGGGCATTTGAGGCCGAAGTCAAGCCGCCCGGGAGGGCCGGATTTTTGATAAGCGAACCGACAAAGAGGACGGACGCGATCAGCATCACGAGTGTGCTGAGCGCCCAGAGACCATCGCCCACGCTCCATAAAGGCGCGGCCAGAGGAACTGCTCGATAGGCCACGATCATCATCCCGAACGTGACCAGCGCGACGGCTGAATAGAAAGCACTGAAGCCTCTTTCGCCCATCGCGCCGACCAACGAGCGGCGGAGCGGATGCGACATTATGAAGTGCGTGCCTACGAAGGCGACGGCAGCGACAAGCAGCCATTCAGAGCCGAAAATCATCCACTCCTCCATTGAAGTCTTTGACGAACTCAAGTATCAGTCGGTTGGCGACATCGAGAGGTTGCAACGATTGTTGCGCACCCACCTTCTCATGATGACACTTTCAGGTTGTTAACAAGTCCACTTATTGATTGCAATGTATCGATCATGAAGTGCATCGCAGTCGTTCTTCACAGCCGTGTTCAGATGAAAGCCACCGGGAACCGGCCCGGGTTGGATTGGTTTGCGGCAAATGGAGGGTTGTACCTGTCCTGCAGTGCAAGCCGACGTGATGCCGGCGTTGGGCAGGGCGGCCCCATGCAACACCCTTCGGGGGAATCTGCCGCGGGAGGTTGGCAGCTTTGAACCTCCCGACTTCCCGTCCGTCGTCATGCCGTGGACGGGCACTTCTTGGAACAAGGAGGCGACCATGTCGACGTTCGATTCGGATGATCTGGAAACGACGGGCTATTTTCTGCCGGAGGACAGCCAGCTGCGGCTGAAGCAGCTGCGCGAGTACGTGGGGTTTTTGACCAACCTGGCGCGACCGCGCAGGCCGGACGAGGATCAGGAGTGGTATGCGGAGATTCGCCCGGGCGAGGTGGCGATCTGCATGGAGTTGCTGGAGGAGCAGATCGGGCTGGTGCTGGACGAACTCTCCTGGCCGGCTGAGCGTGGCGAACGGGCGGCGGCACCCAAAGCCGATTCGGAAGCAGAAGCGGAGGCTTGCACGCAAGCTTCAGAACCGAAGGTCGCCGAGCCGGTAATGGACGAGGCCGGCAACCGCTTCCTCTTTGGCGTCACCCTGGATCAGTTCGACGAGATCGGCCGGCTGCTCGACAGCCTGCGGGCGCTTGGCAATGTGGTGACCTGCAGCGATCACGCCGAGCTGTCCGATGTCACGCTGTCGATCATGGGCGATGCCATCGTCCGCGACACGGAGAGGCTGCGCGAGATCATCAGGGACGTGGATGCGCAGGGCCTGAAACCACCGCACGGTACGAAACCCGGCGTGCGCGAGGAGCAGGCCAGTTACCTCGCGCCGCCCGCGAGCGGCGCGTCCTACGTCGTGCGCAGCATCCGACCTGTCACTAGCCTGGCGTCATCGTAGAAGAGGCGTCAGGGACCATTCATGGCTAGCTGCCAGAGGGCGTAAATGGTCTCTGAAACCCTTGTTCTTGTTCTCCGAACTCACCCACATCCACGACGGGTTTCTCCCCCGCTGATGAATGGCCAGGTGTGGGTGGGCTGATCGCCACGCCTGCGTCGCCACGCGTTATGCTGCCGCCATGAACGTCGTCACGCCATCGCTACAACATCTGCAGGTCCATCGGGAGGGCCTAGCCGCGCTGTGCCGGCGCCATCGTGTGCGCCGGCTGGCAGTGTTCGGCTCGACAGCACGGGGCGGGGCCGGGGCCGGCAGCGATTACGACTTTCTGGTGGAGTTCGATGCCCTGCCGCCGGGCGGTTACACCACGGCTTTCTTCGGCCTGCAGGAGGACTTGCAGGCCTTGCTGGGCGCGCCGGTCGAGCTGGTCGTGGAGCGTGCCATCCGCAACCCGTACTTCCGCCAGTCGGTACAGGCGCAGCGCCAGGAGTTGTATGCGGCTTGAAACCGCCAAGTACCTGTACGACGTGCAGAGCGCAGCCACTGCGCTGGCCGGGTTCGTGGACGGGTGCGACTGGGCCGGATACCAGCGCAATGCCATGCTGCGTGCCGCCGTGGAACGCCAGTTCGAGATCATCGGCGAGGCGCTGGCCCAACTCGGCCGCCACGATATGGCGTTGCTGGCGCGGATCGAACACCACCGCCAGATCATCGCGTTCCGTAACATCCTGATCCATGGCTACGCGGAGGTCGACGATGCCCTGGTCTGGGACGTGGTGCAGTCCCGACTGGAGCCGCTGCGGCAGCAGGTGGATGAACTGCTCGCGGGGCACTGATGGCAGCGCTCGGTCACGCCACAGGGCGGAAGCAGGGGTCAGAGTGCACTTACTTGCAGCGTGCGGAGTGGAAAGTCGATAAAAGCTTCCAAGGACAATTATCGGACACTCTCAAATCGTCCCTGACACCCATTTTTCAGCCGCTGCCGGGAGCCTGTTCGCGTGCTGCGAAACCTGCCATCAGGGGGACGAAAAAACAGGGCCCCGCATGCGAGGCCCTGTTTGATGTCACCTGCTGAAACGCTCAGCCGCCGTTCTTCGCCAGCCACGCATCCACCGCCGGCAGGCGATCCTTGCGGATCATCATGTAAGAAACCTCAGGGACGGAGGAAGTTAAGCCGAGCTATCCATCCCCGCGCCTACGTGACTGCAGGCTGGAGCGACGCGAGCCCCAGTTGGGTGAGCCGGCCCAGGGCCAGCCGCTGCTGACCCTGGGCGTCGAAATTGGCGGCATCCAGCCATTGGATGTAAGCCAGGCGCAGGGCTGGCCATTCGTGGTCAAGCATGGCGTACCAGGCGGTGTCCCGGTTGCGCCCTTTGACCACTGCTGCCTGGCGGAACAAACCCTCGAAACGAAAGCCAAGACGCTGCGCCGCCTGGCGTGATGGTGCATTGAGCGCGTTGCACTTCCATTCGACGCGTCGGTATCCCCATGCGAAAGCGTGGTCGAGCATGAGAAAGAGCGCCTCGGTGGCTGTTGGTGTGCGCTGCAGACGGGGCGCGAAGGCCAGATGGCCGATCTCGATGCAGCCGTTGTTCGGATCGATGCGCAAGTAGGCAGCCACCCCGCAAGCACTGCCAGTCGCGGCTTCGACAATGGCGAAGAAGAGCGGGTCGGGCGAGGCTTGCTGGCTTCGCACCCAGTCGGCGTAAGCCACGGCATCGGCAAACGGCCCGTAGGGCAGATAGGTCCACATCCGTCCTGCGCTGTCTGCGGCGTTGGCTGCGTGCAAGGAAACAGCGTGGTTGGCTACGTTCAAGGGTTCCAGCCTTGCGCGCAGGCCGGCAAGCGGCGCGCGCTCAGGCGCCGCTGCTGGCTTCCAGGCCGGCAGCTCGGGGCCGAGCGGCAAGTCGGGCGCATCGGTCACGGCGCTGAGTGGACTGGTATGCGGGGTGGTCTGCATGGTGATGGTAGAGGCCAGCGTGCGGACTCGGGCAGCGATGAGCCGTCGGCGTGAGGCGCTCGCCTCAACCCACCAGCGCCCGGGCGAAGGCGCGGGCGTCGAAGGGCTGCAGGTCCTCGAGCGATTCGCCCACGCCGATGAAGTAGATCGGTACCGGCCGCTCGCGCGCGATGGCCGCGATCACCCCACCCTTGGCGCTGCCGTCGAGCTTGGTGAGGATGATGCCTGTCAGCCCCAGCGTGTCGTCGAAGGCGCGCAGCTGCGCCAGCGCGTTCTGCCCGTTGGTGGCGTCGATCACCAGCAGCGCCTCGTGCGGCGCGCCGTCCATGGCCTTGCCGATCACGCGCTTGACCTTCTTCAGCTCGTCCATCAGGTGCAGCTGGGTGGGAAGCCGGCCTGCGGTGTCCACGATCACCACGTCCATGCTGCGCGCGCGGCCGGCACTCACCGCGTCGAACGCCACCGCGGCGGGGTCGCCGCCCTGCTGGGCGATCACCTGCACCGCGTTGCGCTCGCCCCAGGCGGCGAGCTGCTCGCGTGCGGCGGCGCGAAAGGTGTCGCCGGCGGCCAGCAGCACCTTGCAGCCGGCCTGCTGCAAATGCCGGGTGAGCTTGCCGATGCTGGTGGTCTTGCCCGCGCCGTTCACCCCCACCATCATCATCACCGTGGGCGTGGACTTGCCGATGTCGAGCGGCTTTTCCAGCGGCGCCAGCAACTCGGCCAATACATCGCGCAGCAGTTCCCTGACCTGCTGCGGCGTCTCGACACGCGCGGCGCGCACCTTCTTGCGCAACTGCTCCAGCACGAATTGCGTCGCCGGCATGCCAGCATCAGCCAGAATCAACGCTGTCTCCAGTTCTTCGTACAGCGCCTCGTCGACACGACTACCGCCGAACAGGACGGAAAGTCCCGAGCCGGTCTTGCGCAAACCCTGACGTAAACGCGAAAACCAGCCGGCTGCGGCCTCGGCGCCTGCATCGCCGCGCTCAGGACCGATCGACTCCTGGGCCGGCTGATCCGCGTCCGGCTTCACCGCATCGTCCGGCCTGACGACGGCCCGCTCCCCCATGGGTACGGACGGAGGGCCTTCGACCGCGGCAACGGGGATTGCAACTGGCGCGGCCGACTGCGCCTGCTGTGCATGGGCCTGGGCGGATTCGGGTGCGGCGGGCTTGCGTTGAAAAAAACGGAACATGGGCGAAGAAGGCTCGATGGAGGCATGCGGTCGCACGCGTGTGGACGCGTGCAGCTAACCTTATTGTCACCTGCCGCCGCTCGCGGCCTGCGCAAGTCTCGCGCCAGTCCCGAACGCATGGGGCTATGCTCCGCGGCGCCAACCCGAGTCCAGAAGCACTGACATGGCCGAAAAACCTTCAACCGCAGCTCATCCTCGCAGCCGGCAGCCCGACCGTGGCCCTGGCGAGGTTCGCATCATCGGCGGGCGCCTCAAGCGCAGCAAGCTGGTGGTCACCCAGCTCCCCGGTCTGCGTCCCACGCCCGACCGCGTGCGCGAAACCCTGTTCAATTGGCTGGGTCAGGATCTCACCGGCCTGCGCTGCCTCGATCTGTTCGCCGGCAGCGGCGCGCTGGGCCTGGAGGCGGCGTCGCGCGGCGCGGCCTGGGTCGACCTGGTGGAACGCGATGCCCGACTCGCCCGGGTCTTGACCGAGGCCTGCGCCCGGCTCGACGTGGCCGAGGTTCGCGTCCACGCTCAGGACGCGCTGCAGTTCGCCGCGCGCTGCGCCAGGGCGAGCTATGACATCGTGTTCATCGATCCGCCATTCACGCTGGCCGACAGCGGCCTGCATGCCGCCGCGCTGGCTGCAGTCTCACGCCTGCTGCCTGCTGGCGGCATGGCCTACATCGAGGCGCCGGATGCGCGCCAGCTGACCGCCTGGAGCAGCGGCGGCGCCTGGAGCGTGTACCGCCAGGACCGTGCCGGTCAAGTGCATTACGCCGTGCTGCAGCGCAAGGCCGAAGCCGGCAGCGCGGAATAAACTGCCGCCGTGCGCCAACCCTGGAGTTCACCATGCTGACGGCCGTCTACCCCGGCACTTTCGACCCCTTCACCCGCGGGCATGAAGACCTGGTGCGCCGAGCCAGCAAACTCTGCGACCGGCTGATCGTGGCGGTGGCTGGGGGCCATCACAAGAACCCTCTCTTCAGCCTGGCTGAGCGTCTGGACTTGGCGCGCACCATCCTCACGCCTTACAACAACGTCGAGGTCGAGGGCTTCTCCGGCCTGCTGCGCAATTTCGTGCTCGAGCGCAACGCCGAGGTCGTGATCCGCGGCCTGCGCGCGGTCAGCGACTTCGAGTACGAGTTCCAGATGGCGGGCATGAACCGTCAACTCATGCCCGACGTGGAAACCATCTTCATGACCCCCGCCGACCAGTACCAGTTCGTATCCGGGACGTTCGTGCGGGAAATCGCCGTGCTCGGTGGCGACGTGAGTAAATTTGTGGTTCCCTTGGTGACGGAGCGCCTGGCCCTGAAGCTGGCCGGTCGTGTACCGAACTGAGCAACGGAGGTCTCTGCCATGGCTCTGTGGATCACCGACGAATGCATCAACTGCGATGTCTGCGAGCCCGAGTGCCCGAACCAGGCCATTTCGATGGGCCCGGAGATCTACACCATCAACCCCGATCGCTGTACCGAGTGCGTCGGCCATTTCGACGCCCCCCAATGTGTACAGGTTTGTCCGGTTGATTGCATCCCCATCCGCCCCGACCGCGTAGAAAGTCGTGAGGTGCTGATGGCGAGATACCGCTGGCTCATGGGGCTGGAGCCGCCGCCCACCGCCGAGGCCGTCGCCGCCGCAGCGGGAGCCTCGATCCCGCAGCCTGACTGAGGTGGCCGCACGGGCCGCCTCACACGTCCGCTGCAAGCTTCAGGAGGCGGGTGAGCCGCTCACCACCTTGCGTGTGTCGTGTTTGCGCGCCGCCCTGCGCGCACGCTCCTGCCGGAGCCAGGCGCGCTGCTGGGCCAGCGCGTTTTTGCGGGCCAGCAGGGCTTCCTGCTTCAAGACCTTGCGCCGCGCCGCTTCACGCTCGGCGTTTTCACGGTGCAATTGGTCGGCAAGGTTCTGATCGCGCGCTGTCTGGGCAAGAGCCTGCTGCACCTGGGCGGGATTGCGCGGGTCGACCACATCGACGGGCTTGCCCTGGGGGCACGGTACATGGGAATAGGTGCTGCCGCAGCGATACACCGACTGCGCCAAGGCCGTGCCACTCAGCAGCATCCAGGCCAGGAACGGCAGCAGCAGCGCCGCACGAAGCAGGTGAAAACCGGTGACGATGATCATGACAACTCCTTGCTTGTGCCCTTCGGTGGTGCCGGATTCGGTCCAGGCGGCGGTGTGTTGCCGCGATGCAGATGCATCATCGCGGCCTCGAATTCGCCGCGCACGAGACGCGGCAACTCATCCAGCCCGCGCTGCAGTGCCTGTTCGATGCGCTCGAGCTCGCTGCGCGGCGGCCGGCCCAGGACGAAGCCGATGACCGCGGAGCGGTCCCCCGGATGGCCGATGCCGATGCGCAAGCGCCAGAACTGCGGCGTGCCAAGCTGCGCGGCGATGTCGCGCAAGCCATTGTGCCCGGCGTGGCCACCAGCCAGCTTGAGCTTGATCTGCCCCGGCGGCAAGTCGAGCTCGTCGTGCGCCACCAGAATGTCCTCGGGCGGAATTTTGTAGAACCGTGCCATGGCGGCCACAGCCTGGCCCGAGCGGTTCATGTAGGTCGTTGGCTCTAGCAGCCAGACGTCGCCTTCCGGGCCGCGCAAACGAGCGATGTCGCCGAAAAAACCGCGCTCCGCGCGCAGGCTCAGACCCTCGCGCTGCACGATTTGATCAAGCCACCAGAAACCGGTGTTATGGCGCTGTTGCGCATGTTCCGGCCCCGGGTTGCCAAGGCCGACAACGAGCCGGATCACGTCTGAACTCCGGGCTTGGTCGGAATGCCGAACCTGGGTGCTGACGCAACCTCGGGTTGAGGCTCACGCGCCAGCAGGGCACGCAGAGCATCCACGGCACTGCAGCGTCCAGCCAGCAAATCGGCCACTGCCGCGGTGATGGGCATGGCCACACCTCGGCCACATGCAAGCTCTAGCACGGTTTGCGCTGTGGGCACGCCTTCGGCGACATGCCCGAGTCCGGCCACGATTCTGTCGAGTGTCTTGCCGGCCGCCAATTGCAGACCGACGCGGCGGTTGCGCGACAACTCTCCGGTACAGGTCAGCACCAGATCGCCCAAGCCGCTCAGGCCCATGAAGGTTTCCATCTGCGCGCCCAGGGCCAGGCCAAGACGGGACATTTCCGCCAGACCGCGGGTGATGAGCGCGGCGCGGGCATTGAGCCCCTGTCCGAGGCCGTCGCTCACGCCGCAGGCGATGGCCAGCACATTCTTCACCGCACCACCCACCTCCACGCCGATCAAGTCGCCGCTGGCGTAAATGCGCATGCCACCACCATGCAGGGCTTGCACGGCATGCTGCATGAGGCCGCCATCGGTGCTGGCAACGCTCAGCGCCACCGGCAGTCCACGCGCTACTTCCTGGGCGAAACTCGGGCCGGAGAGCACACCGATGGCCGGCCGATCCGCCCAGCCGGCAAACACCTGCTCCAGCACCGCATGGGGCAGCAGACCGCTACCCTGCTCGAAGCCCTTGGCCAGGATCAGCACCTGTTTGACGTTGCCTGCAAGCGGCTGCACGGCAGCAACGTGGGCCTGCGCATGCTCGCGCATGGCTCGCGCCACGCTGCGCAAGCCGGCCACCGGCGTCGCCAGCACCAGCAACCCTGAGCCTGCTGGGGCGCCGGCATGCGCCAGGGCTGCGCCCAGATCGGATGTGAGGCCCAGCGTTTCGGGTAAGGCAATACCGGGCAAATAGCGGGTGTTCTCGCCGTGCGTACGCAAGCCTTGCATCAACCCCGCGTCACGCCCCCAGAGTTGCACGGCATGGCGACTTGCCGCGTGACAGGCCAGGGCTGTTCCCCAGGCGCCGGCACCAAGAATGGTGATGTTCATCCGCATGCAGGAGGGGTCGGGGCAGAGCCGATCAGCGGGCCCGGAGGAACACGGAGCCGATCATGGCAAGCACCGTGGGCAGCGACGTCTGCCAGGGCGGATCGACAAGGAAACGACGCTCAGTTCAACGCCGAGCCATCGGGTGCGATCAGGCCACTCGGGGACTGGCCGGCCTGCTGGGCTTGCTGGCTTTCGTACATCGCCTGGAAGTTGATTTCGGCCAGGTGTACTGGAGGAAACCCGGCGCGGGTGATGGTGTCGGCCAGGTTGGCGCGCAGGTAGGGGTAAACCGTTTGGGGGCAGGCGATGCCCAGCAACAGGTCGGCATGTTCCTGCGGGATGTTGCGCATCTCGAAAATGCCGGCTTGCTTGCCCTCAACCAGAAACAGGGTCTGGTCATTGACACGGGCAGTGATGGTGGCGGTGATGGCCACTTCGAAAATACCCTCGACCACGGTCTGCGATTCCACGTTCATCTGCACATCCACTGTCGGCTGGGCCTGCTCCAGCAAGATTTTCGGCGCATTGGGCTGTTCCAGCGACAGGTCTTTGAGGTAGCAGCGCTGCAACATAAAGACCGGCGACTGATCGGCAACCGCGTTATTCGAGGGGGTGCTCATGCAAAAAAGCTCCAGAGTGTGGGCCCGCCTCAAGGGGCGGATGAAAGCAAGGACGGAAACAGCAGTCCCGGATTGTAGGAGCCGCCCGGTCTCGCCTGAACCAAGCCAAGCCGCGTCAGGCCGCGGCTTGCAGCAACGCGGTCAACCCTCCGTGGGAGTCGAGCGCGTAGAGATCGTCGCAGCCGCCCACATGGGTCTGGCCGATGAAGATTTGCGGCACGGTGCGACGACCCGTGCTCTGCATCATGTGCAGGCGGGCCTGGTGGTCGAGATCGACCCGGATTTCCTCGATGTGCTGCACGCCGCGCTTGAGCAGCAAGGCTTTGGCGCGAACACAGTAAGGGCACACCGCGGTGGTGTACATGCGAACCTGAGACATGAAAACTCCAGAAACTTGGCGTGGTCATCCACCGATGAACCCAGGCCCGGGCGTGGCGCAACCCAGGCATGCAGGGTGGCGTTCACGACCGACAACGATACTTGGAGACGAGGTAGGGCAGCACCTCACGGCACCGCTGAAACCGTCGATGCCGTGTTGAATCAGCCCCTCAATCGGCCCCAACTCAGCTTTTTTCCACCGGCAAGCCCGCATCGCGCCAGGCACGCAGACCACCGGCAACCGCCGTGGCACGGGTGTAGCCCAGCTTACGCAGCGTGATGGCAGCACGACCGGCACGGGCGCCGCTTTGGCACATGAGCAAAAGTGGGGTTTCCTTATTCTTGGGCAGATCGGCCAAGCGCTGTTCGAGCTGCGCGAGCGGCACGTTGCGCGAACCGACGCAGTGGCCGGCGGCGTGCTCCTGTGGCTCGCAGACATCGATCAACACACCTTTCTCGCGGTTGACCAGACGCACGGCTTCGGAGGCGGTCACACCACTGCCACCACTGCCCGAAAAAGTGGTCCACAGCAGCATGCCGCCAGACACCAGGGCAATGGCGATGAGTGACAGGTTTTCCATGACGAACTTCAAAATGCCGACTCCCAATCAGATTGAGCATGAATTTTAAGAACATTAGCCAGCATGCATATGGCTATGCCCGCAAACGATGGCATGCGCAGGGTTATTTCTGCGTCGCGTGAGGCGATTCCGTCACGCCCGGCACCAGCAGATCGGAGCGATGATCGCGCCTGGAAGGTCCACTACGATAAGGCTCGATTCAACTGTTGAACCCACTTCCAAGCGCAATCGACGTCCCACCATGTACAAACTCGTCATGATTCGCCACGGCGAATCCACCTGGAACCAGGAAAATCGATTCACCGGCTGGGTCGATGTGGACCTCACCGACCAAGGCGTGGCCGAGGCCAGGCGAGCCGGCCGGTTGCTCAAGGTTCACGGACTGGACTTCGACATCACCTACACCTCGGTGCTCAAGCGCGCGGTGCGTACCCTGTGGCTGACACTGGACGAGATGGATCGCATGTGGCTCCCCACGGTGCACAGCTGGCGGCTCAACGAACGCCACTATGGCGCGCTGCAGGGCCTGAACAAAGCGGAAACCGCCGTGAAGTACGGTGACGAGCAAGTACTCATCTGGCGCCGGAGCTACGACGTGCCACCGCCCTCGATGGACGAATCCCATCGTCACGAGCTGGCGGCCGACCCACGCTACGGCCGGGTCAATGCCCAAGATCTTCCCCTGGCCGAGTGCCTCAAAGACACCGTGCGCCGCGTGCTGCCGCTGTGGGAAGAGTCGCTGGCGCCGGCCATCCGCGCCGGCAAGCGGGTGCTGGCGGTGTCGCATGGCAATTCCATGCGCGCCATCATCAAACATCTCGATGGCATTTCCGACACCGACATCGTCGGTCTGAACATCCCCAACGGCGTGCCGCTGGTGTACGAACTTGATGCGGCACTCAAGCCCATGCGCCGCTACTACCTCGACGCGCCACCTGCCGTCGCAACCTGAGCGCTCCCCAGCTGCCGCCACCAGGGACGCGGCCCGATGGCCGGCTGGTTTCGTGGCGCACAGGCCCATGCGCTCTGGGGTCGATGCCCCGAATCTATACTGCGACATCATCGAGGAACCACGCATGGCTGGCAAATTCAAAATCGCGGCTTGGGTCACGGCTGGTGTGCTCACCGGCGCCCTGGCAACCCTGCAATTGCAGGCGATGGCGCGCAGCGCCGTGTCGCCGCTGCCACTGGAAGAGCTGCAACAGTTCGCCGCGGTGTACGGCCTGATCAAGGCTGACTTTTTCGAGCCGGTCGAGGGCAGGAAACTGGTCGAAAACGCCATCAACGGCATGGTGAACAACCTCGACCCGCATTCGGAATATCTGGACAAGAAGAACTTCAAGGAATTCCGCGAAAGCACCAGTGGCAAGTTCGTCGGCGTGGGCATTGAAATCTCGGCCGAAGATGGACTGGTGAAAGTGGTCTCCCCGATCGAGGGCTCGCCCGCGGCACGCGCCGGCATCGAGGCCGGCGATCTCATCACCCGCATCGACGATACCCCGGTGAAGGGACTGCCGCTGAATCAGGCCGTCAAGCTCATGCGAGGCAAGCCCGGCACCAAGGTCGTGCTCACCATCCTGCGCAAAAGCGAGAACCGCACCTTCAACGTGACGGTCACACGCGAGGAAATCCATGTGCAGAGCGTGCGTGGCAAGATCGTCGCTCCCGGTTATGCCTGGGTGCGCATCACCCAGTTCCAGTCCGACACCCTGGCCGACTTCGTGAAGAAGGTCGACGAGTTCTACAAGCAGGATCCCAAGCTCAAAGGCATGGTGCTCGATTTGCGCAACGACCCCGGTGGTCTGCTGGAAAGCGCCGTGGGTGTGGCCTCCGTGTTTCTGCCGCCGGATGCCGTCATCGTCTCCACCCGCGGCCAGATTCCCGAAGCCAATGTGAGCTACCGCAATACCCCGAGCGATTACTCCCGCATTCCCGGTGACAACCCCTTGTCCAAGCTGCCGGCCGCGATCAAAACGCTGCCTCTTGTCATCCTTGTCAACGGGGGTTCGGCTTCGGCTTCGGAGATCGTCACCGGCGCCTTGAAGGACTACAAGCGCGGTGTGGTGATGGGCACGCAGACCTTTGGCAAGGGCTCGGTGCAGACGGTGCTGCCACTGGGACCGGACACCGCGCTCAAGCTGACCACGGCGCGCTACTACACGCCCAACGGCGAGTCCATCCAGGCCAAGGGCATCACGCCCAATTATTTCGTCGATCCGCTGCCCACGGGTGATCCCTACGCCGCGCTGCGCATGCGCGAGGTGGACTACAAGAACCAGATCGGCACGGGCGCCGACTCGGCCGATTCGACGGGGATCAAGGACGAGTTGCGCAAGCAGGAAGAGGCTCGCCGCTTGCTTGAAGCCGAGATCGAGAAAGACCCGAACAAATTTCCGAAATTGCCCGAGTACGGCAGCAAGGACGACTGGCAACTCGAACAGGCCTTGAACGAACTGCAGGGCAAACCCGTCGTGACGACCAAGCTGCTGGCCAAGGCGGACGAAAAACCTGCCAAAACCACCGCGCCAACCTCGGCCAATGTCTCTGCGTCCAAGCCCGCTAACCCCGCCCTGCCGGCCAAGAAATGAACCGGGCTACGGTCAACCACCTGACCTGATCGGATGCCCAGACGACAAGGCCCGCCATGCACGCGGGCCTTGTCGTTTCTGGACAGGGCTGCTGCATGCCGATGGCTTGGGCGGGAACACGCTGCTGCAACTCAACCCTGAGATCACGTCGGCTCTATGCTTGCTGCCATGAACGATGCTGAATTGCTGCGCTACTCACGCCACATCCTGCTCGACGACATCGGCGTCGAGGGTCAGGAGCGCATTGGAGCGAGCCACGCCGTGGTGCTCGGTGCGGGTGGACTGGGCTCGCCGGTAGCGCTCTATCTGGCCAGCGCCGGGGTGGGGCGCATCACGCTGGTGGACGACGACACGGTGGACCTCACCAATTTGCAGCGCCAGATCGCGCACACCGAGGCGCGGCTGGGCCAGCGCAAGGTGGAGTCGGCGCGCGAGGCCATGTTGCAGATCAACCCGCAGGCGCGGGTGGACACGGTGCCGCGCCGGGCCGACGCCGCGCTACTGGGCACGCTGGTGGCCCAGGCCACGGTGGCCATCGACTGCAGCGACAACTTCGCCACCCGCCACGCGCTGAATGCGGCCTGCGTGCGTCACGACGTGCCGCTGGTGAGCGGTGCGGCCATACGCTTCGACGGCCAGGTGAGTGTGTTCGATCCACGCGCCCACACAGACGGTGAGCGAGCCCCCTGCTACGCCTGCCTGTTCCCGCCCGAGGTGCCGCCGGAGGAGGTGCGCTGCGCCGTGATGGGTGTGTTCGCGCCGCTGGTGGGCATCGTCGGCAGCCTGCAAGCCGCCGAAGCGCTCAAACTCATGGCTAGCGCCGGCCGCAGCCTGGCGGGCCGCCTGCTGCTGATCGACGCGCTCGACATGGATATCCACACCATCCGCATCGCCCGCAACCCGCAATGCCCGGTGTGCGGTGATGCCGCGCGGCTCCAGAGTTCGACCACCTCGCCCTTGTCGGCCGCTGAACCCTGCGACTCCCGCGTGACGCGCCGTTGAGTCGCGCCAGGGTTGTCGTGATGACCAAGCCGGCAGCCCTCAGACCTCGCGCATCATCCAACCCGCCAGGGCCGTCACCACCGGGCGCGGGGTGAATCGCACGCTGGCCGCCAACATGCGGTTGAACAAGCCATGGACTGCCACGCGCTGACCACGCTCCATCGCCAACACGCCGTAACGCGCCACGTCTCGCGCCGTCGCCATGCGGCCGTGAAACAGTGCTGAACGCTGCTTGCCCAGCGCTCGCGCGCCAAAGCCGGTTTGCGTCGCCCCTGGGCACAGCACGGTGACGCTGATGCCGCGCCAGCGCAACTCGGCGTCCAGCGCCTCGCTCAGCGACAGCACATAGGCCTTGCTCGCGAAATACACAGCCATGCCCGGGCCGGGTTGGAAAGCCGCGGTACTCGCCACGTTGAGGATGCGGCCACGGCCCTGACGCAGCATCGCCGGCAGCAGCAGCGCTGTCAGTCGCGTGAGCGCGCTGATGTTGAGGTCGATCATGCCCTGTGTCTGCGCGACGTCTGCCTCGGCGAAACGGCCGTAGACCCCGAAGCCGGCATTGTTCACAAGCACCGTGGGCTCCACGCCCGCCTCGGCGAGGCGCCGCTGCAAGGTCTCGGGCCCGTCGGGCGCGCCAAGATCGAGCGCCATGCAGAGGCAGCGCGTGCCGTGCTGCACCCGCAACGCTTCGGCCAAGGTCTGCAGCTTGTCGTCGCTGCGCGCGCTCAGCACGAGGGCATAGCCCGCTGCGGCCAACTCGCGGGCAATCTCCAGGCCGATACCGCCCGAAGCACCCGTAACCAATGCCCATTGATCCATGAACGACTCTCCTGTTGACTGCTGCATTGTGATGGATGACATCGCGTCAATCAAACCCCCAACTGCGCGAAACCGCCAGCCAGCGCAGTGCGCAGATGCTCCACCACCAGTTGCACCGCGCGGGGAGTGCTTGGGCTCCAGGGGCGGATGGCGTAAATGCTGTCACCGAAAAATCCCACCGGCTTCCAGTCAGGCAACACCCGTTGGAGACGCTGCATGTTGCGCGGCTTGGCCACGCTGAAATCGGGAACCAGGGCGATGCCCAGGCCCGCCAGCAGGGCCTCGCGCAGGACCTCGGTGGTGTTGGCGCGCAGCGAACCCCGCACGGTGACGCGCACCCGCTCGGGCTGCCGTTCGGTCTGCCCCTCGGACGGCGTTGGGCTGTCGGCTTCGCCGGCGCGCTCGAACATCCACACCGCCGTTCCCGGGCGCAAATAGGTGAGGCAATCATGCCCGGCCAGATCGTCCGGATGGTGCGGCACGCCGTGTCTGCGCAAATAGCCGTTCGCCGCCACCAGCAGCGACCGGGTGGCACACAGCTTCCAGGCCACGGTGCTGTCGGGTGGCGCGGCGACGTGGCGAATTGCCAGATCGAATCCCTCTTGCGACAGGTTGACCAGCCGATCCGACAGTTCCAGCTCGACGCGAATGTCGGGATAGCGCCGCAGGAAGTCCAGCAGATGCGCTGCGATGTGCTGCCGCCCCAGCGCCACCGGTGCCGTCACGCGAACCAACCCGCGCGGCGCCTGGGCGAGTTCGTGCGCCGCGGCCACGCTCTGAGCGATCTGCGCGAAAGCCGGCACGGTGTCGTCCACCAAACCCTGGCCGGCTTCGGTCAGGCGCAGGGCGCGGGTGGTGCGCCGAACCAGCGGCACCCCCACGCGGCGCTCCAGCAGGGCCAGATGCTGGCTCACGGCGGCCTTGGACACACCCAGGCGTTGCGCTGCTGCCGTCAGGCTGCCGGCGCTGGCAATGACGCCGAGCCAATGCACCTGCTGCCACAGCTGGTCGTCGCGGGGAGGCAGGGGGGAAGTCATTGGTAGATGGATGCAGTCATCGGCTTATTGTTCATTTTTTCGAACAATGTTGTCACTGTACATGGCTATTCAGGCTCTGGGCGGCAGCCTAGGATGGGCCGGTTGTTTATCCACTCCAAGAGGTTCGCATGGGTGCTCCTGAAGCTTTTACCGCCACGGCCATGGTCGGCCATTTCATCCAGGGCCGCACCACGCCGGGCACCGGCGGCCGCAGCCAGCCGATCTACAACCCGGCCACTGGCCAACTGGCCCGCCAGGTCGCCCTGGCCGATGCCCGCGATGTCGGCACCGCGGTGGCTGCTGCACAAGCGGCGTTCCCGAAGTGGGCTGACACGCCGCCGCTGCGCCGCGCGCGGGTGCTGTTCAAGTTTCTGGAGCTGATGAACCAGCACCGCGACACCCTCGCGGCGATGATCACCGCCGAACATGGCAAGGTGTTCACCGACGCCCAGGGCGAGGTCACGCGCGGCATCGACATCATCGAGTTCGCCTGTGGCATTCCGCAACTGCTCAAGGGCGATTACACCGAGCAAGTCTCCACCGGCATCGACAATTGGACACTGCGCCAGCCACTGGGCGTGGTGGCCGGAGTCACACCCTTCAATTTCCCCTGCATGGTGCCGTGCTGGATGTTCCCGGTGGCGATCGCTGCGGGGAACACTTTCGTGCTCAAGCCCAGCCCCCTCGACCCCTCACCCAGCCTGCTGATGGCCGATCTGTTCAAGCAGGCCGGTCTGCCCGATGGGGTGTTCAATGTCGTGCAGGGTGACAAGGTCGCGGTGGATGCGCTGCTGGAGCACCCGGACGTGCGCGCCATCAGCTTCGTCGGCTCCACACCCGTGGCGCACCACATTGCGCAGGAGGCGGCACGCCTGGGCAAGCGGGTGCAGGCACTCGGAGGGGCGAAGAACCACATGGTGGTGATGCCCGACGCCGATCTCGACCAGGTGATCGATGCACTCATCGGCAGCGCCTTTGGATCGGCCGGCGAGCGCTGCATGGCCATTTCGGTGGCAGTCCTGGTGGGAGACGTGGCCGACAAGATCATGCCCCGGCTGATCGAGCGCACGCGGCAGCTCAAGACGAAGAACGGCATGGAGCTCGACGCCGAGATGGGCCCCATCGTCACTGCCGCGGCGCGCGAGCGTATCAGTAGCATGATTGCCGCGGGCGTGCAGCAGGGCGCGAAGCTGCTGGTTGATGGCCGCTCACAAACCGTCCCCGGGCATGACGAAGGATTCTGGCTGGGCGGCACGCTGTTCGACGGCGTCACCCCCGGCATGCGCATCTACCAGGACGAAATTTTCGGCCCGGTGCTGAGCTGCGTGCGCGTGTCCGACTTCACTGCCGCGCTCGACCTGGTCAACACCCACGCCTTCGGTAACGGCGTGGCCTGCTTCACCCGCGATGGCCATGTGGCGCGCGAATTCGCCCGCCGCGTCCAGGTGGGCATGGTGGGCATCAACGTGCCCATTCCGGTGCCCATGGCTTGGCATGGTTTCGGCGGCTGGAAGGCCAGCCTGTTCGGCGACATGCACGCCTACGGCGAAGAAGGCGTGCGCTTCTACACCAAGCAAAAAAGCATCATGCAGCGCTGGCCGGAAAGCACCCCGAAGGGTGCCGAGTTCGTCATGCCGACCGCGAAGTAAGACAACCACCGCAACGCCAGCCTGCCGCGCTGTCCCCACCCCAACGCTCCCCACGCCGTGGGGGCAGGGAGGAGGATGGTGGCGATGGGGCTCGTCCCAAAGGCTTCCAGGGCTTTGCGCGACGGGCCTTGATGGCATGCGATGATGTTGACCACCATGCGCGACACCACCTTCGATTTCATCGTCATCGGCGCCGGCACGGCGGGCAGCCTGCTCGCCAACCGGTTGAGCGCCGACCGGAGCAAAAGCGTGCTGCTGATCGAGGCCGGCGGCAAGGACGACTACCACTGGATTCACATTCC
This sequence comes from Betaproteobacteria bacterium, assembly GCA_028871675.1. GTDB lineage: Bacteria > Pseudomonadota > Gammaproteobacteria > Burkholderiales > Burkholderiaceae_C > Thiomonas_A. The sequence goes on from JAGWMO010000022.1 coordinate 39,308, forward strand.
GGTGGGCTATCTCTATTGCATCGGCAATCCCCGCACCGACTGGCTCTACCAGACCGAGCCTGACGCCGGCCTGAACGGCCGAACCCTGCGCTACCCGCGTGGCAAAGTGCTGGGCGGCTGCAGCAGCATCAACGGCATGATCTACATGCGTGGCCAGGCACGCGACTACGACGCCTGGGCGCAGCAACTCGGCGACGAATCCTGGAACTGGAACGCCTGCCTGCCCGACTTCATGGCCCACGAAAACCACTGGCGCGGGGACCCCCCGACCAAGGCCGATTCCGCCTTCGCCGCATTCCACGGCCACGGCGGCGAATGGCGCGTGGAGCGGCAGCGTCTGCGCTGGGACGTTCTCGACGCCTTCGCCCAGGCTGCGCAACAAGCCGGCATTGCCGCCACCGACGACTTCAACCGCGGCACCAACGAGGGCGTGAGCTATTTCGAGGTCAACCAGAAAGCAGGCTGGCGCTGGAACGCCGCCAAGGCCTTTCTGCGTCCCACCTGCTATGGCCGCCCCAACTTCGAGCTGTGGACCTCGGCGCAAGTTTCGCGCCTGCGCATCGACACCCAGCACGATGGCAGCCTGCGTTGCAGCGGCGTGGAGGTGTGGACTGGCCAGGAGATGGTGACCGCGCACGCCAAACACGAAGTCATCCTCAGCGCCGGGGCGATCGGCTCGCCGCAGATCCTGCAGCTCTCAGGCATCGGCCCGGCCGCCCTGCTGCAGCGGCATGGCATTGCACCCGTGGCCGATCTGCCCGGGGTGGGCGACAATCTACAAGACCATCTGCAAATTCGCGCCGTGTTCAAGGTGCGGGGCACACGCACCCTCAACACCCGCGCCGCCAGTGCCTGGGGCAAAGCCGCCATCGCGCTGGAATACGCGCTCAAGCGCAGCGGGCCGATGAGCATGGCGCCCAGCCAGCTCGGCGTGTTCACCCGCAGCAGCGTGCAGTATGCGCACCCCAACATCCAGTACCACGTCCAGCCGCTGAGCCTGGACGCCTTCGGTGAACCGCTGCACCCCTTCGATGCTTTCACCGCCAGCGTCTGCAACCTCAACCCCGGCAGCCGTGGCACGGTGCGCATCACCAGCCCGCGCTTCGACGATGCCCCGGCCATTGCACCCAACTACCTGAGCACCGAAGCCGACCGGCAAGTGGCCGCCGACAGCCTGCGCCTGACCCGCCGCATCGTCGCCCAGCCGGCGCTGACCCGGTACCAGCCCGAAGAATTCAAGCCCGGGGTTCAGTTCCAGACGGACGAAGAACTGGCGCGCCTGGCCGGCGACATCGCCACCACCATCTTCCATCCCGCCGGCACCACCGCGATGGGCCACAGCCACGACCCGCAGGCCGTGGTCGACACCCGCCTGCGCCTGCGCGACGGCCGCGGCGGCACCATCGCCGGGCTGCGCGTGGTGGATGCCGGCGTGATGCCGGTCATCCCCAGCGGCAACATCAACAGCCCGACGCTGATGATTGCGGAGAAGGCCGCGCGGTGGATCCGCGCCGCGACATCCGGTGCCTGACCCGGCTGTCATGCGCCCCAAGACCAACCTTGTCGGCGGACCCGGTGCGTTCGCGAACAGTGGTGATAGGCGCACATGGATCGGCATGCCCACATGGAGAGCCCCCCTGGTTCGCGCCCGCGCGAACCGCGTCGGCATGGCAGACGGCCTGATATGCGTCGCGTCTGAATGGTCTCCGGTATGTCTCCAGGCCGCATGGACCATGGCCGAGAAGCAAGGCGGGTTGGAATTGCTCCAAGCCCGCCCGTCATGAGCGACTTACTCTGGCATGAACAGCGACATGTTCAGAACTGACCGTACTGCGCCAACCCCGGGTTGCCCGCGACGCCAATCAGTTTGGGTTCATTGACCTTGAGCGGCTTGATGACCTTGTTGTGCTTGAGGTACTCCTCGACGATGTCCCAGATCGGCGGGTTGCTGGGAATGGCGGAGACTTGTTGCACCGGCGCCCAACCAGCAACCTTGTAGGTCCTTTTCGGGTCGAGTGGCTTGCCACCCAGGCGCATGTCCTGAATGCGGTTGCCGATTTTCTCGTTCGGTGCGCAGCTGTACTCCAGCGCCCCGAGACGAACCATGTCACCGCCTTGCTGGTAGTAGGGGTCGGGGTTAAACAGGTTGTCGCACACATCTTCCATGACGGCCTTGACGGTTTCGCCGGTCATGTCCGCAAGCGTGCAGTACGGGTAGGTGATGGCCAGTTGGGTCATCATGTCCTCCCTGGTGATCGGCGCGCCTGGCAACAAGTCGCCGCCCCAGCGGAATCCCGGCGAGAAGGCGAGATCGCCGCCGCGCACGGCCAGCATCGCATCCACCACCAACTGGTCCCAGGTGCCGTTGAAATTACCGCGCCGATAGAGCACGCCTTCGGTATGCGCCAGCACCTCGTTCATCTTGCTCTCGTAAGGCGCGCGGTGCTTCTTGATCAGCGCATTCATGTCGGGGTCGGCGGCGATCAGTTCGGAGAAGACGGGCAGCAGGCGGTACTTGTAGCTCACCATCTTGCCGCCACGCACGTCAAAGTCCATCACGGCAAGGAATTTGCCGTGCGATCCGGCATTGGTCACCAGGGTCATACCGCCCGAGGGACGCCGAATTTCCACGGCCACAGCTTCGCCATCGTGGGTGTGGCCGCCAAAAATGCAGTCGATGCCTTCGACCAGCGTGGCCATCTTGCGATCGACGTCCATGCCGTTGTGCGAGATCACGACCACGAGTTGTGCGCCCTTGGCCTTGACCTCTTTCACCACTTTCTGCATGTGATCGGTGTCGATGCCGAAAGTCCAGTCGGGCATCAGGTAACCGGGGTTGGCGATGGGGGTGTAAGGAAACGCTTGACCGATGATGGCGACCTGCACCCCATTCATCTGCTTCATCACGTAGTTGGGGAAAACAGGATCGCCGAAGTCGGCTGTCTTCACATTCTGGGCGAGAAAGTCGATCTTGCCCTTGAAATCCTTGTTGATGATCTCCTTGACGCGATCCTGGCCATAGGTGAACTCCCAATGCGCCGTCATGACGTCGACGCCGAGCTGAAGCTGGGCATCGACCATGTCCTGGCCCTTGGTCCACAGCGACAGCCCCGTGCCCTGCCAGGTATCGCCACCGTCCAGCAGCAGCGCGCCGGGGCGGGCCGAGCGAAGCTGCTTCACCAGGGTGGCAATATGCGCGTAGCCGCCCATCTTGCCGTATTGCTTGCCCGCACGGACAAAGTCCAGGTAGGTGAAGCCGTAAGACTCGCGAGTATTGGGCTTGAAGCCCACGCGCTTGAGGTAGTTGGCGCCAACCAAGTGGGGCAGGTGCCCATCCATGGCAGCAATGCCGATGTTCACGTTGGGCTCGCGGAAATACAGGGGCTGTAGATGCGCGTGGCTGTCGGTCATGTGGAGAAAGTGCACATTTCCCGTCACGGGTGGGTTGTACAGCTGGTCCACCTCGGCGGCGCTGGCGTCACGCATCATCGGGAACCCATTGACACCGGCAGCAGCCAAAACACTCAAGAATTCGCGTCGGGAAAGGCTCATCATCAGTCCTTGAAAAAAGAAAAAACCCGCCAATTGGCATACAAGAGGCGGGCCTGGGCTAATCGGCTGTTGTCGACCAGCCGCCATCAAAACGATGGGTTATTGATTGACCGGAGAGTTCGGGTCCATCAGCAGTGCCATCACGTCCTTCATCTGTTGTTCGGTGAGAATTTTGTGCTCCCCGAACGGTGGCATGTAGGAGCACGCATTGAATGCTTCAGAGTTGTAGATACGCGCCCAGGTGTACTTCAAAATCGCTTCACTGTTGCCACGCAACTTGGCGTAGTGATACAGCTCGGGCCCGATATTGCCTTGAGACGGATCGTTCGCAATCATCTTGTGGCAAGCCAGGCAATTACCGCCGTTGGGGGTACCGGGTTTATCGCTCCACTGCAGGCCCTTGCCATCCTCGGCAATCTTCAGGCCAGCTTTCCAGTCACCCAGATATTGACCGTCCTTCGGATAGACGATCTTGGACTGTGCGGTCGCCTCGATCTCTTTGCCAACAGCAGCCGGCAGCGGTTGGCCGAGGTAGTCGTACTTCGAGCACTCGTACTGCGCCTTCGTCTGCTTGAGTCGATCGACGCTGGCTTGTCCCTTACTGACGAAATCGTTTTTGAGGATTTTCTGGAAAGATGCCGTCGCGAAAGGATCACCGTTGGCGCCTTCCGAAGCGGATTTGTCCATACCGGCACAGCCGCTCAGCACAACAGCGCCAGCCACTGCGGTCAAGGCCAATAACACAGATTTCTTCATGTATGTCTCCTCTCTTAGCGCTTGAACGAAGGCGTGTGGAGCGTGGCGCCATTGGAGTTGACCCCCATGTAAGTGATCAGGTCGATCACTGCACTGGACGTGAACTTGGGTGCAGGCCAGCGCTGTTGGCGTTCGCAAGCCAACATGCGCCACTCAAGCGTGCGGGCGACGCCCTGGGAATTGGGGTAGGCGGGCCAGGTCGCGTAGGACACGGCAGCTTCCTTGTTCGTCAGGTTGGGCAGCGCCGAGATCTTGATGCGCTTGCCGCTTTCCGCGTGACAGGCCGCGCACGAGAAGCTGAAGGGCCCCGCACGGTAGAAAAACAGCTTCTTGCCATTGTCGTAAGACAGCTTTTCCAAGGCGTCATGTTGCGGAATGGCGATCTTCATGCCGTCGGATTCATGCGCCACGTACATGGCGATATTTTCAAGCGGAGACGCGTTGCCGCCCTCCTTTGCGAAGGGATCTTTGTCGGCCTCCTTGGCACTAAAACCCTGCAGGGTCTCCATGCAAGTGACCAAGCGGGATTCCAGATCCTGCACCTTGCCCGTATCCGGAAAATAACGTGGAAGCTGGGCATAGGCACCCTTCACCACGCCAGGGCCGAGTCCCAGATTGCACTGTTCGAGGGAGGCGTTTTTGGGTCCCCGCTTTTCACTCCAGAGTTTCTTGCCGTCATCGATGTTGAAGTCGGCGGGGTTACCACCCATCTCGTTCATCAACTTGAGATAGGCATTGCCCTCCTGGGTCACGGATTCTGCCTGCGCCGTTGTCGCACAGGCTCCGATCAGCATCATGGCAGGGAGCGACAAGCCAGCCAGCGCCGCAATCCTTTTTAGTCGTAGTCTCATAGTCTCCTCGCGAACAGTGGGTACTGCGTCAAACAAAAAGAAGGCTCAATGCGTCAGGACACCGTGGTGGTGTCAGTTTGGGTTTCACCCTTGTTATCCAGCCACGTCACCGAAATTTTGTCGCCCGATTTTCCGCCTTTGAAGCGGAATTCAAGGAACGGATTCTTGGAAATGGCCGTGCCCCAATCGCAAGTCAGGACGTTCTTGTCATTGTTCTTGCAAATGACGGATTGAATGAAATGGGCAGGGATGATTTTCCCGTCTGGAGCCTTCATCAGGCCGGTATCTTCGGGGTGAGACATCAGGACGCGAACAACCACTGCGTCGCCTTCGACGTTGGCGCGCATGCGCATCGGATTTGGCATATTGAACTCCAATAAAGTCTAGATAACCGAGGTAGTTAAAAAAGAATCAGCCGCCGCAACCACCGAGCGTGACCTTGATTTCTTTCTTGCTGAACAGCAACTTGTCACCAGCCTTCGCCACGGCATAGACGTGGGAGGTCTGCGCCATCTTGATGCGGGTGGCAAAGTTCGGCTCGGCTCCATCCTTGGTGCTGAAGGTGGCGACCAACGCGGTGGGGTTTTTCTGCACCACGATGCCCAGCATGCTCACGCCAGCAGCCGTGGACTTGATGCCGACCGGCACGACAGCACCGTTTTCGGCAATGTCCGGACCGACGATGGACACTTCCGTGCTTTCGGTGGCGCTTGCCCCGAGCGCCTTGGCGATTTCATCCAGAGTCTTGGCTTCGAACAACTTGGCGTCCCAGCCCGGAGCATCAGCCGCCTGGGCGGTGACGGGCAGAAGACCGGCCGAAGCGACCAGACCCACAACGGTCGCACCAGCACCAAGCTGCATGACCTGACGACGAGATTGATTCATACGACTAGCTCCTCAAATATAAAAATGCGTAAGTAGTGGGCGTTGTGTCCTCGGGGATGGCCCGGCAGGACTCGACGCTTTACTGCTTCGCTCCGTCAACAACCCAAGTTGCAATCATCTTGGCATCGGCCTCACTGATACTCTGAGGTGGCATCTGTATACTGCCCCATGTACCTGATCCGCCTTGCATGATACGCGTGGTCAATTCGCCCACCATCGCAGTCTTGCCGCTGTATTTGCCGGCAATTTCCTTGTAGCCAGGACCGACCAGTTTGTTGTCACCCAAGCTATGGCAAGCGATGCAGCCATTGGCCTTGATCAGTGCGACGACTTTGGCGTTGGGGTCGACCGCGGCTGATTCCTTCTTCAGCGCGGCCTTTTTCAACTCGGCCCGTGTCAAGGTCACCTGGCCGCGAATCGGCCCCCAAGGACGTGTCTCATCAGCCAAGTTACCCCACGTATTCATGGCGTACGCAGGGATGAAGGAATCAACCTTCGGCTTCGGGCTGCAGTCTTTCATGCATTCAACATTGTGGGTATCCGGGATACCCCCATTCCCAATTTCCTTGCCTGGCCACATGCCGTGATTCCAGGTCATGCCGTTGCGGTTGGGCAGCATGTTTTGGACTTGCTGCACGTTGTCACGTGTCAGCGTGAAATTGGCCGGTACGACATTCGCCAGGTTCAGCAAATAGGCGACGAGCGAATAGGTCTGGTTCCAGGTGAGTGAATCCGGTTCGTTCCAGGGCATTGCCCTGTGGATGTAGTCGAACAGTGTCGATAGGGTCGAGAGTTTCTCGAGCGAGGTGCCACCGCCGTCGGTCACGTTCGCCAGCTTGGCAACACGCCCCGTGGCAATGTCCTGTTTCGAGGCCTGGAATGCACCCACCAGAGGCGGGAACACGGAATTCGAATCTGCGAAGTCGCCATGGCAGGAGGCACATTTGGCCTCCCACAGCTTGGTACCTTCAGCAACAGTTCCTTGTCCCGCTGGCAGCCCTTGAAAATCGGGGCGCACATCGATATTCCATGCCTTGATCTCGTCCGGGGTGGCCGCGCGACCCAGCGAAGCTGAGGCGTTGGCGCCCCATGCGGCCGAAAAAGTCAGGCCTAGTGCTGCCGCCACGGCCGCCTTACGAATTCGCGAGTTGGACATTGCGAACTTCTCCATTTTCTTCAACTTGCCAAGTTTGAATTGAGTTGTTGTGATAGATCGAACGGGTTCCGCGGATCTTGCGCATTTCCTGGTAGGTCGGTTGCACCATGCCAGTCTCGTCGACAGCGCGGCTTTGCAGGAAGGCCACTTTGCCGTTCCACACCCAGGGGATGTTGAAACGGGCGAAAGCCTTGTTTTGCACCGGGCCTTCCAGACGGGCTTCCTTCCAGTTGACACCGCCATCGAACGACACATCCACCCGCTTGATCTTGCCGCGCCCCGACCACGCAAGCCCCGTGACGTTATAGACACCGCGATCCATCAACACCTGACCGCCTGACGGTGAGGTCACCACCGACTTGACTTCCATGACGGAGGTGTATTGGCGCAACTTGCCGTCGGGCATGAGGTCGACATAGCCCAAGACTTCGTCTTTCGTGGCGAAGGGAGAAGTTCCCAGTTTGATGCGGCGCAGATACTTGATTTGCGACACACCCTCGACGCCGGGGACGATCAGGCGCAGCGGATAGCCGTTTTCGGGGCGCAGCATTTCGCCGTTCTGGCCATAAGCCACCAGCACTTCGCCCGACATGACCAGCGACATGGGGATGGTGCGGTTTTCGTGGGAGCCATCGGCGCCCTCGGCCATGATGAAGCGCACACCCTTCAGATCGGCACCGCAATCGTCCAGCAGCTTGATCAGCGGCACGCCGGTGAACTCGCTGCATGACACCATGCCGTGGGTGTACTGCACCGTGGGCACGGCCACATTGCCCCACTCCATGGCGGAATTGGCACCGCACTCGATGAAATGAAAACGCGATACCGGCTGCATGCGCATGATGTCGCCGACGCTGTAGACCTTGGGATTCTTCACCAGGTCTTTTTCGCCCATGATCATCAGCCGGAACTGGGCCGGATCAATGTCGTACCAACCCTGGTGCGAGCGGTTGAAGTGCAAGCCGGCCGGCGTGACGATGCCGAACATGCCCTGCAACGGCGCAAAGGCCACGTTGGCTTGCGTCACCGCAGCAAGGCCGGGGCTGATGCGACGCACCAGATTGGCCTCGTATTTCGACGGCGAGCCGTATGGCGGTTCATCGACACCTTTGCCCAGCGTCGTTCCCCATTCAGGCTTGTCGAGGATTAACTTGCTGCCCTTGTCGCCTTCCCAGTCTTTACGGTCGTCCTCGGTGGCACCATAGGCGTTCACGGCGCCTCCAGCGACCATGGTGGCGCTGGCTGCCGTCAACGCCCGGCGCAAAAAATCGCGCCGACCGCCCTGAACCTGCGCGATTTGCTCGGCAGTCAGGAAGTTTTCCGGCGCAGGACGCAACCTGCCCAACCTTTTGCTGTTGTCACTCATCCTCGTACTCACTTGTTGAAAATCTATATGCGCCGAGCCAGGCGCTCAGATTGAGAAACCGACTCTGGATCGTCCAACTCGATGGCAATTTGCGTGCACACCGTGCGGCAGAGTTGCACCGCCTTCTCACTTTGCACCCGGTAATAAACCTGATTGCCCACGCGCCGCTTGGCAACGATGCCCGCCTGGTACAGCACCTTGAGATGCTGAGAGACGTTGGGCTGGGTGGAGTTGACCGCCTCCATGATGTCGCCGACGCTTTTTTCCTGATCGCAGATGGCATTGATGATGCGCAGGCGCAGGGGGGTCGCCAAAACACCGAACAACTCGGCGGCGGAGACGAAAACGCGCTCGGCGTCGATTTGATCGGCAGGCGCTGATTCCAGCAAATGCAGCGTGTTGAGCATGGTGGGCACTCGTCAATTTGCTTATAAGCAAGAACTTATGAATTGTAGGGAAGTTGCTCTCTGCGTCCAGATCGGCGGGCTAGGAGTTTCCCTAGCTATTGGTGAGCAATTGCTTCACGAATCTGCGCCAGGGCCAGCGGTTCTTCCAGGGTGGTCAGGTCGCCGGGGTCGCGCTGCTCGCACAGTGCCTGGATGGAGCGGCGCAACAATTTACCGGATCGGGTCTTGGGCAGCATGGCAACGAAGCGGACCCGGGCCGGGCGCGCCAAGGCGCCCAATTGCGCCTGCACGGTTTGCATGATGCTGGCCTCCAGGCTGGCGCAAGCGGCAGCATCAGCCATCTTGCCGGCATCGCGCGGCACGACGAAAGCCATCGCCACTTGACCCTTGATGGCGTCCGCGGCACCGACCACGGCCACCTCGGCAACGGCCGAATGGCTCGAAATGCTTTCCTCGATCTCGCGTGTGCCCAGGCGATGGCCAGCGACGTTGATGACGTCATCGGTGCGCCCGAGTATGGTGATGTAGCCGCTTGCGTCGGCCACACCCCAATCAAACGTGGAATACACCTGTTTGCCGGGGAAGGTCGACCAATACGTGCCGACGAAGCGGGCATCGTCACCCCAGACTGTTTGCATGCATCCCGGCGGCAAGGGCCAGCCGATGGCGACCACACCCTTTTCGCCGGGCGCAACGGGCTCGCCTGTGGAGTCATGCAGGATTTGGACGTCGTACCCCGCCATGGCGACACCGGGTGAGCCGGGCTTGGGCGCCAGTTCTTCCACACCGCCGGCGATGCTGAGGATGGGCCAGCCGGTCTCAGTCTGCCAGTAGTTGTCGACCACGGGCTTACCCAAGGCCTGCGCGATCCAGGCCGCGGTGGGTTCGTCGAGCGGTTCACCCGCCAGGAACAGGCGCTGCAACGACGACAAGTCGCTGTCGCGCATGAAGGCCGTGTCGAATTTCTTGAGCACGCGGATGGCGGTTGGCGACGAGAACATCACACTCACCCGGTGGCGTTCGACCAATTGCCAGAAGCTGCCTGCGTCCGGGCGCAACGGAGTGCCTTCGTACAGCAACGTGGTCATGCCGTGCAACAGCGGGCCGTAGACGATGTAGCTGTGGCCGACGACCCAGCCGATGTCGCTGGTGCAGAAATAGGTCTGTCCGGGCTCGGCGCGAAAAATGTCGCGCATGGACAGCGCCAGCGCCACGGCATAGCCCCCGGTGTCGCGCTGCACGCCTTTGGGCCTGCCGGTGGTCCCCGATGTGTAGAGGATATAGCTCGGATGCGTGGCATCCACCCAAGTGCAAGCCACAGGTGTGTCACCCACTTCCGCACCTGCGGCGACGTAATCCAGGTCGCGACCGACCACCGGCTCGTAGGGCTGCAGCCCGCGGTCCACCATCAACACAGTGTCCGGCTTGTGCGTGGCTCGGGCAATGGCTTCATCCAGCAGCGGCTTGTAGGGAATGACGCGTCCAGCGCGCGAACCGGCATCGCTGCTGACCACGACCTTGGGCTGGGCGTCGTCAATACGCGTGGCCAGGCTCATGGCAGCAAAGCCGCCAAACACCACGGAATGAATCGCCCCCAGGCGAGCACAAGCCAGCATGGCGAAGACCGCCTCGGGAATCATGGGCATGTAGATCAACACCCTGTCACCCTGCTCGACGCCTTGCCGGCGCAGCACCGCCGCCATGCGCTGTACCTCGGCATGCAACTGGGCATAGGTGTAGCTGCGGCTTTGGTCGACTTCAGTGGACTCCCAGATCAACGCTGGCTGTTGGGCACGCGTGGGCAGATGACGGTCGATTGCGTTGTGGCAGAGATTGGTCAACCCGCCGGGGAACCAGCGAGCAAAGGGCTTGCGGGTGGCGTCGAGCACTTGATCCCAAGGCCGATGCCAATCGATCAGTCCAGCCTGCTCGGCCCAGAACGCTTCGGGCAGTTCGATCGAGCGACGGTGGTAGTCGGCGTAGCGCATGTTTTGTCTCCAGTCCTGGTGTGATGGCGGCCGCAGGGGGAACCGCTTGGATCCGCTGGTCGGTGGCGTTGTGGTTCACCACGACGCCACCGACCAGCAAGCCCGCGCACGTTAGGAGCCAGAACTGACGCAGCACTGACCCATGCCCGGGGCAGATGGCTGCAGGCCCAGGAGAGGCGACTGCAGGCGATCGTTGCGGGCGCCGGATGCTTGCTGCGACCGCTCGCCTCAGAGGCCGACCACCGCCCGGCCACGCGACTGCCCGGCCATGATGCCCGCAGCGGTCTGCGGAACCTGATCCAGCGATACATCGTGCGCCATGCGCTCGAGTCGGGCGAGGTCGATCTCCGCGGCCAATGCGTCCCAGGCCGCCCGACGCGCAGCCAGCGGCTGCATCACGCTGTCGACGCCAACCAGGGTGACATTGCGCAAGATGAAAGGCGCCACGCTCGTCGGGAAATCCATGCCTTGTGCCAAACCACAGGCGGCCACCACACCACCCCAGCGGGTTTGAGCGCATGCATTGGCCAGGATATGGCTGCCCGCAGTGTCGATCACCGCGGCCCAGCGCTCTTTTTGCAGCGGCTTGCCCGGCGCGCTCAAGGCCGCGCGGTCGATGATCTCGGCAGCGCCCAGCTCGCGCAAGTAATCCGCCTCGCCAGGCTTGCCGGTTGCAGCCACCACACGATAGCCACGCTGCGCCAGCAGGCCCAGCGCGACACTGCCCACCCCGCCAGTGGCACCAGTCACCAGCACCTCGCCATCGGCCGCTTGCACCCCATGGCGTGCAATGGCCAGAACGCACAGCATGGCGGTGTAGCCCGCGGTGCCGATGATCATCGCCTGCCGCGTGTCGAACCGCGGCGGCAGCGGCACCAGCCAATCGCCGCGCAAGCTTGCACGCTCAGCCAGACAACCCCAATGGGTTTCGCCCACGCCGAAGCCGTTGAGAATCCAGCGGTCTCCGGCCTTCCATGCCGAATGACTGCTGTGCAACACCACACCCGCGCCATCGATGCCCGGCACCATGGGCCATTTGCGCACCACAGGCGCCTTGTCGCTGAGTGCCAGCGCATCCTTGTAGTTGAGTGTGGAATGCTGCACCCGCAGCAGGACGTCACCTTCGGGCAGCTCGCGCTCGTCCAGAGTGCTCAGGGTCGCGCTGAATCGGCCGTCCTCCTTGCGCAAAAGCCAGGCTTTGAACATACAAGTCTCCAGGTGTTGGGGTATGGAGCAAGCCTAGTTCAAGCGCGGCGATGTCGGATCGCAGCGGTTCTGCGCGTCCTGGAGAGAGAGTCTTTTCCAAATCAGGTATGAGCCTGGGGCGGTCTGAGATCGGTGGCGCGAAGCAAGTCGATTTGTTGTTGATGTTTTGCAGTGTATTGGTGTGATTTTTGGGTTGGTGGGCGCGCAGCGCCCGCCCCCTTGAAGAAG
>JAGWMO010000023.1:0-50342 GCA_028871675.1 Betaproteobacteria bacterium
GCTGTGGCCAACTACGCACAAGACCATCCTTTTCACCGCCCATTTCTTGAATCACATAGGGCAGCATTTTGATATTGTGATACTTTGCAAATTGAGTAAGTTCAATATTTTGACGAATCACCGCTCCAGGCGGGTCGGGCGCAAAAGAAAACCACTGTGAGGGGGCAGGGGCTATACGTCCGTCGACTTGCGTTATCTTCCGCGGCGTTTTCACTTTGGGCAACAAATCGATGGCGTCGAAATTACGCGGAATCCAGCCGCGCATCACCATGATGTAAGTCTGACTTCCCGCGATATGTAATGGCGTCAGCACCCAAAATCCAGGCTGATCATTGTGCTGGCGATTTTGCAAATAGACGGTCCAGTCCGCGGAATATTCACCATAGGCTATGACGTGGCGCCACTCATTGGATTTAAAATCAAGCGCGTCTCCAGCTTGAATTAACGGGGGTGCTTGCATGCGTTCTGCAATGCGGGCCGTCAAAGCCTTCTTGTACTCAGCCCGATCAAGTTGCCACCTCCCCAGCAAGGCCGTCGCCAGAATCAAAGCAAGCGCAAGAATCAACGTCACGATTTCCCGCACCTTGAGCAGGGGCTTAGATGCTGGCGACTTCAATGGCGGAAGAATCGACACAGTGATCAAATCAGACGAAGGAGTTCAACTTGCAAATCATCATCATCATCGCCTTCATTCTGATTCTAGTCAGTCTTTTTTCTGGCTTGTATTTCGTCATGAAAGATAAAGGCAAAACCAATCGCGCCGTCAATGCACTGACATTCAGGATCGGCTTTTCCATTTTGCTGTTCCTCTTCATCATCATCAGTTACAAAATGGGCTGGATTCACCCTGCGGATTTCCCAGTTTCTGGTTCGTAAATTCGCAGAGTTGAACCTGATGAAAAAACGCCGCTTACTGCGGCGTTTTTTCTAGATGAGGAATGGATTCAGAGCCAGTAGACCAAGACGTAAAGCAACAACCAGACGACGTCGACAAAGTGCCAATACCACGCAGCCGCTTCGAATCCGAAGTGATGCTCCGCTGTAAAGTCGCCGCGGATGAGGCGGAACAGAACAACCGATAACATGGTTCCACCCAAAAATACATGGAACCCGTGGAAACCAGTCAGCATAAAAAAGGTCGACCCATAAATGCCTGAAGATAGCTTGATACCTAAAACTTCATAAGCATGATGATATTCGTAGGCTTGGCACAATAAAAATGCAAAGCCCAGTATCAACGTCAGCATCATCCAGAGAATTGCATTTTTCCGGTGGCTTGCGCGGAGAGCATGGTGGGAAATTGTTAACGTCAGGCCCGAAGAGAGTAGCAAAGCCGTGTTGATTGTCGGAATCGGCCAAGGATCCATGGCCTCCTTGATGTTTGGAATCAGACCCGCCGGCCCAACACTGGGCCAAGCCCCCGAGAAGGCTGGCCAGAGAATTTTACTGTGCAAAGCTGAAAGATCAGGCAATGAATAGACGCGAGAATAGTACAGCGCGCCAAAAAACGAGGCGAAAAACATGACCTCGGAAAAAATAAACCAGCTCATACTCCAACGAAAGGAGGTGTCGACTGCGAGATTATGTTTGCCAGCCTCGCTTTCGGAAATTGTTTTCCCGAACCAGCGAAATTTTGTAAATACGAAAAAGAAAAGGCCAAGAAAAAATAACAGATCGCCGTGAGGAACGCCGTTGAACCAGAATGTCAAACCAAACGCCATAGTGAGCGCGCCAGTTGCTGCCATGGCGGGATATGCCGAGGGGCCTGGCAGGAAATAGCCTTTGGGCTGCACGTGTGTGGACATATTGCCTTCCTCTTCCTTATGGATTCGATTTGTGTACGACCCAATGTACGATGCTAATGAGTATGACGATAAATATTGCCGCAGAAATCAAACCAGCAATGACTATATGAATAATATTAAGTCTGGCAAAATCATTTTCTTGATCTCTGGATTTACGAATGCCGAGAAAGGCCCAGGCAATAGCCTTGAACGCCGAAAGAAATTTACGCAACTGCGCGGCCTTGAATGTACTTTTTTGCGTAAGCGGGTTGCATCAAATTAATAATATTTTAATATATTATAAAAATGACCATCTAAAAACAAAACCGAGAAAAAGCACGACTACGATACTAAGCAGCACGAGTGCCAATCTCAGGTTTTGGTGGTTTTTTTCAGAGGACATACTTGATTGCCCACAAAAGCTCTCAATAACCAAGGATTTTAGTTGCGGTGGCATCGAGCTTAGGGGGCGTTTCGAAAGTGTGGAATGGAGCCGGTGAAGGAATCTCCCATTCCAAGCCATGCGCTCCGTCCCAGGGACGCTGTGGCGCTTTATCGCCTTGACCGCGGAACATCGGAATCACGACGGCAAAAAGGAAGTAAGCCTGTGACAGGCCGAAACCGAAGGCGCCGATCGAGGAAATCATATTGAAGTCGGTGAACTGCACAGGATAGTCAGCGTAACGACGCACCATGCCAGCGAGTCCAAGCAAATGCTGCGGGAAGAATGTCACGTTGAAGGTGATCATCGACGCCCAGAAATGAATTTTTCCGGCTGTTTCGTTGTACATCAATCCCGTCCATTTGGGCGACCAGTAGTAGTAGCCCATGAAAATGGCAAACAGGGAGCCTGCAACCAGAACGTAGTGAAAGTGGGCGACGACGTAATAGGTGTTGTGCACATAGGTATCAATTGGCGCCAACGCCAGCACAAGCCCGGAGAAACCACCAAAGGTAAAGACGAAAATGAACCCAATGGCCCAAAGCATGGGGGTTTCGTAAGTCATCGACCCGCGCCACATGGTGGCAATCCAGTTGAACACTTTGACGCCTGTGGGCACCGCGATCAACATCGTGGCATACATGAAGAACAACTGGCCCGTGACCGGCATGCCGGCGGTGAACATGTGATGCGCCCACACGATAAATGAGAGGATGGCAATCGAAGCCGATGCATAGACCATCGAACTGTAGCCAAACAATGGTTTGCGAGCGAAGGTCGGCACGACAGCACTCACGATGCCGAAGGCGGGCAGAATCATCACGTAAACCTCGGGGTGCCCGAAGAACCAGAACAGGTGCTGGTAAAGCACGGGGTCACCACCGCCGGCAGCACTGAAGAAGCTGGTCCCAAAGTGACGGTCAGTCAGGGTCATGGTGACCGCCCCGGCCAAAACCGGCATGATGGCAATCAGCAAATACGCCGTGATCAGCCATGTCCATGAAAAAAGCGGCATCTTCATCAACGTCATGCCCGGAGCGCGCATGTTCAGGATGGTGACGATGATGTTGATGGAACCCATGATGGACGAGGCGCCCATGATGTGAATCGCGAAAATCACGAGATCCATACCCATCCCCTGCTGGATGGTCAGTGGCGCATAGAGTGTCCAACCGACATCAGGTGCCCCACCGGGAACGAAGAACGATGATGTGAGCAAAATAGCGGCAGGAATCAGCATCCAAAAACTCAAGTTGTTGAGCCGCGGGAAAGCCATGTCGGGGGCGCCGACCTGAAGCGGAATCATCCAGTTGGCGAAACCCACCATCGCAGGCATCACAGCACCGAAAATCATCATGATGCCGTGCATCGTCGAAAACGACAGGAACAACTGGGGATTCAGAAACTGAATCCCGGGCTTGAAGAGTTCCGCGCGGATACCCATCGCCAGAATGCCGCCCTCGAACAACATCCACAAGGCAAACACCAGATACATCGTGCCGATGTCTTTGTGGTTGGTGGAGAACACCCATCTGCGCCATCCGTGTGGATGGTCATGCGCATGATCCCCACTGTGGGCTGGGGCATGGACTGGATCAAGCACTGCACTCATGCTGCACTCCTGGCAAAAAACACATTGATTAGTGACTGAGTCGAACCGATTACATCAGGAGACGCTTAACTTGTCGCGCCCGACGGTGTTAGCGTTCCGCCATCTTTCTTCAACTTGGCTTGCTCAGTTTTGACCCATGCCGCGTAGTCTGGCAGCGATACGACCTTGACCACGATGGGCATGAATGCATGACCCTTGCCACAAACCTGAGCGCATTGGCCATAGTAAGTGCCCACTTGATCAGCCTTGAACCAGGTTTCACGGATGAAGCCGGGAATTGCGTCCATTTGCACCCCGAACGAGGGCACATACCAACCGTGCAAGACGTCCATGGATGTGGTGAGAATGCGGATCTTCTGGTTGACGGGCACGACCAGATCATGGTCGACAGCCAGGAGGTAATTGTTGGGTTTGGGGGCATTGCCGTAGATTTCCGACATTGGCGTCGTCAGCGTCGAGTAAAACGAGATGCCCTTGCCAGGGCCGTCGACATAGTCGTAGCCCCACTTCCATTGATAACCCGTCACCTTGATCGTGAGGTAGGAATCCGAGACGTTTTGTTGCGCCACTACGGTCTTGGTCGCGGGGATGACCATGGCGATCACGATCAGCAGCGGAACGATGGTCCAGGCGATTTCGACCGTGGTGCTTTCGTGGAATTGGGACGCCACTGCCCCCTTGGATTTGCGGTGCTTGAACACCGAATAGAACATCACTCCGAAGACGAGGATGCCAATGGCCAGGCAGATGAGCATGACCATATAGTTGAGGTCGCGCTCGTCGCGCGCGATGCTGGTGACGGGGTGCTGGAAATCGATACCGTTGACTTGCGGGCCGCCCGTCAGGCTTTGATCAGCAAAAGCCGTGGAGACACACAGGGCCGAGGCCGCAGTCAGGTAGTACTTCAACTGTTTCATCTTGGATGTCACCTAGTTTTGAAATGGTTCGAGCCGTTTGGCTCAGACTGCCAGCACTGCACGGCGCAAGTCGCGAGCCAATGTCTCGCGCCGATCAGGCCGGGTGTAGCGGCCCATGAAAGCCAGCTTGCCCGCCCCTGAAATCTCGACCAAACCTTTCTCGTTCACCACAATTCTCGCCCACCTCGGGTTGAACTCGGCCCGTTCGATGCGGCCGGCATTCTCCCACTCCACAACCAGCGACTGTGCCGATACCGTCACCCGCTCGCGATCCGCAGCATGACGTGCATAGACATACAACGCCGAGCCAAACGCCAACAACTCCGCCACTGTAAATGGTGGCACCAATGTCGCACCGCCTTCCCAGCACATCAGCGCCACGCACGACGAGATCAGGGCCATGGAGGCAAAAAAGGCGAGCAACTGTTTGGGGCTGATCGAACAGTTGCGCTTGAACAGCCAGATCAGTGCACCATCTTGCTCAGATGGCGCACCAAGCAGACCGAAATCAAGGGCGCTCACCAACTGTGCAGCCATGTGATCACCTCGCTTCGCCAGCAGCTGCCGAAAAATTGCCGCCTAATCCCGGGATTGATCTTGCACAAGACCAATCCTGCACAAACGTATCAGCGTGGAATTATAGAGATGGGTGCCACGATAGCGGGGGTCATTTGCGCCGATTTTGCTCGCAATCAACACCGCTCTCCGCTGACCAATCATCACGCCCCTCAAATACAACGATCTCGGGTCTGTATCGAGACAAAGTCCGTCACCGACTACGGCCTTGCATCATGCCAGCAAGGCACCGGACTGGCTTCGGGAATTTCCCCGAATTGACTCCGGCAGAAGGCCTCCACCCATGCGCATCAGCGTTTGCGCCCGGTCGCCCGTAGTTGCTCCACAGGGAAGCTGGCTACACCAGCGCGAGCAGGCTGGGTTGCAAGTTTGAAGGCGTGGCCGTAGATCAGCTCGAAACTCAGCACGATTTCTGCTTGCCCCACTGCTTGTGCCTGACTGAGCAACGCTTGCTGCAAGGCTTGCCACTGCCGGGGCGTACGCAATCCTTGCGCTGTGGCGGCGTGTGCGGGCCTTCCCAGTTCGGCAAGTTCAGCCAGTGCATCTTTGGGGCGTGCATAGCGCAGATGCAGCATCTCCATGTCCATCACAGGTTCTGCAAAGCCTTGCTGGACCAGCATGTCGCCCAAGTCATGCATGTCGGGGTATGCAGGCGGGATAATGCCTGAATCGCGGCATTGCGCTTGTCGCAATTCGCGCAAGGTGTCTGGCCCGAACGTGGTGAACATCAACACGCCGTCTGGCAGCAAGGCGCGGTTCCAAGCGGCAAACGTGGATTCGATCTCGGCAACCCAGGGAAGTGCCAGGTTCGACCACAGCATCTGCGCAACGTTGGGCGCCGTGGATGTGCCGACCGGTCCCGACAAGGGTGCTGCGATTACCTCGGTGCGGCCTCCGCCGCGCAGGCCTCGCAACCAGCTTCGACCCGCATGCGCCTTGCGCGCCACATCGGCGAGCAGGGCCG
The DNA here is from genome assembly GCA_028871675.1 of Betaproteobacteria bacterium. Classification (GTDB taxonomy): domain Bacteria; phylum Pseudomonadota; class Gammaproteobacteria; order Burkholderiales; family Burkholderiaceae_C; genus Thiomonas_A. Next base: position 6,296 of record JAGWMO010000023.1, read on the forward strand.
AAGGCTCCACACCGACGATCCGCGCGAGGGGGTAGTGTTGGCGCAGCAAGGCAAGGCCATCACCCCAGGCGCAGCCCATGTCGAGCACCGACTGGGGTTGCAATTTGAGCAGCGGCAAGCGCTCGGCCATGCGGCGAGCAGCCTCTTGCCACATGAACGGGGCTGGCCTGCGTGCCAGTCGATCGCGCGCGAACATGACGCCGGACTGATGAGCCAGGCGCAGCGCAGTGGGAGGCGTGGACATATGGCCTGCTGACGTGATGACGTGATGAACGCCCGCGGAATCTGAACACGGGTCGCCTTCAAGGGGTTGGGGAAAGCTGGAATCGACCCGGCATTTTCAGGGGGTATCTGGGCAAGCAATATAGTGTCCGCATGTCAACGATGCTCGGCTCGCTGCTGGAACACATGGGTGCTGCCTTGCGCCCGACGGGTTTGTGCGAGCTTTGCGCCCTGCCCTCGCGCCAGACGCTGTGCGAACCCTGCATGGGCCAATACCTCAGTGGTGCCGAGCCACGCTGCAGCCATTGTGGTCTGGCGCTGCCGGCTGGTGATTTCATCTGCGGGGCTTGCCTGCGCTCACCACCACCTTACATCCAGACTTTGACCCTGGGCGACTATGGTGTACCGATCGATCGCTTGATTCAACGCCTGAAATTTGGCAACGAACCGGCGATCGGTCGTTGGCTCGGCAAACTACTCGCCGCGCGCTGGCAGGCCGCTGGCCACCCACGACCCGGCCTTGTGCTACCCATCCCCCTGTCATCCGTGCGGCTGCAGCAGCGCGGCTACAACCAGGCATGGGAAATGGCGCGCAGTTTTGCGCGGGAGCTTCGCGTCACGGCACGCAGCGACGCCTTGGTGCGCGTGCGTGAGATGCCGCCGCAAAGCAGCCTGCCGCTGGCGTTGAGGACCAAGAATGTGCGCGGCGTCTTCGCTGCTCCAGGCCCATGCAAGGCTCAGGATGTGGTGCTGATCGATGACGTGATGACCACTGGCAGCACCCTGGGCGAAGCCGCATCGGTGCTGCTGCGCGCAGGGGCAGCAGCGGTCCGTGTGGCCGTCGCCTTGCGGACGCCGCCGTCGGGTTGAGCGTTACCGACCGCAGCAACCCATGTGCCATTCACCTTGTGCCTTCATGTTCAACATCGTCCTGGTCCATCCTGAAATTCCGCCCAACACCGGCAACGTCATCCGCCTGGCGGCGAACACCGGATGCGTGTTGCATCTGGTCGAGCCGCTCGGATTTTCGCTTGACGACAAGCAATTGCGGCGCGCGGGCCTGGACTATCACGAATACGCCGAATTGCACGTGCATCGCGACTGGGCGGCACTGCGGCGGTGCGCGCAAAATTCTGTCGAAGCGACCCGCATGTTCGCCTTCACCAAATTCGCCGCGACGCTGCTGGGTCAGGCCCGTTTTCAGCCGGGTGACTGGCTGGTGTTCGGTGCCGAGACCGCCGGATTGCCAAGCGAGATACTGGAGGATTTCGCACCGCCGCGGCGCCTACGCTTGCCGATGCGCCCGGAGCAGCGAAGCCTGAATTTGTCGAACGCGGTCGCCGTCGGGGTGTTCGAGGCGTGGCGGCAATGCGCTTACGCGGGTGGCGGCTGACCGCGGTCAGCGCATCAGCGCCGACCGCAAGCCTCAGAGTCCGGTGAAATCCGGCTTGCGCTTGGCCAAAAATGCGCTGAATGCTTCTTTCGCTGCCGGACCCTTGAGCAAGCGCTCGAAGTGACTCGCTTCTTCGGTCATCATCACATGCACCGCCGCGCGCTGCGGTTGGCGCAACAGCGATTTGGTGACCATCAACGAAGTCAATGGCTTGGCCGCAAGTTTGCGCGCTTGTTGCAAGGCGAAGGCATTGACCTCGGACGGCGGCAGCACACGGTTGATCAATCCCAATTCGTGCGCCTCGTCGGCGGTGAAGGGCTCACAGAACAGCAGCTTTTCGTTTGCAGCCACATGACCGATGCGCTGCGGCAGCAGCAGGCTGGACGCGGCCTCGGGGCACAGACCCAGGTTGACGAAAGGCAGCGAGAACAGCGCGCTGTCACCCGCATAGACCAGATCGCAATGCAGCAATAGGGTGGTGCCGATGCCCACGGCAGGCCCGCAGACGGCGGCAATGGCAGGCTTCGGAAAGTCGGCGATGGCACGCAGGAAACGGAACACCGGCGCCTCCATGCTGGCGGGGGGGCGCTGCAGGAACTCGCTCACATCGTTGCCGGCGGTGAACAGACTCTCCTGGCCCTGGATGACCAGCACTCGGGTGTGCGCGTCGCCGGCGGCCCGCTCCAGATGGTCGGCCAGCGCGGCGTACATCGCGCTGGTGAGCGCGTTTTTTTTCTCGACCCGGTTGAAGGTCAGGGTCAGCACGCCTTGTTCAGGATGGGCGAGGATTTCGGACATGGTGATCGCTCCGGAGGGGGTCGTTCAAGGCAATGATGTTGCACAGGGGGGGTTGCCACGGGCCCCTGCCGGGTCTCAGACCAGTTCGAAAATGCCGGCCGCGCCTTGGCCCGTACCCACACACATGGTCACCATGCCGTACTTCAACTTGCGCCGACGCATGCCGTACATGGCGGTAGCCGCGCGGATCGCGCCCGTAGCACCGAGCGGATGACCGAGGGCGATGGCGCCGCCCAGCGGGTTGACCTTGGAGGGGTCGAGCCCGCACGTGTTGATGACCGCAAGCGACTGCGCGGCGAAGGCTTCGTTCAGCTCGATCCAGCCGATGTCGTCGAGCTTGAGCCCGCCGGCCTTGAGCGCGGCGGGAATGGCCTCGATCGGCCCGATGCCCATGATTTCGGGCGGCACGCCGCGCGAGGCAAAGCTGACGAAGCGCGCCAGCGGCTGCAGGTTGTAGCGCTTGAGCGCCGCCTCCGATGCCAGGATGAGCGCGCCGGCGCCGTCCGAGGTTTGCGAGCTGTTGCCCGCCGTGACACTGCCCAGGCCGGTGGCTTTGCCCGTCGGGTCCTTGGGCGCGGCGAAAGCGGGGCGCAGTTTGGCGAGGGCTTCGAGCGAGGTGTCGGCACGCGGGCCCTCATCCAGGTTGACGGTGCGGCGGCGCTCGACCACTTTGCCGCTCGCCAGATCCGGCACGCGGTCGACGATGTCGATCGGCACGATTTCGTCACTGAACTCGCCGGCGGCAAACGCCGCCAACGCGCGCTGGTGCGACTGCAGCGCGAAGGCGTCCTGCTGCTCGCGGCTGACCTTCCATTGCTGCGCCACCTTCTCGGCGGTCAGGCCCATGCCGTAGGCAATGCCGACGTTTTCGTCGCGGGCGAACACCAGCGGGTTGAACGAGGGCTTGTTGCCGCTCATCGGCACCATGCTCATGCTCTCGGCACCGCCGGCCAGCATGACCTCGGCCTCGCCGACGCGAATGCGGTCGGCCGCCATCTGGATGGCCGTCACGCCCGAGGCGCAAAAGCGGTTGACCGTGACGCCGCCGACCGAATTCGGCAGTCCGGCCAGCAGCGCGGTGATGCGCGCCATGTTCAGCCCCTGCTCGCCCTCGGGCATGGCGCAGCCGATGATGGCGTCTTCGATGGCCGCCGGATCCAGCCCCGGCGCCTGCTTGAGCGCGGCGTGGATGGCGGCGATCAGCAAATCCTCCGGACGGGTGTTGCGGAACATGCCGCGATGCGACTTGCCGATGGGCGTACGTGCGGCGGCGACGATGTAGGCGTCTTGAACTTGGCGGGACATAACGGACTCCTGATGCAGTGGGTGGCTCAGCCGGGCTTGCGCGGCTCGGCCAGTAGGGTGATGGTTCCTTGGGCGGCGGCGCACAACTTGCGCGCGCCACCTTGCACGGCATAAACCTCGCAGCGCACGACGGCCTGGCTGCGCCCGGCATGCATCACGCTGGCTTCGGCGCACAGCCGCTCGCCGAGCGCGGGGCGCAGGTAGTTGATCTTGAACTCCGAGGTGACGACGGCCGCACCCAGCGCGCCGCCCCCGGCAAAGGTCAGCGCGTTGTCGGCCAAATAGCACAGCACGCCGCCATGGGCAAAACCGTTCTGCTGCAACAAATCCTGGCGCAGCGGCAGTTCCAGCACGGCGCGGTCGGCTTCAAACACCGACAGCTCCGTGCCCAGCAGCGCGCTGAAGGGTTGCTGCGCCAGCACGGCGCGGCCAGCATCGAGCATGGGGTTCATCGCGCGACGTCCGGCACTCAGTTGCGCACCGGCTTGCCGGTCTGCAGCATGCCCATGATGCGCTCCTGGGTCTTGGGGTTGTCCAGCAGGGCGCAGAAATGCCTGCGCTCCAGGCGCATCAGCCAAGCTTCGTCGACCACGCTGCCGGCATCGACTTCGCCGCCGCACATGACGTCGGCCACGGCAGCACCGAGGGCGAAGTCATGGGCGCTGATCTGGCCGCCGTCGCGCATGTTCACGAGTTGGCTCTTGATGGTGGCGGTACCGCTGCGACCGGCCACGGTGATGCGCGCGGCAAGCGGCGGACGGTAACCCGCATCGGCCAGGGCCCGCACCTGCGAGCAGGCCACATGCAGCAACTCGTCCTTGTGCAGCACGATCACGTCCTCGGGCAAGAGATAACCCATCTGCCGTGCCTCGATGGCCGACTTGGACACCGCCGCCATCGCCGGCTGCATGTACAGCGCCTTGAGGAAGGCGAGCACGTCGACATTGCCGCCGTTGGCCTGCGCCAGTTCGCTGGCGCGGCGGGCCAGATAGGTCAGGCCGCCGCCGCCGGGGATCAGGCCCACGCCCACCTCCACCAGACCGACATAGGTTTCCAGCGCGGCCACGCGGCGCGCGGTGTAGGCCGCCAACTCGCAGCCGCCGCCCAGCGCCAGGCCGCGCATCGCCGCCACCACCGGCACCTGGGCGTAGCGCAGGCGCAGCATCACGTCCTGCAATTTCTTCTCTTCTGGCTCGATGGCCTTGGAGCCACCCGCCATGAAGGCCGGTAGCATCGCCTGTAGATCGGCGCCGGCGGAAAATGGCTCGCCGGTCTGCCACACCACCAGACCGGCGTAGCCACGCTCGGCCTCGTCCACCGCACGGTGCAAGCCGGCCACCACGCCGGGGCCGAGGGTGTTCATCTTGGTCTTGAAGCTGGCGACGAGCACATCGCCAAACTCGGACGGAGTCCACAGCCTGATGGCTTCGTCCTCGAACACCGTGGCACCGGCCGTGGCCGGATTGCGCGCCGCTTCGCCCAGCACGGTTTGCGGGAACAACTGCCGCGCCATGACCGGCAGTTCGCGCCGCGGCACGTAGGCGCCGCGCGCGGCCGACCACGAACCCTCGGGCTTGTGCACGGCATCGATCTGCCCGACCCAAGCCGGCAGCGGCGCGCCGCACAAGGCTTTGCCGGCGGCGATGTCGTCGGCCACCCAGCCGGCAATCTGCTTCCAGCCGGCTGCCTGCCAGCTCTCGAACGGGCCTTCGTTCCAGCCGAAACCCCAGCGAATGGCGAAGTCCAGGTCGCGGGCGTTATCGGCCACGTTGCCCAGATGCACGGCGATGTAGTGCCACACGTCGCGGAACACGGCCCAGAGGAATTGCGCCTGCGGATTGCTAGACTCGCGCAGCAGCTTGAAGCGCTCGGCCGCGGGCTTTTTCAATATGCGCACGACGATCTCGTCGGCCTTGCCGCCGCCCGCGACGTAGTCGCCGCTGGCGGGGTCATAGCGCAGGATGTCGCGGCCCACTTTCTTGTAGAAGCCCGCGCCGGTTTTCTGCCCCAGTGCCCCCTTGCCCACCAGCGCCTTCAGCGCAGGCGGCGTGGCGTAGAGCGCGGCGAACGGGTCCTGGTCCGCCGGCAGGGCGTCGAGCATGGTCTTGATGACATGGCCCATGGTGTCCAGCCCGACGACGTCGGCGGTGCGGAAAGTGGCGCTCTTGGCACGACCCAGCTTGGACCCGGTGAGGTCGTCGACCACGTCGTAGCTCAGGCCGAAGGTCTGCGCCTCGTGCATCACCGCGAGGATGGAAAACACGCCGACGCGATTGGCGACGAAGTTCGGCGTGTCCAGAGCCCGCACCACGCTCTTGCCCAGGGTGCTGGTGAGAAAGCTTTCGAGCCGGTCCAGCACTTCAGGCGCGGTGCTCGACGTGGGAATGAGTTCGACCAGCGGCATGTAGCGCGGCGGGTTGAAGAAGTGCACCCCGCAAAAGCGCGTGCGCAGGCCGGCCTCGAAGCCCTCGCTCAAGGCCGTGATCGACAGCCCGGAGGTGTTGCTGGCGAACAGCGCGTGCGGCGCCAGGTGCGGGGTGACCTTCTGGTAGAGGTCGTGCTTCCAGTCCATGCGCTCGGCGATGGCCTCGATGACGAGATCGCAATCGGCCAGCAAGGGCAGGTCGGTGGCGTAGTTGGCGCTGCGGATCTGCACCGCGTCCTCGGCCAAGCCGAATGGCGCCGGGCTGAGTTTTTTGAGATTGGCCACAGCCTTGTCGGCAATGGCGTTGCTCGACCCTTCCTTGGCGGGCAGATCGAACAGGATCACAGGCACTCGGGCGTTGATGCAATGGGCGGCGATCTGCGCGCCCATGACGCCGGCGCCCAGCACGGCAACCTGGCGAATCGGGAAACGGGGGGTCATGACGGGTCCTCGGTTGGGATCGATGATGTCGGCGGATGGACGGCGCAGCGGCTGCGGCTCAGGCGAGTGCGGCATCGGTGTCCATCAGCGCCTTGGCGCCGCTGCGCGCCATGCGGATGGCGGCCGCCGATTCCGGGTAGAGCCTGGCGAAGTAAAACCGCGCGGTCTGCAGCTTGGCCTGATAGAAGGCAGCGTCCGCGGGGTTTTGCGCCAGCCTGGCCTGCGCCACCTTGGCCATGCGGGCAAAGCCGTAGGCGAACACCAGATGACCGACCACGCGCAAATAGGGTACGGCGGCAGCGCCGATTTCCTCGCGGTTGGTCATGGCCTTCATGCCCAGCTCCAGGGTGAGCTTCTGCACCTTGTCGCCGAGATCGGCCAGGGGGTTGACGAACTCCTGCATGGCCTCGTCCACGCCTTCGGCGTCGATGAAGTCGGCGACTAGCTTGCCGAACTTTTTCAGCTTGACCCCGTTGTCCATCAGCACCTTGCGGCCGATGAGATCGAGTGCCTGGATGGTGTTGGTGCCTTCATAAATCATGTTGATGCGGGCGTCGCGCACATATTGCTCCATGCCCCATTCGTGGATGTAGCCATGGCCGCCGAACACCTGCATGCAGGCGTTGGTGGCGTCGAACCCGTTGTCACTGATGAAGGCCTTGACGATGGGCGTGAGCAGCGCCACCAGATCATCGGCGTCCTTGCGCACATCGTCGTCGGGATGCAGCTGCGCCTGGTCGAGCATCAGCGCCACCCAGTAGGCCAGGAAGCGCCCGCCTTCGGCCCAGGCGCGGGCCGTGAGCAGCATGCGGCGCACATCGGGGTGGACGATGATGGGATCGGCCGGTTGTTCCGGCGCTTTCGGACCGGTGAGCGCGCGCATCTGCAGGCGGTCCTTGGCGTAGGCTACCGCATTCTGATAGGCCACTTCGGTCAGGCCCAGCGACTGCATACCCACGCCGAGACGCGCTCCGTTCATCATCACGAACATGGCCGCCAGGCCTTTGTTGGGCTCGCCCACCAGCCAGCCGGTGGCGCCGTCCAGCGTGATCTGGCAGGTGGAGTTGCCATGGATGCCCATCTTGTGCTCGATGCCTGAGCAAAAAATGCCGTTGCGCTGGCCCTTGTCGCCACGGGCGTCGGGCAGGAATTTGGGCACGACGAACAGCGAAATGCCTTTGCTGCCCTCGGGCGCCCCAGGCAGTTTGGCCAGCACCATGTGGATGATGTTCTCGGCCAGATCATGCTCGCCGCTGGAGATGAAAATCTTCTGCCCCGTGAGCTTGTAGCCGCCACCGTCAAGCGGCTCGGCCTTGGTGCGAATCAGCCCCAGATCCGTGCCGCAATGGGGCTCGGTCAGGCACATGGTGCCGGTCCACTGGCCCGATGCGAGCCTGGGCAGGTAGAGGTCTTTCTGCGCTTTGCTGCCATGCGCGGACAGCAACTCCACCACCCCCTGCGTCAAGCCGGGGTACATGGTCCAGGCCTGGTTGGCGGCGTTTTCCATTTCGTGCACGGCACTGCCCACCAGGTGGGGAAGGCCCTGGCCACCGTATTCGGGCGCAGCGGTCAGCAGCGGCCAGCCGGCTTCCACATACTGGGCCCACGCCTCCTTGTAGCCCTTGGGCGTGGTGACGGCATGGGTCGCCGGGTCGTAATGGCAGCCCTCGCTGTCGCCACTCAGGTTGATGGGGAACAGCACTTCGGCGCAGAACTTGCCGGCCTCCTCGCAGACTTGGTTGATGAGGTCGGCGTCGACGTCGGCATGGGGAGGCAATGCGCGCAGCGCAGGCACGACATCGAGCACTTCGTGCAGGATGAATTGCATGTCGCGCAGCGGCGGGGTGTATTGGGGCATGGTGGTCTCCTGAAATGGGAACGGATGGGGGTATGGCCGAAGGCGTACGGATGACAGCGCTTCAGTCGCCAGCGCCACAGAGTGTCTGCAGCAGTTTCATCCCGGTCGGGGTGGCGTATTGACCGATGAGCCGGCGGTAGCCGTGCCGTGCCAGTTCGACGCAACCGTGCACGCGCAGCAGTCGGGAATCGTGGTGCAGGGCGAGGATCAGGCCGTGCAGTTCGAACATCAGCAACTGCGCCGGGGTATTGGTCTGCAGATGTCCGACCTCGACGGCTTGCGACACCGCGCGCAGCAGAGCGTCGTGCCAGGTCTGCACCATGAGCACCAGCGCGTCGCGCACCGGGCCTGGCCGGTCGTCGAACTCGACGGCGCCGGAAATGTAGATGCAGCCGGTTTCCACCTCGCGGCTGACCTGCTGCACCCAGCGGTCGAACAGCATATGCAGCCGCGGAAGGCCACGGGGCTGATCCAACGCGGGATAAAACACGTCGGCCTCGAACAGGCTGTGGTAGCGGCGGATGACGGAAATCTGCAATTCCTCGCGCGAGCCGAAATGGGCAAACACACCGGATTTGCTCATGTCCATGCGGTCGGCAAGCACACCGATCGACAACCCCTCCAGACCGATGCGCCCCGCCATTTGCAGTGCGCAATCGAGTATCGCCTGGCGGGTCTGATGGCCTTTGCCCGGCAACTCGACGGTCTCGCCAGAGCTAGGGGCGACCCCACGCGCAGCGGCAGCCGGCCTTGGCGCGGATCTGGCGTTGGATGCAGTTTTACGAGGCATGGCGGCTGGATTTCAAAAATCGAACGGTCGTACTATTTCTGAAACCGCCGGTTTTGTCAACACCAACCTGTGTCCGAACCGGGCTTGGCGCTGGCGTTTGCCCGCGCACCTGGCGGGTGAGACAGGGTGCGCCATCCCCAAGGGTGTCACGATACGGCGGCAAGCCAGCCGCAAGCGTTCAAGCCAGCAGAACGCTGATGGCGCGCTCGACGCCGCCTGCAGTCAGCCGGCCGGGGCCGCTGCGTGTGAACTGCAGCAAACAGCCGCAGATGTAGATGGCCAACAACTGGGCACGCTGCGCAGGATTGAAGCCGGAGGCCATGCCACCCTGTTCCACCGCCAGCTTCAGACTCTGCCGCAGGGCGGCCTCGACACGCTCGAAGAACTGGTTCATGCGCAGCTGCAACCGGACATGTTCGCCAACCAGCGCATCGCCCGCCATGACGCGGCAGAGGCCGGCGTTTTTTTCGGCGAAGCCCAACAAGGCCTGGACGATGCGAGCCGCCTGCTGGGCGCCGGATTCCTGCTGCTGCGTGATCTGGTTGATCAGACCGAAGACGCTGTGTTCGATGAACTCGATCAGCGCCTCGAACATTTGCGCCTTGCTGGCGAAATGGCGGTACAGCGCCGCCTCGGAAACCTGCAGACGTTGCGCCAACGCGGCGGTGGTGATGCGCTCCGTACCCGGCTCCTCCAACATGCCGGCCAGGCATTGGAGGATTTGCTCGCGCCGCTCGCCGGGCCTGGGGCGCTTGCGTGGCTGCGCCGGGACCGCCAGCAAAGGGGCGGAATTCAACGCGGGATCAACGAACGCAGACGCCATAGTGAGGCGATTTTCGCACGCACATAGGACGGGCGGCCACAACATGTCCTCGGCCTGGCCGCCGCATGCGGCTGGCGGCGCAGCCCGCGGTGCTCGTAGCGCGTGAACCAGGCGCCGCGCAGGCCCAGGCGCTGTGCGGACTTGAGATGCTGCAAGGTGTCTTCCACCAGCACGCATTGCGCCGGGCGCAGGTGATGACGGCGCAGCACATGGCGCAACATGCGGGCGTCGGGCTTGGGGCGCAGGCGGCCGAACTGGCGCATGTCCTCGATGCTGATGACGCCTTCGAACAACTTGAGCAGCTTGAGCTGGCGCAACACCCGCAGCGCATAGTCGCGTGGCGCATTGGTCAGCACCCATTTGCGACCCGGAAGACGAGCTATGGCGGCGCGCTGGCTGGGATCGGCGCGCAGCATGCGTGGCAGCTCGGGGAAGCGATGGGTCTCGACCAGGAAGTGCGCGGCCTTCACGCCATGCTCGTGCATCAAGCCGAGCAGCGTGGCGCCATAGCGCCGCCAGAAATGGCTGCGCATGCGGTTGGCCTCCGCCGGGTCGACGCCGAGGTGGCGCTGGATGTAGGCGGTCATCTCGACGTTCATCCGCGGGAACACCCGCCACGAGGCATCGTGCAGGGTGTTGTCCATGTCGAACAACCATGCCGGTGCATGGCCGGCATCACGCCGCATCGGCGCGCTCCAGCCGGGCGAAAACATAGCGTCCGCCACCGAAGCGCACCGGTGCGAAGTGCGGTTCGACCGCGGTCACCGCATGGGCCACGGCCTGGGCAAATTCGGGGCCGTCGAACACGAAGGTATGGAACTCGCCATTCTCGCCACAGGCATCCACACCCGGTGGCAGGTCGTCGATGAATACGGTGTCGAACAAGCGGCCACAAAAGCTGTCGGGCAAGTGCCGGCTGTCGACGCAGACCACGCGGGCGCTGTAGCCCAGGGCGATGAACGCGCGCGCCAGCTCTGGGCGCGCACGACCCCACAGCGGCAGCTCGGCGCGCAAACCGGCAGCGGCGCAAACCTGCTCCTCCCAGTCGCGGTGCGGCTGCAGGTCGATGTCGCCGAACACCGCAGCCTGCGCCCCGCGCCCGGCGAGTTCGTGCAACTGCGCCGTGAACACCGTCTGGTAGTCATCCCAGCCCGCACTGGGGGTCACCAGTTCCAGGCCGAGGGCCGCAGCCTGCGCCTGCATCAGGCCCAGTGGCACGCCGTGGCTGCGCAGGCGCAGGCCGGACTCGTCCAGCATGGCCAGCAGCCAGCGCACCTCAAGCCCGGCGGCACGCGCCTGGCGCAGGGCCAGCATCGAGTCCTTGCCGCCGCTCCAGGAACTCAGCGCGAGTGCCACGTTCAATGCGAGCGGATCATGGTGCCGAAGGCCTGCTCGGTGAGGATTTCGAGCAGCATGGCGTGGGGAATGCGGCCGTCGATGATGTGCACCGAGTTCACGCCCGATCGCGCCGCGTCGAGCGCCGAGGCGATTTTCGGCAGCATGCCGCCGGAGATGGTGCCATCGGCGAACATCTCGTCGATCTCGCGCGCCGTCAGATCGGTCAGCAGCTCACCCTGCTTGTTGAGCACACCGGGCGTGTTGGTCAACAACACCAGCTTCTCGGCCTTGAGCACCTCGGCCAGCTTGCCGGCCACCACGTCAGCGTTGATGTTGTAGTTCTCGTTGTTCTGGCCGAAGCCCAGCGGCGAGATGACCGGGATGAACTGGTCGTCCTGCAGCGCCTTGACCACCGCCGGATCGATGGACTCGATCTCGCCTACCTGGCCGACATCGTGCTCGAGCTCAGGGTTGTCGCGGTCGCGCATGCGCAGCTTGCGTGCCTGAATCAGGCCGCCGTCGCGCCCCGTGAGGCCCACGGCCTTGCCGCCCGCCACATTGATGAGGCCGACGATGTCCTGCTGCACCTGCCCGGCCAGGACCCACTCGACCACCTCCATGGTCTCGTCGTCGGTCACGCGCATGCCCTGGATGAAGGTGCCCTTCTTGCCGATCTTGGCCAGCGCCTCGTCGATCTGCGGGCCGCCGCCATGCACCACCACCGGGTTCATGCCGACCAGCTTGAGCAGCACCACGTCCTCGGCGAAATCCTGCTGCAGGCCGGCGTCGGTCATGGCGTTGCCGCCGTATTTGATGACGATGGTCTTGCCATGAAATTTGCGAATGTAGGGTAGCGCCTGGGCCAGAATCTCGGCCTTGTCACGCGGGGAGATATGCGTCAACTCGGGCGTGGCATGCGGGTGTTGGTCGGACATGGCGGGTGGTCTGCAATTGGAGCGTGCGGTCAGGGCGGCCTGTCAGTCGTCGCGTTCAACGCTGAAAGCGGGCGAGCGCATTTTAGGAAGACCCGCGTAGGTTGAGGGTTGGATGGATGATTGTTAAACTTTGTTTCATGAAAACTTGGTGCCGTCTGCTGCTCATCATCATGCTCGCCCTGCTGCCACTGCGCGGCTGGGCGCAAGTCGTGATGCTCGCCGACAGCGAGTCAGCGGTGCTCAGCCTGGTAGCGGCGCCAGTGCCGGAGCAAGGCATGGCAGACATGGGCACGGGCATGCACGATCACGCTGCGATGACAACCTCGCAACACGGCGGCGCCCAGCCGCCTGCAAGCGATGCCCACAGCGGTTGCAGCGACCACGCACACCAACTCTGCGTGGTCTGCGGCATGGCCGCGGCCAGCCTGCCGGCGCCCCTTACCTCCCACCCCGGCCCGGTGCAGCAATCCTGCCCCATCGCCGCATCCACCGGCTGGCACAGCGCCGAAGCCAGGGCGCTGCTACGTCCACCACGCCTGTAAACCTCGCGCTGTCGCGCGGCCTGGCGTACCCGAGGTCTTGCGCTCCGGGGCGCATGAGCCGATGGACCAGCGCATGCAAGCCCGGTGCCGCCAAGCGCTGCACCTTTTCCAGGCCCAGCCGCGTGCGCCCCGGACGGCCACGCTGCGATGCGAGGTTTTCATGCAATACCCTGTCTTTCACGCTCCCTTGGTCGCCGTGCTGTCCCGCACGGCACGAACCACGCTGCCCCTCGGTGTCTTGGTCCTTGCGGCGTGCGCACCGCTGCAAACGCAGAACAATTTGCGTGCGGCCAACAGCATCGCCCAACCGCACACCGGCTTGGCCGTGGAGCTGCAAGCCACGGCTGGCGCACATGCCGAGGCCCAGCGCCAGATCGACGCGCTGCTGGGCAAACCGCTATCGGCCGACGATGCCGTGCGCGTCGCCCTGCTTGGCAGCCCGGCATTGCAGGCGCTCATCGCCCAGACACAGGCTGACTCTGCCGCATCCACCCAGTCCGCAAGGCTGAGCAACCCGGTGTTCGGTTTCGAGCGCCTGCTGATTGGCGCCGGCGCAGTGGAAATCACCCGCAGCCTGAGCATCGGCCTCCTCGACCTGCTCACCTTCCCGACCCGTTCACGCATCGACACAGCGCGGCAGGAACAATTGCGTCTCACGCTTGCCGGCGAGGTGCTGCGCACCGCCGCGCAGGCGCGCATGGCCTGGGTGCGCGCGGTTGCCGCACAGCAGAGTGCCGCCTACAACCGCGATGTGGAAGACGCTGCGCAAGCCACCGCCACCCTGGCTGCCCGCATGCAACAAGCGGGCAACCTCACGAAACTCGATGCAGCACAGCAGGCACTATTCGCTGCCGATAGCCGCCAGCAACGCAACCGCGCCGAGATGGCCGCGACCCAAACCCGCGAAGCCCTGGTGCGAGCACTGGGCTTATCGCCAGAGCAAGCCACACACCTCGCCTTGCCTGCGCAATTGCCCGCAGTGCCGAAGCAAGTTCAGGCAGCCAGCGCAACGCCGCTGCAAACCGCTCTCGACACCCGGCTCGACGTGCAGCTTGCCCGCGCCGACTTCACCGCCACGGCAGTGGCGGCAGGCCTGGCGCGCAACACCAGCCTGATCGACCATGTGGAACTGGGCGGGTTACGCAAGACCTACAGCGACGCCACGCCCCAAAATGGTTTCGACGTCATCCTGCCGCTGCCGCTGTTCGACCTCGGCGATGCCCGCCGCAGCGCTGCCGCAGACCGGGTGCTGGCAGCGCGCAACCGCACCATCGCCACGGCCCAAAACGCTGCCTCACAATTGCGCGAGACCGATGCAGCGCTGCGACATGCCTGGCAGCAGCACGACATCAGCCGCCAGCAGATCGTGCCGCTGGCGCAGGCCGTTCTGGACGAAAACCAGCTTCGCTACAACGGCATGTTGATCGGCGTGTTCCAACTCGTCGCCGCTGCTGCAGCGCAGGTGCAGGCAGTACGCGGGGGCATCACCGCGCAGCGTGATTACTGGCTGGCCGATGCCAGTTGGCAGGCGGCGCAGCTCGGCATCGACGCGGGGACTTCCACAGCGCTCGACAACCCGTCCGCCGGCGCCGCCTCGCCCTCCGCTGGCCACTGAGCCGCCACTCCAGGAAATCACCATGAACACACGACGCAACTTCCTCGGCGCCGCCGCAGCACTTGTCGCCACGGGCGCTGCAAGCCGCCATGCCCTGGCGACCGCGCCCGAGCCCCATAGCCAGACCGGCACCGACACGGCAGCACCCCTGCATCCGCAATCCGGACGCCCCTACAACCCGGTCATCACGCTCAACGGCTGGAGCCTGCCCTTCCGCATGAACAACGGCGTGAAGGAATTTCATCTCGTCGCCGAGCCGGTGGTGCGCGAAATCTCCCCTGGCATGACAGCCAAGCTTTGGGGGTATAACGGCTCCAGCCCCGGCCCGACCATTGAAGCGGTGGAAGGCGACCGCGTGCGCATCTTCGTCACCAACAAGCTGCCCGAGCACACCACCGTGCACTGGCACGGCATCATCCTGCCCAACGGCATGGACGGCGTCGGCGGCCTCACCCAGCCGCAAATCAAGCCAGGCCAGACTTTCGTCTACGAATTCGTGCTGCGCAAAAGCGGCACCTTCATGTACCACCCGCATGCCGACGAGATGGTGCAGATGGCGATGGGCGCGATGGGTCTGTTCATCGTCCACCCCAAGAACCCGAGGCAGATGGCGGTCGAGCGCGACTATGCCTTCCTCATCAATGCCTACGACATCGACCCCGGCAGCAGCGTGCCCAAGGTCAACACCATGCTGGACTTCAATCTGTGGACCTGGAACAGTCGCGCCTTTCCCGGCATCGCGCCGTTGGTGGCGCGCACCGGCGAGCGCGTGCGCATTCGCATGGGCAACCTCACCATGACCAACCACCCCATCCACCTGCACGGCCATGCCTTCGAGGTGGCGGGCACCGACGGCGGCTGGGTGCCCAAGGGGGCGCGCTGGCCCGAGGTCACAGTGGACATCGCCGTGGGGCAGATGCGCGCCATCGAGTTCACCGCCGACAACCCCGGCGACTGGGCCATTCACTGCCACAAGGCACACCACACCATGAACGCCATGGGCCACAGCGTGCCCACCATGATCGGCGTCCAGCAAGACGACCTCGCCCCCAAGCTGCAAAAACTGCTGCCCGACTACATGCCGATGGGCTCGAACGGCATGGCGGAAATGACCGAGATGGAGATGCCCCTGCCCGACAACACCCTGCCGATGATGACGGGGCGCGGCCCTTACGGTTCGGTCGAGATGGGTGGCATGTTCAGCCTGCTCAAGGTGCGCGATGACCTCGCGCCCGGCAGCTACAAAGACCCCGGCTGGTACCGGATGCCGCCGGGAACGCAGGCGCATGCGGTGCGTGCCGGCATTCCTTCAGCCACCACCGATCCGAGCGAATCCCCATCCACACCCGACACATTGCAGGTGCGCAAACCCATGCAACATCAGCACTGACCCCCCATCTTCCCCCAGTTCTGGGGGAAGTGTTTCGCTCCCTCCCCAACGTTGGGGAGGGCTGGAGTGGGGAAACCCGCACCTCGCTCAAACCTCAACTGGAGATCACCATGAAGACCACCGTTCAAACCCTCGCTGTTCTCGCCTTTGCAGCCGCAGTGGCCACCCCCGCACTGGCCGCTGGCAGCCACGCCGACCACGACCACTCGACTCCCGAAGGCATGGCGCAGCACATGCAGATGATGCAGAGCATGCCCGGCATGCAAGCCGCCTCGCCGACCGCAGCCGCGGGGCAGCACGAAACCGACGGCGTGGTGCGTAAGATCGACGCCGCTGCCGGCAAGATCACGCTGCGCCACGGCCCCATTCCCAACCTCGGCATGGGCGCCATGACCATGGGCTATCAAGTCAAGGACAAGGCGATGCTCGACGGGCTGAAGGACGGCGACGCCGTACGCTTCACCGCCGAGCGCGTCGACGGCGTCTACACCGTCACACATCTCGAGCGCACCCGCTGAACAAGGCGCGCTCGGCTTCATGGGCTGCCCGCCGGCAGCCCACTTACACTGCATTCATGCCACGCTTCACACGACTGCCCCTGGTCTTGCTCAACCGACCGCGCCTTGGCGCCGCGCTGGTGCTGGGGTTGCTGCTGTTTGTCGCACTCGACACCTCGCTGGCGACAGGGCACGCCCTGTTGCTGGCGTTCGATCTTGCCTGCGTCGCCTACCTCGGGGCGATTGCGCTGATGATGTCGCGCACCTCCCCCGAGGCCATGCGACGGCGCGCCGAGTTGCAGACCGAGGGCCGCTGGACGGTGCTGGTGTTCAGCCTGCTGATCTCGGCCGTGGTGCTGCTGTCACTCAAGACCGAGCTGCTGGCCAGCAAGCACAACGCGCCGCAGGATCTGCTGTTGGCCGGCGTCAGCATCGTGCTGTCGTGGCTGTTTTTCAGCACCGTGTTCACCCAGGAGTACGCCCATGGCGACCACCGCGGCCGACTGCTGGGCCGTCCGGGCCTGCAATTCCCGGGCGATGCCGAGCCCGATTACTGGGACTACCTCTACTTCGCCATGAATCTGAGCATGGCGTTCCAGACCTCGGACGTCAACATTCTCGATCGCACGCTGCGCCGGGTGGCGCTGCTGCACAGTGTGGTGGCGTTCTTTTTCAACGTTTTCATCGTCGCCTTGATGGTCAACGTGGTCGCGGGAGTGCTCTAGAAGAAACGCGAGAGGGGCAGGAAAACCGGCAAATTCGCCACGAAATCGTCAACAACGCTTGATGATGATTGAAATTTCAGTCCTCCTGTCTTTCAATCTTTTGTCCAGGCCCGGTTTCAGGCCTGAACTGCAATCCCGAACCCCATCAGGAGGAATCCATGCAATACAGAATACTGGCCGTCGCGGCCATCGTCATGTCGCTCGGTGCATGCCAAAAGGCTGAGCAGGCCGCCAGTTCGGCCGCGAGTGCAGCCAAGGGCGCCGCCTCGGCAGCCACCAGTGCCGCGGCCAACGCAGCAAGCCATGCCGGCAGCGCCATGAACCAGGCTGCGAGCGCCGCCAAATCGGCAGCAAGCGCTGCTGCCGCAGGTGCAGCCAACGCAGCCAGTGCTGCCAAATCCAGTGCGGCGACTGCTGCCAGCGCCGCCCAGAGTGCAGCGTCCAGCGCCATGGGTGCCGCCAAGGACGCAACGCAGAAGGTCAAGGACGCGATGAAGAACTGAGTTTCTTCAGGTGACAAACTTCAGGTGACAAACGGCGGACCTGGTCCGCCGTTTTCTTGCCCTGAACGCTGACGCCGGCATGCGCCGACCTCAGGCTTGACCCATCGGACGCGTGGGCACGGCGTCGGTGCCGTCGGCCGTGGCAGGCGCGTCGCATGCCTGCAGCGTGAGCGGCAGGTCCAGGGTGTCGTCATGAACCTGGCCCAGGATATCGGCCTCGAACGTGGTCCAGGCGAACTTGCGTGTGGCCTTGTTGCGCTTGCTGCGATAGAGCGCCTGGTCGGCCAGCATCAGCAGTGCTTCCATGCTTTGCGCTGTTGCCCCGAGCCAGACGACACCCAGGCTGAGCCCGGGCGTGGCCGAGTCGGATTCGGCAAGTTGCAGGGGTCGCTGCACCTGGTCGATCAGGCGGCGTAAAACGGGGTCGATGTCGGCGGATTCGCGCACCGGGGCGAAGGCAATCACGAACTCGTCACCACCCAGGCGGACCAGATAGTCTTCCGGCCGCAGCGCATGGCGCATCCGCAGCGCCACCTCGCGCAGAAATACATCGCCAGCCTTGTGGCCGAAGCGGTCGTTGACCTGCTTGAAATCGTCAAGATCCACCAGCGCCAGGGCGTGGCGCCCGGATGTGCCGGGCATGGCCCAGCCCGACAGAAATTCGGTCAGGGCGGCGCGATTGGGCAAGCCCGTGAGCACATCGTGCAAGGCCAGGTGTCGCTGGCTGTCGCGCTCGTGTTCCAGAGTTTCGCGCAGGCGCAGATTGTCGAGCGCCAGCTCGATCTGCTGGCGCAAACGCCAGGCGCCGCGCTGGGTCGCGCGTTGGCGCTCACTGCCGCGACCGAGCCAGGGAACGTCCTGCAGCACCAGTACGGCCCAGGGTGTCTGCTGCATGCACAGCGGCAGCGCCATGCCCTCCTCGGCCGTTGCGCCAAGGGCCAGCACCTCTTGCTGCCAGGACTGCAAAGCGAGCGGGAAACACGGCAGTGGCAGCGCAGCCAGGCGTGGCGGCCCCGCATGGGCGAGCACGGCCATGTTGCCCACCTCGTCCAGACGCAACAGCCAGGCCGAACTGCACAGTCCATGTTCGAGCAGACTTGCACACAGCAGACGTGGAAGCTCCTGCAGACTTTCCGACTTGAAGCCGGCACGCACCACGCCGCTGTAGGTGCGGTCCCAGGCGGAACGCACGCGCAACGCCCGCATCATGCTGGCGGCCTGGAAAAAAGCACCCCAGGCAAGCACCAGCATCGCCAGGGCAGCAAACCACTGCAAGCGGGTAGTGCGCCACAAGGTGATCCATAAATCGCGCTGCGGAATGGTGACGAAGGCCGTGATGCCAAAGGTTCCAACCCGGTGCCAGGCCAGATTGCGCAGCATCGTGTCAGCCGAGACGAACCCGCGAATGAAGCCTTGTTGCGCCACCGGACCTTGTCGCAACGTGCGCGCCAGGATGCCCTGGCGTGGCGCACTGTAATAGTCGGGCTGCAGCGCCTCGGGCACCAGTGGCCAGCGCAGCAGCATGACGCCGTCATTGCGGATCCACCCTGCGGCAAAGCCGGGCCATTGCCTGTCTTGCTCCTGGCTCAGTTTTTCCACCGTGTCGGCCTGGAGGGAAAAATCCATGATCAACTCGACGGCACCGATGAGCTTTCCCTGCGCATTGCGCACCGGCAGGCGCAAGGGCAGATGCCAGAGCATGCCACCTTCAGGATGGTGCATCGCGCCCACCTCCATGCGACCTTTCTGCAGATCGGCCATGGCGCGGGCCATGCCGGGCTCTCGATGCCGTATCCCACCAGGCTCGTCGCTCGCCAGCATCTGGCCCTGCGCATCCAGGATCCGTGTGAACAAGACGCGCGGCGGGCTCAGATCGTCATAGGCATCCAGCCACAAGTCGAGTGCGGAAGGGCTGTTTTGGAGCAACTCCGGGTGCGCACCCAGGCCCGTGGCCAGCAACTCGCCATATTGCTGCGCCCGGGAAAAATCCTTCTTCATCAACTCGGCCAGCAGCAGAGCGTTGGCCTGCAGTTGCCCGCTCACTTCGGCTTGGGTACGGCGCTCGATCTGAAGGGTTGCCCACGCGGTGTAGAACAAAACCAGTAAGGTGAACGCGACCATCCACAGGCGCAAGCGCCACACACCCGAGGGTGTCAGTTGGTGGGAGGCCACGGGGGCTGGCATGAATGCGTGGACTTGGCACGAAGCACGGTTGCTCAAGCATACACAGAGCCGGCCCGAAAACCCGGCAATCGCGGAGACGATGCGTGGGCGCAACGGTCTCCACCGGGTAAAGACGGCGGACAGCGGGCCCACTCTCGCCTGGCGGGACACGCCGCTCGTCGCGGCGCACCGAAACCGCCGCAAGGCGGCGCGGGAGGCTCAAGCCGCGGGATGCGCCATGTCGCGATGCGCCTGGGCGAACGCGGCGAAACCCAGCATGAACCGTCGCAATTGCTCGTGGACGTTGGCGTCGGACAGCGTGCCGTCTGGCGCGAACGCGCTGGATGCGCGGGGCACCAGCAGACGGCCTTCGCTCCAAAGCTCGACGCCCAATGTGCGCAGCACGGGCAGCCAGGCGCCCTGGCTCAGAATCGTGCCGAATCCACCGGGCGAGGCCCCCATGATGGCGACCGGCTTGCCACGAAACACCCGCGCGGCGTCCTGCGCCGGCCGCGAAAGCCAGTCGATCGCGTTCTTGAGCACCCCGGGAATGGAGTTGTTGTATTCCGGCGTGACGAGCAGCAGGCCGTCCGCTGCGGCAATGGCGTCCTTGAGCTTGGCCACGGCAGCCGGAATGCCGTTGGCCTCCTCGGCGTCGCCGTCATACAACGGGATGTCATGGGGCGTGTGGCAGCTGAGTTCGCAGCCCTCTGGCGCACAAGCGGCGGCGGCCTTGAGCAACGCGGTGTTGAACGACGCCCGCCGCAGACTTCCTGACAATCCAACGAGTTTGACCATCACTCCTCCGTATCAACGACTGGGATACCCGATTCTTCGATTGGCCTGTCTGCCCCGGCATCTCTGGGAGGCCGAGGCGGACATGCCGCCGCATCCGGCGCCTGCGTGGGCACTCAGGGCGCAGTATCCACCAGGATCACCTCGGCGTCCTCGAGGGCGGTGATACGAAGGGTGGATTCGTCTCGCACCGCGGCGCCATCGCGGGCGCCCAGGGTCGTGCCGTTGATCTCGACTTTGCCCTTCGTGCTCACGAGGTAGCCCCAACGGTCGGCTGCCAAGCCGTAGTCCACGGTCTCGCCAGCCATGAGTGTCGCGCCCAGGACGCGCGCATCGGCGCGGATCGGCAAGGCGCCTTGATCGCCCGGCATGCCGCTGGCCAAGATGACGAAACGGCCGGAGCGATCCTTTTTGGGGAAGGGCTTCGCATCCCAGGCCGGGGGGCCGCCCTCTTGGTTGGGAATGATCCAGATCTGGAAGATCGTGGTCGGTCCGGCTTCCAGGTTGTATTCGGAGTGGCGGATTCCGCTGCCTGCACTCATCACCTGCACGTCGCCGGCCTCGGTGCGGCCGTGGTTGCCCAGACTGTCCTGGTGTGTGATCGCACCCTCGCGCACGTAGGTGATGATCTCCATGTCGGCATGGGCGTGAGGCGGAAAACCGGTGGAGGGGGCGATGGTGTCGTCGTTCCAGACGCGCAACGCACCCCAACCCATGCGCGCGGGATCGTGGTAGCCGGCGAAGGAGAAGTGATGTTTGGCGTTCAACCAGCCGTGGTCGGCGCCACCAAGGCGATCCAGTGGTCTGTGTTCGATCATGCGGGGCTCCGAAGTGTGGACCGGTCGGTCATGTGTCGCGCGGGTCAGGAGGGGGCTTGCCTGTCGAACCTTGCCCATCCGGAGGCTGGCGTGCGGGTTCTGGACGATCAGCGTTGCGTCAGCCGCGCGCGCGTATCGGACAGGAGTTTTTGCATGCTGGCAAAGGCGCCGCGCTCGTCCTGGGCACGAATGGCCTCGAGGACCTTGCCATGGTCAGGCAGCGCCTTCTTGAAGTTGCTGGCGCGCCGTGCCGAGAACGACAGGAGCATTTCGAGGGCGGAGCTGATCACGGTCGACAGCGGAATCAGCAACTGATTGCGACTTGCCGCCAGCACCGCGACATGGAAGTTCAAGTCGGCCTTGACCCAATCCTGGATGTTTTCGGATGCAGCCATGGCCATGTAGGCTGACTCGACGTCTGCAAGCTCTGCCGGTGTGCGGTTGCGCGCCGCCAAAAGACAGGCGTTGGGCTCGATGATTTCCCGCACCTCGCTGAGTTGCCGCAGCAGCTCTTCGCCCTGGTCCTGGTCATGCCTGCAGCGCCACGCCAGAATGTCGGCGTCGAGCATGTTCCAGGCTTTCACCGGTCTGATCGAGGTTCCGATTCGCGGACGCGAATCAAGAAGCCCTTTTGCGCCCAGGACCTTCACGGCTTCTCGAAGCGCCGTCCGGCTGACCTGCAACTCGGCGCAGAGCACTTCTTCGTTGGGCAAACTTTCCCCCGCAGGGTAGCGGCCGCCGACGATTCTCGATCCGAGTTCCTGAATGATCTGCCTGTGCAGAGCCGAACTGCTCTGGCCAGGGGGGGATCGCTTGGGCAACGAGATCATGGGTGAATGGCCTTCAACTTATTGTATGATGATTGCACCGATATTCGAAAGCAAAGCCGTCTCCCATGCAAGCGAATCCACCTTCGAGTCGTCGTCATGGAGCGATAGGGGTTGATTGGGGCACGACGAGTCTACGAGCTTACCGCCTCGACGGGTCCGGCCAGCTTCAGGCAAGCATGAGCAATGACCAGGGCATCCTGAGATCGAGCCCCCGGTTCGCAGAGGTTTGCGAGCGCGTGATCACGGAACTCGGCGGAACCGGCTTCAACGGCCCGGTAATGCTCTCCGGCATGATCGGCAGCACCTTGGGGTGGCAAGAGGTCCCGTACCTCGGTCTTCATCAACCCCTGATGGAGCTCGCAAGCCACCTCGTGCCCGTGCTTGACGCGCCGCCTGGGCGGCCCTGCTGGATTGTTCCGGGCTATGCCGGATTCCCGTCCTCCGCAGAGCCGGCACAAGGCATCGACGTGATGCGCGGCGAGGAAGTGCAGCTGCTCGGAGCCTGCCTCCTGGAAACAACCCATGCCGGTTGCTGGTATGTACTCCCAGGGACCCACTCCAAATGGGCCTATGTCCAAGACGGCGTCATCCGGCGCTTCACCACATTCATGACGGGCGAATTGTTCGCAACGCTGTCGCAGCACGGCACGCTGGCGTCGCTCATGGCCGATGATGCCGGCACGAGTCCCCAGGCCTTCGCGGACGGGGTCAACGCTGCTGCGCAGCGTGGTTTGTCGAGCGCGCTGTTCGGCTGCCGGGCGCGTGTCGTCACCGGCACCATGCCGGCACGCGACGCCAGGGATTACCTCAGCGGGCTGCTGATCGGAGCCGAGTGGCACGAGGCGCTGGCCCTGAGCCATCCGCGTCCAAGTCGAATCACCATCCTTGGCGCCCCCGCTCTTGCGCAGCGATACCGCGACGTCGGCGCCCAGTTGCGGATCGAGGTGGCTTGCCTCGATCCCGATATGGCCTATGCCGCGGCCCTTGCCAAACTGGCTGCGACCTGCCCGACCGCAAGCCAGGGATGAGGCCAACCCATGAGCCAGACACTGCCCCCCTTGCCGACCCGCACCCCGAAGCCAGCCGCGCTGCCCAGGCCGAAACTGGTTGCCATCCTGCGAGGGCTGCAGTTGGTGCGGGCGCAGGCCGTTGGCCAACTCTTGTTCGAAGCCGGCTTTCGTTGCATCGAGGTGCCGCTGAACCGGCCGCAGGCGCTCGATTGCATCGCCGCCTTGTGCAGCGTGGCACCGCGCGATGCGCTGATCGGGGGCGGCACGATGCTGACGCCGAAGCAGGTGGATGACGTGTTCTCCGCTGGCGGCCGCCTGATGGTCGCTCCGAACAGCGACGCCGCCGTGATCGCTCGCGCCGCGGCGCTGGGCATGTTCTGCGCGCCAGGCGTGGCGACGCCCACCGAAGCCTTCCAGGCGCTGCGTGCCGGCGCGCATGCGCTCAAGCTGTTTCCAGCCGAGCAGATTGGCGTTCGCGGACTCAAAGCCCTGTGCAGCGTGCTGCCCGCGGAGACCGAGTTATGGCCGGTCGGTGGCATCGGGCCGAGCGATCTTCAGGCGTGGCATGCCGCCGGAGCAACCGGCTTCGGCATCGGCAGCCAGTTGTTTCAACCCCATCTGGACTTACCCGAACTGGCCGCTCGCGCCGGGGACTTCCTGAGGGCTGCAAGCAAGTTGCCCTTCGGCTTTGGCGAAGCCGGCGCGAAGCCGTTGCCCAGCTCGGCTTCAGGCTCGGCTGCTCAGGCTTGAGGAGCCGGGCGGAGGCTGCGGCTGCGCAGCCCAGGAGCGGGCTGGGCAAGGCCGGCATCGCATAGATCGATCACACGCTCACGCGGCCGCCGCAAGCTCGATGTTGCGTCGCTCCTCGAACCAGCCGTCGATGGCACGACACTGGGTCGGGTCGAGTTCGAGGCCCAGCTTGGTGCGTCGCCACAGAAAATCGTCCCCTGTTCGAGCCCACTCGACACGGGCGGCGTAGTCCAGCTCGGCGGCATGGATGCCGGGAACGACTTCACCCCCCAGTGCAGCGGCGCCCGAGGCCTCACCGAGCCATGCGGTCATGCGTGCCCCGTAGGTTCGGGCCAAACGACGGACCGTGGACGCCTGCATCCAGCCATAGCGGCGCTGCATGGTGCCCACGAACGACTCGAAATCGCTGGCCGCGGGCCTGGCGGCACCCAGAACGCTCGACAAGTCGCCCCCGGGCAGGCAGGCATGTGCAGTCCATGCGCCTGATTTGTTCCCCAGCAAGGGGCCGAGAAGATCGGCGGCCTCCTCGGCCAGCTTGCGGTATGTCGTGATCTTGCCGCCCCACACCGTGAGCAGCGGGGCGGGCGCCGCCGCGTCCAGTTCGATCCTGTAATCGCGCGTCACCGCGGAAGGATCATCCGAGGCATCGTCCAGCAGGGGACGAACGCCGGAGTAGCTCCAGACCACGTCGGCAGCGCAGACCTGGCTGCGGAAATAATGATTGACGCTGCTGCACAGGTAATCGATTTCCTGCGCGTCGATGCCGGGCCGCCCAGGCTCGCCGTCATACGGAACATCGGTGGTTCCGATCAGCGTGAATCGCGAGCCATAGGGCAAGGCGAAAACAATACGGCGATCCTGGTTCTGCAGGATGTAGGCATGGTCATGCGCAAACATGCGAGGCACCACGATGTGGCTTCCCTTGACGAGCCGGAGCTTGCGCGTGCCCGCCATGCCAAGCTCTTCGCGCAGGAAGCTCTCCGCCCAGGGCCCCGCCGCATTGACCAGCGCCCGGGTACGGACCGTCTGGCCCTGCCCCGTCGAGGACCGCACCTGAAGGATCCAGCCACCGACGGCCCTCGTGACCCTGTCGACGCGCGTTCGCGTCAGGATCGATGCCCCGCGCTCCGTCGCATCCAGCGCGTTGAGAACGACGAGGCGCGCATCGTCGACCCAGCCGTCCGAATAGACGAAGCCCTTGCGATAGCGGTCCTGCAACGCGCTTCCGGCAGGGTGTCGCGTCAGGTCGACGACTTCTGACGCCGGAAGCAAGCGCCGAGGCGCGAGGTGATCGTAGAGCCACAGGCCGGTCCTGACCATCCACAGAGGACGCAGGGCGGGCACATGAGGCATCACGAAACGCAGCGGCCACATGATGTGGGGGGCGCTCGCAAGCAACCTCTCGCGTTCCTGCAGGGCTTTGCGCACCAGGGAGAATTCGTAAAACTCCAGGTAACGCAAGCCGCCGTGAATCAGCTTGGTCGAGGCCGACGAGGTGTGGGCTGCCAGGTCGTGCTGCTCGCAAAGACAGACCTTCAGACCGCGGCCGGCGAGATCGCGCGCGATGCCGCAGCCATTGATTCCTCCGCCGACGACGACAACGTCGCAGGAGGTCGACGGGACTTCAGCCACGGAAAAGCCTCCCGGCCAGGCCGTTTCCTGCGCCGCGCAGGCGAAAAAGCCCCCCGGCCAGCGGCTGGGCTTGCAACGCGTCTGCGCTGAGCCCGACACGGGCACTGGTGATGTACAAATCATTGCCGTGGGCCCCGCCGAAACACACATTCGTCACCTGGGAGACGGGAAGCTCGACACGCTGCAACACCCCGGCGGTTTCGCCATCCCGGCATGTCACGACCGAGGCGCCCCACTGAGCGACCCAGATGCGCCCCTGGGCGTCGGTCGTCATGCCATCGGGCGCGCCGTCCGCGGCACCGAATTGCACCCATGTCCGCCGATCCGTGGCATTCCCATGCGGGTCGAGCGTGTAGGCATAAATCTCACGCCGTCCGCTGTCGGTGTGGTACATGGTGCGGCCGTCCAAGCTGAAGGTCGGCCCGTTGGGAATGCGGTACCCGCGTTCGACCACGTGCAGGCTGAGGTCAGGGTCGAGGCGGTAAAGACAGCCGGTTGCAGACGTGTCGTCGGCGTCGTGCATGCTGCCAAACCACAGGCGTCCTCCGGGTCCGACCTTGGCGTCGTTGAGCCGCCAGGGTGACGTCGGCTCGTGCAGGCGATGCAGCCAATCGACCTGGGAAACGCCGCGGTCTTGCAGGCTGAGTGCCACGATTCCGCTGCGCAAGCCTGCAATCCAGCCGCCACGCTCTCGCGGCACGACCCAGCCGACCATCTCCGGCAGGCTCCAGCGCCATTGCCGCTCCGTCAGCGGGTCGTAGGCCAGGATCTCGGCGCGCTTGATGTCGACGAAGTACAGGCGCGAGTCATGCCAGATGACGCCCTCGCCCAGGCTGAGTTCCGCAGCCCACACGCATTCGACTGCCGACCGACCCATGGTCAGGTCCAGCCCGCATCGATGATGAAATCCTGCGCCGTGATCATCCGACTGTCGTCCGAGGCGAGAAACAAGGCGAGCCGGGCCACATCCGCGCCGACGATGCGGCCCGGCAGGCACTGGTTGCGATCCATCTCGCGCTCGCCTTCGGCGTCGACCCATTTGTCGAGTTGCTTGGGCGTCATGATCCATCCAGGAGTCAGCGTGTTGACCCGGATGCTGTGCCGGCCACATTCACGCGCCAGGCTGCGGGTCAAGCCCACCGTCGCCGATTTGCAGGTTGCGTAAACCGGATAACCAGCGCCCTTGATCATCCAGCTGGTGGACCCGATGTTCACGATCGAGCCGCCGCCGAGCCTGAGCATGCCCGGCACGGCCGCCTGCGCGGCAAAAAAATGGGGGCGCAGGTTGATCGCCACCAATCGATCGAACGCCTCGGCCGAGACCCGAGACCAATCGTGCCGCTCGTCATTCGCCACGTTGTTGATCAACACGCCAATGTCGCCCAACTCGTTTTCAGTTCGGCTCACGGCCGCCCGCAGCGCATCCACATCCGTGGCATCGCTCTGCAGGAACATGGGCCGGAACTCGGCCGAGGCCGTCGCGTCGAGAACCTCGCCGGCCGCCTTGGCGCTGCGCCCGGTGAATCCCACGCGCGCACCTTGCCGCGCAAACGCCACCACGAGGTCGGCGCCGATGCCCGAGCTGCCCCCCGTGATGAACACGGTGCGGCCCCGCAGGCTGGGGTAGCTGGCAAAAGGCGAGGTGCCGGTGCTTGATCCGGCGGCGGCTGGAACCGCAAGCCTTTTCGAGTCTGCATTCATGGGCGTTCCAGGGAAAAATAAAGGGCGGATTCCGGCTGCATCGCCGGCAAGGGCAGGCCGATGTGGGCAAGCTCGCCCCCGGACATGAGCACGCCATCGGCTTCCAGGGCATCGATCCACGCATGGTGCTGCCCGGCCCGCTGGCGCAGTTGCCCGGCGCGAGCTTGCAAACGCACCCGCCAGGCCCCGCTGGTGGCCAGGGTCGGCAAGCGCACCGGACTTGCTTGCACCGTGTCCTGCGGCACCGGCATGATCACGCACAGAAAGTGGGTCTGTGCATCGGACGCGAGCCACCAGATGGCCCCGGATGGCGTCTGGCCCTGGTCGATGACCCCGTGGTGCATGACGTGACGCCAGCGTTTGTACAGGGCAAGCCACCAGGCCAGGCGATCACGCGAGGCCGCGTCGAAGCGGCGCACATCGGCTTCCACGCCCATATGGCCAAACAGCGCGACGGCACAGCGGAAATCGAGACTCTGGGTGCGTCCCGTGGCATGCGCGGGGGCGGGGCCCACATGGCATCCGAGCACCTCGGGAGGAAACAGCCGCAAAGCGCCTTGCTGAATCGCCACGCGGGACATGGCGTCGTTGTTGTCACTCGTCCAGATGCGATGGGTGTAGCGGAGGATGCCGAGATCCGCGCGCGCTCCACCCGATGCGCAGGTCTCGATTTCGACGTCCGGATGCGCGGTGCGCAAGCGCTCGAGCAGCGCATACAGCGCCAGCACCTGGGCGTGGTAACGGCTGCGCCCGTCGCGGCCGCAGGCCTGCGCCAGATCCCGGTTCATGTCCCACTTGAGATAGCGAACCCCGCCATCCGCGAGCAAGGCGTGCAGCTTCTCGAACACAAACGCCGACACCTCCGGGCGCGACAAGTCGAGCACCAGTTGATTGCGCCCCAGAACCAGTTCGCGCCCGGCCACACCCAGAGCCCAGTCGGGGTGGGCCCGATACAAATCACTGTCGGGGTTGACCATCTCGGGCTCGACCCAGAGCCCGAATTCCATGCCCAGTGCCTGAACACGGGCGATCAACGGAGCCAGGCCCTGTGGAAACTTATCGGGATCCGGCCACCAGTCGCCCAAGGCCGCGCGATCGTTGTTGCGCCCCTTGAACCATCCGTCGTCGAGAACGAAACGCTCGACGCCGATGCGCGCCGCCTGCTCCGCCAGTTCGTACAACTCGGTCAGCTCGTGGCGGAAATACAGCGCCTCCCAGGTGTTGATGTGCACAGGCCGGGGCCGGGGCCGCTGCCGGCCGCCGGGCCAGCGAACCACGCGCTGCCGGCACAACGCATGAAAACTGCGCGTGACAGCGTTCATGCCGGCGGCAGAAACAACGACATGCAGCACCGGGGTGCGCAAGCTGTCCCCGGGCGCCAGGATCACTTCGCCCGGCGCGAACCATTCCCCGGCCAGCAACACGAGCCTGCCATCGTCCTGGCGCTGCAAGTCCAGCCGATGATTGCCGCTCCAGGCCAGTTGCGCCCCGACGGCAGGTCCCGCGTGATCACCGGTTTGCGACGTCAGCGCGAACAGCGCCGCAGGTGTCTGGTGCGACGTTCGCCCCCGACGGTTGTCCCGCGACCACCCGGCTGCGCCAACCTTCTCGCGCTGCCACTGAAATTCATGCGCCCATTCGCCGTTGAAATAGCCGACCTCATCCAGTCCGTGCGGGACAGGAATGCTGGGCGCGGAGAATTGCTGCACCTCCAGCGGACCATCACCGACGTTGTGCAACATGGCATCCAGACTCAGCACGTCCGAGTCGGCGTCGAGATGCAGACGGACCTCGAGGCGTAGCCCCACATGCGCATCGGCAAGGACCAGTTCCAGGCTGTCGGTTCCCGCCCGGGTGCAGCTTTCCAGCCCCCAGGCATGAACCGTGTCGGCGCCGCCGCGATGGGCCGCCAGCATCGGCTTCTGCGCCAAGCCGTCGAAGCCCGGGGTCAAAAGCGGCCCGGACAACCGATCCATCGCACCGGGCGCCAAGCTGAGCAATGCGCAAGCCTGCCAGGTACGTGCGAGTTCACAGTCATCGACCTGAGGTCCAAAGTGGCGCCATACCGGGCTGCGACCCGGTTCAATCTCGAGCAAGATCGTTGTCGACCGGCTATCCAGGCGATAAAGCTGATGTGCCATCGTGGCCTAGCCCTTGGTCGCGCCAAGCGTCAGCCCGGCGATGAAATGTTTCTGCATGGCGAAAAAAATGGCGACCGGAGGCAAGGCCGCCAGAATGGAGCCGGCAGACACCAGCTGCCACTGCGCCACCCATTGCCCATTCAAGGAATACAGCCCGCCGGTGATGGGCATGGCGTGGCTGCCCTGGGTCAGCACCGTCGCCCAAAAGTAGTCGTTCCATACAAACGTAAAAATCAAGACTGACAAAGCGGCCAATGCGGGTCGAATCAGCGGCAAAACGATCCGGCTGAAGATTCGCCACTCGCTCGCGCCCTCGATGCGGGCTGCTTCGATCAATTCGCGTGGCAGTTCTCGAATGAAATTACGCAAGAAAAAGGTACAGAATCCGCTCTGAAAAGCGATGTGAAACAAGGCAAGCCCGATCGTGGTGTTGTAGAGCCCCATGTGCAACGTCAATTGGCGCACGGGGATCATCAAGATCTGCGCCGGAACGAAATTACCCCCCACGAATAGAAAAAAAATCGCCAAGTTGAATCGAAACCTGTAAACCCCAAGCGCGAATCCGGCAAGGCTGGCCAGAGTAATTGCCCCGATCACACTCGGGATCGTCACCATGAAACTATTGCCGATGTAATTGAACAGCGGCGTATTCCTGAAAATCTGAATATAATTGTCCAGCCCTCGCCAAGATGACGGCAATCCCCAATAATTTCCGGAATTCATATCGCCAGCGGTGCGCACCGACATCAAAGCAATGGCAAAAATCGGCAACAGCCATAAAATCAACAACAAAGGCAGTCCAAATCGGTACAATTTTTGCGTCGCCGGAGATGTCTGTTCAATCGGAATCGGGAACATCAGGAGGTCTCCCTTTCCTGCATGTAAACACGATGCAAGATGAACACGATGAATACAAGCATGATGAGGAACAAGACTGTCGCCACCGCGGCGCCATAGCCCATCCGGAAACCGTATTCACTCAGTGCCACTTCGTACATGTAATAGGCGAGTGTCGCTGAACTGCCGTAGGGCCCGCCTTGCGTCATGATGGAAATCATGTCAAAACTGCGCAGCGATCCGATCACCGTGACCACGACCGCAATGAAAGTCGCCGCTCGAAGTTGCGGCAAAACAATCTTGAATAACATTTTCCAGCCATGCGCGCCTTCGAGCCGCGCAGCCTCGATGAGATCAGGGCGCAAATTGTTCAAACCCGTCAGATAAAGAATCATGCAATAGGCGATCTGCGGATAGAGGCCAGCCACGATGATGCCGTACGTCACCCAATGCGCACTTGAAAGCACCGCAATGGGTTTGATATCGAAAAAATGGAGCAATTTCACAAACAAGCCGAGGCTTGGATCGTAAAACAGCGTGAAGATGACACCAATCACAACTTGCGAAATCACGAATGGAAAGAAAAAAACCGATTTAATAAATCGAATACCCTTTGAGGTCTGATTCAGCAGCAGGGCGATCGCAAGACCCGCGGGAACTGACAGCAAATAGCAAAAGAGCCAAATAATATTATTCTTCAGCGCGGTATAAAAAGCCTCATCAGAAAATAAATTGACATAATTTTCCAATCCAATATATTTTGCCGCGCCCAGCCCATCCCAGGAGTAAAAACTCAAACCGATGGATTCAATGATCGGTGCGATCACATAGACGGTGAACATGATCAACCCGGGCAATAGAAACAACGAAGCGGCAAGACCCTGCTGATGTCTACGAGCCCAGACCCTGATCGCTGGAAGAAGTGGGCTCACAGATTGACGCATGATGGATGTGCTCCCAGGAATGAATGGCGGGCGGATGAATTCTGTGCTGACATCATCCGCCCATTTCTGTTGGATTATTTATAAACTGCTTTTTGAACACTGTTCAAATGCTTCAGGGTTGCTGGCAATGAGGCCGGATCAACCATGAAATGCTGGAATCCGTCCATGGCTGCCTTGGCCATTTGAGCCGGCGCGTCACGATCAAAAAATTGCGAATGATCCTTGGCGCTCGACAGGAGTTCGAAGCCGGCTTTCAAGAAGGGGTCGTCCGGAAGTTTGGCGTTCTTGTTGGTGGGCAGTTGGCCCAAAATCGCATTGACCTGTGACTGCACGGCAGGCGTTGCCAAATACTCCATGAACTTTTCAGCTTCCGCCTTGTGCTTGGCGCCGGACGGAATGAAGACAATGTCCGTGGGTGCTTCTTCAGCGTCGGGTATCGATGGGTTGATGACCGGGAATTTGACGAAACCAATTTGGGACTCTTTCAATCCCGCCGATTTCATGACATCCACGGCAAAATTGCCCATCAGGTACATGCCGGCCTGCCCTTTGGCAAACATCGGCACCGCGTCCTGCCAATCATAGGAGGAGTTGTTCGCCAGAAAATACCCAGGCTTCACGAGCTCATCCCAATATTTGAAG
The DNA here is from genome assembly GCA_028871675.1 of Betaproteobacteria bacterium. Lineage (GTDB taxonomy): Bacteria > Pseudomonadota > Gammaproteobacteria > Burkholderiales > Burkholderiaceae_C > Thiomonas_A. The sequence goes on from JAGWMO010000023.1 coordinate 38,159, forward strand.
ACATTGACAACGCGTGGATCCGTCCAGCGTACCTTGCCTTCTGCCAGTTCCATGTGGAACTTATACCCATTGAGTCGCAGATCGATGTAATCAAACCAACCTGCCGCCGGCCAGAGTGCTTTCGTTCCGATGGCGAATGGCGTAATGTTGTTGGCCTTCAATTTTGCACAAGCCGCCAGCAATTCCTTCCAAGTCTTGGGTGGCTGTATGCCGAGCTTCTCGAAAATATCCTTTCTGTAATAAATTCCCCATTGATAATAAGTCAGTGGAAGGCCCCATTTCTTGCCATCAATGGTCATCGAAGATGCCGAAGCACTGAACGACTGATTCCAGCCATTCTTGGCCCACAGCCCCGTGACATTGTCCACGAGCCCCGCCTTGACAAAGGGGGCCATGCGGTTGGCGGCATACCATGTCGCAAGATCCGGTGGATCCGCAGTCAAGAAATTGAAAATGGCACTCTTGTAACCTTCATGGTCGAATGTATTGACCTTGATTTTAATATCCGGATTCTCTGCCTCAAAGCCCTTGACTGCGGCCGCGATCGCTGCCTTGGGGCCTGGATCGGAATAATCCGTGTTGAAGACGATCGTCCCGGCATGCGCAGCTGTCAAGCCCATCGCGAGCAGTAATGCCGCAGGCCTTGCATAGTTCTTGAAGAAATTCATCGCCTATCTCCTCTTCAGTTGTTGGTTATGGAGCCTTTTTGCTCAAGACTCCAGATTGATACCCCCCTCGGGGGCACTTCACGACTGCCCAGCAGACAGTGCGCGTTCTCAGTCGATGGACCATAGGTCACCGGAGAGTTCGAGAAATTCAAGATGTACTGGAGCGGGCCGCGGCGCGTGAGCCTCAGTCCCTCGGGAAGTACGTGGGGGTCGAGACCAGCCTTTCGGCTGGCATCCAGCAGCACATGCATCCAGCCCTCACTCTCCAGCCAAGCAGCGACGTACAAGCAGCGGCCCTTTTCCACAATCGCCGGTTTGCCGTCCTGAAAGCGACCGACCACAGTCTCGGCGTCGCACTCGAGGTCTTCTCTCCAGCGGCTGGCGACGACCTGATGGCCACCCAGCGCGATCGCCCAACTCATGCCAGGTGGCCATGATGACACCCGTGTGACGCGCACGCCGGTCAGCACGTTGAACGCACCAGGCGGCAACTGCGAAGGAATATGAAAATCTTCGCTCTTGGAGCCGGAGCGTGGGCCAAAAACCAGCCTTGCGCCCGTTGACTGCAGCTTTGCCGCCAACGCTTCGTCGTTGCGCAGTTGCGCGGGCAAAACGATCAAGGAGTACTGCGCGAAATCGGACTCGGGCGAGACCACGTCGACATCCAAACCGATTTGTCGCAAAGCGCTGTAGGTTCGAAAGCAAAGCTCGACTGCATTGAAATCGGCACCTTGCGGCTGAATGGCGCCCATCCAGATACTCTGATAATCAAAGACGAGCGCGACATCCGCATAATGCTTTGGATTTCCGGCAAGGACATGCGGCCCCAGGTCTCGAAGGTCTTCATCCACCTGCCGGGCTTCCAGCCCACCTTGATCAAGGACGCGATCGGGTCTTTGCAACCCGGCATGCATCTGCTCCTGCGCAAACGGCGCCTGCCGCCATCGAAAATAGCTGACCACTTCAGCGCCGTGTGCGAATGCCTGCCAGGTCCAGAGCCGCACCATGCCTTCTGCTGGCGCAGGATTCCAGTGCGCCCAGTTCACCGGACCCGGCTGTTGTTCCATCACCCACCACCGGCCACCGCACATGCCGCGGTAGAGATCATGGTGGAAAGCAGGGACGTCGGGATGACCCGTCTCCGCCCACAATTGTTTTTCGTTCTTGCTCAAGAAGAAATTTTGCGTGGCGCCGAGCGGATAGCTGTCCCAGGTGGCCACATCGAGATCCCTGGATAATCGATGGTGATCAAAATCCGTAAAAAATCCCATGAAATTATGAACGATATCTCGCCCAGGTGATTTACTACGTAAAATTTCAACCTGGATTCGGTTAAAATCGATGACCTCATCCGAGGCGAATCTTTGATAATCAAGACGATGCGCCGGATTGGCCTCGGTCACCGTTCCGACCGGGGGGTCGATTTGTTCAAAATCGTTATAGTCCTGACTCCAGAACACATTTCCCCAAGCCTCGTTCAAAGCCTGGATCGTGACATAACGCAGGCGCAGCCAGCGGCGAAATGCGATGCGCGCGGCTGGCGAGTAGCTGAGGACGGTGCCGTGGCAACCATACTCGTTATCGGTTTGCCAGGCGCTCAACGCGGGGTGTTGGCCATAGCGCTGCGCCAGCAATTCGGTGATGCGCGCGGCTTGCGCACGGTACGCAGGGCTTGAAAAACAGTAGTGCCGGCGCGAGCCAAAACCCCGTGGCCGCCCATGTTCGTCATGCGCGAGCATGTCCGGGTACCGGTCCACCAACCATTTCGGGGGAGTCGCGGTGGGCGTGCCCAGAACGATGTGCAGCTTCTCGGCATGCAGAATGGCAAAAACACGATCCAGCCAATCCCATTCCAGGCGCCCGGGCTCGGGTTCGATGCGGCTCCAGGCGAACTCACCGATCCGCACCATCCGCAGACCGAGTTCACGCATTTCGCGTGCATCCTGCGCCCAGCACTGTTCCGGCCATTGTTCGGGGTAGTAGCAGACTCCGAGTTTCATGATGTTCCTGCGGGCGTTAGGTGAGCTCGGTCGCCGGCATCGCCGATGGCGCGCCATGAGCGAAGATCCTGAGCAAGGCCTTGCCCGACTCGTCAAAGACATGAACACGGTCCCGCGGGATGGAAATGCCAAGCCGCTCTCCGGGGCGTGCGCTGAAGTGGCCTGGGGCCTTGATCACCCAGTTGTCGCGACCTTCCCCGGCGTCGACGTAGAAATAGGTGGCTTCTCCAAGGCGCTCCTGCCAACGCACGTCGCGGTGCAAACGCGAGCCCTCGCCCCCGATCTCGGCGTCCTCGGGGCGAATGCCGATCGTGAGCGCCGCTCCTTGGCTGTGCCCCCGCGCATCAATGTTGGCCTCGAGACGTTCCCCGGTACGCAGTTGCAACGTGGCGCGCTCTGAGGACGCATCGACTAGCGTTGCGGCTGCGAAATTCATCTTTGGCGAGCCGATGAAACTCGCGACAAACCGATTGCGCGGGTGGTGATACAACTCGAGCGGCGTGCCGCATTGGGCCACGCTGCAGCTCTCTGCCGCATCCGAGTTGAGAAGGACGATCCGATCCGCGAGGGTCATGGCCTCGACTTGATCGTGCGTCACGTAGATGGCGCTCGCGCGCCCGAAGTCGCGGTGCAATTTGGCGATCTCGAAGCGCGTTTGAACCCGCAGAGCCGCATCCAGATTGGACAGCGGCTCGTCGAACAGGAACACTCCAGGTTCACGAACAATCGCGCGACCGATGGCCACCCGCTGCCGCTGTCCGCCGGACAGCGCCTTGGGCATTCGGTCCAGCAGGGAGTCAAGTTGAAGAATGCGTGCCGCGGCCATGACGCGACGCTGAATATCCGCCTTGTCGACCTTGGCCAGTCGCAGACCAAACGCCATGTTTTCGAACACGCTCATGTGCGGGAACAAGGCGTAGCTCTGGAACACCATGGCCACACCACGTTTCGCCGGAGACACGTCGTTCATGGGCTGGCCATTGATGAACAGGGCGCCGCGGCTGATCGTCTCCAGCCCTGCAATCATGCGCAGCAGCGTCGATTTGCCACATCCTGAAGGGCCGACGAAAACGCAGAATTCGTTCTCGCCAATATTCAGGCAAACGTCCTTGATCACGGAGGCATGATCACCGTAGGCCTTGAACACATGATCCAGTTGAATGCTCGCCATGGCGTGATTTACTCCCTACGAAACAGTCCGGATTCGAGATTCATGCGCGCATCTCCGCAGTGAGGGCGGTGGTGGTCGTCAATGGGACTCACGCGGCACGGCATCGCCACGGCAGCCCACCAGAAAATCGAGATCCGCGCCCAGGTTGGCCTGCTGCACATGCTGGACGTAGAGCCGCGCATAGCCCGAGGCGGGAATCGCAGGCGCACTCCAGGCTGCTCTGCGACGTTCGAGTTCGGCTGCATCGACCAGCAACTGAAGATGCCGGCGCTCGACATCAAGCTCGATCATGTCGCCCTCTTGCACCAGTGCCAAGGGACCACCAGCGGCGGCCTCGGGTGCGACATGGAGAATGACCGTGCCGTACGCCGTGCCGCTCATGCGGGCATCGGAGATGCGCACCATGTCGGTGACCCCGGCGCGCAACAACTTCGGTGGCAGTCCCATATTGCCGACTTCGGCCATCCCTGGATAGCCTTTCGGGCCGCAATTCTTCAACACCAGAATCGAGCTGGGCTCGACCGCCAGATCGGGGGCGTCAATGCGCTGTTTGTAGTCTTCGATCGATTCGAAAACGACGGCACGCCCCGTGTGGCGAAGCAGCGCAGGCGTGGCCGCAGAGGGCTTGATGACGGCGCCATCGGGCGCCAAATTACCGCGCAGAACCGCCAGCCCGCCCTGCGCGACCAGTGGCTTGTCCAAAGGGCGGATGACCTCATCATCGAAGCACTCCGCCTGCGCAACGTTTTGCGCCAGCGTCAGGCCATTGACGCTGACGGCGTCGGCATGCAGCAGTCCTGCCTCCAACAAGCGCCGCATCACTGCCGGCAGGCCTCCCGCGTAGTAGAAATCTTCCATCAGAAAACGCCCGGACGGCATGAGGTCGACGATGGTGGGAATGTCGCGACCCAGTCGATCCCAGTCCTCAAGGCTCAATGGAACACCCACACGACCGGCGATGGCCAGGAGGTGAATCACGGCATTGGTCGAACCCCCGATGGCTCCACAAACACGAATGGCGTTTTCAAAGGCGTGGCGAGTCAGGATGTGCGACAGGCGGACTTCACGCCGCACCATCTCGACGATCTGTCTGCCGGCCCGTTGGGCAAGCTCGGAGCGCCGCGAATCGACGGCGGGGATGGCGGCGTTGTCGGGCAGCGCAACACCGAGTGCCTCGGCCAGGCATGCCATCGTCGAAGCGGTTCCCATCGTCATGCATACGCCAGCTGAACGCGACATGCAACTCTCGGCCTGCATGAACTCGACATGACTCATGGTGCCCGCTGCAACGGCGGCAGCAAATTTCCAGACATGGGTTCCGGATCCGATCGTCTCGCCTCGGTAACGGCCATTGAGCATGGCGCCACCGGAGACCACGATGGTCGGAAGATCGACACTCGCCGCGCCCATCAGCGTCGCGGGGGTCGTCTTGTCGCAGCCGGCGAGCAGCACCACGCCATCGAGCGGATGGGCCCGCAAGGCCTCTTCGACGTCGATGCTGGCGAGATTGCGATACAGCATCGCCGTCGGTCGCATCAGTGTTTCGCCCAATGAACTCACCGGGAACTCCAATGGCAGTCCTCCAGCTTGCAGGACGCCATGGCGCACCTTGTCGGCAAGTTGCCGAAAGTGCTGGTTGCAGGGCGTCAGCTCGCTCCAGGTGTTGCAGATGCCGATGACAGGCCTGCCATCGAAGCTGTCGTCCGGCAGTCCCTCGCTTTTCATCCAGCTGCGGTGAATGAAATGATCTTTGCTGCTGCCGCCGAACCAGGCTTGCGATCGGCGTTTTTTGGGAGGTGTCTCGGACATGAGCAAACTCAGGGCTGGAGCAATCCAGCGGGCTTTGAAGTTCAATCATCATACAAATAAAAAACATGTCGGTGATCCGGGTTTTCCCGTGGCACGGGCGCAGGCGCGCGCAGCCCTTCGCCGAGCAGCACGGCGGTCATGCCGCGCTGTCGACAAGAGATCTTGGGCTTTTGTGGCCGCATGGCCGTCTGCCATGCGGTTGCTCGAAGCCGCGGGCGGGCGAGCTTGCGCAGCCTGGGCGCAATGGCAGGATGAGGGCCTGTCACGCGAGTCTTGCGCCCGCGTTGCCCCAGGCTGGGCCTGGGGCACGGTTGCGACGTCAGGTCACGGCCTGGTCGGTCGCTGGTTTACGCCACAGATCGATTCCACCCTCTGCGGCGTGGAGGTCGATTTCACGAAGCTCGTCAGGCGTGAAATGCAAGTTGGACAGAGCCCGCACGTTGTCGACGATTTGCTCGGGACGGCTGGCGCCGATGAGGGCCGAGGTCACCCGGTCGTGCCGGAGCACCCATGCCAGCGCCATCTGGGCCAGCGACTGACCGCGGCTGTGCGCAATGTCGTTGAGTTTGCGTGCGCGCAGGATGTTCTCGTCGCTGAGATGATCAGGACGCAGGGAGCCGCCACCGGGCCTGTGAATGCGGGCATCGTCCGGGACGCCATGCAGGTATTTGTTCGTCAGCAAACCCTGTGCCAGCGGCGTAAAGGCGATGCAGCCGGCACCAACCTCCCCCAGCGCGTCGAGCAAGCCGCCTTCGATCCAGCGGTTGAACAGGTTGTAGGAGGGTTGATGGATCAGCAGCGGAATGTTGTCCGCGGCGAGTAGCCTGGACATGGTCCGCGTGGCCTCGGCTGAGTATGAAGAAATGCCGACGTAGAGGGCTTTGCCCGACCGCACGGCCTGCGCCAAGGCAGAGGCTGTTTCCTCGAGCGGCGTGTGCGCGTCGAATCGATGCGAGTAGAAAATGTCGACGTACTCCAGGCCCATCCGCTTGAGGCTCTGATCCAGGCTGGCGAGCACATACTTCCTCGATCCGCCGCCCTGCCCATACGGCCCGGGCCACATGTCCCAGCCCGCTTTGCTCGAGATGATGAGTTCATCCCGGTAGGGTTTGAAGTCACGTCGGAGATGGGTGCCGAAGTTTTCTTCCGCACTGCCATATGGCGGACCGTAGTTGTTCGCCAGATCGAAGTGCGTGATGCCCAGATCAAAGGCCGTGCGCAGCATGTCGCGCTGCCGATCCAGGGGTGTCGTGTCTCCGAAGTTATGCCAGAGCCCCAAGGAAATGGCGGGGAGATCGAGACCCGAGCGACCGCAACGGCGGTACAACATGGGACCCTCGTAGCGCGATGCTGAGGCTTGGTATGTGGCCATGGTGGTTGACGTGACGTTTGCGTTGCGCCCGGACTTGGGGCGGGAATTCAAGGCTGGGGGTTCAGGGCTGCGCCTTGAGGAAAAGATCGCGATTCGGCATGAAATTCGCATACAGCGGAAGCAGCGCACCGCCCAGACCGCGGGCATCGCTGCCCACCTGGCCGGCCATGATCGTGGGTTTTGCGACCCCTTGCCAATCGTAAAGCTCCAGTGCCTGTTGCACGTGGCTGATGAGCGCATCCAAAAGGCTGCGGCTGAACGAGCCGTCCATGATGACGCGATCGATGTCGAGGAAGCAGGCGGCGCTGCTGATCGCCATCGCGATCGCGGTGGATGCCTTGGCCAACCAGGCTTGCGTGTGTTCGAGCCACGGCGCCTGATGTGCGCGCGCATCCTTCCACGCGCTGACGTCGAGTCCGGCGGCGCGGTAGGCCACCTGCAACTGGTGCAGCGAAGCCAGACTGAGCAACTGCGGTGGATAGTGCTGCTGGCTGGCGCTGGCCATGCCGATGGGCAACGAGCCCACCGCGCCGGCATTGCCGTGCGCCCCGGCATGCAACTGACTGTCGAGAACAATGCCGCCACCAATGAAGGTGCCGACGTAGTAGTACAGGAAATTGCGCTCCGCATGACCACGGCCGACGACAAGTTCGGCCACACAGGCAGCCGTCGTATCTTTGACGAAGCTGATCGGGACATCGAACATCTCGCCGATGCGCTCGGGAATGTCGATGTCGGCCCATCGCTGGGCAATATCCGGCCCCATGCCGAGAAGTTCCTGCCAGCTCCCGAGTGACAGCGGCGCCGCAACGCCGATGCCACACAACAGCTTGGCCTTGTCGGCGTCGAGCGTCTGCAGGATGCGCGCCACCATGCCCTGGATTTCTCCGAACAGGACATCGGGCTCCGGCAAGGCATACTCGACACTCAGCCGCTGGCGCACGCGCGCGCAAAAATCAACCAGCAGCACCTCCGCGTTGTGCCGGCCAATCGTCAGGCCGATCGAGAATGCTCCATCCGGGTTCAAGGCCATGGGTACCGAGGGCTGACCGACCTTGCCTCGAATCCTGTTGAGCTTCAAGACCAGGCCGTCGGCATCGAGGCGGGCGATGATCAACTGCACGGTCTGTGCCGTGAGATGCGTCATCCGCGCGATCTCGGCCTTCGAGGCACTCCCGCTGAGGCGAATCGCCTGGAGAACCACCCGTTCGTTGAACTGGCGCATCCCCACTTGATTGGAGCCCCGCGGCCGCAGCGTGGGCCTGGATACGGAGGACACCATCTGCTCCTGGTTCATGGGTCACCTGGCGGGGAAGCGTTGGGGCACTCGAGTAGGCGCACTCCAGCCGTCAGGCTTCAAAGGCGGTGATGACGCCCTTCTTGAACAGGAAGTTGGCGAAAGGCTCCAACTCCCCGGTCTGCACGATGGCGTAGGCGCTGCGAACCCTGTCGTAAAAGGCAAAGCGCTCCACGGCCTCGCAGCCATTCGCACCCACACCTTCATGGCGCTCGACCAGCGCCAGGACGTCACGTTGCAGGGCCGAGCGAAAACCCTCCGGCTGGTTGCCGACGTGCATGAAGGCAACGGGGCAGTCGACCGCACGATCCAGCGGGAACAGCGAGAGCACGGCCCGGCAAGCGCTGCGCATGCTGGTTCCCGACAAGCGGAACACGCGCTGGCTGGCACCCATGGACATGGCACAGAAGTTGGCATCGACAACGGCGATTTCATCTCCATGCCCCATTTCGCACAGGGTCTTCAACACCTCGGGGGTGAGGACGGGATCGATGTTTTTGAGCATGCAGATCTTGAGAAAGCAGGATTGGAGAAATTGAACTTTCGGTCGGACAGCGACGCGAGTCAGTCAACATGTGCGGGCTTGGAGAACGCGCTAACTCAGGCATTCTGCAGGCAAATCCTGTGCCTGCATGGCGCCGGTCATCACAGCCACCGTGTCGCTCATGCTGATGCGTTTCGGGTTGACGATGGCCGCGCGCCGCCCGAGACGCTGGATGTGGATTCGATCGGCAATCTCGAACACATGCGGCATGTTGTGGCTGATGATGATCACCGGCAAGCCCTTGTCACGCACGTTGCGGATCAACTGGAGCACCATATTGCCCTCCTTGACACCCAGTGCGGCCGTGGGCTCGTCCATGATGACGACATGCCGGGCGAAGGCCGCACTGCGTGCAACAGCAACACCCTGACGCTGTCCGCCGGAGAGCGTCTCGACCGCCTGCGTGATCGACCGCAGGCCGATTTTCAGCCCGTCCATGTAAGACTGGGATTCCACGAGCATGCGCTTCTTGTCCAAAAGGCGCATGAACCGCCCCAGCCTGCCGGGGCGCAAGATTTCGCGCCCGAGGAACAGGTTCTCCGCGATGGTCATCGCGGGCACCACGGCCAAGTCCTGATAGACCGTCTCGATGCCCTCGCGGCGCGCATCGATCGGACTCTTGAAGCTGACCTGGGCGCCGTCCAGGAGGATCTGCCCCTCGTCGGGGACCATCGCTCCCGAGAGCGCCTTGATGAGCGACGACTTGCCGGCGCCGTTGTCGCCGATCACGGCGAGGATTTCCCCGCTGCGCAACTCGAAGTCGGTGCCGTCGAGCGCGGTGACATGGCCGTAGCGCTTGGTGAGTCCGCGCGCTTCGAGCACCAGCTTTTGTGCCTGCATCTGGGACATGCTCATCTCCTCTTGTGGACCATCTGATCTGTCGCCACGGCGAGCAAAACCAAGATCCCCGTGATCAACATCTGGTAGACCGACTGCACCCCCATCAAGGTGAGTCCATTGACGAAGACGCCGACGATGAGGGCACCGACGAGCGACCCCAGCACCACGCCCCGGCCGCCGAACAGGCTGGTGCCGCCTAGCACCACCGCCGTGATGCTGGCCAGGTTGTCGGTCTGCCCCGCCTGGGGGTCACCGACCCCCGTGCGTGCCACCGACAGCAGCGCGGCGATGCCATAGAGCAGCCCAGCCGCGGTGTAGACACCCAGCAGGACGCGGTTCGTCGCGATGCCGGTCAGGCGCGCAGACTCGATGTTGTTGCCCACGGCGTACACATGCCGCCCGGGTGCTGTATCGCGCAGCACCCACCAGGTCAGCAGGTAAAGGCCGAGCATCACCAGGGAACCCCACAGCACCGGCGCCCCGAACACCATCAAGGGATTGCCCAGCGCCGTCATGGCAGGCGGCAGGTTGGTGATGGTCTCGGCGCCCGAGAAAATCTGGGTGAAGGCGAAGGCAATGTTCAGCGTCGCCAGCGTGACGATGAACGACGGCAGTCGCGCCTTGGTCACGAGGAGGCCGTTGATCATGCCGAAGCCGGTGGACAGCGCAATGCCCACGACGATGGCCAGGTAGGGATCCCAGCCGTACTGAACGGCGAATTTCGCCATGGCCACATTGGCCAGGGCCATGATGGCGCCGCAACTCAGGTCGATGCCTGCCGTCAGGATGATCAAGGTCTGGCCGATGGCGATCGTGCCGACGACCATCACCTGCTGCAAGATCAGCGAGAAGTTCTGAAGACTCAGGAAGCGATCGCTCTGCGTCGAGAAAAACAGACAGGCCAGGAGCAGCGCGGCAAGCGGCCCGAGACTGGACAAGGGTAGGAAGCCGGTGGGCCAATGAGCTCGAGTGAGTGATTTCACGATTTCTCCAGGCATGGTGTTGAACGACTTGTGCAAACTCGAGGGAGAGCGCAAGCGCACCTGTTTCGGCGCTTTTCATCGATCGATCAGGCCCGCAGGCCCCGCGCGAGACAACGGGCATGCGCTGCGGGCGATCGGCATCCGACCGCCCGACTGCGATGACTCAGCGGTTACCCCAGCACATGTCCATGCCGAACTTGGTTCCGCGACTCGGCACACCCGCCAACGGCTTGTCGGTGATCAGGTTGACGCCGGTGTTGTGGTAGCCGGAAACCATCTTGCCCGTCTTCGCGTACTCAACCCCGGCCTTGACGCCCAAAGCCGCCATCTTGAGGGGATACTGCTGCGCCGTGGCAGTGATGATGCCCTCCTTTACCTGCTCGACACCCTTGCAGCCGCCGTCGATGGCGACGATCGCGACGCCATCGGCTTTGCCCGCCTGTTTCAGGGCCTGATAGGCGCCCGCTGCGGCCGGCTCATTGATCGCGTAGACCAAGTTGATGTTGGGATCCTTCTGCAGGCAGTTCTGCATGGCTGTCTGACCTTTCGCCTGATCGCCGCTGGTGTCGGCCATGCACACGATTTCAGGCGACTTGGACAACTCGTTGCTCTTCGCGCTGTCCGCCTTCAATCCAAAACCCTTCATGAAGCCATTGTGCCGCTGAGCGCCCACGGGGCTGCCGGGGAAGAGATCGAGCGTGGCGATCACCGGCTTCTTGCCCTTCATATCCACCCGCGCGTATTTGCCGATCAGTTCCCCCGCCTGGTAATTGTCAGTGGCGAACAGTGCATTCACGGCATTGGTCGGATCGGTGGGACTGTCCAGCGCGATGACCATGACCCCCTGCTTGCGGGCCTTTTCGATCGTCGGCACGATGGCCTTCGAATCCCCGGGAGTGATGAGGATGGTCTTCGCTCCTGCGGCCATCATGTTTTCGATGGCATTGACCTGGCTGGCGTTGTCGCCATCGAATTTGCCCGCGGCCGTGATCAGCTTGGCGCCAAGCTTGGTCGCCTCTTGCTGCGCGCCCTTCTGCATGGTGACGAAGTACGGGTTGGTGTCCGTCTTGGTGATCAGGCCGATGACGGGTTGTCCCGCCGCGAAGCAGGCCCCTGCGTAACCCATTGCGGCCACTGCGAGCAATGCACTCTTGCGTTTCATGAAATGTCTCCTCTCTGAACGGATGGGAAGGTGGCGTTGAACAAGCCCGCCGATAGGGCCGTCTTGCATGCGACGATGCGTGGGCCTCGGCTGACAGCATTCTGGGCCTGGCGACTTACTAAATCAAGGGGATTAATTAATGGAAAACCCGGAATTTCAAGCTCGATCGAGCCGAAAAGCGGCGCCGCCCCCCCTCCACGGGCGGGTACGCGTGGGCCGACTAGGGCCTGTTCACGCTATTTCTTCACCTGCGACGGGGGACTGGGCAGATGCAGTGCAAGGCGCAAGCCGCGCCGCGGTGCTATGCACCGCAAGCGGCTTGCAACGCCGCAATGCGC
>JAGWMO010000024.1:0-48851 GCA_028871675.1 Betaproteobacteria bacterium
GACTGGTCGCACATCGGTGCGGCCACGCTCAATCCCGAACGCGATGCAGTCGTCAACATGGCTGCCACCAACCAACATACTCAGCAGAAAGTTGCATGACTGAGGCGACAACTACCTTGACGCGCGCCGCCTGGAACGGTCCTGGGTGCTTTCTACAATAGTCCGATGCATATTCACATTCTCGGTATCTGTGGCACGTTCATGGGCGGCATCGCCGCGCTCGCGCAAGCTTCCGGTCATCGGGTTACAGGTTGCGACGCCCATGTGTATCCACCGATGAGCAAGCAACTCGATCAACTGGGAATCCAATTGATCGAAGGTTATGGCGCCGATCAACTGGCGTTGCAGCCCGATCTGTGGGTCATCGGCAATGCCGTGTCGCGTGGCAACCCGTTGCTGGAGGCCATTCTCGATGCCGGCCAGCCCTACACCAGCGGCCCGCAATGGTTGGCCGAGCATGTCTTGGCCGGGCGCTGGGTGCTGGCCGTGGCAGGCACGCACGGTAAAACCACAACAACTTCCATGCTGGCTTGGATTCTGAATTACGCCGGCTTGAAGCCGGGCTTCCTCATTGGAGGTGTGCCGGTGGACTTCGGCGAGACCGCGCGCCTCGGCGAAGCGCCATTTTTCGTGGTCGAGGCTGATGAGTATGACACCGCGTTTTCCGACAAGCGATCCAAATTCGTGCACTATCGCCCGCACACGGCGGTGCTCAACAATCTCGAATATGACCACGCCGATATTTTTCCTGATCTTGCGGCAATCGAAACCCAGTTTCACCATCTGGTGCGTACGGTACCCAGCCGCGGAAAACTGCTGGTACAAGCCGGCTGCGCCGCGCTGGATCGGGTGTTGGCGCGGGGTTGCTGGAGCATGGTGGAGCATTTTGACGCCGCAACGCAGCAGGGCTGGAGTGCCGAGGGCGATGAACAGAATTTCCATGTGCTCTGGCGAGGTCAGCACCAAGGCGAAGTGCGCTGGCGCTTGATGGGCGCGCACAACCGTGCCAATGCGCTCGCCGCCCTTGCCGCTGCGCGCCATGCTGGCGTACCTGTAGAGCTTGGATGCGAGGCACTCAGTGCGTTCGCGGGTGTGAAGCGCCGCATGGAGTGGCGCGGTGAGGCTGGTGGCGTGGCGGTGTACGACGATTTTGCCCATCACCCCACGGCCATGGCCACGACCATTGCCGGTTTGCGCCATGGCACCCATGGGCTGGGCCGCATCCTGGCTGTGTTCGAGCCACGCTCCAACACCATGAAGCTCGGCACGATCAAGAGCCGGTTGCCCGATGCGTTGCAAGGAGCTGACCTGAGCCTCGGCTACAGCGGAGGGTTGGACTGGAATCTGGCCGAGACCTTGGCTCCGCTGGGCGCGCGTGCGCGCACCCACGCCGATCTCGACGCGCTTGTGGCCGACGTCGTTCAGGAAGCCCAACCGGGCGACCATATTCTGGTGATGAGCAATGGTGGTTTTGGCGGTGTACACGCCAAACTTTTGCACGCTTTACAGAAGCGGCCGACTTCCCAAGCATCGATGGCTTAAACAGATCGTCACAAAGTCGGATGCCCGTGCGGGATTGGCTCGCTCTATTGTTGTTTGACTGGAGTCTTGGCATGGATCTGCCGCGCCTGCTAGGATAAGAATCATTCGCATTATCTTGATATGATTTAATTTCGCGCGGCACTTCAGTCTCGCGAGCAAACGGCAACCGTCCTGGCACCATGAATACGCTCGCATCGATGCATCCCGGCGCATGGGCCATCGTCACCAAAGTGTGTGCTGAAGGCGCGCTGATGCATCGCCTGGCCGCTCTGGGTTTGCGCGCCGGCAATCGACTGCTGGTGTTGCGGCGGGCCCAATTTCACGGACCCATCCATGTGCGGATCGGCACCACGGAACTCGTCCTTCGCCATGCCGACGCGCGTCATGTCGAAGTCGCTGCGTGCCACGACATGCAAACGGCGTCCGCAAGCGCCGCATGCGCCACGCAGCCCATCGCGCCGCCCCGTATATGAAACGCATCGCCCTGGTGGGCATGCCCAACACGGGCAAGTCCACGTTGTTCAACCGGCTCACCGGTTCTTCGGCGCGTGTCGGTAACTGGCCTGGTCTGACGGTCGACCTTGCCTCGGCCCGCGTTCCTTTGGGCCGTCACATGGCGCAAATCGTCGATCTGCCCGGCATCTACGACTTGCAAGGTCTGACCGATGACGAAGATGTGGTGCAGCATTTCCTGCGGAGCCAGCTTGTCGATCTCGTGGCTGTCGTCATCAATGCAACGCAGATCGACCGTCAACTGGCGCTGGCCGTGCAACTGCGCGACAGCGGCTTTCCCTGCATCGTGCTGCTGAACATGGCTGACGAGGCCGAGCGTTATGGCGTGGGAATTGACACGGCAAAGTTGCAGGCCGTGCTGGGCTTGCCGGTTGCAAGCCTGAGTGCCAAGCATGGCCGTGGCTATCACCAGGTGCTGCAACTTCTGGGACAGACACTGGATACGTCCAGACCCCTTGCGCTCGATCATGCGGCGGCTGGATTGGATCGGCGGCAGGACGGTCACGAAGGCGCGCAGGTCGCACTGGCCGCCGCCGTGCATCGACCCAGCCGCCTGTCCGACACCTGGGCAGAGCGCATCGACCACTGGGTGATGCATCCCTGGGTTGGTCCGCCGTTGTTCCTGGCCTTCATGGCCCTGGTGTTCAACGCCGTGTTCACGCTCGGAGCGCCGCTGCAGAAAGGCCTCGGATGGGTGTTCGACCAGTTGCGGGTACAAATGCTTGGTCCCGCCTTTGTCTCGGCGCCGAATTGGCTCCGTGGTTTGGTGCTTGACGGCATCTACAACGGCCTGAGCACAGTGGCTGCCTTTGTGCCTGTCATCTTGCTGTTCTTCGTCTTCATGACCCTGATCGAGGAGAGCGGCTACTTCTCGCGTGCCGCATTTCTCACCGACAGCCTGATGTCGCGCATGGGGCTGGACGGGCGTGGTTTCGTCATGCTGCTCATGGGTTTTGGCTGCAACGTGCCAGCGCTGATGGGGACGCGGGTGATGCGCTCACGCGGGCTGCGCCTGCTCACGATGCTCATCATTCCGTTCTCGCTGTGCTCGGCTCGGTTGCAGGTTTTTCTGTTCATCATTGCTGCACTGTTTTCGCCGCGCATCGCGCCGTGGGTGCTCTTGAGTCTTTATGGTGTGAGTCTCGCCGCCACGTTCGTCTCTGCCGTCCTGTTCAGGCAACGCTACTCCAGCAACGAGCCCTTCGTGCTGGAGTTGCCGCCGTACCGCATGCCCACCCTGCGTCAAATCGCGCTGCGCTCCTGGAGTGAAATGCAGCATTTCTTGCACCGTGCCACCAAGTTCATCGTCATCGGCGTGGTGCTGGTGTGGATGCTCACCAATCTGCCGCCGGGCCAGCCCACCGCAGGGCCGCACACACTGGCGGGCTGGGTTGGGCATGCGCTGCATCCGGCTTTCGCGCCGCTCGGTATTCCTCCGGAACTCATCATCGCCCTCATCTTCGGTTTCGTCGCCAAGGAGATCGTCATCGGCTCGCTGGCCGTGATCTACAGTCTGCAGGGAGATGCCTTGCAGCACGCCATCGCAGCGCAAATCACACCGGCTGCGGCGTACAGCTTCATGCTGTTCACACTCATCTACACGCCTTGTTTGTCGACTGTGGCCACGCTACGCAGCGAGTCGAAGAGCATGGCCTACACCGGCCTCAGCCTGGTGTGGTCGCTGGCGTTGGCCTGGGGCACATCGCTCGCGTTCTACCAAGGCTCGCGCCTGCTGGGGTTGGCCTGAGGAGCCGCGCCAGGCACTCGAGGTGCATGCCTACAATATCGGCATGTCAGGAAACACACTTGGTTTGCTTTTCGCCGTCACCACGTTTGGTGAATCCCATGGACCGGCGATCGGCTGCGTCATTGACGGCTGTCCCCCTGGCATGACCTTGAGCACAACCGACATTCAGCCGGATCTCGATCGCCGCCGCCCCGGCACCTCGCGCCACGTCACTCAGCGGCAGGAGGCTGACCAGGTTGAAATTCTCTCCGGTGTGTTCGAGGGCCAGACCACTGGCACCCCCATTGCCTTGCTGATCCGCAATACCGATCAGCGCAGCAAGGACTACGGCAATATTCTCGAGACCTTCCGCCCCGGGCACGCCGACTATACCTACTGGCGCAAATACGGACTGCGTGATCCGCGCGGCGGCGGACGTTCATCCGCCCGGCTGACAGCGCCCATCGTGGCCGCCGGAGCCATCGCCAAAAAATGGTTGCAGGCTCAGCATGACGTACGGGTGCGGGGCTGCATGCAGCAGGTCGGCGAGATGAGCATTCCCTTCGAGAGCTGGGATGCCGTTCCCGGCAATGCTTTTTTCGCACCCAATGCCGCCGTGGTGCCCGAGCTCGAAGCCTATATGGACGCCCTGCGCAAGGCTGGAGACTCCTGCGGTGCGCGTTTATATGTGGAGGCGCTGAACGTGCCGGCCGGTTGGGGAGAGCCGCTCTACGACAAACTCGACGCCGACATCGCCCACGCCATGATGGGATTGAACGCCGTGAAGGGCGTGGAAATTGGCGCCGGTTTTGCCAGCGTTGCACAGAATGGCAGCCAGCACGGAGATGAACTCACGCCTGCAGGCTTCCTCGGTAACAACGCCGGTGGCGTGCTGGGCGGCATCAGCAGTGGGCAGCCGGTCTCGGTGTCCATTGCCATCAAACCGACGTCCAGCATTCGTCTGCCGCGCAGATCCATCGACCGTGCCGGGCAGCCCACAGTGGTGGAAACCTTCGGCCGCCACGACCCTTGCGTTGGCATCCGAGCGACGCCGATTGCCGAGGCCCTGCTGGCCATTGTGTTGATGGACCATGCGCTGCGCCACCGTGCACAATGCGGGGATGTTCGCATCCCCGTGCCACCGATCCCTGGCCAAGTCGTTGCTTGATGTTGTGGCCCTCGCGTGTCGCCGCGCGTGGATGGGGTATGGTCCCGCCGACAGGAATCGAACCTGTATTTGCCGCTTAGGAGGCAGCCGTTCTATCCATTGAACTACGGCGAGGCAGTCGGCGATTGTAGAGTGCCGTGCCTCATGGGCTTGAGGCTTGCGCGCGGCCCAGAGCCATGCGCAGCGCAGTTTCAACAGCTTGAGAAAGCGTGCGGCGATCAGTGTTTTGCGTGGTTTCCAGGCCGTGAATCTCGATCCGCAGTGGTCCGGCGCAAGCCATGCGCCATAGAGTGCCCAGCATGGTTTCGTCGCCGACATAGGCCGGTGCGCGAGCGTAGTGGCCGCTGCGCGCGTCGAGGTAGCGCAGCAGTACGGGCTGCACTGGACTGCCGCTGCTCACGGCGGCCTGGAACAGGTTGGCGTGCAGCGGCAGAATCTCGCGGCCGTCGGATGTGGTGCCTTCGGGGAAAACGCTGATGCGTTGGCCCTGACGCAGGGCCTCGGCCATGTGGTGCACGACGCGCATGGCGTCGCGGGGGCGTTCGCGCTCGATGAACAGGGTGCCGGCACCGCGCGCGAGCGCGCCGAGCAAGGGCCATCGGTCGATGTCGGACTTGGCGACGAAGCGCGTCGGCTGCATGGCGTTGAGCGCGATGATGTCGAGCCAAGAGACGTGGTTGACGGCGAGCATGCAAGGCGGCGGCTGAAACGCGCCCAGCATGTCAAGTTCGACGCGGCAGGCGCGCAGCATGCGCTGCGACCAGGCGCGAATGGCGTCTTCGCGCTGCTGCGGGGTGAACATGGGAAAACGCCGCAGGGTGATGAGCCCGCGCATCACCAGCATGGCAATGCGCAACAGCATCCACGCCAGGCGCAGCGCGCCCATCATCTTGGCTTGGGGCCTGGGCCTTGTGAGCCTGAGGCGCCTGCCGGTGCGGCAGGGCTGTGCGGCGCGCAGGCCATGCTGCCGTTGCTGGTTGCCGGATCGGATTCGCCGTCGGCGGCGTTGAAAATCACACGGCCATCGATGATGGTGGCGCGCACCCGGCCGCTGAGTTGCATCGTCGCCAGCGGGGTGTGCTTGATGCGGCTGCGCAAGCACTCGGGGGCGGCCATCCAGCGTGCTTCGGGGTCGACCACGATCAACTCGGCCGCAGCTCCCGGCTGCAGTTGCAAAGGCGCCAAGCCGGCAGCGGCGGCTGCGCGGCTGGTGGCCACGACCAGCGCCTGCGGCAGACTCAGCCCACTCTGGCGTGCATAGGCAAGCACGGCGGGCAGCAGCAACTCAAGTCCCGTGGCGCCGGGTGCAGCCTCGGCGAAGGGGAGGATTTTGCCGTCACTGTCCACAGGGGTGTGGTCGGAGCACAGTGCGTCGATGGTGCCGTCGGCCAAGCCTTGCAGCAGCGCGGCGCGATCGGCCGCCTGGCGCAGGGGAGGGTCCAGGCGCATGCGGGCGTCGAACCAGCCGATGTCGAGGTCGGTCAGCAAGAGGTTGTGGATGGATGCATCGGCCGTGATCGGCAGGCCCTCGGCCTTGGCCTGGCGCAACAAGTCAACCCCCGCGGCGCTCGAGAGCTTGCTGACATGCACGGCGCAACCCGTGCTGCGCACCAGCGCGAACAGGGTTTGCAAGGCGATGGTCTCGGCCATCACCGGCACGCCGGGAAGCCCCAGGCGCTGGGCATAGGCGCCGCTGGCCGCAACGCCGCGGCCGAGGTGTGCATCCAGCGGGCGTAGCCAGACCTTATAGCCGAAGGTGCTGGCGTATTGCAGTGCACGGTAGAGCAGTTGGGTGTCGGCCACCGGCACGTCGGCCTGCGACAGGCCGATGCAACTGGCCTTCACCAGCGAGGCCATTTCTGCCAGGCGTTCGCCCTTGAGCCCCACGGTGAGCGCGCCCAGCGGATACACCCGTGAGCGCTTGATGCGCCGCGCGCGCCAGCGCAGCATTTCCACCAGACTGGGTTCGTCGAGCACGGGGTCGGTGTCGGGCGGGCAGATGACGCGGGTGACCCCGCCGGCGGCTGCTGCGGCGAGTTCGGAATCGAGCAGCCCCTCGGCCTCGCCGCCCGGTTCGCCCAGTCGGGCGCAGAGGTCGACCAGGCCCGGCATGACCAGGCAGCCATGCGCGTCGAGGGTCTGGTCGGCGACAAAGCCCTCGGGCGCTCGGCCCACGGCGACGATGCTTTCGCCAGCGATGGCGACATCTCCCGGGGATTGCAGCCCGCTTGCGGGGTCGATGAGGGTGCCGCCGCGCACGAGGATGTGGTGGGGATGGCTCATGGCGTATGGATTCGCACCGTCTCAGGCGCTGGCGTTGGCAATGATGGACAGCACCGCCATGCGCACGGCGATGCCGAAACGCACCTGCGGCAGGATGACACTTTGCCCGCCGTCGGCCACCGACGAGTCGATTTCCACCCCACGGTTGATCGGTCCCGGATGCATGACGATGGCATCGGGCTTGGCCAGCGCCAGGCGCTCGAGCGTGAGGCCGTACATCATGTGGAATTCGCTGGCCGAGGGCAGCAGTCCGCCGGTCATGCGCTCGTTTTGCAGCCTCAGCATCATCACCACGTCGGCGTCCCTCAGCCCCTCGCGGATGTCGTGGCAGACACGCACGCCCATGGAGCGCAGGTCTCCGGGAACCAGGGTTTTCGGGCCCACCGCGCGCACTTCGGGTACCCCCAGGGTGGTGAGGGCGTGGATGGCCGAACGCGCCACGCGTGAATGCACCAGGTCGCCGACGATGGCCACGGTCAGTGCCGTGAAGTCGGGCTTGTAATGGCGGATGGTGGTCATGTCCAGGAGGCCTTGCGTGGGATGGGCGTGGCGCCCGTCGCCGGCATTGACCACGTGGACATGGCCCGGCACATGCTGGGAGATGAGGTAGGGCGCACCGCTTTGCGCATGGCGCACGACGAAGATATCGGCGTCCATTGCCACCAGGTTGGCCATGGTGTCGAGCAGGGATTCGCCCTTGCTCGTGCTGGAGCGCTGGATGTCGAGGTTGAAGACGTCGGCGGAGAGCCGCTGCGCCGCAATCTCGAACGTGGTGCGGGTGCGGGTGGAGTTTTCGAAAAACAGGTTGAACACGCTTTTGCCGCGCAGCAGCGGCACTTTCTTCACCTCGCGGTCGCCGAAGCTGACGAAACCCTGCGCGGTGTCGAGGATGCGCAGCAGCACGTCGCGCGGCAGCCCCTCAGTGCTCAGCAGGTGGCGCAACTCTCCGTGGCGATTGAGTTGGGGGTGGGTGGTGTTCAAGCCTTGGACTCCAGGCGGAAGGCCAGACGCATGGTCTGGGGCTGGGTTTCGTCGCGTTCAAGTGCAAGCATGTGCATGTGCGGCAGCGCCATCTGTGCGGCGCAAAGCTGGGCACAGATCGGCAGTTCGCGGCCGCCACGGTCGATCAGTACGGCGAGATCGACGCGTGCCGGGCGGCCGAAGTCATACAACTCGTTGAGGGCTGCGCGCGTGGTGCGCCCGGTGTAGAGCACGTCGTCCACCAGCAAGATGATGCGGCCATTGACGTCGAAGGGCAGGGTGGTGCGGTTGGCGCTGGGGTGCAGGCCGCGCGTGGCGAAATCGTCGCGATGGAATGTCGAAGACACCACGCCGAAGGGTGTGGTCAGATCGAGGTCGGCATGCAGCCGTTCGGCCAGCCAGGCACCGCCGGAGTAGATGCCGACGATCGCCGGTTCCGCCCGGGAGTGGTTGCCAGCCGCCATGTTGGCGCGAGCCAGCCAGTTGCGCACCAACACCAGCAGCTGTGCGTAGAGGGCCTCGGCATCGGGTGCTTGGGGCATCGTCATGGTGTGCCTTGGAGAAATTGTTCCAGAATCAGCCGCGCCGACTCGGCGTCCACGTCCACGGCTCCGGCGTCTTCCGCGGCCCGAGAGGTGTAGCGCTCGTCCACCATCGCAACCGGCAGCTTGAAGCGGCCGTGCAACTGGTTGGCGAAGCGCCGTGCCTGCGTCGTGCGCAACTGTTCTTCACCTTCTCGCGACAGTGGCAGGCCGACGACGAGTTGCGTCGGCTGCCAGAGCGCGATGAGCTGGCCGATGGCGTCGAACTTGGTATCTCGCCGCTCTGCGCGCACGCTTTGCAACGGCCTGGCACTGGCCGTGATGGTGTTGCCGATGGCCACGCCGATGCGTTTTTCCCCGAAATCGAAACCCATCACCACGCCGGCAATGGCCATCATCGGCTGCCTGATGCTGGCGGCTGCCTGGGCTTCAGGCATGTCCGGCCGTTTGCGACAGGCTCAAAGTGGAAATACCCATGAGCGACATGGCGGCCTCGAAGCGGTGCTCCACCGGAATGTCGAAGACGATGGCGGCGTCGGCCTCGACGGTGAGCCAACCGTTGTGGGCGATTTCGTCTTCCAGTTGCCCTGCGCTCCAGCCCGAGTAACCCAAGGCGACAAAGAAGCGCGTCGGGCCGTCACCCGCGGAGATGTGCTCGAGCACATCCTTGGATGTAGTCATCTGCAGTCCGCCGGGAATGTGCAGGGTGGAGGCGTAGGTCTTGTCGGTGGGGTCGTGCAGCACAAAGCCGCGCTCGGTTTGCACTGGCCCGCCGTAATACACCGTCTGCGTCGCAAGCAGCGGTTGATCGAGGGGCAGGTCCACGCGATCGAATAGGTCTTTGAGAGCGATGTCGGTCGGACGATTCACCACCAGACCAAGTGCGCCGCGCGCTGAATGCTCGCAGACATAGATGACGCTGCCGGAAAACGTGGAGTCAGCCATGCCTGGCATGGCAATGAGGAACTGGTGACTCAGATTGGATGCATCGGCACGAGGATTCATGGCGCCATATTATCGCGGCGCAAGCATTGAATGCAGGCTTCCAGCCATCTTCCCCATGTCATCTCCACAGACCGCTTCCCCGACGCACAGGCCCAACCTGGTCTGGCTGCGGCGCGACCTGCGGCTGAGGGATAACACGGCCTTGCATCACGCGATGGCACGGGGTGCGCTGGTGGTCTTCGGCTTCGTGTTCGATACCGACATCCTCCAGCCCTTGCTGCAACTGGGTGCGAAGGCGGATCGGCGCCTGACCTTCATCCACCGGAGTCTGCGCGAGTTGGACCTGGCTTTACGCCAGATGGGTTCAGCCTTGCTGGTGGAGCACGGCCGGGCGGCAGACTGCATCCCGCGCCTCGCCGCCCGCATTGGCGCGGCAGCGGTGTACGTCAACCGTGACTATGAACCCGGTGCCGTACAGCGCGACGCTGAGGTTGCCGGTCTCCTGGCTGCCCAGGGCGTCGAGTTTCATGGCGTTCACGATCAGGTCCTGCTGCATCCCGAGGCCCTGCTGACTGGCCAAGGCAAGCCTTACAGCGTGTTCACGCCTTACAAAAACGCGTGGCTCAAGCGCGTGCAGCCGGGCGACCTGGCCCCGCGCGATGCGGCACCCCTGCCGCATCGGCTCTGGCCTGTCTTGGCACCGCACGCACTGCCAGGCCTGGACGAACTGGGCTTCGAGACCGCGTCCCTGCCTGTTGGGCTGCCCGCAGGAACCCAAGGAGCCGAGAGGCTTTTCGCCGATTTTCTGCCACGCATGGACGCTTATGCCCAGGCACGCGACTATCCCGCCGTCAAGGGTACGAGTTATCTGTCGGTGCATTTGCGCTTCGGCACCATCAGCGTGCGTGAGTTGGCGCGCGAGGCCTGGCAGCGCGCGCAGGCTGGCAGCCAGGGCGCGGCCACTTGGCTGAGTGAGCTGATCTGGCGCGATTTTTATGCTCAGATCCTGCATCACCATCCGCGAGTCGTGGACCATGCCTTCAAGCCGGAGTACGACCGTATCGCTTGGGACGATGCGCCCGCCTTGCATGCCGCCTGGTGCGAGGGGCGAACTGGCTACCCATTGGTCGACGCAGCCATGCGCCAACTCAACGTCACGGGCTATATGCACAACCGGCTGCGCATGGTCACAGCGAGCTTTTTGACCAAGGACCTGGGGCTCGACTGGCGCTTGGGCGAACGTTATTTTGCCCTCAAGCTTAACGACTATGACCTCTCGGCGAACAATGGCGGCTGGCAATGGGCGGCCTCCACGGGTTGCGACGCCCAGCCTTACTTTCGCATCTTCAACCCTGTGGCACAAAGCGAACGGTTCGATCCCAAGGGGCGTTTCATCCGGCGTTACGTGCCCGAGCTTGCGGGCCTGTCGGATGCGGACATCCATGCTCCATGGTTGGCTCCGCCGCTGTCGCTGCAACGCGCTGGCGTGCACCTGGATCTGGACTATCCCATGCCGGTGGTGGACCATGCCGAAGCTCGCGCCCGTACCTTGCAGCGCTATGCCGTGGTGAAAGACAAAAACCCGAACTGAGCCGACTTGGCGCGACGCGGCGAGGCAGGGCATCACCGCATGCCGACCAAGCGGCTGCGGCGTCAGTGCAGCAAGCTCTGGGGCATGTAGCGCCGAATCAAGCCCAGGAGTTCGTCTTCCGAATAGGGCTTGCCGAGGTAATGGTTCACGCCGAGTTCCTGCGCGTAATTGCGATGCTTGTCGGCAATACGCGAGGTGATCATGATGACCGGCAGGTGACGGGTGCGCTCGTCGGCGCGAATGTTGCGCGTCAGGTCGAACCCATCCATGCGCGGCATTTCGATGTCGGTGAGCACCACGTCGGGCAAGGTTCCCTGCAACTGCTCCAGCGCGTCCAATCCGTCTTTGGCCAGCAACACGGCGTAGCCGTTGCGGCTGAGGAAGCGCTGGGTGACACGGCGTACGGTGATGGAATCGTCCACCACCAGCACGGTGTTGCCAACTGCTTGCGCTGGCGCGACAGCAGCGGGTGGTTGGGCATTGGTGGCCAATCCAGACGCGACGGCGGACGGATGCGCCGGTTCCGTGGTGGCAGGCCATGCTGCGGCCCGCGCGCTGGCGGCCCGCGCCATGAGGTGAGCAGCTTGCTCGCCATAGACCGCAGCCAGTGCAACGGGGTTGTAGATGAGTACCAGATTGCCGTTGGGCAAGACGGAAATGCCAGCTAGACCCGGCACGCGCGAGAGTTGCGGCCCCAGATTCTTGACCACAACTTCCTGGCTACCCAAGACTTCATCGACCTGCAGCGCCAGGCGCTGCGCTGCGCTGCGAATGAGCACGACAGGGATGGTGCGGCCGGGTGCTTCGGTGCTGGCGCCCGAGTCGGCCGTGAGGGCGCCGAGCCAGAAGAATGGCAGATCCTGGCCAGCATGCAGCAGTTGCTGGCGCGCAGCGGCGGCAGCCACATCGGTCGGTTTCAGCCGCAGAACGAGGTCCACGAGACTGGCCGGCGCGGCAAAGACTTTGGAGCCAGCGCGCAGCAGGACTACTTGGGTGACGGCCGTGGTCAGCGGCAAGACCAGCGTGAATGTGCTGCCCATCTTGGGTCTGGATTCAAGCTCGACACGGCCGCCGAGGGCTCGCGTGTCGGTACGCACGACGTCCAGCCCGACGCCACGCCCCGCAATTTCAGAGGTTTGCTCCATGCTGGAAAAGCCAGGGCGGAAAATCAGTTCACGCAGGTGGGCTTCGTCGGCGGTTTCATCGCTGGCGAGCAAGCCGGTGGCACGGGCTTTGCGCTCGATGGCGGCGTAGTCGAGTCCGGCGCCATCGTCGGTGATGGACACCACGACTTCGCTGCCTTCCTGGCGCAGCTTGAGGGTGATGGTGCCTGCAGCCGGTTTGCCCGCGGCTTCGCGCGCGGCGGCGCTCTCCAGCCCGTGCGCCACGGCATTGCGCAGGATGTGCTCGAAGGTGCCGGCCATGCGGTCGAGCACTCCACGGTCGATTTCGATGTTGCCCCCGATGATGTCCAGGCGCACCGGTTTGCCGGCGTCCTTGCCGGCCTGGCGCACGGTGCGGTACAGCCGTTCGGAGATGCTGTCGAACTCGACCATGCGGGTGCGCAGCAGGTCACGTTGCAACTCGCGTGTGAGTCGTGCCTGGCGGGCCAGGTTGTCGTCGGTGGATTGCAGCGTGCGGCTCAGGGTGTTCTGCACCAGCGCCAGGTCGTTCACCGACTCGGCCATCATGCGGGTGAGTTCCTGGAAGCGGGTGAAGCGGTCGAACTCGAGTGGGTCGAAATCGCGGCCATCTTCGCGTGCGGACTGCGCACGCGCTGCCATTTGCGCGTCGGCCTGCAACTCGATATCGCGCACCTGTGCGCGCAAGCGCTCGAGGTTGTCGCCGAGGTCGCGCGTGCTGGAACGGATCAGACCGAACTCATTGTCGAGGCGGGAGCGAGCAATGCTGACCTCACCCACCTGGTTCACCAAGCGGTCGAGCAGGGCGGCACGCACGCGTACTGGCTGCGCGGCGACCCGTCCAGCGCCGGGTGCGGCTTGCATCGGCATCAGAGGCTGGGGTAGGGCCTTCCCTTCGGGTGTGGATGAAGTCGCTGCCGCGATCACCTTGGCTGTAGGTCGCGAGCTTTCGGCAACGGCAGCTGCCGAAGTGGCAGGTTGGGTTGCAGCGGCCTGCTCCACGGCTTCATCCTGCAAACCCTGCTCGATGTGGATCTCGCCGAGCTCGACCTCGCCGCGACTGCTGGCTTCACGCAGGCGCTCAAAACGCGTGTTCATTGCGTCATGTCGCGCGATGAGTTCGATCAGATCGGATTCGACCAGCGTCTCGCTGTCCATGCCCAGCAAAGCTTCGATGTCAGCCTCCAGGCTGTGCGCCTGATCGCCGAGCGCCATGGCTCCAGCCATGCGCGCACTGCCCTTGAAGGTGTGCAACAGGCGCATGGCCTGCTTCGGGGCGGTGAGGTCGCGCGGATTGTTTTCCCATTGCCGCAGCGCCGTGGAGAGTCCGGGCAGTAACTCGGAAGCCTCGTCCTCAAAAATGGGGAAAAGCTCGGTGTCGATGCTGTCACGCAGGGTCGGGTCGGCAGCGGCAGCCATCGTGCTTTCGGATGGGGCCACGGGCGCAACTGCGCTGCCCATCTCCTCCAGGGCTTGGGCAAGCTCGCTTGCCGCAATCGGCGCCGACTCGCCAGCATGCTTTGTCACCACCACGATCGGCTCCGCATCGACATACGCGGTGCTGTCGGTGTCTTCTACACCATGGCCGCTGTGCGCCATGCCGGTTTCCGGCGCGTCAATCTGGGGTTGGGCACCCAGATGCTGCATACGGTGCACCAGCGCTTGCAGCGCCTCGACCATGTCTGGCTGGGCTGGGCGCAGGAAACCTGCAGCGAATTGGTGCAGCAGGCGGCGAATTTCCTCGGTGGCTTGAACCAGCAGGTCGACGTCCGCCGATTCGAGTGCGGCAGGGCGGCCGTGCTGCAAACGCAGCGCCTCTTCCATCTGCTCGGCCAGTTGCCCGACGCTCTGCAGGCCTACGGTGCGGGAACTGCCACGCAGTTGGTGGGCAAGGGCGGTGACTTCCTCAGCCACCGGATTGGATGGCTGCAATGACCACGCGGCAATGTCGGCACCGAGTCGACGGACCAGTTCGTCGGCCTCGTTCAAATAGATGGTGTAGAGCGGGATGGGGATGCGCAGATCGCCGACGACCTTGATGTTTTCGTCGGGAGTCTGTAGGGCGGGGCGATGGACATCGAGCGTGTAGACCTGCGCCAGCGGCGCACCCGTTGCAGGGTGGGCATGCAGCGGTGGCACCGGCTGCGCCGTGTGGAGCGCGGCCTGCTCCGTGTCGTGCGGCTCCTTGTCGTTGGTGCCGGACATGTCGACGGCTTCGCCAGCTGCGTCAGGCCGATGGATGAAGGTCGATGCTTGCGGCACGACCAGATCCAGGGGCGCATGCGCCCCCTGCGAGGCAGAGGCCGAGGGCTGGGCATCGAAGCCGGGCGCGTCAGGGAATAGCCGGTCGAAGGCCTGCGCATCGAGTTCTTGCATGTCGACCATGCCTGAGGTCTCGTCTGCAGGCGCCGTGCTCGCAAGCACACCGTCGGCGGCAGGATCCGCAGACGCCGGGGCTTCGGCAGCCTTGGGCGTGAAGTCAAGATCGAGCAATGCGACGTCAGGCAGATGCAGATCGAGAGCCGGGAAGTCAGGGGGTTGCAGCTGTAGGGCAATGTCGACGGTTGGCTGCTCCGGCTGGTCGGACGCGGCCCATGGCGTCAGTTCGAAGCTTGCGGGCACTGCGTCGACGCCATTCGCCTCGGCGGCGGGTATCGGCGCCCGAGCCGCAGCCAGGTTTTCGGCAGTGTCATCCTCTTCGACAACGGGAGGCAGCCCTGTCGACCACGTGTCGACAAAGTCGGGATCTGGAAATTCGCTCTCGAGGGCTTGTGCCTGAGATGCCACCGCGCTTGCAACGCTGGCGGCCGGCGCTGCCGGTCGTGCTGCAGCGGCGATGTCTTCCGCGGGCAGACCGCGCAGACGACGCGCCGCGGCGCAGATGGCGTCACTCGAATGCCGGGCCGCCGTGCCCATGCGCAGGGCACGGGTCCAAGCATCGAGCTCGGCCAAGGTGTGCTGTGCGAGTTGCAGCGCGGGAGGCGTGATGGGCCTTTGCTCGGCCAGCAGTTGATTGAAAACCTGTTCCAGCGCCCACGCGGCTTCACCGAAGTCCGTGAGCGCAACCATGCGCGAGCTGCCCTTGAGTGTGTGGAAGGCTCGGCGCACGGCGGTGAGCGTGCTGTCGTCGGATGGGTTGGTGGAGAGCTGGGCCACGCCGATCTGGCCCGCGGCGATGACCTCATCAGCCTCTTCGAGAAAGATGTCGAGCAGGTCATCCTCCTCGTCTGTCCCGCCCGGCTCTGTGGGCGCGTCGAAGCTTGGTGCGACCGGGGTGTCGGCCGCAGCGGTGGCGGCAGCGGCCGCTGCAACCGGCGCAGCCAGTCGAGCGGGGGCTGCGGCATCGGCGTCTTGCGCCCGTGGGCTGCGCAGCAACTCTGCTGCGGCCGAGACATCCTGCCCTGCGCCAAGCAATTCGCGTGCCTGCACGAGCTTGGCCGACAAAGTGCTTTCTTGCGCCAGCGCGGCCTCCATGCGCAGGCGCTCGAACTGGCCGGCAGCTTGGACAGGGTCGAGCCCGTGGTCAAGGGCGTCGGCAAGTTGCGTCGCCTGGTGTTGCAGATCCTGATGGATACTGGGTGGTGCTGTGTGCGGCGTGCTGGGAACGATAGCGCGCAATTCGCCACTTTGTGTGTCGAAACTGAACAGCGATTTCGCCAGTTCGGGTTGGTACACCAGCATGTCGATCAGAAAACCCAGGGTGCCGATGTTCCCGGCGAGGCGATCGAACAAACCTCGTGGTTCGCGGGCCTGGTGCTCGTCAGGAGGACTGAGCAGGAGGTTTTCAACCGTCTGGCGAATATGCCCCAGTGCTTGGGCGGCAACGTCCATGCCGAGCACGGACAGCACCCCTCGCATTTGCGCCAGAAGCTTGGGTACAGGCGCGAGTTCCGACTGGGTGGCCGGATCGCGGAAATAGGCGTCGAGCAAGCGCTCGACAGTACTCATGTCGTGGCGTAACTCCTGCACCACCGTTCCCATCGTCTGGCTCTCAGACGACTTGCGGTAGAGCTCTTCCATCCACGGTGCAAAAGTGCCGGCGGCCACGCCTTCGGCACTACGGTCGAGTCGGCGGGCAAGCTCGCTCGCACGCAACAGGAATTCCGCATCGTCGGCCTGGAAATGGTCGAACGATGCTTCCAGGAACAGCAGGGCCGTAGCCACCTCGAGCACGCGCTCCGGGGTCAACAGGTCACGCCGCTCAGAGACGGCTCGCACCATGTGCTCGATGGCTGCGGTGAGGGATTCGGCACCCGGGGAAATCTCGCGGAGTGCCTGTCCGAGCAAATGGGTGCCTTCCACCAACTTGCCAACACGGGTGAAATCGTCGTTACCGAGTTGCGACCAGCCCTCCTTGACCAGGCCGATGCGCTTGCGCACCTGTTGGATGAGTGACGGATCGAGCAGACCGAAGTAAGTGTGCTGGTAATCCACGACAACCGCAACAGGGAGATGCATGCGGGTTTGAATCGCGCCCAGTGTTTCGACTTGCATGCCTTGCGCATGTGCCTTCGCCAGGGCCTGACTGCAGAAAAAGAGCAGTTCATGGGCTAGGCGCCTGGATGGTTGCTGTTGCCCGGCCATGACGCTCTTGAGCTGCAGATTGAGCCGGTTGCACAAGCGCTTGGCATACAGGTCCACAGGCAGCAGGCCCAGGGCCAAAGCTTCGAAAAAGCCGTCAGCCAGCCACCACAGGACACGTTCGTGTCCACTGGCACTTGCCGCAGCGCGTTGCGCCACGGATTGCAGCGCGCGTCCCGTCAGGGGCAGGTCGCGCTGGCGCAACAGATCCAGCAGGGCACGCTCATAGTTGCCACGGTCGTCAGGGTGCAGTCTGGGGCTCGGTGCTGTGTCGTCTGGCAGATCGGGCCAGGTCCAGTCGATGTCCCAAAGATCGGCCGGATGGGCAATCTCGCCACCCGCCAGTTCTGTCAGGGCGTGGTACTGTTTGAACAACTTGAGCGCAGGCTCTTGCCTGCCGCTGCGCTGAGCCTCGAGGTAATCGAGAAGGGCGTACAAGCCGGATTCGAGCGTGCTCTGGGCCGAGGTGTCGAATCCGGCCGGTTGCTCGATGAACCGTGCGAGCACCCGTTCCGTCGCCAGGGCTAGCCGCGCTGCCGAGAAGTAGCCGAGCAGATCGATGGCCCCGGCGGCCTGATGCACCTGATGGCGCGCCTGCAGCAGATAACCCGCCGCGGGCTGGGCGTCGTCACCCTGTGCCGGACTGCGCCATTGCATTTGCTTGCGCAATGCGGCTTGCGCGGCGAGCAGGTTCTCGCGCACTTGCTCGATCACCCAGACCAGCGGTCCGGGATCCAGCTGCGTGGTGGAAAGCGGTGTCGAGACAGCGAGGTTCATGCCTTGGGGCGCGCAGGAAGGAGATCGTTGGACGGGTCGGAATGGGTGCCCGGAATGTGGCGCATCAGGCGATCTTGAAACGCGACACGGATTCGCGCAGCGCCTCGGCCACGCGTGCCAGTTCACCGACCAGGTCGGCAGTGGACCGCGTGCCCTGGCTGGTCTGCTCGGTCACGGCGAAGATGTGCTGGATGTTGCCCGCAACCTTGTTGGCCGACTGCGCTTCGGTGAAGGTCTGCTCGGAAATGCGCTGAATCAGCTCGGCAAGCTGGCGCGACACGCGGTCGATTTCGGTCAGCGCCGTGCCGGCGTTGTCCGAAAGCTTGGCGCCTTCCACCACGCCTTGCGTGCTTCTTTCCATGGCGGCAACGGCGTCTTGCGTGTCGGTCTGAATCGCGCGCACCAGCGCCGAGATCTGTTTCGCGGCTTCGGCGGAGCGCTCGGCGAGGCGCTGCACTTCTTCGGCCACGACCGAGAAACCGCGGCCGGCATCGCCCGCTGAAGCGGCTTGAATGGCGGCATTCAGCGCCAGGACGTTGGTCTGCTCCGTCAGGTCGGAAATCAACTCGGTGATTTCGCCGATTTCCTGTGAGGATTCGCCCAGGCGCTTGATGCGTTTGGAGGTGTCCTGGATCTGGGTGCGGATGGCGTTCATGCCGTCGATCGAATTGCGCACCGCCTGCAGCCCCTGTTCGGCGGCCGAGAGTGACTGACGAGCCACGTCGGATGACTGTTGGGCTTGAGCCGAGACCGCATTGATGCGTTCGGCCATTTCCAGCACCGACTGGCCGGTTTCACGAATTTCCACCAGTTGCTGCTCGGATGACTTGAGCAGGTTGCCGGACGTGGTTTGTGCCTTCGAGGAAGCGTAGCTCACCTGGTCGGCGGTGGATTGCACTTGCGACACCAGATTGCGCAACTCCTCCACGGTGTAGTTCACCGAGTCGGCAATGGCTCCGGTGATGTCCTCGGTCACCGTGGCCTGTTGGGTCAGGTCGCCCTCGGCAACGTTCTGCAACTCATTCATCAATCGCAAAATAGCCGACTGGTTGGCCTCGTTGGTTCGGCGGGCATCGAGTTCCTGGCGTTCGGCAAGATGACGTTGCATCTCGGACTGATCCGCACGCTGGCGCGTTTCCTGCACGTACAGCCTGGCTAAACCAGCCA
The DNA here is from genome assembly GCA_028871675.1 of Betaproteobacteria bacterium. Classification (GTDB taxonomy): domain Bacteria; phylum Pseudomonadota; class Gammaproteobacteria; order Burkholderiales; family Burkholderiaceae_C; genus Thiomonas_A. The sequence continues at coordinate 18,959 of JAGWMO010000024.1, forward strand.
GTGTCAGCAACGCCAGCGCCCCCATGGCGATCAGGAATAACAGCGCGGGCGTGCTCACGCCGGCGTGTGACGCGAAATTGCCCTGCAACGCCTGCAGCTTGGCCAGCAATGGCACGGAATCCTTCACCACCGATGCTTGCGCAGCGCGCGCGCTGCTCAGGCCCTGCAGATTGGACAGAATCCCGGTGGTGAGCTGGCGGGTTTCACTGAAACTTTTCACCAGGTTTTGCAACTGTGCGCGCAGTTGCGGGCTTTTGGCTGCGGTCAGCTGGAGATTCGGGTCGCCATCAAGCAGTCCCTTGGACAAGTCATTGAAGGTGTTCAGATCCTTGCCGAGAGCAAAGACAGCCTCGGGGCTGACGCCTTCGAAAGACAGAAACTCGTTTGCCGACTTGCCGATGCGCTGGGTCAGCATGTTGAGCTGCGTGGCCGCGGCGATGTTGGCTGCAGGCGCGTTTTCCTGCAGCATCAGCGATGAGATCGTCTCGGTTGTCTCAAGCAGGCTGTCGGATTGCCGGTTCACCGTACGCAAGGACTTGTTCGTTTGTGTCAGTACCGGCTCGAGATCGGCTACAGACAGCGCGTTCTTCACCATCCCGTCGACCAGGGGTTGAATCGTGGCCAGATCGGAATTGGCCGCCGCGTTGCCACCGCTCAGCGTTTGAAAATCGTGGTTCAGGGCATTGGCGCCCGTTTTGAGCTCACCGAATGAGCTCTCCGAGCCCAGCAAAGAGGCACTGATGGACTTGGCAACAAGCTGCGACTGCATCATGGCGTCGCCGGTGGTGTCCAGTAACTTGGCAGAACTGGCTGCTACGCGCAGCGTCACGGTCAAACCCAGCGCGATGAGGATCACAGCGACGATAAGTAGCAGAACCAGCACGCGCTGCTGCTGGGGCAAGGGCAGGTGGCCGATCAAGGGGAGCGCGTTGCGCGCTTCTTGCTGTGGGCGCTGTTCCTGCGAGTCCTGGTCCATTTGGACGGTCGATGAGACAGAGACGCTGGATTCGGCGATGGCCGTGGGAACCTCGAGGGGGTTTTTGGAACCGAACTGGGGAAACAGGGCCATGGGAACTCCGGCGTGACGTCTGGTGTGGAATATGAGCAGGGAGGGCAGTCAGGCAGTGTCAGTGGCGGTTGGTGCCTCAGTGGGATGGGCAACCGCTCGCACTAGACGACGGCAAGAAATTCGGGGTCATCAGCCAACAAGGCCAGGTTGAGTTCGCGCCAGGTCAACCCCGAAGTGTCGAGCAGTCCTGGGCCGAGCCAAGGTTCAGTCGCAGGGGGGGCGTGCTCGTCCTTGACAAATTGTCCGGGTGTGCGCAGGCCGGCAAGCTGATCGACCAGCAGCACGGCGTTGATTTCCAGTTGCGGAGCGAACTGGATGTACCGGCTTTGGGCATTGCTGCGAGCGCTGCTGGCGGGGCGTGCATCCAAGAAAGCCGCGAGGTCGATGACGCCGCTCAACACGCCGCGCAAATTGACCAGGCCGGCGAACCAGGCCCGTCCATGTGGTAGGGGCATGGGCGACTCGTAAGCCGAGATCTCGCCCGCTTGCACCAAAGGCAACAAGATGCGATGCTGGCCAGCGACCACGGCCAGCCAGCGTGACTCGCTCTGTGTCAACTGCGCCGCCTGCAGACGCGATGCGAGCTGGCTCTGGAATTCAATCAGGCTGCTGCGTGCCATGTTTTGGACTGAGGGGCAAGGGTGTGCGATGGCGCGGCTCAGGACAGCGCCATGATCTTGCTCAACAGATCATGCGGATCCACGGGCTTGGTGACGAAGTCGCGAGCGCCCTGGCGCATGGCCCAGAGCTTGTCGGTCTCCTGATTTTTGCTGGTGCAGATGATCACAGGAACATCGCTGTACGCCGGGTTGCGAGTGATTTGGCGAGTGAGCTGAAAGCCGTTCTGGCCTGGCATCACCACATCCATCAGAATCAGATCGGGCTTGTCCGCTGCCATCGCGCTCATGGCCTGCTCGCCGTTTTCGGCGGTACTCACGGTGTACCCATTTTTGCTCAGCAAATCGGAAAGAAAGTAGAGCTCGGTGCGGGAGTCGTCGACGACCAGAATTTTTTGGATGCTCATGGGTGTGCGGCGCTGGCGCCAGAGGGAGTGTTGCGATATTGATCGACCGCCTGGAGCAGTTGGTCTTTGGTGAAGGGTTTGGTGAGGTAGGCCTCTGCGCCCACCATCTTGCCGCGTGCCTTGTCGAACACCCCGTCCTTCGACGACAGCATGATCACGGGGATGCCGGCATGACGAGGGCTGCGCTTGATGATGGCCACGGTCTGATAACCGTCGAGGCGCGGCATCAGGATGTCGCAGAAAATCAAGTCCGGCAAGGTGTCGTTGACTTTTGACAGGGCGTCGAACCCATCTTCTGACAGCAGCACCTGGTAGCCAGCCTGTTTCAGGAAAATTTCCGCGCTGCGACGAATGGTGTTGCTGTCGTCGACCACCAACACCTTGAATGAACCATTGGCCGTGCTCAAGCAGGGTCTCCAGAAAATATGCGGTGATGAACAAGCACAGGAACCTGCGCGCAGGGGTCAAGACGCAAAGCTGCTTGGGATCGGAAGTTAGATCTGCACCATTTCAAAATCATCCTTGCGTGCCCCGCACTCAGGACAAGTCCAGTTCATCGGAATGTCTGTCCAGCGTGTGCCAGCGGCCAGGCCACTTTCTGGATGGCCCACTTCTTCGTTATAAATAAAGCCGCAGATCAAGCACATCCAGGTTTTGCAGTCAGGTTGTGTCACAGCGTATCGCCCTCTGGCATAAGATTCAATCATTCTATGGAGAGGTTGTGCAGGGCTGTGGTGTCTTGCATACCAAGCGCGGCTGTGGGTTTGGCCGCCCCGATTTGTTTCATCACCCGAACCCATCATGCCCAATCCGACCGAAGCACCAGAATCTCCCCCAGCCGTGATGGCTTTCAACGCCGCCGACCCCAGTGGCGCGGCAGGGCTGGCTGCGGACCAGGCGGTTTGCGCCGCCGTCGGCTGCCACGCCTTGCCGGTCACGACGTCGATCTGGGTGCGCGACACGGCCGAGATTTTCGATATCGTCGAGATCGAGGCCGACGCAGTGATCGAACAGGCGCGTGCCGTCCTGGAAGACGTGGAACTGGCCTCCTGGAAAGTGGGTTTCCTCGGCAGTGTCGAAGTGGTCAGCGCCGTGGCCGAGCTCTTGGCCGACTACTCCCAGGTGCCGCTGGTCACCTATGTCGGCAACCTGCAGGCATTCGACGAAAGCCAGACTGAGGAATACATCAAGGCCATGCATGAGCTGGTGCTGCCGCAGACCCGTGTGTTGTGCGGCAATGTCACGGCCCTCACCCAGTTCCTGTTTCCCGACGTCGAGCGCGAAGATCCGCCCACGCCCGAGGCGCTGATGCATCAAGCCCAGGGCATGGGTGTGCAATACCTGCTGGTGACCGGGATTCTGGTGCCTGAAAACCATGTGGAGAACCTGCTCCTCAGCCCGCGCCGCCAATTGCTGCGCGAGCGCTTCGAGATGTTCGATGCGGGTTTTTCCGGTGCCGGCGATACGCTTTCGGCCGCCGTGGCCGCGTTGCTGGGCACTGGCGCCAAGCTCGACCGGGCGGTGCATGAAGGGCTGGAGTTTCTCGACCAGAGCCTGGATTTTGCCTACCGCCCGGGCATGGGGCATCTCGTTCCCGACCGTTTCTTCTGGGCCCAGACCAGCCCCGACGACGACGACTCCATCTCTCCGGTGGGTCTGCAGTAAGCAGCAGGCCTCCTGCGTCATCCTCGCTCTCCCAATCAGCCGTCCAGCCCGGGCGGCATGTTCTTGCCGTCGCCATGCCCAGCAACCCCCAACTTTTTGACCGCGCTCAGCGCACCATTCCAGGCGGGGTGAACTCCCCCGTGCGCGCCTTTCGCCAAGTGGGTGGCGTGCCGCGCTTCATCGACCGCGCCGAAGGCGCCTACATGATCGACGCCGAGGGCACGCGTTTCATCGACTACATCGGCTCTTGGGGGCCGATGATCGCCGGCCATGCCCATCCCGAAGTGATTGAGGCCGTCCAGCGCGCCGCCACCCGCTCGTTGAGCTTCGGCGCGCCAACGGCTGACGAAATCGAGATGGCCGAGGCGATTTGCAAGCTCATGCCGGCCGTGGAAATGGTGCGCCTGGTCTCCAGCGGCACCGAGGCCGGGATGAGCGCCATCCGTCTGGCACGGGGTTTCACCGGGCGCGACGCCATCGTCAAATTCGAGGGTTGCTACCACGGCCACGCCGACAGCCTGCTGGTGAAGGCCGGTTCAGGCCTGCTCACGTTCGGCAACCCGAGTTCCGGCGGGGTGCCGGCCGATCTGGCCAAGCACACCCTGGTGCTGGAGTTCAACAACATTGCGCAGATCGAAGCCTTGTTCGCAGTGCGCGGGCCCGAGATTTCCTGCGTTATGGTCGAGCCCATTGCCGGCAACATGAACTTCATCCGCGGCGATGCCGCCTGGCACCGCCGCCTGCGGGAACTGTGCACCGAGCATGGCGCGCTGCTGGTGTGGGACGAGGTGATGACCGGCTTTCGCGTTGCGTTGGGCGGTGCCCAGCAGGTGTACGGCATCCGGCCTGATCTGGTGGTGATGGGCAAGGTGATCGGCGGCGGCATGCCGCTGGCGGCCTTTGGCGGCCGAGCCGATGTGATGCACAAGCTGTCGCCGCTGGGCAATGTCTACCAGGCTGGCACGCTGTCAGGCAACCCGGTGGCTGTGGCCGCCGGGATGGCGCAATTGCGCATCGTCCAGCGTCCAGGTTTCTACGACCGTCTCGCCGCGGCCACCCGACGACTGATGCAGGGGCTGGATGCCGCGGCGGCGCGCCATGGCGTCACCTTGCGCACGGACAGCGAGGGCGGCATGTTCGGCTTTTATTTCACCGACAGCTTGCCGCGCAACTACCCCGACGTTGCCAACGCCGATGTCGAAATTTTCAAGCGTTTTTTCCACGCCATGCTCGACCGCGGGGTCTATCTCGCCCCCAGCATGTACGAGGCGGGCTTCCTGTCTGCCGCGCATGGGCCCGACGTCATTGCCGCCACGCTCGACGCGGCTGACGCCGCTTTTGCGCAGCTTGGCCAGGCCTGAGCACCGTTGCCCGTGCCTCAGCGCGGAATTTGCACCTGGTAGGCGCGAGCGGCGATCACCCCCGTGCGGGCGTTGATGTAGGGGCCGTACAGGTGGTTCTGGAAAAAGCGCGGCGCCGGCAGCATCACCGCCAGGCGCGCAGCCTGCCATGGTGAGAGGCGCGCCGCCGACACATGGAAATAATGCTGCGCGGCCGCCTCGGCGCCATAAATGCCCTCGCCCCATTCCACGCTGTTGAGGTAGATCTCAAGGATGCGGCGCTTGCCCAGGATGCCTTCGAGCATGTAGGCGATGACCAACTCCTGCGCCTTGCGCAGATAACTGCGCTGCGGTGAGAGAAACAGGTTCTTCGCCAGTTGCTGGGTGATGGTCGAACCGCCGATGATGCGGTGCAGACGCTCATCGCGGCGGCTGTGATTTTTCTGCCAGGCTTGCTGGATGGCAGTCCAGTCGACACCGTCGTTGGTCAAGAATGTGGCGTCTTCCGAGGCCACGGCCGAGCGCTTGAGCCAGGGGCTGATGCGGTCGTAGGGCACCCAGTCGTGCAGCCAAGGCGCACGGAGCCAATGCTCGGCCGCGCTCTGTCGATCCTGACCCCTAAACGATATGGGCGACGCGCCCGGATCGCCCTTGAGAATGCGCAACTGCGCCGCACGCATGAAGGCTGTGCTGGATGGCGGGATCACCGTCCACAGGGCGATGCGCAGGGCGAAATAACCTTGCAGAACGATGACGGCCCAGAAACACAGCCACAGGATGGAGCGCAAGCTGGAGTGTTGGCGTGACGCGGCCATGGCAGGACAGGAGCGTGGTTGCGAGAAGTCGGGGTTGTCGAGGGGGCAGGGCGCTTACAGCACAGGCCCGTGCAACTCGGCCAGCAGTGTGGTCAGAACCGGTGCGGTATCGGGGCGCACCCCGTGCCAGAGCCGGAAGCTCTCGGCCGCCTGTTCCACCAGCATGCCCAGTCCATCATGGGCATCGGCACCGGCCTTGCGGGCCTGGGCAACGAAGGCCGTGGCCTGCGCGGCATACATCAGGTCGTAGGCCAACATGCCGGGGCGCAGCACCCCGGGCGGCAGTTCCAGCGTGGCGCCACCCAGACTGGAGGCGGTGGCGTTGATGACGAGATCGAATTCCGGCGATGGAGTGCTCACGGCTGTGAGCGCCACGTCCTGTTCGCGTGCGACTTCGGCATGGCGAGCAACCAGAAGGCGGGCTTTGTCGGCATGGCGGTTCCACACGGCAATGGCTTGCGTGCCGGCCGCAATCAGCGTTCCCAGGACTCCGCTCGCGGCGCCGCCCGCACCCAGCAGCAACATCGTTTTGCCCTTGAGTGCCGGCGCGTCGGCATTGGGCTCCTGCGGGCTTGCGGATGCGTGCGCCAGGATGCGTGTCAGATCCCGCACCAGGCCGATGCCATCGGTGTTGTCGCCCCAGAGTTCGCCGTCGTCGCCCCAGCCCAGGGTGTTGGCGGCCTCGGCCAGCGTCGCGCGTGGCGACAGGCGGCGTGCGGCGCGTGCGGCCTCGAACTTGAACGGTACCGTGACGTTGCAGCCGTACCCGCCCTCGGCACGAAAGGCCCCCAGCGCCTGTGTGAAACCGTTCGGCGCAAGCCGACGCTTGTCGTAGCGCAAGCTCAGCCCGCATTGCGCCGCGAACAGGGCATGGATGCGGGGTGACTTGCTGTGCTCCACAGGGTTGCCGAACACGGCGTAAAGATCGGGCAGGTGCGTAGCCATGGGCATGCTTGTCAACGGGTTGTACTGCTCATGGCGCAGGGCTGCCGTCATGGCCCGGCTGCGCCTGGATGTGCGTTTCCAGGCCGCCTTCGCGGGTGAAGTCGAAGCCGGCGACGATGACGAGTTGATCGGCGTCGCGCAGCATGGCGGCGCTGAAGTGTCCGTAAGGCTGGGCTGCGTTGACGATGGCCCGCGCCATGCGGTCGAGCTGTGGGTTGCCCGAGCCGCGCACCACCTCGCTCCTGAGCAGTCGCCCCGAGGCATCCACGGTGATGGCCATGATGAGTTTGCCGTAGAGCTTGCTGCCGTCACGTTGCGGAAAATCAACCGTGCCCAAGTGCTCGATTTTTTGCCGCATGTGGTCGTAGTACAGCGCATACGGCACGCTGCGGGTGTTGGGGCCGACGAAGCGGCGGCGCGGCCTGGCGTTTTGTTGGTCGATGCGGCGCTCGATGGCGCCGAGCAGATCCAGCAGGCGCTTGCGCTGATCTTCCAGTGCCTGCGCAGCCGCTGGCTTGGTCTGTTGCGTGGCCAGCCGCTGCAACTGCACCATCTGGCTCTTCACCTGGGTGATGAGTTCACGCTGTTTCTGCTCGTCCTGCGCCAGTTGGGAGCGGCTCTGGTTTTGCAGCGCGTTGCCATCGGCCACGGTGGCTGTTGCCGGCAGCGGTGTGGTGGCCAGGCCTTTGGCGGCGTCACCTCCGCCGGCTAGATTGACCTGCGCCAGTGCCTGCGGTTTCTCGGGGGCCTCGGCGGACGACTGATTCACCAGCACCACCGACAGCGGGGTGTCCTGGAACATGCGGCTGAAGGTCTCGGGCGCGCCCACTTTCAGCGCCAGCAGCGCCGCGTGCGCCGTCACCGAAATCAGCAGCGCCCACTGCAGCTTGCTGAGACGAATGGCGCGGAACGAGGGCATGCGCAATGGACTGGCGGGGCAGGGCAGGTGACAGCGGACGCGATGGTTGATCCGTGAGGTGATCGGATCGATCAGGCCGTGGCTGGGGACGCGTCGGCGGCGTTTGCATCCTTGGCCGCCTCCGCGGTTCCGGTGGTGTCGCTCACGGCCGTATCGGCGCCCGCCTCGGCTGCGACCTCGGTTTCTGCCTCGGCTTCGTCCACGGCCAGGTGTAGGCCCGTGGCGAGGGCGGCAGCGTCGTCCTCCTCGGCTGGTTCATCCACCTGCACTGCTTCCCCGCCGGTCGCGGCCATGTCGCGCAGCACCTCGACTACCTTGCACGGCTGCTCCAGTGTGATCAGGTCGGGTTGACCGAACTGTACGCGCACGCGGGTGCCGCGCGGCTGGTCCTGCGCTCCCTGCGCCTGCAGCACCAGCGGCAGGCCGTCCACCCGCACCAACCCGTCGCGCAGCACAGCGGCTTCGCGCTCGCTAATGCCTTCCTGTTGCAGATAGCGCAGGGTCCAGTAGCGTTCCATGCCGTTCTGGAAGTCGGCATAGGCCTTGTAGGCGTCTTCGAAGGCGCCGACGATGGCGAAGAGTTGCGCATCCTTTGGCTTGTAGGGCACCGCGAGCAAGGCAGTGCGGCCATGGCGCGCGGCGGCGATGATCTGCCCCTGGTTCACCAGGTCGGTGTAGCGCCGCAGCGGCGAGGTGCACCAGGCGTACTGGGCCACGCCCAGGCCCTGGTGCGGTGCCGGCTTGGTGCCCATGCGGGTGCGCAGGTTGGCACCCATGCCGCTCTGGCTGCGGTAAATGCCTGGCAGTCCCAGTTCGGCCAGCCAGCCGCCCCAGGTGGCGTTGGCCAGAATCATGAGCTCGGCGACGATGAGGTCCAGCGGCGCGCCGCGGCGGCGCGGCACGATGTCCACCCGCGCTGCGTCCTCCCCCTGCTCCAGGCCGGTGACGCGAAAGCTGTAGTCCACCCCGCCCGGGCGCTCCGGCCGGCCGCGCACGGCTTCACGTCCGCTCTTGAGTTTGTTGGCGATGCGCCAGAGCAGGGCCAGATCTGTGGCGAAGGCCAGGTCGGGTGCCGGGTCGACGCCATTCAGGGCATCTTCCGTCACTGCGGCGTCCAGCAGATCGTGGCGCAGGTTGGCGGCAATCGGCACGCGCTCCACACGCGTCTCGTGGCTCTGCATGGCGAGGTTCGCGTCCAGTGTGACATAGAGGCTGACGGCTGGGCTGCTGCTGCCTTCGGCCAGGGTGAAGCTCTGCACCAGCGCCTCGGGCAGCATGGTGATCTTGTCGCCGGGCATGTAGACGGTGGACATGCGCGCGCGCGCCGCCTGGTCCCAGGCGCTGTCGCGTGCCAGGGCCAGCGCCGGCGCGGCGATGTGAATGCCAAGCACCACGCCACCACCGTCCAGCCGCTGCACCGACAGCGCGTCGTCGATCTCGGTCGTCGCGGAATCGTCGATGGAAAACGCCTGCACCTCAGCCAGCGGCAAATCCCCGACGTCGGGCGTCGACAGCGGCAGATCGGCGAAACAGGTGCCCTTGGGGAAATGCTCCAGCAAAAAACGTTGCATGTGGAAATGCCAGGGCGACGCAATGGCTCCCGCCGCCCGCAGCAAATGCAGCGCTCCATGGCCGCTTTGCTTCACCGCCTGCGCCAGGGTCTTGTATTCCACACTGTTCTTGTCGGGCTTGAACAGCAGGGCGTAGAGCTTGGCGGCAATGGCATCGGGGCAGTGGCCGTTCACCAGGGCTTGCGCATCGGCCTCGATCTGTCGTTGCTGAGCCTCCTTGCGCGCCATGCCGGCCAGCGCCGCCTGCACCGTCTCCTGGCTGGCTTTGCGGAACAGCCCCTTGCCACGGCGTTGGAAGTAGTGTGGCGCGCCGTGCAGGCGCAGCAGCACGGCGGCCTGCTGTTGCGGCGTGGGTTTGCCGCCGTAATAATCCGCCGCCACCACGCCAAAGCCGAATTCGTCTTCCGGCGCAAATTCCCATAGCAAGTCGAGTTCGATGCCGTCCTGCTGCGCCTGCGCCCAAGCCAGCAGTTCATGCGGTGTGGGCGCGTCGAACGGCAACAGTGCTTGCTGGGCCTTGATCTTTTGGCGTTTGCCGCTGGCCAGTTCCACCTGCATCGAGGTGTCGGCCTGGCTCATGATGCGGCCGGTGGCAAGTTTGCCCGTGTCTTCGAAAAGGATGTAGGTCACGTGAGTCGGAATGGGTGAGGGTCACGCCACGTCAGCATGAATGCCGAGAAAATCCAGCACGGCGTCGAGATGATGCGTGGCGTAATCCGTGAGTGCGTGGCCGCCGCGCGGCACGATGCGCAAATGGCCGCCAGCGTAGCGTGCGGCCATTTCACGCCAGTCGAGCACCTCGTCGTCCTGCGCAATCAGGGCAAGATAACGTGAAGCCTCGGGCACGGCGCTGGTCAGGCTGCCGACTTCGAGTGCATGGAGTTCGTGGACATGCTCCGCCGTGAAGTGCAATGCGGACTGCGGGTCGTGCCAGGCCGTGAGCGCGCCAATCTGCGTGCGCAAATCACGTGCCGGGTTCACCGCCGGGTTCAAAAGCACGGCGCGTGCCTGCAGATGGTGCGCCAGATAGGTGGCATAGAAGCCGCCCAGCGAACTGCCCACCAGCGCCAGGCGCCCCGGAGCGACATGGCCCACCAGTGCCAGCATCTCAGCCATGGCCTGTGCTGGGGAAGGCGGCAGTTGCGGGCACAGCCATTGCACCGGCTCCAACCCGCGCCTGCGGCGCTCATTGCGGATGACTTGCAGGCGCGCGCCGGTGACGAGCGCCTTGGCCGACTGGGGCGAGGAGCGGAAACCGTGCAGATACAGCAGATGGGAGGGTGCAGGCATGCAGAGTTGTTTGCGCGGGTATGCCAGCGCAAAACCCGCAATCCTAGCGGCTGGAAACCGGGACTGGCGGGCTGGGCGTCTGCTTGGAAGTCAGGCGCCCTTGATGGGGTCCTGCCGCCTCTCGAAGAAGCAGACCATCCCAGCGTTTCCTCAACGTTTTGAGGGAGTTGCGGTCTTGTGAGCGCCCTGGGTCTCGAATCAAATGCTGCGTGAAAGCGGCTGGATGGTTGCCGATGCGGGCGGCGTCCCTGTCGCCGGGCTCGGGGACTGTGCATCGTCCTGTGGCCAGTCACGGATATAGGCCTTGAGCATGCGGTTCTCGAAGTCTTGCTCCTGCACCACGGCGCGTGCCACATCATGGAAAGAAATCACCCCGAGCAGGGTGGTGCCTTCCATCACCGGCATGTAGCGGGTGTGGCTCTCCAGCATCAGGCGGCGCAACTCGTCCAGACCCGTCTGGGGTGTGCAATGCACAGGCTCGCCCAGCATCACGTCGGCCACCTGGGCTTCGCCCGGTTGCGCACCGGCCAGCGCGGCAATGACTTCGCGGAAGGTGAGCATGCCCGCCAGATGGCCAGCCCGCATCACGACCAGCGAGCCCACGTCATGCTGCGTCATCGTGCGGGCTGCTTCGAGCAGGGCTGTGTCAGGCGCCACCGTGAACAGCGCGCTGCCCTTGACCCTCAAAATATCGCTGACTTGCATGGCTGTCTCCTCGTCGCCGTCCCTGCCCGATGGCTATGGAACCACTATAGCCCAGCGAGCAGCAGGCTTCCATGAGGAACAACGATGATGTGCCGAGAAGGGCTCCTCGTGGCTCCAAAGGCGTGCAGTCGTGGAGACCAGGTCGCAGCGCGCTGGGTCAAGGGCTCCCGCGTTGCCGCCCTCTCTCCACGGGAGCCTGCCTGCATGCGGGGCCAAGCGTCAGGCTGGGGTCGCTGGGGGATGCGTCCAACTCGCCATGACGATGGCCCTGAAAGGGAGGGGCAGTGTCACGGCTGGATCTGCACGTAGCCGTCCTGGACCAGTTGAACGATCCGCCCAACGGCACCAGCATTGACCAAAACACCAGGCAGGAGGTCTGCGTTACCCCAATGATGCCCTTTCATCGATACAGCGCATTCTTCAATCTGCACCCCCTCTTTCTGAAGCTCGGCAACGGTCTTGGCATAAGGGTTGCCGGTGACCACATGCCGCGCCGCGTCGTAAGCCTTGTCGTTGAGCAGCATGTAGGCAGCAGGGCCGTGGAAAACACCAATGATCTTTCCAGGGGTGTGATCTTTCTTCATCCGCATGGAGAGCAAATGCATGTAATCCATGCCGAAAGGAAGATCACCCAGAAAAGCGAGGTGGTCCATATTGAAGACGACATTGGCCTGCTTGAGCTTGACGGGAATGTCGACGTGAATCGCGTCCGTGTTGGTGGCTGCTGCAGCCAGCGAGATTCCAGCGACGCAAAAAAATAATGCTGCAAATGTTTTTTGAATGGATTTCATGGTTGTGAGCGAAGGTTGAGGGAGAAAGAATTTTGAATCAAAATGCATAGATGGCATAAATATCGAATTCATTTCCAGTCGCATGTGCAATGCTTGTTGCCTGGACGAGCTGGGGACTTCCGGGTTGGCCAATGGCGCCTGGATTAGGTATATCCGTTTTTCTGATGAAATAATCAGCGACGATTCTCGTCACCGGTGTTATATGATATTGAGCGCCGATGCCGATATTTGTGAAAACGCGCTCCTGAGCTGGAATATTAGGAAGCCTGTCATAATAATCATAGCGGGCATTCAGTTCGACTTTTGGCGCTACAAAATAGCCTACTGATACATAGTAGCCGGATGCCTTGTTGTTGCTCCCTGGGAAGAATGTCGTTTGATATTGAGCAGGTACAAGTCCAGGTTCCTGGTTAAACGGGGCAGGAGCGGCAATATTGCCAGTGCCAGCCATATATTCGGCCTTGAGACTGCGCGCACCGGTTTCCATGTAGCCCTGCCTGTAGGTGACGCCGAATCCTTCCCGCCGCATGGTATTGGAGATGCCATTCAATTGTGGCCGTGCTTGCTGAGCCCAGACAAAGCCTGTCAAATCATTCCGGAAAAAACTTCCTCCCCCTCCATAAAGGTAGGAGAGCTGTAATCTTCCCGCGACGATGGGTCCATTGGAAGAATTGGATTCAAATTGATTACCGTAACTGCCCAACATTGCTCCATAAGCAAGTTCGAGATTTTTGCGTAAATCAAACCAGTCAAGCGCCTGAATGCCCGGATATCTAAAGCCGTTTACACTGGATAAGTCGGATCCCGGAACAAGATATCCCCCGCTTGCGGGATTGTAGTTATATTTTGTATTCTTGCTATAGAAATTGGGCTGCATCAATTGCCCGATGACCGATGGGAATACGTCGATGAAATTATATCCCATGTACCCTTGCATCGCGCCTTCAGGCCCTGGGGCATGGATGATACCGGCTTGTATTCTGGCGCCGGGAATATCATTGCTGAACGTCATATGCGCATCAATGACCTGTGGCGAATACTGGCCATTGGAATAGTTGTAGCCGTTATCTCCGAATTCCCCGGCGAGAAAATAGGAGATATCGGGGTTCAGTTCCCCGCGCAGCATGAGTCGCGCGCGCTGCATGGTCAGCTTGCTGCTATTGCTGAATTCCGGGCCGATCAGATTGGGCTTGATGGGATAGGAGTGCCCGTTCACATTCACGTTACTTCCATCAATCGTGGAATAGTCGGGTTCCAACCAGCCCAGGACCTTGCCTCTGCCCCATGCTGGATTGGAGATGCCTTGGATCTTGAACCAATTGGCAGCCTCTGCGGGTAGGCATTGTGTGGCAGCCAAAACCAAAATTCCGAGAAATGTAACGAGATCATTCTTATGAAACATATTGCCCCCAGTTCAAAGGTCGGTGCAGTCAAGCTGCATCTGCTTTGAACTATCTATTAAAAAATTGCCGCAGGCAAACAAAATAAATAAATAGTCCTCAACAAAATCATAAATATCAGGGTAAACGTGATTTGGGCTTATACGGTCAAGGGCGTTGTGCGCCGATGACCGTATGGATATGACTTCAGCACGGATGCCATTGATTTCGCGTCCGGTTCTTGACGCCGCCCACCGCGATTCGCCGGTGTCGGCGATGGGGTGCTCAGGCTTGAACGCCGTTATGGCTTGACATAGGCAAAGCCATTTTTTTCGAGTTGCATGAGACGCACGACACCCCCCGGGACGATCACGGCGCTGGGAGCTAGCACGGGCATGTGCCCGAGTTTTTTGGCCATCCCTTCCATGGTGACGTGGCAGGCGTCGAACTCGATGCCCTCGGCGTTTTGTGCTGCGAGACGTTCAGCGACAGGGCTGTTCTTCAACAGCATCAGGAGCCCTGGACCGTAGGCGACAACCACGATGCGCACATTTCCTTGGCCGAGGTTGTCCAGCACGTTTTGAGCGTTGTTCAGCGTGAGGGCCCACAACTGCTGATCGTCGCTGCTGACCTGCAAGACCAACTTGTATTTTGCGAAAGGCAGGTCATGAATGAAGGCCGGCTTCTCAAAATTGAAGTCTTTCATCATGGAGGGGTTGTCGGCGTATGCATGCGTGGCGCTGCCAACGAGCAGGGCCGTGACCAGCAAAATATGACGTGCGAGGTGTGCCCAATAGTTGTTGCCCATTCTGATCTCCTCTGGTGCGGAACATGCCCCACTTGCCTTCACAGCGTGCCGGGGCCTGAGGCGTGCTGCGGATTCACTCAGTCGCCCTCTGCGGCACAACTGCGCGACAGCGCGGATCCTAGGGATTCACACCGCGCCACACAATCCAGGGATAGCCCGATCTCCCTGACGAGAACCACGCGGCAGGTGAACTCGATGGTGAAACGCATGCCGGCAGGAGTCCGCCAGCGCCATCAGGGGCAGGATCGGCAGAATCAGGCCACCTGGGCTCTCGGTTGGCACACCGAACCACCTGCGGTGATCTCGAGGAAGTCTTGACTGACCCTTGACCCCGTCCCCGGCTCTCGAACCGTTCGTTCACAGAAATCTCCGGCATGATCGGCCCGAACTGGGCCAAGGAGGATGTCGTGAAGAGAAGCCCGTTCACCGACGATCCGATCGCGTTGGCGCTGAAGACGCCTCCCCAACGCCGCGAGATGGTGCCCGACGTCCTCACCATCTCGTACATTGCACATCACCTCGCATGACACAGATCTTCGGGGCTTGAAACCCTGCGGTTAGACTGGGCTAAACAGCTTCAACAGCACTCCCATGTTGATCAAGTCAGCCGACGACAAGAGCAAACGCCTGCGTCTCCTTGAAGAGCTGCGACGCGCATCCGTGCTGGACAGGCGCCAACGCGACTGGCTCGCGGCTGAGCACAAGCGGGTTAAGGACGGCATTGGAGGCGAGCGAGATGCCGCCTACTACATCGACACCTATTTCCATGACGGTGAGAATCACGTCGTTCTGCACGACTTGCGTCTGGTCGATGACGGGCAGGTCGCCCAGATCGATCACTTGATCATGGGTCGAGGGTTTATTTTCTACTTGATCGAAACCAAGGCCTTCAATGGCAACCTGATCATCAATGAACAGGGTGAATTCACGGTAGAGTATGGAGATAGGCGCCACGGCATCGAATCCCCATTGGAGCAAAGCAAGCGCCATGAATCCGTGCTCTTGAGAGTCATAGAGCGACTCGGCATCACGGGCCGGACCCATTCCAAACCCATCATCAAACACGTCGTGCTGTTGCATCCCAGAGGAGTGATCACACGTCCTGCTGGCAGGCGCTTCGATAGCAGCAATGTGATCAAGGCCGACCAGTTCGGCACGTGGCATGAGAAATATGTGGACAAGGAAGTCGGACTCGGCAAAGTGTTGAGCGCGGCGTTCAATATGCGTAGCCTGGAGACCATTGTCGAATGGGGACGAATGCTCAAGCGCGAGCATCGGCCCAAAGATCTCTTGGAATTACCGGACTTCATGCGTCCGAAGGCGTCGCCTCCACAAGATGAGGCCCGCAGCAAGCCTGCCCCGGCACCGGCTCCCCGCAGCCACGACATTCAGGCTCCAGACGACGCTGCTCGTTCATCGGCCGTGCAAACAGATGGACACTCAACGGCCTCGGAGAAGCGTCTCATCTGCGCGACATGCGGAAGCAAGATCTCCTATCAAGAGGGAAAGTTCTGCTGGAATCACCCGAACCGATTTCAGGGGCGGCAATATTGCCGGGCCCATCAGGGCGCCTTCACGTGAGGCGCTGTCAGTTCCGTTCCATGCGATAAATGGGGTCTGTCCCCTGTTTTCAGTGAGTGGCTGGAATAAATCTGGCCTGGGCGGTGTCTATCGATGGGACCACCTAACCACGATGCGACGCCATGGCGAGCATTCTTGAGTCCGGCCATCATGTTCCTAACGCACGAGGAGTGACCTATGCGCAAACTGCTTCTGTCCTGCATCGCCATCATCAGTCTGTCTATTCCGTCCCTGTCGTCCGCAGCCCAAGCCCCGACATCCGCCACGCTCTGGCACGACGTCCAAGCTCTGGAGAAGAGCCATGCCATCATGCTGGATAGCCGGCCATATCAGCTCGGTTCGCGCACTGTGGACATCTACACCACCGACCTTGCCAACGCCGCGGAGAACGACGCCGTCCGCAAGGCCGGCAGCATCGAGAAGGTCAAGCGGTATCCCAATGGAGCCTTGGTGGTCAAGGAGAATTACGACGCCCAGAAAAAACTCACCGGCGTCACCGCCATGCTCAAGCTCAACGGCTATGACAAGGCAGATCGCGATTGGGTCATGGCCGCGTACAAGCCGGATGGCCAAGTGGTCGCCTACGGCAAGATTCAGGCCTGTATTGCCTGTCATGCCATGGTGACGCAGCAGGACTTTGTCTTTGCACCGCCGCCCGAGCAGTTGCTGCCAGTGTCGATCTGGAAAGCGTTTTTCCCCAAGCAGCAGATGTCTGCGCAATACGTCAAGCTGCTCGATCAGCACCCCGAGGGGATCGTGAAGTGATAAACGATTGATAAGAGGATAAATAGGGTCTGTCCCCTGTTTTCCCTGTTTTCCTGCGTCTGGCTGATGCTGTGGGCATGATCGGACTGATAAATCCGCATAAACCTGCGCAAACGCCAAGAAAAAAGCCCGCTCAAAAGCGGGCTAAGTTGCCGATTGTCTGGCGGAAAGGGTGGGATTCGAACCCACGGTACGGAAGAACCGTACACCGGATTTCGAGTCCGGCGCATTCGACCACTCTGCCACCTTTCCGGGGTGTTCGCGCAGTTGCGTCTTGCTGCAATCCCGCTTCGCCGCTCATGCTGTGCGGTCTCTCTTCGGCCTTGCGGCAAACATTGGAGTCTAGCAGGCGGCTTCAGGCCGGGGACGGCACCAGGGTGGATTGGCCGCCAAGATAGGGGCGCAAGGCATGGGGGATGTCGATGCCGCCGCTTTCCCGCTGGAAATTTTCCAGCACCGCAACCAGGGTTCGGCCGACCGCGAGGCCCGAGCCGTTGAGCGTGTGGACATGTTCCGTCTTGCCCTGGGCGTTGCGGCTGCGTGCCTGCATGCGACGCGCCTGAAATGCGCCCATGTTTGAGCAGCTGGATATTTCGCGGTAGGTCTTTTGCGCGGGCAGCCACACTTCCAGGTCGTAGGTTTGCGCAGCGCCGAAGCCCATGTCGCCGGTGCATAGCAACATGGTGCGGTAGGGCAGTTCGAGCGCCTGCAACACGGCTTCGGCGTGGGCGGTGAGTTGCTGCAGCGCCTCGGCCGATCGTTCGGGCGCGGTGATCCACACCAGTTCGACTTTATCGAACTGGTGCTGGCGGATCATGCCGCGCACGTCACGGCCGTAGGATCCGGCCTCGGAGCGAAAACAGGGTGTGTGGGCGACGTAACGCAGTGGCAGTTGTTCGGGCGGGACGATGGCGTCACGCACGAAGCTGGTGAGGGGAACCTCGGCGGTCGGGATGAGGTAGTGGGTGCCGAGTTCGCCGCGCGGCACGGCGAAGAGGTCGGCCTCGAATTTGGGCAACTGGCCGGTGCCGCGCATGGTTTCGGCGCTGACGAGGTAGGGCACATAGGCCTCGGTGTAGCCGTGGTGCTGGGTGTGCAGGTCGAGCATGAATTGCGCAAGCGCCCGATGCAGCCGCGCCATCGGCCCGCGCAAGACCGTGAAGCGCGCGCCGGAGAGCCTGGCGCCGAGCTCGAAATCGAGTCCGAGAGGGGTGCCGACCTCGACATGGTCGCGCACGGCAAAGTGGAAATCGCGCGGCTGACCCCAGCGCCGCACTTCGACGTTGGCCATCTCGTCGGCACCCACCGGCACTTGCGCATCGGGCAGATTGGGCACACCCATGAGCAGGTCGGAGAGCTCGGCCTGGATGGCCTCCAGGCGCGCGGCGGAAGCGTCCAATTCGGCTTTGATGGCGCCGACCTGCTGCATCAACTCGGCAACGCCCAGGCCCTTGGCCTTGCATTGGCCGATGCTTTTGGAGATTTGGTTGCGCTGTGCCTGAAGTTCCTCGCTGCGGGTTTGCAGGCGCTTGCGCTCTGACTCCAGCGCGCCAAAACGGGCGACGTCGAGGAACGGCTGGGGATGTTTGCGGGTGGACAGGCGTTGGACAACGCCATCCAGATCTTTACGCAGCAGATTGATGTCGAGCATGAAGGCAAAGGGTAGGGAGGGCGGAAACAATCAAGGCTGGGCTCAGGGAATCACGCGCGATGCCGAGCGCCGGATACCGGGGGAGTTGGCCCCGCGACGTGCGGTATGACAGGGGCACAGCAATCACGTTGAGATCGCAAGCTCGGTCGGTTTGTCGAGCTTGCCGCCCAGGCCCTTGGGCAGCGGAAATTGCACATGCTCGACAGCGCCTTCGAGGGTGCACACGTTGCGCGCACCCAGTTCGCGCAGGCGGGTGATGACTTGCTGCACCAGTTGTTCCGGCGCCGAGGCGCCTGCGGTCACGCCGACGCGCACGGCACCCAGGAGCCACGCAGCTTGCAAGTCAGCGGCGGTGTCCACCATGTAGGCGGGACGGCCGAGCCGGGCGGCGACTTCGCGCAAGCGGTTGGAGTTGGAACTGCTGGGACTGCCGACGACGATGACCACGTCGACTTGCGGCGCCATGAACTTCACCGCGTCCTGGCGGTTTTGTGTGGCGTAGCAGATGTCCTGTTTTTTGGGTTCATGCAACCGCGCATAGCGCATCTGCAGCGCCACGACAATTTGCGCGGCGTCGTCCACCGAGAGCGTGGTTTGCGTGACGTAGGCCACCTCAGCATCCGCAGGAAAGGGCAGTGCCGCGACATCGTCCGGGGTTTGCACCAGATGCACGCCGTCGGCCTGGCCCATGGTGCCTTCCACTTCAGGGTGGCCGGCATGGCCGATCATCACCAGGTGCAGGCCGGCGCGGCGCATCTTGACCACTTCCACATGCACTTTGGTGACCAGCGGACACGTGGCGTCGAACACCTTGAGGCCGCGGGCTTCGGCCTCGCGCCGCACCGCCTGCGACACGCCATGGGCAGAGAACACCAGGGTGGAGCCGGGGGGGACATCCGCCAGCTCGTCGACGAATACGGCACCCTTGGCGCGCAGGCTTTGCACCACGGTGGTGTTGTGGACGATTTCGTGACGCACATAGATGGGGGCGCCGAACAGGGCCAGCGCGCGCTCGACGATGTCGATGGCGCGATCGACACCGGCGCAAAAGCCGCGTGGACTGGCGAGCAGGACCTCGATGTCGGGCCTGTGGGACGGGTCGGATGGGTTCATCGTGGAACTGGCGTGGCGAGCGTGAGACCTTGCGTCAGAGGTGGGCCAACTCGAACGTTGGAATTCGGGCCTGCCGACACTTAAAGCACCCCCAGAATGCGGACCTCGAACACCACGGTTTTCCCGGCCAGCGGATGGTTGAAATCGAGTTCGACCCAGTCGTCTCCGGTCTGGCTGACCGTGGCTGCTGCAGGAGCGCCGTTGTTCGCCGCCAGCGCCGCGAGTTGCACGGTGTCGCCAGGGCGCAGGGCAATATCTTGCGGAGTGTGTGATTGCAGCGCGGCACGTGGGACACGCTGCACCCGGGCGGCATCGACAGGACCGAAGGCAGCCTCGGGCGCAAGCTCGAAGCGCGCATCCGTTCCCTCCGCCAAGCCCAGCAAGCACGCTTCGAGAGCCGGAGCAAGTTGTCCGGCGCCCAGAGTGAGCGTCGCCGGGCGGTGACTGAATGTGTTGACCCAGTCACGCCCGTCCTGCGCGGCGAGGCGGTAATGCAAGGTCAACAGGGAATCGGCATGTACACAGGCCACAGTCTTTAAACTCCAAAAGCAAACCATGATTGTAGGGACGCCCTTATGGCCACACGCATCGCCGATCTGCCTGCCGACACGCGCCCGCGCGAGAAGCTGCTCGCCCATGGGGCGCAGGTCCTGGCCGATGCGGAGCTGGTGGCGCTGCTGCTGCGTACCGGAGTGCGCGGAGCCAGCGCCATCGATCTCGGCGCGGATCTGATCGCCCGTTTCGGCGGCCTGCATGGCCTGTTGCATGCGAACCCCGTGCAACTGCGCGCCATCAAGGGCCTGGGACCCGCTAAATATGCCGAGCTGGCCGCGGTGCTCGAACTGGCGCGGCGAGCGCTGGTGGAGCGCATGGCCGAGCGCGCCATGCTCGACAGCCCACAGGCCGTGCGCGACTACCTGCGCCTATGGCTCGGCGGGCAGGATGTGGAAGTGTTCGCGGCACTGTTCCTCGACACGCGCCACCAGCTCATCCGCGCCGTGGAGCTGTCGCGCGGAACCTTGGCCCACACCAGCGTCTATCCTCGCGAGGTGGTGAAGCAGGCGCTGGCACTGAACGCCGCCGCCCTCGTCATCGCCCACAACCACCCCTCGGGAGTGGCAGAACCGTCGGCAGCCGATCGGCACCTGACCGATCACCTCAAATCCGCCCTTGCCCTGGTTGACGTGCGCCTGCTCGATCACTTTGTGGTGACGCGGGAAAAGGTGCTGTCTTTTGCCGGTAGCGGGCTGCTGTAAGGCGGCGCAGGAGCACAGGTCCATGTCCGGCATTCGTGATGTGCGCAAACTGCGCAACGCCATGCAGCACCAAACCCGGGGAGCGCCTCGCGGCTTGGCGCCGGCAGCCGACCGACAACGCCAGCCGCCACCGCAGCCCGAGAATCAGGCCGTGCGCGACGTCCGGCCACGGGAAGCCCGGGAACGCCCTGACCGTGATGAAAGCACCCTGTTTCGCCAGGCTGTGGCCGGTGCCAAACCGCTGGCGCCGAGCGACCGCGCCGACCTCAGTATGCCGGCACCGCCTGCCGTACCGCGGCAGCATCTGCTCGACGAACAGGCCGCGCTGGCGGAGTCGTTGTCCGATGCGGTGGATGTGGACAGCTTGCTGGAAACCGACGCCACCTTGTCCTTTCGCCGTCCGGGGATCGGCCCCGACGTGGTGCGCAAGCTGCGCCGCGGGCATTGGGTGATCCAGGACGAACTCGACCTCCACGGCCTGCGCAGCGACGAGGCGCGTGAAAGCCTCTCGGCCTTCATCCATGAAGCTCAGGCCGCAGGGCGCCGCTGCGTGCGTGTCATCCACGGCAAGGGTCTGAGTTCGCCGGGACGCGAGCCGGTGCTCAAGCACAAGACGCGCGCCTGGCTGGTGCAGAAAAACGAGGTGCTGGCGTTCTGCCAGGCCAAACCCGCCGACGGCGGCGCCGGCGCCTTGGTGGTGCTGCTGTGCGCGGCGCCGGGGCTTGGGACGCGACAACGCTAGCGTTTCAGGGTCGTAGGGCCGGCGCGGCGTCGTCCCCAACCAGGTTCGACCCCATCCGTTTCGCGGCGGGAGTGCAGTTCAGTGCGGCACCAACGGCTGCTGCGGTGGCGCGTCCCGATCGTCGGGCCGGTTGCGCATCCAGTCGGCGGTGCCGGCAAACGCGGCGCGCAGGCGCAGTTGCAAATCCTCGGGGACCTTTGCCTCCATCATGGCCTGGCGCATGCAGGCCAGCCATTGGTCGCGCTCGCGGATGCCGATGGCATAAGGGAAGTGGCGCATGCGCAGGCGTGGATGACCGAAGCGCTGCGCATACAAGTCCGGGCCGCCAAGCCAGCCGCTGAGGAACCAGAACAGTTTGTCGCGCGTTTGCTCGGACTGCCTGGGATGCATGGCGCGCAACTCGGCGTAGGCCGGTTCCAGATCCATCAAATCGTAGAAACGATCGACCAGGGCGCGCACGCCTGGCTCGCCGCCGAGCAGGTCGTAGGGCTTGGGCGCTGAGGGAGGTTGAGCACTCATCGGGCGTGGTCGAGAGGAGTCCGCATGCTGATATTGTCGCCGCCCAGGGCGAAGCGGCTTTGTGCCGCATCAAGGTGCCCGGCGACCGCGCCGATCGCCTGGCTGCCGCAAAACCCAGGCAGACTGTCGTGCAAGCGCACGGCCTGGTCTCATCCCAGCGCTTGCAGGGTGCGCTGCGGCGGTGCGCGCAGCACGCGGCGCAGGGCCAGCCAGCCCACGGCCAGCGCCAGCACGGCGCCCACGGCCGTGCCCACCGCGAACCATGCTGGCGACGGTGTCCAGGCGAAGTCGAAGACGCGCCGCGCCAGCACCCAGGCGACGATGGCCGCCGCCGCCGTGCCGAGCAGCCCGGCCAGCGCGCCGCTCAGCAGCAGCTCGGCTGTCATCACCTGCTGCAGCAGGCTGCTGGAGGCGCCGAGCACGCGCCACATGGCCGTTTCATGTTCGCGTTCCTGCCGGCTGATGAGCAGGCTGGCCACCAGCACGGCCAGCCCCGCGGCCAGGGCAAAGCCGAACAGGAATTGCACGGCGGTGCTGACCTGCTCCAGCATGTGGCGCACCTGGGTCAGCAGGTAACTGAGGTCGATCAGAGTGATGTCGGGAAAGGCATGGGCCAGGCGGTCATCGAGATTGCCAGCGCCGGTGCGCGCCGCGGGTGGCTCGAAGAAGGCGGTGATGAGAGTAGCCGGCTGCCGCGCCAGCATCGCGTGCGGCATGAGCACGAAGAAATTGACCCGCATCGAGCCCCAGTCGATTTTGCGCAGGCTGGTGATGGGTGCGGTGATGGTGCTGCCGGCAACGTCGAAACTGAGCTTGTCGCCCATCTTCAGGCCCAGGGTGGTGGCGATGCCGGTATCGACCGACAATCCTTGCGCGCCCGGTCCCGACGTCGCTTGCCAACTGCCGGCGGTGATGCGGTTGTGCGCCGGCAGGGTGGGCGTGGTGGAGAGGTTCAGTTCGCGGTCGACGAGCATGCGGGCGCGCTCGTCCTTGTAGTCGCGCCCGAACACCGGTTTGCCATTCACCGCCACCAGCCTCCCGCGCACCATGGGGTACCAGTCGTAGCGCTGGATGCTGGCGGCTTTCAGCGCGGCTTGAAACGCCGGCCCTTGCTGCGGCTGGATGTTGATGACGAAGCGGTTGGGCGCATCGGGCGGCAGGGTGGCCTGCCAGCCGGCCAGCAGCCCGGTGCGCAGCATCGCCACCAGCATCAGTGCCAGCATCGACAGTCCCAGAGCACTGATCTGCGCCACCGCCTGCCCGCTGCGCGCTCCCAATTGCCGGGCGGCCAGTGCCATCACGCCGCGATGCTGGCTGACCAGCCGCCGCAAACCCCACACCAGCGCGAAAGCCAGCACGGCGAAGCCCACCGCAGCGGCGACGAATCCCCCCAGGGCGATGAGCGCGAGCTTGCGGTCCTGCGCCAGCAGCAGCAACACGGCCACGAACAGCCCCACACCCACCACGCCCAGCAGCCAGGGCGCGAGGCTGAATGCCCGGGGCTCACGGCGCAGCACACGCAGCGGTGGTACCCGCGCCAGTTGCAGCACGGGCGGCAGGGCGAAGGCCAGCAGCAGCGCCAGCGCCGCCAGCAGGGCGATGGCCGCTGGCTGCCAGCCGGGCGTGGGCAGGCCGCGCACGTCCACGACGCCGGCCAGCAGATGCAGCAATGCAGCCTGACCGAGCAGGCCCAACAGGATGCCGATGCCGCCAGCCAGCAAACCAAGCAACAGCAGCTCTGCCGTGATCAGCCGTAGCAACGTGCCTTGCGACAGGCCCAGCGCCTTGAGCAGCGCCGTGGTATCCAGGCGGCGGCGCGAAAAATCACGTCCGGCAATGGCCACCGCCACGGCCGCGATGAGGGCAGTGAGCATGGACACCAGTTGCAAAAATCCCGAGCCGCGCTGCAGGTTCTGGCCGAGTTCCGGCCCGCCGTCGGCCACGGTCAGCACCTGCAGGCCACGCAGGCTCTGGGTCTCGATGCGTGCCTTGGCCCAGGCGGCGAAGCCGGCCGCAACCGTCGGCGCGCCCGCGACGGCCAGCCGGTACGTCACGCGGCTGGCGGGCTGGATGAGGCCGGTGGAGGGAAGATCGGCCGCGTTCATCATCACCCGAGGGGCGAAGTTGATGAAGCCGGCGCCGCGATCGGGCTCGCGGGTGATGACGGCGGCGACGCGGAAGCTGCGCGTGCCCAGTGTGATGGGGCCTTGCGCGGGCGCATGCAGTTGCGCCGCCACGCCGGGATCGACCCATACCGTGCCGGGCCGTGGCGCGGCACGCCGCTTGTATGCCGCGCCCCCGCCGGGCGGGCGCAGTTCCATGCTGCCCAGCAGCGGGTAGCCTGTGCCGACGGCCTTCACCGCCACCAGATGCGTGCGCCCCTGTGTGCCCGGCCCCACGGCCATGCTGGCGAACACCGCGGTTTGCGTGGTGTGCAGACCGTCGACATGGGCCTGTTGCAGGAAGCTGGACGGCAGAGGGTGATCGCCCTGCACCACAGCCTGGCCGCCAATGAGCTGGGCCGCATCGCGCTTGAGACCTGCATCCAGGCGCTGCGCCAGAAAGCCCACGGTGGACAGCGCTGCCGTGGCCAGCACCAGCGCCAGCCACATCAGCCGCAGTTCGGCGGCGCGCAGATCACGCAGGATGAGGGGTCCGAAACGCATGACTGGAGCCTGGTGAACTGCTCGATGCTGGCGCTGCGGCTAGGCGGCGCGCATCGCCAGCACACCGAAACGCCGCAGTGGATCGGTCCACTGCGCATCGAGTCGCCAGCCGGCCAATGCGGCCAGCGCCGCAAAACCACCCAGCGTGTATTTGTACGAGTTCTCGGTGTGGATGGTCTCGCCGGCGTCGAAGCACAGCGTATGGCCAGCGATATGCACGACCTGGGCCTCACGGCTTCGCAGGTGCATCTCGATGCGCCCCTGCACGCTGTCGTAACGGACGAGATGATCGAAAGAATCGGGCGCGAAATCGGCCGCGAACTCACGGTTGGCACGCACCAGCAGGTTGCGGTTGAACGCTGCGGTCACGCCTTGCGCATCGTCATAAGCGGCCTGCAGCACGGCGGCGTCCTTGCGCAGATCGACGCCGATCAGCAGGCCGGCATCGGCCCCGCCCAGCAGGCGCCAGCGCGTCAGCAGCGCCTGGGCATGTTGCGGATCGAAATTGCCGATGGTGGAGCCGGGAAAGAAAAACACCACGCGCCCGTCGATCTCGCCCTCCGCACGGCCGGCATCTCCACGGCGCAGCGCATGCGGGAGCGTGAACGCCTGGGTGAAGTCGGCCTGCAGCGGGTGGATGGGCAGATGCGCAAACCGCGCGGCCATGGCTCGCACGGACGCCTGCAAGGCCGTGGGCGAAATTTCCACCGGCACATAGGCCGCGGGCTGCAGCAGTCGTTCCAGCAGCAGGGCGGTTTTCACGCCGGCGCCACTGCCAGGCTCGACCAGGATGGCACGCGGGCCGATGCATGTGGCCATGTCGCCCGCATGCGTTTGCAAGATGGCCAGTTCGGTGCGCGTGGGGTAATACTCGGGCAGTTCGCAAATCCGCTCGAACAGTGCCGAGCCGCGAGCGTCGTACAAGTAGGCGCTGGGCAGATGCTTGGGACTGTCGAGCAGGCCTTCGAGCACGGCAAGTCGCAGCGACGTCGGCGCCAGATCCTCCGGCACGTCCTGCGGCTCATGCAGCGGGCTTGCGCGTTTCAAGTCTGGTCCTTTGCCAGCCGCAGTCCCATGAACTGCCAGCGCTGGTGGGGGTAGAAGAAATTGCGGTAGGTGGCGCGCAGATGGCCCGGCGGGGTGACGCAGGAGCCGCCGCGTAGCACCATCTGGCCGGACATGAATTTGCCGTTGTATTCCCCCAGGGGGCCTTCCGCGACTTTGTAGCCGGGGTACGGGAGGTAGCTGCTGCCGGTCCATTCCCACGCGTCGCCGTACACCTGGGTGTGGCCAGGGGAGGGCGCTGCAGGGCGGCAGTAGCCGGCGTCCAGCCCGTTCCCGCGCAGTGGTTGCGTGCTGGCGAAGGCTTCCCACTCGGCTTCGGTCGGCAACCGCGCCCCGGCCCAGCGGGCAAAGGCGTCGGCCTCGAAATGGCTGATGTGGCAGACGGGCGCGTTGGGATCGAGCGCCTGCTCGCCAGCCAGGGTGAAGCTCGATGCAGCGTCGGCGCTCCAGTACAGCGGGGCACGCCAGCCTTCACGCTGCACGGCGCTCCAACCGTCGGACAGCCAGAGCAGCGGTTCGTCGTAGCCACCATCGCGGATGAAGTCGCGGTACTCGGCATTGCTCACCAGGCGGTCGGCGAGGGCATGCGGCGCCAGCCAGGTCGGGTGGCGCGGCGCTTCGTTGTCGAAGCGGAAGTCCATGCCGGCGTGGCCGATGGCATGCGCGCCCTGCTCCCCGCAGACGAAACGCAGAGGCCGCGCCGTCTGCGAAGGCGGTGCCGGGAGCAGGCGCCACGCGGGCTTGAGCGGGTTGTGCGCGAGCAAATGCAGCACATCGGTGAGCAGCAGTTCCTGGTGCTGCTGCTCGTGCTGCAGGCCGAGTTCGAGCACGCGCGGGAGATGACTCGTCGGGCCGGCATCGCTGCGGGCATCGGCCGCGCGCTCGGCGGCGTCCAGCCCGGCGTGCATGTCCAGCAGCTTGCGCAGATGCAGGTCCACATGGGCGCGGTAGCGCCGCACTTCGGCCACCGTGGGGCGGGTCACGAGACCGCGCTGCGGCCGTGCATAGCGCGGCCCGGCGCTGACGTAATACGAATTGAACAGTTCGGCGTAGCGCGCGTGAAACACGCAGTAGCCGGGCAAGAAGGGCAGCAGCGCAAAGGTTTCGAAAAACCAGCTGGTGTGGGCCAGGTGCCATTTCGCCGGGCTGGCATCGGCCATGCTCTGCGGCGTCATGTCTTCCGGCTCAAGGCTGGCGCAGAGGTCGAGCGTCAGGGCGCGGGTGGCCATCAGGCGAACAGCGAAGTCACCCGCCGGAAGTGGGGAGGACTTTGCGATGGCCTCAGAAGAACAGTCGGGCAACGCTGCAGCAGACATATTTTCAGCCTAAACGCCAGCGCTGACGCTGTCAAAACGCCTGCTGATCAACCCCAGGCCAACACGGGCCAAACCCTCGCGGCGCTGGGGTTTGGCGACACCTGTGTCAAGCCGTCAGTTCGGTTTGGAACACCCGCCCGGCATGTTCGCGCAGGGCGTGAAAAGCGATGCCCGGCCAGCGCTCTTGCAGCACGCGCAACTCCGCGGCGTGGGTGAGCAGGATGGTCGGGGCGTCCACCACGTCGTAGGCGATGCGGTGGGAGTTTTCGTCGATGAAACGCTTGAGCTCGCGTTCGTCGTCGCTGTGGATCCAGCGGGCCACACGATAAGGCGTGGCGCCGAGGCGCGCGGCGACGTTGTACTCCCCGCTCAAGCGGTGCAGTACGACGTCGAACTGCAGCGTACCGATGGCGCCGAGCAAGAGCGGGCCGGTGAAGTGTGGTCGAAACACCTGGATGGCGCCCTCTTCGCCAAGCTGCTGCAGCCCTGTGCGCAACTGTTTGCTGCGCAGCGGATCGGCAATTTCCACCGCCTGGAACAGTTCCGGCGCGAAGAACGGCAACCCGGTGAATTGCAAGGTTTCGCCTTCGGTGAGGGTGTCGCCCAGGCGCAGGGTGCCGTGGTTGGGAATGCCGATGATGTCGCCGGCCCATGCTTCTTCCAGCAATTCACGGCGCTGCGACATGAAGGCGACCACAGTGTTGGGGCGGATCTCCTTGCCGCTGCGCCCCACCTTCAGCCGCATGCCGCGTTCGAAGCGGCCAGAACACACGCGCACGAAGGCGATGCGGTCGCGGTGCGCAGGATCCATATTGGCCTGTACCTTGAACACCAGCCCCGTGAACCTGGACTCGCTCGGCTGCACTAGGCGCTGCATGGCCGCGCGCGAGCCGGGCGGCGGAGCCAGATCGACCAGGGCATCGAGCACTTCACGCACGCCGAAGTTGTTGATGGCCGATCCAAAGAACAGCGGTGACTGCTGCCCAGAGCGAAACGCCGTCATGTCGAAGCCGGGCGTGGCGTCGGCCAGCAGGCTGATTTCTTCCTGCGCCTGCAACTGTTCGGCGCCGAAGCGGGCGGCGAGTTCGGGGTTATCGAGTCCGTCGATGCAATCGTCATCCGCCCCGACTGCGCGATCTTCGCCGGGACGGAACACGCGCATGCGCTGGGCACGCAGGTCGAGCACGCCGTGGAAATTCTTGCCCATGCCCACCGGCCAAGTGAAGGGAATGGCGTCCATGCCCAGGTGGCGCTCGATTTCGTCCATCAGGTCCAGCGGGGTGCGCACCTCACGGTCCATCTTGTTGACGAAGGTGATGATGGGCGTGTTGCGCGCGCGGCAGACCTCCAGCAAGCGCAGGGTTTGGGCCTCGACGCCGTTGGCGGCATCGATCACCATCAGCGCCGCGTCCACCGCGGTGAGCACGCGATAGGTGTCTTCGCTGAAATCCTGGTGACCGGGCGTATCGAGCAGGTTGACGACACAGTTGCGCCACTCCATCTGCATCACCGAACTCGCCACCGAAATGCCGCGCTGCTTTTCGATCTCCATCCAGTCGGAGGTGGCGTGGCGGCTGGCCTTGCGCGCCTTCACGCTGCCGGCGATTTGAATCGCGCCGGAAAATAGCAACAGCTTTTCCGTCAGCGTGGTCTTGCCGGCGTCGGGGTGGGAAATGATGGCAAACGTCCTTCTCCGCTTGACTTCATCGGTGATTCGTTCGCTCGACATCTCTTCATTGACCCCGTTATGTACACAGCCATGTACGCATTCCAAAGGTTGCCCATAGCGTTGTGCATATCGGCCTCTGTGCCTACGCCGGACACGCCCGGCGTAGCTGGTGATTTTAAGTTCTAAGGCGCACCGCGCACCTCTCGGCAGATGCCCAGCACTTTGGCGACGGCGGCCTCGGCATGGGGCTGGGTGAGGCAAACCGACGGAAACTGCAGACCATCGAGCCCGTCGAAGCGTTCGACGAGCGGGGTCGGGGGCATGCCATCTGGCATCGGCACCAGCGCGTTCGCCGAAACTTCCAGCCCAACGCCGCTCGCGAGCGCAGGACCGATGGTTCGAAATCCGAGACAAGGTCAACCGGAGAGGGCCTCGCTCATCAACTGCAGCGCGACGCAGGTTCCCGCGAACGGAACACGATCACCGCGCAAACAGGTCATGAGCTTGGGCAGCACGTTGGAGGAGCGTCATGTTGACTAGGGCCTGTTAACACAACCGCAGCCCATCGGCGATCAGCGCAAAGCTGATGAAGCCGAGGACCATTACATCGAGCTTCTCGAAGCGCGAGAAGATGCGACGGAAGCCCTTGAGGCGCCGGAACAATCGCTCGACTTCATTGCGGCGCTTGTACATCTCGCGGTCGTACTCCCAGGGTTCGATCCGAGTCTTCAGTGGCGGCACGACGGGGATGAAGCCCAGGTCGAGTGCCAACTGCCGCGTCTCGTTGCCTTCGTAGGCTCGGTCCATGAGCAGATGCAGCGGTCGGTTCGGAGCGCCCAACCGGCTCAACAGCGCTCGCCCTTCGGGCGCGTCGTGCGCCTGCCCCGGCGACAGTGAGAACGTTATGGCCGTGCGAGCATCCGCGGCAACCAGATGAATCTTGGTGTTCCATCCGCCTCGGGACTTGCCGATGGCTTGCGGGCCGTTTTTTTTAGAGCACCTGTGCCATCGGGATGCACCTTGATGCTCGTGGAGTCCAACGACACCGCCTCGATCTTCACGCGCACCAGTTGCTCGCGCTGCAACTCCTCGAACATCTTGTCCAGCACGCCAGCCTTGGTCCAGCGACGCATGCGCGTATAGATCGTGTGCCAATTACCGAACCGCTTGGGCAGCCCGCGCCACTTGCAGCCGTGCTCGGCAACATACAACATGGCGTTGACCACTTG